>CAZMEX010000031.1:0-35851 GCA_964565415.1 uncultured Desulfobacterales bacterium | reverse complement strand
TCCAATTAATTCATATTCTGTAACAAACAAAACCCAGAATTTATACACCTGTTTAACGCATTTGTCAATTGATTTTTAAAACTATATTAAAATAATTTTATGATACTTTTTTTTGCCTGCTCTTAAAAGAAGTTCATTATCTTTAAAGTCTTGTTCCAACAATCTTTTATCAATGGATTCCACTCTGATATTATCAACATATCCACCACCTTGTTTTATCAATCTTTTTGCCTCACTTTTAGAGCTGCACAGTGCTGTTTCAACAAAAAGATCAACAACAGCAACACCTTGATCTTGATCTAAACGCTTTCTGTCTATCTTAGTTTTCGGTATAGAATCATCAGAATCAGCAAGGCTCTTTCTTGGAATACTGCTTGACCTTAAAAGGTTTTTTGAAATCTTAAAAGTACCAAATACCGAGGTTGCCGCCTTAAACACCTTTTCAGCCTCTTCCTTTCCATGGGCAATGGTTGTTGCTTCAAACGCAAGAATAGCTTTAGCATGGTTAATTTCAGCACCCTCAAGCTCTCCTGCCTTTTTTATTTCTGCTGTTGGCAAAAATGTAAAGAGATATAAAAATCTTTCAACATCAGCATCATCACAATTTACCCAATATTGATAATAATCATATGGTGATGTTCGCTCAGGATCAAGCCAGACAGCACCTTTATGGGTTTTCCCCATTTTAATGCCACTGCTGGTTGTAATCAGAGGAAATGTTATGCCAAATGCCTGTTTACTCAAAGTTCTTCTAACAAGATCAATGCCTGAAACAATATTTCCCCACTGATCACTTCCACCCATTTGAAGCAGACAATCGTGATCTTTTGCAAGCTGCATAAAATCAAAGGATTGAAGCAGCATATAATTAAATTCTATGAAATTAAGACCATCTTCTGAATCAAGACGTGTTTTATACCCTTCAGCTTTTATCATTCTATTCACACTGAAATGTCGTCCAATATCACGCAAAAAAGGAATATACTCCAACCCTGTAAGCCAGCTTGCATTATCAAGCAACAATGCTTTATCATCGTGAAAATCAAGGAATCTTTCAAGTTGCTTTCTCAAACCTCTTTTATTCTTCTCAATTTCCTTGTGGGTAATAATTTTACGCATCTCTGTTTTTCCACTGGGATCACCAATAAGACCTGTTCCCCCACCAATAAGACCTATTGGTCTGTGGTTTTTTTTCTGCATATGGGCAAGAGCCATGAGAGGCACTAAACTACCCACATGCAGACTATCTGCGGTTGGATCAAATCCAATATAACATGTTACACTTTTTTGGGCTAAATATTCCTGAAGCTCTTGTTCATGTGTAACATTATCAACAAACCCACGCTCACGTAAAATATCAAGAACACTCATTTTATCTTAATTCTTCCTTTATTTTGTATACTCTACAGCCCTTGTTTCTCTAATTACAACAACTTTAACCTGCCCGGGGAATGTTACATTTTCATCAATCTGCTCTGCTATCTCCTTGGACATAATCAAAGCTCTGTCATCGGAAATTTTATCACTTTCTACAATGACACGCACTTCACGACCAGCCTGGATGGCATAGGTATTAATAACACCCTCAAAGGCGTTTGCTATATTTTCAAGATCTTCCAGTCGTTTCACATAGTTTTCAAGGCTCTCTTTTCTGGCACCCGGTCTTGCTCCTGAAAGAGCATCTGCTGCCTGAACAATATAATCATAAACACTTTCAGGCATTTTATCTTCATGGTGAGCTGCTATTGCATTTACAATATTCTTCTCTTCTCCATATTTTTTGGCAAGATTACTTCCAATGATTGCATGGGCTCCATCCACTTCGTAATCAACAGCCTTACCAATATCATGTAATAAGCCCATTCTCTTGGCAAGTTTAACATTCAAACCCAATTCAGCGGCAATGGTACCACAAAGGAATGCAACTTCAATGGAATGCTGTAAAACATTTTGAGCGTAACTGGTACGAAACTTTAATTTCCCCAATATTTTGATTAACTCGGAATTTATACCATGGACGCCAAGATCAAATGCTGCCTGTTCCCCAGCCTCCTTAATGGTTGCATCAACTTCCTTGGTAACTCTTTCAACCATATCTTCAATCCTTGCGGGGTGAATTCGGCCATCTGCGATCAATTTTTCCAGGGACAATCTTGCAACCTCTCTGCGCACCGGGTTAAACCCTGACAAGATTACAGCTTCAGGAGTATCATCAATAATCAGATCCACTCCGGTTGCAGCTTCAATTGCTCTGATGTTTCTTCCTTCCCTGCCTATTATCCTTCCCTTCATTTCATCGCCCGGAAGGTTCACGACAGAGACAGTTCTTTCAGCAACATAATCCCCAGCATATCTTTGAATAGCCGTACATAAAATCTTTTTTGCCTCTTTATCAGCCTGTTCTTTAGCTTCATTTATCAATTTTTTAATAAACTTTGCACTCTCAAGCTTGGCATCATCTTTCATGGTTTTTAAAAGAATTTCTTTTGCCTCTTCCGAGGTTAACCCTGAGACTCTTTCAAGTTCTTTTTTTATTTGATTGAGTAACTTTGAATACTTGCTCTCTTTTTTTGAAGCGTTTTCAAACTTTATAGTAACCTCTTTTTCTTTGTTTGTAATGTTTTGTTCTCGTAGGAGAGCTTGTTCATCCTGCTTATCAAGTTTTTCACTTCTCTTGGAAAGTCGTCGGTCTTCTTTTTTAAGCTCTTTTTTTGTTTCGTCTGTCTCAGCATCAAACTCGCTCTTCATCTCTAGAAGTCTGGTTTTTGCCTCAAGTTTAGCCTCTCTCAATAAGTTTTCAGCTTTTTTTTCAGCCTCTCTCTGGATGCGTATTTTTTTATTTCTTATGTCCAGATCTCTTTTTTGAAACTTACTTTTTATGAGTAAATATGTAATAGCCGCCCCTGCAAACAAACCTGCAAATGAGGAGAGCAAAGCCATATAATTCATTAAATATATCTCCTAAATATCAATTATATTAAAAATTTTAATAACCATCAGCATACCTTAACCAGCATACCCTGAACAGCATATAAAATGTGAACTTACAAATTATAATAACTGGATAATAAGCTTGAAAGGAATCAAAAATTATTTTTCAATACCCCCACATATTGCCGTGTTGTTTAAGGCTTTTGAACCACTGGTTCAAAAGTGGGCATTCAATAGCACCTTTAGGCTTTTCCTTTTAACTTTTGGAACATGCTCACCAGTGTCAGTGTGAATTCCCTTTCTCTCAAGTATTCGGACAAAGGCCGTCATACAATCACGTACTTAGCAGGGGCCTGATCTTCATTAATTCTTAAACTGCTTTTAAACTTACATATATATATTAGTTTACAATAATTATATCAATATCCAATTTTATCATATTAAACTATTATAAAAGTCTTGGATTTAATTATAATTCATATTTTAAAATTAAGTCAAGACAATTATAACTCTATATCTTTAAATAAGGCTTCAGCTTTTTCCAAGTCTGCAAGAGTGTTAATACCAACTACTTCGGACCAGTTTTCTACAGATTGCATACCTGTTTTTGCGCCTTTATTAATTGCAATCTCAATCACATCTGTTAAATAATATTCTTTTTGGACATTGTCCGGCTCAATCTTTGGTATGGCATATTCTAAAAAATCTTTTGAAAAACAATAAATTCCAGAATTGACTTTTTTAATCTTTTTCTCTTCTAATGTTGCATCTGCTTCTTCTTTGATACAGATGATACCACCCGTATCATTTTGAAGAACCCTGCCATATCCCGAAGGATCATCGATTTCCACGGTAAGCAGTGTTACCACATTTTGGTTTTCTAAATGTGTTTTAATCAGAGATACAAGAGTTTGCTCTTTAACAAAAGGGACATCCCCATTTAGTACCAATACAGTCTTAGTGCTATCAGACAAGCCCTGTAGCGCAACTTTTACTGCATCACCAGTGCCAAACATATTTTCTTGAAAAGAGTAGATGACATTAAAATGTTTATCAATTTCATCTTTTACTTTCTGAGCCTGATAACCAACAACAATATGAATATTTTTCCCAACCACTTTTTCAGCACACTCAGCAACATATGTGATCATGCACTTAGAATTAATCTGGTGAAGTACCTTGGGCTGATCTGATTTCATTCTTGTACCTCTTCCGG
The DNA here is from genome assembly GCA_964565415.1 of uncultured Desulfobacterales bacterium. GTDB lineage: Bacteria > Desulfobacterota > Desulfobacteria > Desulfobacterales > Desulfobacteraceae > JAIOSM01. The sequence goes on along the minus strand of CAZMEX010000031.1, from coordinate 31,704 downwards.
CAGCAAGAATTACAATAGCAACATCAAGATACTCCATTGTCTCCCCCTTAACAAATTCAAATATCAAAAAAAAAGGGAGTGCTCTATAAAAAAAGCATCCCCCTTTTTAATAATTAAATAAAAAAGTACTTCAAATCAAGATTAGCAATATCTATGCTTTTGCCATGGCAATTCTCTGAATTGCTCTCTTTAATGCGGCTTCAGCTCTTGCAAAATCAACATCCTTTGAAGTTTTATCAGCAAGGCGATTTTCAGCTCTCTTCTTTGCTTGTTCGCATCGCTCAACATCAATGTTTTTGCTAAGTTCAGCCGATTCAGCAAGTATTGTAACCTTATCCGGCAAAACTTCAGCAAAACCCTGATTTATGAAAACATATTTCTCTTTTCCCGAAGCGTCTTTATACCGTAAACTTCCAACTTTCAAAGATGCAAGAAAAGTAGTATGACCTTTAAGCACACCAAACTCACCCTCGGAACCCGGTGCAACCACACTCTGCACTTCCTCGCTTACAACTGCCTTTTGAGGGGTTACTACTTCAAGAAATAATTTTTCAGCCATATTATCCCCCTAATTTATGCGTTTTCAGCTCTTTCTCTTGCTTCTTCTATGGCACCTACCATATAGAAAGCTGATTCTGGAAGATCATCATGTTTCCCATCAATTATCTCTTTAAATGATCTAACAGTGTCTTCAACTTTAACAAATTTACCTGGTGAACCAGTAAAAACTTCTGCAACATGGAAAGGCTGTGACAAAAATCTTTGAAGTTTCCTTGCACGCTGCACAGTGGTCTTATCTTCATCAGAGAGCTCATCCATACCAAGGATTGCAATGATATCCTGGAGTTCTTTATATTTTTGAAGAGTCTGCTGAACAACTCGGGCAACATTGTAATGTTCCTCACCAATATATGCAGCATCAAGAATTCTTGAAGATGAATCCAGAGGATCAACCGCAGGATAGATTCCAAGTTCTGCAATCTGGCGGGAAAGAACAACAGTTCCGTCAAGATGTCCAAATGTTGTTGCAGGGGCAGGGTCAGTTAAATCATCTGCCGGTACATAAACACATTGTACTGCTGTGATTGAACCTTTATCAGTCGATGTAATCCTTTCTTGTAATTCACCCATGTCAACTGCAAGAGTTGGTTGATAACCAACAGCAGAAGGCATACGACCCAAAGTAGCAGACACTTCTGCACCAGCCTGGGTAAAACGGAAAATATTATCGATGAAAAGAAGTACGTCCTGACCCTCTTCATCACGAAAATACTCTGCGCAGGTAAGAGCAGAAAGAGCAACTCTTGCTCTTGCACCCGGAGGTTCTGTCATCTGACCATAAACCAATGCGCATTTTGGAAGAACACCTGAATCTTTCATTTCATGATAAAGGTCATTACCTTCACGGGTTCTCTCTCCAACGCCACCAAACACTGAAATACCACCATGCTGCATGGCAATGTTATTAACCATTTCCATCATGATAACAGTTTTACCTACACCTGCACCACCAAACATGCCCATTTTACCACCACGGGGGAATGGTACAAGAAGGTCTATAACTTTAATACCGGTCTCAAGAACCCTTACTGATGTATCCTGTTCTATAAATGCCGGAGCTTCTCTATGAATTGGAAGCATCTTATCCTGACTGATATCACCAAGTCCATCAACAGGTCGTCCAACAACATTAAGCACTCTTCCAAGAGATGCCTCACCAACTGGCATCATAATCGGACTTCCAGTATCTTTAACAAGCATACCGCGCTGAAGACCATCTGTTACGTCCATACCAATACACCTAACAACATTATCACCAAGATGTTGTGCCACCTCAACAACAAGATTATCTTCCATATCACCAATTGTCGGGTTTGTTATTTTTAAAGCTGTTAAAATCGCTGGCAGTTTTCCGGGTTCAAACTCTACGTCAATAACTGCACCAAGTACTTGGGATATTTTACCTATATTTTCAGCCATCTAATCCTCCTGTAAAGCTGTTTTATTATTTAGTATACCTATTTTTAACCGTTAAGAGCCTCTGCACCACCAACAATATCCATAAGGTCTGAAGTAATACCAGCCTGCCTTGCCTTATTGTATACTGTCTGGAGTTCATCAACAATATCTTCACATGCTTTTGTTGCATTCTCCATGGCAGCCATTCTTGCAGAATGTTCACTTGTTGATGTTTGAAGCAATGCATCATATATTTGAATAAAAATATTCTTGGGCAGCATCTCACCTAACAAAGCTGTGGAAGAAGGTTCACAAATATGCTCTGGAAGATTTGAAGAATCTTCATTAGTTTGTGTCTCTTCAGCTACATCTTCTAAAGAAGGGATGGGTAGAATCTGTTTAATTGCAGGAACCTGTTTCCCCATACCCTTAAACTCAGAATAAACCAAATATACTTCATCAACAGCTCCTTCAAGGAAACTGTCTATCATTTTCTGCCCTGATGATGATGCTATGCTGAAATCAAACTTCCCTCCAACAACATCAAGGTATTCATCTTCTATTTCAAAAGGAGATTTTTTCGCCCAGTCACGACCTCTCTTACCAAAACAGATCAATTGGACATCCTTTTCCTGGAGTTCTGATTGAATGTACTTATCAGCTTTATTTATTAAATTTACATTAAAACCAGCGCAGAGTCCTCTGTCAGATGTACAGAGAATAACACTCACTTTTTTCACCTCTTCCCTTGGCACAAGTAATGGGCTTGCATCATTTCCGGCATTTCCGGCTATGCTTCCCAAAACCTCAGAAAATTTTGATGCATAGGGCATAAAAGCCTCCATGCTCATCTGGGCACCGCGTAATCTTGAAGTGGCAACCATTTTCATGGCAGAAGTGATTTGCTTTGTCTTTTTAACGCTGCCTATCTTTGCTTTTACTTCTTTTAATGTTGCCATATAATTTACCTCTCAAGCCTGTTATTAATGAATAATATCACGAAAAATTCTAAAAAATTACGCACTTGCTGTAAATTCTTCGTCATATGCTTCAAGGGCTTCTTTGAGTTTTGCTTCTATATCATCTGTAATCTCTTCTTTTTCTTTAAGACCTGAAAAAATTTCAGGGAAGCGGTTTTCAATAAACAGATAAAGCCCTGCTTCATATTTAGCAACACCTTCTTTGGGGTATTTATCAATATAACCCTTGGTCCCTGCATAAAGTGCGGTAACCATTTTTTCCATTGAAAGAGGTTTAAACTGAGGTTGTTTTAATAGCTCAACCAGTCTCTCACCACGAGTCAATTGTTTTTGAGTTGCTTCGTCCAGATCGGAACCAAATGCTGCAAATGCTTCAAGCTCACGATATTGTGCAAGGTCAAGTCGCAGCGTACCTGCAACCTGTCTCATTGCCTTTACCTGGGCTGAACCACCAACACGGGATACAGAGAGACCAACATCAATGGCAGGCCTGATACCTGCAAAGAAAAGGTCTTTATCAAGAAAAATCTGACCGTCTGTAATTGAAATTACATTTGTTGGAATAAATGCAGAAACGTCACCTTCCTGGGTTTCAATGATAGGAAGTGCTGTAAGGGAACCTGCACCTTCTTCATCACTAAGTTTAGCAGATCTTTCAAGCAGACGGGAATGATTATAAAAAATATCTCCAGGAAAAGCCTCACGCCCTGGAGGACGTCTTAAGAGCAAAGATACCTGACGGTAAGCTGCTGCCTGTTTTGAAAGGTCATCATATATAATAAGAGCATGCTCGCCTTTATCTCTAAAGTATTCACCCATTGCACATCCTGCATATGGTGCAAGATACTGCATGGCAGCAGATTCTGATGCGCTTGCAATAACAACGGTTGTATATTCCATTGCACCATGTTCTTCTAATGCTGCAACAACCTGGGCAACAGTTGATTTTTTCTGACCACATGCAACGTAGATGCATTTCATGTCAGTCTCTTTTTGAGCAAGAATAGCATCAACCGCAACAGCAGTTTTACCAATCTGACGGTCACCAATGATCAACTCACGCTGGCCTCTGCCAACAGGAGTCATACCATCAATAGCTTTAGCCCCGGTATAGCATGGTTCATGAACCCCTTTTCTTGCTATAACACCAGGAGCAACCAATTCCATATTCATGAATTTTTTTGCATTAATTGGTCCTTTACCGTCAACAGGTTCACCTGTTGTAGTAACAACTCTGCCCAGCATTTCCTCACCAACAGGAACTTCTGCAATACGATCAGTACGTTTTACAATATCGCCTTCTTTAATTGCTTTATCATTACCAAGAATAGCAACACCAACATTGTCTTCTTCAAGGTTCAAAGCAAGCCCCATAATACCGCCTGGAAACTCCACAAGCTCCATTGCTTTCACTTTTTCAAGACCGTACACACGGGCAATACCATCACCAGAAGAAAGGACTACACCAGTTTCACTTAAATTTACATCTTTATCAAAGCCTTTAATCTGATCTTTTATAATCTGGCTTATTTCTTCAGCTTTTATTTCCATTAGACACCCTCACCCCTTTTTAATGTTTCTCTCATATTTGCAAGTTGAGTTTTTACACTTCCATCCAACATAAGGTCACCTATCTTTGTAACAACACCGCCAATCAAAGAAGGGTCCTGCTCAACATCCAAAATAATATTTTTACCGGTTTTTTTAGTTAATGCATCTTTTATTTTTGCGACAGACTCTGATGACAACTCAGTTGCTGAAATCAAAGAGGCATGCACAATGCCTTTGAGTTCATCAGCAAAATCATTGTAAAGTCTTACAACATCTCTTAAAAATCCGATTCGACCTTTGTCAAACAATAAGCTTAAAAATGACTGCATAATCTCGGAGAAACCAATCTTTCCCATTACTGCTTCAAGAACATTTTTTCTGTCATTTTTAATAAAAAGTGGATTTGTTAAAGCGTGTTCAAGTTCAGAGTTATCATCAAAAAGTGTAATCACTCTATCAAGTTCATCTCTATAGCTTTCAGCTTTGCCATCCTCTTTGCCTATAAGTATTAATGCCTTAGCATAACGTCTTGAAACTACTAAATTTTTCATTATGCCACCACCTTTTCAAGATATTCATCAACAAGTTTATCCTGATCATCAGAAGAGATTGTTTTTTTAATAAGTTGTTCAGCTTCCAAAATAGCTTTTTCTGTAATCTCTTTTTTAAGTTCAGCAGTTGCTGCTTTGAATTCCATGTCAATATTGCGTTTTGCTGTATCCTGAAGTTTTGTTGCTTCTTCTTGAGCCTGGGTCAAAATTCTCTCTTTTGCCTTTTTGCCCTGTTCTATATAAGTGTCAACAATTTTCTTGGATTCTCCATCAAGATCTTTTAGTCTTGCTTCTAAAACAGCAATCTTTTTTTCAGCATCTCTCTTTTCCAGCTCCAGGTCAGAAAGTTCTTTTTCAATTCCCTTAATGCGGGAAGTGAAAAACTCTTTAACTGGTTTTTTAGCAACAAAAAATAATATAAGAGCGAGAACAACAAAGTTTATCACTTTATATGTATCAGTATCATGCCACTTTGATAATGCAGGTTCAGCATGTTCTCCTCCACCGCCACCGGAAGCATAGGCAATTACACTGAAAAAAAGCATCACCAAGACATAGTAAATAATCTTTAAATACTTTTCTCTTGATTTATGGCCTTGTTCAAACATTCTCATTAGCAAGCCCTCCCCAAGATCTTTTCTCCAATGTTTCTTGCATAATTCTCAATCTCTTTTTCCAATTGGACACGGGCTTTCTCGGTCTCTTCAGCCACCTGTTTTTTTATCTCAACAAGTTTTGCCTGAGCCTCTTTGTTAATCTTACCAATGATCTCTTTTTCCTCTGCAGATGCTTGATCAATAAAAGTTTCTTTCTCTTTTAACCCTTTTGATCTAGCCTCTTTCAGACCATTTTCAAACGCATTGCCCTTTTCGATCTCATCTTCAGCGAGTTTTTTCACTCCCCCCTTAAGACCGTCAATCTTCTCTTTACGTTGAATAAGGACTTGACGAATTGGTCTGAAAAAAATCTGGTTAAGTATCCACAGCAGAACTAAGAAATTGACCAACTGAATAATAGTTGATCCATCAGGAATAATCGTTATCATAAAAATTCCTCCGCCGTTAAAAAATTGTAAATATTACTTACCTCATCTATTATCTACCAGCTACCTTAAATAAAAATAAGCGCAGCATTTAATACTTTAAATCGAAACTTGAGTACCATTCCAAAAAAAATTTGTCAATAAGCAAAACTCAATTATTCATTAATTTGAAATAAATTTACGCATGCTGATATTTAACAAAATACCCAATCCTATCATGTTTGTAATAACTGAAGACCCACCATAACTGACAAGGGGCAGAGGCACGCCTACAACTGGCATAAGACCCATAACCATCCCAAAATTAATAAATATCTGCCAGAAAATCATACAGGTTATTCCAAAGGCTAAAATTGATCCAAACATGTTTCTGCAGCCATATGCAATATTAAGCCCCCAAAGTAAAAGCAAAAAATATAAAAATAAAAATACAAAACAGCCTAAAAATCCCCACTCTTCAGCAAGAACTGAGACAATAAAATCAGTATGCTGTTCAGGGAGAAAAGACAGGGTATTTTGTGTTCCCTGTAAAAACCCCTTTCCTGTGAGCATACCTGAACCTATGGCGATTTTGGATTGGATGATATGATAACCTGATCCCAGGGGATCTCTTTCAGGATTAAAGAGAGTTAATACTCTGGATTTTTGATAGCCTTTAAGTAAAAAAAACCAGGCCAATGGAATTGCTGCAATGCACAAACCAATGCAGGACAGCATAACTCTTCTTTCAACTTTAACAAACAAAGTAATGGAGCCAGCTATTAAAAAAAGCAGCATTGCAGTACCAAGGTCAGGCTGACCTGCTATCAACAAGAAAGGGACAATGCAGATAAGTACCGGCTTCCAAAGCTCCTTGAAGGTCAAACCTTTTTCAGTCACCATATTGGAATACACTGAAGCAAGAATTATGATTAATGCTATTTTCATTATCTCCGAGGGCTGCATCGTAACAGGACCAAGAGCAAGCCATCTTTTTGATCCTGCCACATATTTACCTGTGACAAAGACTGTTACAAGCAATCCTATGCAGAAAAGATAAATTATAATACTTGCTTCATCAAGAAACTTATAATCTAAAAGGAAAACTGCAACCATAATAATCAAACCAAAAACCATCCAGCTTATCTGTCTTTTAAATAAGGGATGCATGACATAATCGCTTCCAGCTGTCAGAGCACTGTACAAGATTACAAGACCCAATAATGCAATGGTAAAAATCAATAAAAGCAGCCCCCAGTCAAAATTTTCTAAAAGGCGCCGGTCAAACATCATTGCCTCCATTTCTTAAGATATGATGTATCATTGTTTTATTTTAGTTTCTCTCCCAAGTAAACCTTTTATTTCAAGATATTTTTTCACAACTGCTTTTGCCAAAGGACCTGCTCCGGAAGAGCCATGTTTGCCATGTTCTATTAATACTGAAACTGCTATGACAGGATTCACAGCAGGAGCATAACAGATAAACCATGCATGATCCCGAAGATGATACTTAAGTTTATCTGAATTAATTTTTTCGCCTTCCTTGATACTGAACACCTGGGCAGTACCAGTTTTTCCAGCTATTTCAACTCCTTTTATCCTGACACCCCTGGCTGTTCCTCTTTTTCCCTGAACAACATTAAAAAGCCCTTGCTTTACAATTCTTAAAGTTTTTTCGCTTGCTGGAAGATTACCTGTGATCACAGGAGCCCTGGTTTCCACAATATCACCATCTGAGTTTCTAACTATCTTTAAAACCTGGGGTCTATAAAGCACACCTCCATTCCCAACCGCAGCAATCAACACTGCCATCTGAAGAGGGGTTACAAGGTCATAACCTTGCCCTATGGCTATGGAAAGGTTCTCCCCTCCCCGCCACGGTTCACCAAATCGCTTGAGTTTCCATTTAGAAGTCGGTATAAGTCCGTTGCGTTCATTACCAAGTATAATTCCTGTTTTTCTTGCAAGACCACACCCCCTTGCATATTTTGCAAGGGTATCAACCCCGACTTTTTCACCAATATGGTAAAAGAAAACATCACAGGACTGTTCTATGGACTGGAAAACATTGATCTCACCATGACCACTCCTTTTCCAGCATCTATACACTCTGTTCCCATATTTATAAAATCCTGGGCAAACAGACTTTTTGTTTCCATCAATCAGGTTTTCTTCCAATGCAGCAAAAGCACTCACAATTTTATAAATCGAACCTGGTGGATATTCTCCTTGAAATGCTTTATTTATCATGGGTTTTTTAGAATCAGAAATCAATTCATTCCATTTTTTAGTTGAAACACCCCCAATAAAATCATTCTGATCAAAGGAGGGCGCACTTGCCATGGCAAGCACTTCTCCGTTTGAGGGGTCCATGGCAATTATTGCACCAGCTTTTTCTTTAAGCATTGCTTCTGCTGTATACTGCAATTCAAAATCCAATGTTAAATAGATATTTTTCCCGGGAACAGGGTCTACTTCCCTTAAAATCCTTATTACCCTGCCATTGGCATCAACCTCTACCTGTCTTCCTCCCCTTGTGCCCCGAAGCAGCTCTTCCAGGCTTTTCTCTATGCCATACCTGCCGATTGAATCTCCAGAGGCTACTCCAACATATTTTTTACTATTCAGCTCTCTCTTATTTATCTCGCCTATATATCCCAGCAAGTGGGCACAGCTTTTCTTATAAATATAGTTTCTGCGGGGCTCAACAGCCACTAAGATTCCAGGCAGGTCAAGTTTATGGGCTTCAACAACCGCGAGTTGTTTTCTTGATAGATTCTCCATTAAAACAAAAGGTCTGTAATATGACCTTTTTTCAAATTTACTAATCTTATCCATAAGTTCTTTAAAAGGCACTTCAATGAATTGTGAAAGTTTGCTTATGATTTTTTTTAAGGGTCTTGCATCTTCAAGCACTATCTTCAGATTAAAAGATGGGCGGTTGTCCACAAGTAAAATACCATTTCTATCAAAAATCAGCCCACGGGGAGCTTTTACACTCTTTAGCCTGATGCAATTGTTTTTTGAATAACGCCGGTATTCCTCGCCTTTAATAATTTGTAAATACACAAGCCTGAAGACAAGCAGAGTAAAAACAGCTGCAATGCAAATGCTTACTCCCATCAATCTTTTTTTTATCCATTCTCTATCTGGAGTTTTTACAAACTGTGTCAAACCTGCCCCTAATTAAAATAATCTGAATCTCTTTTAATCTTATTTGTAAAATTTGCTATAATGCTTTCATATTTTCTACGAATTGTTGTAATTATTGTAAGCCCCAAAGGAATAAAAATGCATGCCAGAATCATCTGTTTTGCCATAAGATAAAAATTCAACGATTCCACACCACTTTTCCCCTGGTTGATAAAAACTGAAAGTATTAAAAATATGGATTCTATTGCAACGGCTGCAACGGCGATTACAACATAAAAAACAATGTTCCTTGAGAAAACAAATTGTTTTAATACCTGCACTATTACATAGATCCATATATATGTTGTGAGATATAAACCAAAGTATACCCCAGAAACGCTGTCTACAATGCATCCAATCAAAATAACAATAAAAAGTATCCCAGTATGTGTAAAAATAAGGCTTAAATAGATGACATTTAAAATTAAGAGATCAAAAAAGTGGTGGGAGAGAAAAAAACCTGGAAAGGCAGTGGATTGGAGTATGATTAAAAAAAGAGTTAATAATATGAAAAAAGAGATCTTCATTGTTGGAATCTATTGTGAGTCATTTTCTATTTTAGCAACAAGCACCTCTTCTAACTTATCAAAATCAACACAGGTCTTTATAATAATCTTTTGAAACAGTTGGGAAGGCTCTTTTTTCACATCAATAACTTCACCAACTTTTAGACCCTTTGGAAAAATCTGATCAAATCCTGACGAGACAATAATTTCACCCTTTATAATTTTTTCCTTTCTTAAAGCATATCTAAAATAACATCTCTCTGAACTGTCTCCCTTCACAATCCCGCGGACTCTTGAATTCTGCACCAGAGAATCTACAGCACTGTTCCTGTCAGTTATTAAAAGTATTCTGGAATAACCTGGGGCGACTTTAATCACATGCCCGACAACTCCCTCTGAAACTAAAACCGGAAGCCCTTTGGACAATCCATCTTTCCACCCTTTATCAACCATGATTGTTTTAAACCATGGGGAAGGATCCCTTGCAATTACCTGGGCTGCAACAAAAGTATAATCAACAGTTCGGGTAAAATTAACCAGTTTCTTTAATCGATTATTCTCAAACTCAAGTTCCCGGATTCTACTATTTATGCTATCAATATCCGCAAGTTGTTTCTTAAGACTAGCATTCTCTTTTGCTGCAGTAACAGTACAAAAATAATCTATCCAGACACTCTCAATCGCCTTAACACTTCTTGACACTACCATCTGAAAAGGTGCAATCAAGGTAATTGTAACTCTTTCAATACTATTTTCTTCTACTGACTGCCTGCTGCTCATTGTCAATATTGCAAAATTGATTGCAATCAACAGAAGACCTCCAATCAAAAAAAGCATCTTTTTGGAAAACATTAACCTATTCTATTACAACCTCTTTTAAAATATCAATATGATCAAGCGCCTTACCACACCCTATTGCCACAGTTGAAAGAGGATCATCTGCCACAACTATCGGCAATCCGCTTTTTTCTTTTAAAAGTTTATCAAGGTTTTTTAACAATGCACCGCCGCCTGTGAGTACTATCCCTCTATCAACTATATCAGCAGCAAGTTCAGGAGGTGTCTGTTCCAGAGCTATCCTGACTGTTTCAACAATGGCATCTATCTGTTCAGATATTGCAACTCTTACTTCTTCTGAATCAATTGCCAAAATTTTTGGTATTCCTGATACAAGGTCTCTGCCTTTTACTTCTATGGTCTCAATATTGTCAACTTCAGGATAAGCATTGCCAATTTCTATTTTAATAAGTTCTGCTGTTCTTTCACCTATAAGAAGATTATATTTTCTTTTTATATGCTGGGCAATGGCAGCATCCATCTTATCACCTGCGACTCTAAGTGATCTTGTATAAACGATACCAGCAAGAGATATTACAGCAACCTCTGTAGTACCTCCACCAATGTCAACCACCATGTTACACGTAGGTTCTGTTATGGGAAGCTCAGAACCAATAGCAGCTGCCATGGGCTCTTCAATCAGAAAAACTTCTCTTGCTCCTGCTGATTCAAGAGATTCTCTAACAGCTCTCTTTTCAACCTGGGTTATGCCAGAAGGCACAGCAATAACAATGCGAGGGCGGACAAGTGCACTTCTGCCATTGTGAACTTTTTTTATAAAATATTTGATCATGGCTTCAGTAACTTCAAAATCAGCAATAACACCATCTCTCATGGGGCGGATAGCAACTATATTACCAGGAGTTCTTCCAAGCATCTTTTTTGCCTCAAGACCAACAGCAAGGATTCTGCTTTTGGATTTTCTATCGGTCCTGACAGCAACAACAGAAGGCTCATTTAAAACAATGCCCTTCCCTTTAACGTATATTAGAGTATTTGCTGTCCCTAAATCAACAGCCAGGTCGTTGGAAAAAGCACCTAACAAAGAATCAATTATTAGATTCATATCACACCTTTAATTTTTATTGTTTAACCTCAATAACACCTTAAGTTATAGTAACCTTAATTGCTAACAAAATTATTCATTTTTTACAAGAACAAAACAACAAATATGTATATCATACATGCAAACTTATAGATTTTGTTCCACTATTAAATTATGAATTGCAGGTCGAAAAGTTTTTATTTTATCATTGCCTCTTCCAAAATGTACACGGTTACTTAAGAGAACAATAATCAAAGCTTTTACAGGATCAATCCAGAAAGAAGTGCCTGTAAAGCCCAAGTGACCAATGGAGTGTTCAGAAAAATATTTTCCCGAAGAGGCTCCATGTTTTGATGGAGTATCAAACCCTGCCCTGAACTCAGATTCCTTCTCTTTCTTCAATAGATCTAATGTTCTTATGCTGTCTAATACTTCTGTCTTGTCTCCCCTCAATGCATTCATGATTTCCATGGAAATCTGCCATACGGAAAAAGCATCTCCAAAAAGCCCTGCATGTCCTTCAATCCCACCAACTGACCAGGCATTGTCATCATGGACTTCAGCTAAAAGGGTTTTTTCTCTCCAGGGGCAATTTTCCGTAGCAACAATTTTTTTATATAGGTCGTCTGAAAGAACAGGTTGCTTTTTGAAATTATCAATATAAAACAAATTATCTATTCCAAGTAATTTATAAACTTCTTTGTTGATGAATCTATCTATTCTTTGTCCACAAATAGTTTCAACAATCCACGCAAGAAGAATAAAACCCAAATCACTGTACAGCTGATTTCCCCCTGGTTTTCCCATAAGTGGCTCTTTTATTAAAAACCCACGCATTTTTTCTCTTCTCACTGTTTTTGCAAAACCCATGACCTTTTTATAGTATTCTTTATGGGCAGCCAAACCTGAAGTGTGTCTCAACAGCTGCCCAATTGTAATTTCTTTTTTCCTTTTATCTGAAATCTGCTTAATAATGGTTGAAATATTCTGTTCCATGGATAATTGTTTTTTTTCAATCAGCTTAAACACTGCAAGGGAGGTAACAAGGGGTTTTGTTAAAGATGCAAGATCAAAAATTGATTCCTTTGTCATTGTTTTACCAGATAAAACATCTGAGGTTCCAAAACTTTGGAAAAACCTGATCTTGCTGCCTTTAGATACAAGCAGGACAGCACCGGGGAAGACACCCTCTTTCACACCTCTGTTCATTAGCTGAACAACGGGTTTCATCTGTTAAATTCCAATTCTGTTTTATCTGTATCCACTGTCACCTCAACTCCCATTGGCAAAGAGAGATTTATCCTGCCATGACCTGAATCAACCCCTGCAAGGATTGGTATATGGTACTCCTCAAATATTTCCTGAATAATTTCATGAATGATTTCCAGGTTGCCACAATTTTGAAAAGATCCTGTCACAACACCTTTTATTCCGTTAAAACATCCTGCCAGCTTCATCTGAGTTAACATGCGGTCAATTTTATAGGGAGACTCTTGTATATCTTCCATAAAAAAAATACAATCTTTAAACCCAGCCTGATATTTTGTTCCAACAAGATGATTCAAAGTTGTAAGGTTGCCACCCAACAGCCTTGCCTTACAAAAGCCTCGGTTTAGAACAACGGGATTATTTACTTTAATACTCCAAGTTCCATTTGTTAATGATTGATATAGAGAGTTTACTGTTTCAGATTCTGCTTTTGCAAGGGAGACAATATTTGGACCATGAATTAATTTTATTAAGGGGAATCTGGTCAAATTAACCAAAAGTGCTGTAATGTCACTGAACCCAATAAAAAATTTTGTATTCCTTTGAATAAGCTGCCGCTCAAGAAGGTCTAATATTCTTATAGCTCCAAATCCTCCCCTTGCACACATTATTGCCTTGATATTGTCATCAATAAGAAAATCTGTGATAACTTTAGCTCTTAAGGGGTCACTCCCAGCCAGGTATCTTTTTTTTTTATAGATATCTTTTGGGACAATGGGATTAAATCCCATATTCTTTATGACTTCCAGCCCTTTTTCAAACTTCAGCTTATCAAAAGAACCTGAAGGGGCACAGATACCTATTTTGTCACCAGGTTTAAGCAATATTTTATTCCTCATATTGATGGTCATGCGCTCTCTTTATTACATTTTTATAGTATTTAATGAGAAATTACAATCTTGCTGGATATGAAAAAATCCTTATTGACACTTTTCTTGTAAAATGATATTTATTTCTTTTTTTGAGTACTTTAACTTCCCCAAAAAAAACGGAGCGTAGCGCAGCCTGGTAGCGCACTTGCATGGGGTGCAAGGGGTCGGAGGTTCAAATCCTCTCGCTCCGACCAAAACAAAAAAGATATTCTTTGTGTCTTGACTTTGTAAAATAAATTTAATACAAAATATTGCTATGGATAATTTTTCAACATCAACAGGCTGCTGTAAAATAATATTTTTTAGCAGCCTGTTGACATATATTATTGCAATGGATGGATTTATAAGTATCAATTAAAAGCAACCTTGAAAATTAAAGTTACAATGAACCGTCTTTTGTAATATATGTGATAAACATTTTAAAATTGATGGAGGTAACAGGTTAATGAAATTAGAAAAGTTGGTATTGATTATTTTCTTAATGATTCTGTTTATATCTCCGGTTTCTGTTGCAGCCTCAAATCACAGTTCCCCAAAAACCACCTCAATTGAGCACACAAACCAAGGGACAGACCATCCAGCCCCAACACAAGCACATGATAATAATGACAAAGCCCATGGGGATTCTCATTCTGAAGGTCATGTTGATCTTGGAACAATCCTGCCTCTCTGGAGCTGTATACCTTTCGCATGTATGCTGCTTTCCATTGCATTGCTGCCTCTTTTTGCAGATCAATTATGGCATCACAACTTTGGTAAAATCTCCTTTTTCTGGGCTGCAAGTCTAGCCCTGCCTTTTCTATTTGTTTACAAGGGAGAGGCAGCACACCAGATTTTACACATAATTCTGGCTGATTATGTTCCTTTTATCATACTGTTATGGGCACTTTACACAGTGTCTGGAGGTATTCTATTAAAAGGTTCCCTCAGGGGAACACCTCTTATAAATACAATTATGATTCTTATTGGAACAATATTGGCATCGTGGATGGGGACTACTGGTGCTGCAATGCTCATGATCCGTCCCTTCCTGAAAGCAAACAGCTATCGAAAAAACAGAACTTTCATGGTTGTTTTCTTTATTTTCCTTGTTGCCAATATTGGAGGTGCATTAACTCCCCTTGGCGATCCACCCCTCTTTCTTGGATTTTTACATGGAGTATCATTTTTCTGGACGTTAAAAATACTGCCTCACATGCTTTTGAGTATTGTAATAATCATAACAATATATTTTTGCATTGATACTTATGTTTATAAAAAAGAGAACCCTAAACTGCCTGATGATGAGGTCAAAGAGCCTTTAAAACTTGTAGGGATTTACAACTTTATCTTTCTTGGCGGCGTAATAGTGGCTGTACTTACAAGTGGTATTATTGATCTGGGCACTATCAACACATTTGGAGTTCACAGGGCTATTCAGGACTGGGGGCGCGATTTCACCCTCATCTTAATGGGAGTACTCTCGCTAATAGCAACTCCCCAAACATTGCGTGAAGAGAATGAGTTCTCCTGGTTCCCAATTCTTGAAGTTGCCTATCTTTTCATTGGAATATTCATAACCATGATTCCATGCCTTCTGCTTCTTAAAGCAGGTCCCGACGGAAGCTTTGCTTTTTTAATTGAAGCTGTAAAAGAACCTTTCCACTATTTCTGGATCACAGGGATGCTTTCAGCCTTTCTTGATAATGCACCCACATATCTGACTTTTTTCAATACTGCACTTGGAAGCTTCTATAGCGGAATTACAGAAGCAAATGCAGTTCCTTTACTCATGACAGAAAACGCAATATATCTGAAAGCTATATCAACAGGTGCTGTTTTTTTTGGTGCCTGCAGTTATATAGGAAATGCGCCAAATTTCATGGTTAAGTCAATTGCTGAAGAGTCAGGTACTCCCATGCCAAGCTTTTTTGGATATATACTTAAATACTCTTTAGTTGTTTTAATTCCAACATTTATAATAGTTACACTGATATTCTTTTAAAATTATGGTTATAAGTATCTGGATACCTGTCAGTAATAAAGGACAAAAATGAAAATTGAATTTGAAAATTTAAATATTGCCATTATAGGAGGGGGTTCAACCTGTCAGGCAATTTTACAAATACTGCTTGGTAACAATTTTCAAAAATACAATATCAAAACTTTAGCTGTTGTTGATACAGAAAATACTAAAGCTGTACAATTTGCAGAAAATTATGATATTTTCACAACTAATAATTATCAGAATATCTTTGATTTAAAAAACCTTAATTTAATTGTAAAGCTTACAAAAAATGATGGACTCAGTAAAATAATAGAGAAATCAAAACCTTCTAAAGTGAGATTTTTAAACTATTTTGAATCACTTTTCTTTTTCAGTCTGATTCAAATAGACAACCAAAAACTTGAGGCTGAAAAAAAGCTTAAGGAATTTAATAATATTGAAAAAATTGAAAGCATCTTTAACCAATATTCCCACTCCATCAATACAATTATAAATCAAAAAGCCAAACATTTTCTAAATGAAGAAAAAGAACTTGCCGAGAGTGAAAAGGCAATTTCTCAAATTATTAATGGAAGCATGATACCAACGTTTGTTATCAACAAAGAGCATATTGTTACCCACTGGAACCGGGCACTGGAAAAAATCACAGGACACTCGGCTGATGGTATTGTAGGAACAGATCGACAATGGATACCTTTCAGGTCAGCTAAAAGACCCACCATGGCTGATGTAATTGTGGGAGAAATGAGCAGAGAGGAAGTTGATCAATATTATGGAAAAGCATGGCGTAAGTCCACACTGATTGAGGAAGGCTATGAGGCAGAGGAGTTTTTCCCGCACATTGGAGATGATGGGAAATGGTTCTTCTTTACTGCGGCTCCAATTAAAGCTTCAGATGGCACAGTGGTTGGTGCCATTGAGACTCTGCTGGATGAAACAGAAGATGTGAAAATGAAGGAAGAAAAAGAGATTAAAGATAAAAAACTTTATAACCTGCATGAGCAATGTCAGAAGTCAGAAGAAAAATATAGATCTCTTTTTAATAATAACCCTAATCCGATCTTTATTATTGACTGCGATACATTTGAAATTCTGGATGTAAACCACCGGGTTAATGATGAGTATTCATATACCAAAGAAGAGTTGTTAGGAAAATCTTTTCTGAAAATAGGTGATAAAAACGATTCTACCATTGCCCAGGGTTTGAAAAGCCTGTCAAAAAACGAATCCATTCTTCTTTCAAAGAAAAAGCATTTTAAAAAAGATAAATCTCACATATTTGTTAATGTAAAGGTCTGTCACACAGAATACAGTAATAGGGATGCTCTTGTTGCCTCGGCAACAGACATCACTGAAAATATCGAAAAAGAGACCCAGTTGATCCAGGCAGGTAAAATGGCAACTTTAGGCACCATGGCAGCAGGCATGGCCCACGAAATCAATCAGCCCTTAAATGTCATCCAAATCTGTTCTGACTTGATTATTAAAATGATAAAAAAGGGGCACTCAATACCTGATGAAGACCTTTCGGACATGGCCCATGACATTATTGACAATGTTGCAAGAGCAGCTGATGTTATTAAACATGTTAGAGATTTTGCAAGACAATCTGAAAGAAACTTAAAAAAAATGACCATAAACGACCCTGTAAATGATGTTTTCAAAGTTTTGGGTCATCAACTCAGTGTGCACCAGATTAAAATAGAGCTTAACCTGGACCCTGATATACCAAATATTATGGCTGAACATAACAGACTTGAACAAGTCTTTATTAATCTTGTAACCAATGCTATTGATTCAATGGATGAAAAAGCAGAAAAGATGAAAGATGTTAATATTGAAAAACTTTTAAAAATTGACTCATTTACCGAAGATGATCAGGTGGTTGTAACAGTTTCAGATACAGGTACTGGCATGTCTGAAGAGATAAAAAATAAATTATTCGAACCTTTCTTTACAACAAAAGAGACCGGCAAAGGCACAGGTCTTGGTACAAGCATTAGTTACGGCATTATAAAAGATTATGGAGGAACAATTGATATTAAAAGTAAACCAGACCAAGGTGCTAAATTTACAATAAAATTTCCCTCTGTCCCATAAGGATAAGAATTAAATGGCAGCAAAAAAAATATTAATAATTGATGATGAAGAGAGTATTGTAAAATTTCTTTCGATGTCATTAAAAGCCGATGGATATGACACTGTCACTGCATATAATGGCAAACAAGGCATAGAAGTCTTTAAAAAGGAACTGCCTGATATAGTCCTTACTGACATAAAGATGCCTGGCATGGACGGGCTTGAAGTTTTAAGACAGATAAAAATGATAGACACAGAATCAGAAGTTATTATCATCACTGGCCATGGTGATATTGATTCAACCATTACAGCACTCCAGCGTGGTGCTTCTGATTTTATTAATAAGCCGGTAAGGGATGAAGCTCTTGCAGTAGCTCTTAAAAGGGCTGAAGCAAAAATATTCATGCGGGGGCAACTAAACGAGTATACTGGTAATCTTGAAGATAAAATCCAGGAAGCCACCCAGGAGATTAAAAGAAGAGCAAATTTCCAAAAACTCCTTATCAGGAGCTCCAACGATGGAATTGCAGCAACTGATAGTAAATGGAAATTTGTTATCTGTAATCCTGAAGCAGAAAAAATTTTCGGGTGTAAATGTTCTGAAGTCATCAGCGAGAAAGATATTGAATCTTTGTACCCTGCTGACATTGCCGATGCATTTAAAGAAGCTGCCAGGGAAGAACAAGAAGAAAATCTTCCCTGGAAAGAGACCACATTCCTTTCTAAAGATAAAAAAAGTATTCCAATAAAATTTTCCGGCAGGATTTTATATCAAAATGATAAAATGATTGGCAGTGTTGCCTTTTTCCAGGATCTAACAAATATTAAGAAGCTTGAGAAAGAGCTGGTTCAATCAGAAAAACTAGCTGCTGTTGGTCAGACAGTGAGTGGTCTTGCCCACTATATTAAAAACATATTAATCGGGCTTAAAGGTGGAAGCTATGTAGTTGATGTTGGAATAAAAAAAAATAAGACTGATAAACTTATAGCAGGCTGGAGCACTATTAAAAACAGCATTGAACGCGTTTCAAACCTGGTGCAGGATCTGATATCCTTTTCAAAGGAGAGAGAGCCGGAATATCAGATATGTTCACCCAATGATATAGTCACTGAAGTTGTGGATCTGATAAAAGATGTTGCCAGGGCAAATAAGGTTAAAATTACCAAAAAACTTGACCCGGATATTAAAGAGGCATTGATGGATACCCAGACTATTCACAGAGCCCTGTTAAATCTGGTCACAAATGCCATGGATGCCTGCCTTGATGATTTAAATAATAAGAAAAATTTCACAATCTCAATCAAAACTTATCTTGAAAACAAAAATATGTTCTGTATAGATGTAAAAGATAATGGAAGTGGTATGACCGATGAAACTCAAAAACAGCTTTTCACCTCTTTCTTCAGCACTAAAGGCGGCAAAGGCACAGGACTTGGTCTGCTTTTAACAAAAAAAATAATAGAAGAGCATAAGGGTACAATCAGTGCCAGGACAAACCTCGGCAAAGGAACTACATTCACTATTAAACTGCCCTGTGAAAACAGTGGAACTAAACTAAATGAATTGAAAAATGAATTCTAAGGAGGATTTATCATGAGTAAAAAGGTGCTTGTGGTTGATGATGATCCCGATGTAAGGACATTTATTGTAACTGTTCTGGAAGAAAACAACTACACTCCCATAGTTGCCCACGATGGAGTAGAGGGTTTAAAAAAGGTAGAAGAAGAAAACCCTGACTTGATTACTCTTGATGTATTGATGCCTAGAGGAAGTGGGATTCGGCTCTATCGAAAATTAAAGACTGATCTTTCATTTAAAAATATTCCTGTTATAATGTTGACAGGGATTGCATTAAAATCTTTTTTGCGTTCACAAAAGACATTGGCTGAATTTAAGGGAGAAAAAGTGCCAGTACCTGATTTTTATCTTGAAAAACCAGTGGAACCAGAAGAGCTTATTGATGCCATTGAAAAAAGTTTGAAATAGTTTTTTTATAATGTCTGATTATTAAAGGATTAAACCCATGAAAATCCAAAAACTTCTTTTTGTAACCAAATTTGAAGACCTCTGTTATCACTCATTAAACTCTTTACTCAATTTGACAAAAGCATCATTGGAGCATGTTGTTTTCTTAAATGTTATAGAAAAAGAAAAAGTCTCCATGCACAGGGGTGCAGGTTACATGAAAGAGGAAGAAGTTCGATTAAAAGAGACAGCTAATATTCGTTTTATTGACTGGGCTGAAAACCTTTTTGAGCTGGGGCTGGAGGTTGGTGCACACATAAATGTAGGATCACTTATCCCTGAGATCATCAAAACTGTTAAACAGGAAAAACCTGATCTCATTGTAATTGGACGATCCCACAAAGGACCATTGGAACACCTCTATTCAAGATCTGATGTCACTGAACTAATTAGAAGGATAGATATCCCTGTCCTGGTCTTTAAACACATCAATGAGGATAATATTGTACCTGAAAAAATTTTTTCAAGACCTCTTCTTGCTACCAACTGGTCAGATTCCAGCAAAAAAGCTGCTCAATACATAAATGATATTAAAGAGCTTATAGATGAATTAAATGTAATGCACGTTACAAATGAAAAAAAATTAAAAAACAATTCAACACACCTGGTACAAAAAATCAGGAGAGAAGAGAGAGCAAAACTCGATGATCTTTGTGATACTTTTGAAGACAAAGGGATTAAAACCAAAGCGCATGTTTATGTGGGTGACCCTGAAAAAGAGATAATCAAAGCTGCCAGGGAATATCAGGCATCAATGGTAATATTAGGCTCTTCAAGTAGAACATCTATTGTGGAAAGATGGATGGGAAGCACCACACGAACAATTGCTGAAAAATCAATCTTCCCGTGCCTGCTTATTCCTTCCGGGGGAAAACAAGGTTCTTAAAGTGGAATAATTGTAGATTTATTGTGTAATTCCCCTTTCATTTTCCATTGACTTAGTTGAACAAATTTGATACACGATTTGGTGGTCTTAATAAAAAGGTAATTATATATGAAACTCTTATTTGTTGATGATGAACAAACTTTTTTAAAATATCTTACAAAACGGCTTGTGCTTGATGGCTTTACAGTAAAAACAACCTTCTCTGGCGAAGAGGGAATAAAAGTTGCTGCCAATGAAGATTTTGATGTAGCTGTTGTGGATTTACAAATGCCGGGTATGAATGGAATTGAAGTACAGAAAAGGCTTAAAGAGTTACAACCATTATTACCATGTATAGTTTTAACTGGTCATGGAAATATTGAAAATGCTCTGGAAAGCGGTAAATATAATGCTTTCAAATTCCTGTCAAAACCCATTGATATGGATACTCTTATCGATACAATTAATGCAGCATATGATCACAGACTCAAGCAGGAAAAATCAACCTCCGAGTCTGAAAAACATACTCAGTCTGACACCAGAAATGAAGGAAAAATCAAAAAAGCCTTTAACAAATTTCGAAAATTATATGGTGTTGATAAGTAGTGTTTTAATTTTTAGCATCCCAGACACAGGAGGTACGTTTTTTGGCTATTTCAAAAAACAATGGTTTTGAAGATAAAAAGCCATTGACCAGGTTTTCTAAATCCCTAATTCCTTTTTCTCTGACATTCATTTTAATGTTTGGATTATGGATAGTTCTTTCAGGCAAGTTTGACCCTTTGTTAATCTCATTTGGTCTTATCTCAAGTTTTATTGTATCCTTCTTTTTTTATGATCTTTTGTTCCCTGATTTTGCCTTTAGATATTTTGCCATATGTTACAGATTCTTAAAATATCTTCCCTGGCTGATATGGGAAATTATCAAAGCCAACTTTCATCTTCTGTTCATTGTTTTTCATCCCCGCCTGAAAGATCTTATTGACCCGCACATAATTGTTTTTAAAACCAATTTAGAGACAGATATGTCCATCACAACAATGGCAAATTCAATAACATTGACTCCTGGTACCATCACAGTCTCTTCAGACAGTGATGGAGTATTTAGAGTACATGCCATTGATAAAGAGACAGCAGACGCTCTTCCAGGAGAGATGCTTGAAAGAGTTACTAAAATATTTGGAGAGGGAAAATGACCACTTTTTTCTTATACACAGCTCTATGTTTATGCTTTTTAATGCTTTTTTCTTTATATAGAGCCATATTCGGTCCTTCTGTGCTGGATCGTCTCATAGGAGTAAACGCCATTGGAAGTAAAACCGTTATATTACTTTTACTCATTGGATTTTTATATGGTCGGGTGGAAATGTTTATTGATATTGCCCTGGCTTATGCATTTTTGAACTTTATTGCAGTGCTTGCAGCATCAAGATATTTTCATAAAAGAAAAGGATTATATGAAGAGTCTTTTTTGGAGTAATTTATCATTGTCTATTTTTGCTAGATTGGAGCTGGTATGAATATTCTTGCCATTGTATTTTTAATAATGGGGTTAATTTTTTTCACAGGTGGAGCTGTGGGTATTATCAGAATGCCAGATTTTTACAGCCGACTCCACCCTGCAGGCAAACTCGATACTTTGGGCATATTAGCCATGGTATTAGGGCTTGTTTTCTACAGCCTGCATCATTTTTCCATGGATACAATATTATTAAGCTTGAAAATGTTATTAATTGTTTTCTTTGTATTCCTTTCCAGCCCCACTGCAACGCATTCAATTGTTGATGCTGGTATGAGAGCAGGTTTACGCCACTGGCAAAAAAAGGAGAGGAGGTAAATTCTTTTATGCACTGGCAAATTGATCTTATTATTCTGACCTTTATTATTTTTTGTGCCCTTGCGGCAATAACTGTCAAAGATTTACTAAGCACAGCTATTTTATTTGGGGCATACAGTTTTATGATGTGCCTGCTATGGGCTGTTATGGGAGCTGTGGATGTTGCTTTTACCGAAGCTTCGGTTGGTGCCGGAGTAAGCACAGTCTTTTTTGTAGCAGCAGTGTTCA
Organism: uncultured Desulfobacterales bacterium; assembly: GCA_964565415.1. Lineage (GTDB taxonomy): Bacteria > Desulfobacterota > Desulfobacteria > Desulfobacterales > Desulfobacteraceae > JAIOSM01. The sequence goes on along the minus strand of CAZMEX010000031.1, from coordinate 8,899 downwards.
GGACAGGCAGGAGGACAAAAGATTGAGAGTTATAGCATTGATAATTGTTTTTCTTTGTGGTGGTCTTTTACTTTATGCCACTGCTGATTTTCCTGCATGGGGTGATCCAAATTCTCCTGCAAACTCTTATCTATCCCCACACTATATTCAAAAATCAGTGGAAGAGACAGGAGTTCCAAATCTTGTCACTTCCGTGCTTGCTGACTATCGTGGGTTTGATACCATGTTTGAAACAGCTGTTGTCTTTTGCGCAGGACTTGCATGCCTGATTCTGCTTAGAAATTTCAAGAAAAAAGAAGAAAACTCCTATCGGCATATTCCCACAGGAGTTATAATTCAGTTTAAAAAAGGAGATAAAACTCTTCCTGAAGGCAAAGAGTTTGAACATATGGACAGTGAATGGGTCCCCTATGACATTATAATACAAACTGTCTGCAGAATGTTAATCCCTTTTATTCAATTATATGCATTATATGTTGTTGCCCACGGAGACTTCAGCCCCGGTGGCGGATTCCAGGGTGGTGTTATTTTTGGCTCAAGCCTTATTCTCTATGCCATTGCCTATAATTTAAGAGCCCTTGTTCATAGAGTAAAGGAGAGAATAATAGGGATATTTTCTTCTGTTGGCGTATTAATCTACGCTGGTATTGGAGCTATATGCATGGTGCTTGGTGGTAATTTTCTGGATTATGGTCAATTAGCAAAAATTTTACCTGTTGATCCGGGACATATAAGAGCTATAGGTATGCTTGGAGTAGAGATTGGTGTGGGTATTACTGTCATGGCAGCCATGGTAATAATTTACGTTAATATTGTCTCGGAAGGTCGACATGATGAAGGATTGTAAGGAGTATTATGCCTGAAATTTTACAAATGATTGTGGAGAAATATAATTACTGGCTTTACATTGTTTTGATGATGATTGGTCTTTATGCCATGATCTCAAAAAATAATTTAATAAAAAAACTTGTGGGCATGAATATTTTTCAAACATCAATTATACTATTTTATGTATCAATTGGTTATAAAATAAATGCCACAATCCCGATTATTAAAAATGGACATGGAGATGGACATGGTGCCCATGGTCTTGTAATCCATACAGCTGATTATATTAACCCACTGCCCCATGTACTGATGCTCACGGCAATTGTTGTTTCTGTTGCAACATTTGGTGTTGCCCTGGCCCTTGCAGTAAAAATATATCAACGCTATCAAACCCTTGAAGAAGATGAAATCAGAATGCGTTTAACATAAATAAGAGTAAATTTTATGAATACTACATATCCTGCGTTAATTGTTCTTGCCCCTCTTTTTGGTGCCCTTATCTGTAGTTTTTTCAGCTGGGGTGCAAAAAAACTTTGTTACCCTACAGCTCTTATCAGTCTCATTATTTCCTGCTTTGCAGCTTTTAAAGTATTAACGCAGGTATTAGATACAGGGGTGCTGCAATACCACATGGCAGGCTGGATGCCGCCCATGGGAATTGAATACAGGATTGACCTTTTAAATGCATCTGTTCTCATGCTGATTACAGCAATTGCCCTTGTCAACCTTGTTGCAAGTTTTGAAAGCATTAATCAGGAGACTAAAGAAAAAGCAGAATCTTTTTATTCTATTTACCTTTTATTTGTAACAGGGCTTACCGGAGTCACTGCCACGGGTGACCTTTTTAACCTTTATGTATTATTGGAGATAACATCCCTTACAAGTTATGCACAAATTGCCATGGGTGATAAAGATCGTGCTCCCCTGGCAAGTCTTAATTATGTGTTCATTGGAGTTATTGGAGCAAGTTTTTATCTTTTAGGGGTTGGGTATCTTTATATCATGACAGGCTCTTTGAACATGCTGGATGTAGCATCTCTGCTTCCGGCTCTTCACGGATCAACTGCCGTGCTCATAGCTTTTATATTCTGCATGCTTGGGATCTGGATTAAAATGGCGCTTTTCCCTCTTCATGTCTGGCTTCCCAATGCATACACTTACGCTCCAACTGCAGTCAGTAGAATCATATCACCTCTTATGACCAAAGTAATGGTCTATGTAATGGTCCGGCTGATGATTACAGTTTTTGGTTTTGAATATATTTTTGAGAAACTTGATTTGTCTGCAGCTGTTGTGTGGGTTGCAACCATAGCAATTCTTGCAGGCGCAATCATGGCAATGGCACAAAAAGATCTTAAAAAAATGCTCACATATGTAATTGTGTGTGAAATTGGATATATGGTTGGAGGAGCATGGCTTGGCAATGAACTAGGTATGACAGGAGCCATACTGCACATCATTAATGACGCTTTAATGACTTTTGCCCTCTTTTTAGCTGTGGGCAATATGATTTACAAACTCAAAAACGTCAAATATGACAACCTTCAAGGCTTGTTCGGTAAAATGCCCTGGACCATGGCAGGGTTTGTTCTGGGTGCATTCAGTATAATCGGAATACCTCCCACCTGCGGGTTCTTCAGCAAATGGTACCTTATTCTCGGCGCCCTTGAAAAGGGAGCATACCATTTTGCAGGTGCTTTGATTATCAGCAGCCTTTTATGTGCTGTTCTCTTTTTCAGAATTTTTGAAATAAGTTTCTTTAACCCAAAAGATGAAAACCATGATGCTGAACACGCTGACCACCCGGCAATTGTAATGGCTGAAGCACCTGTATCCATGCTTATACCCTTAGGATTAGTAAGCATTTCACTTATTCTTACAGGGCTTTATTCAAATACAATTGTAAACAATATTATTCTCCCTTTTCTTCAATAACAGGAATATTTATGGATCAAATAATATCAATCAAACCTCTTTTAGCTGTCTTAACTTCTCTTTTGGTTATCCCCATGCTGATTTCATCTTCTAACAAGCCTAATGTTCGCGAGGGTTGGACATTTACTGCAGGAATAATCAAATTTCTTATTGTAGCTTCAATGCTTCCTGTGATTTTACAGGGAAAAGAGATAGTTCTCACACTTTTTAAAATAGCTCCAGGCGTATCCATTGCCTTTAAAGTAGATGGACTTGGGATGCTGTTCGCCCTTGTAGCCTCCTCTTTATGGATAATCACATCCATGTATTCAATCGGCTATATGAGGACATTAAAAGAGCACGGTCAAACCCGTTTTGTATCCTTTTTTGCCCTTGCAATATCAGCTACAATCGGAGCTGCTTTTTCTGCAAACCTGCTGACTCTTTATCTTTTTTATGAAATTTTATCCCTTGCCACATACCCCCTTGTAACACATCATCAAGATGAAAAATCAAAAATTTCCGGTCGCAGATATTTAACATTTATCTTAGGAACTTCTGTGGCACTTGTTTTGCCTGCAATGCTCTATTGTTATCATGTTACAGGCACACTTGAATTTTCTTCCGGCGGAATATTTGCAATGGGACAGGTGTCCAAACCTGCTCTGTTGGTTCTTTTGCTAATGTTCGTATTTGGATTTGCCAAGGCTGGAATTATGCCTTTCCATTCATGGCTTCCTGCTGCAATGGTTGCCCCGACCCCTGTGAGCGCACTTTTACATGCTGTTGCAGTTGTAAAGGTCGGTGTGTTCAGTATTGTCCGGGTCATTACAGGAATTTTCGGTGTTGATCTTCTTGCCCATTTTAATTTAGGAATAATTATTGCCTCTATTGCTGCCACAACCATACTTATAAGTTCCTGCATAGCTCTCTCCCAGGATGAGCTAAAGCGAAGACTTGCCTTTTCCACTATCAGCCAGCTTTCCTACATTATATTTGGTGTCGCCCTGCTGACACCCATGGGATTGCTCGGTGGTGTAATACACATAGCCATGCATGCCTTTGGAAAAATCACTCTCTTTTTCTGTGCAGGAGCAATCTATGTTGCAACTGGAAAAAAATATATAAGCCAGATGAAGGGACTTGGCAAAAAAATGCCCATAACCTTTACAGCCTTTTTTATAGGTGCTTTAGGGGTAATCGGGTTGCCACCAAGTGGCGGCTTTTACAGCAAATGGTATCTTCTCATTGGAACTCTTCAGTCCGAATATAAAATCCTGATGGCAGTCCTGCTTGTAAGTTCATTCTTAAATGCCTTTTATTTTCTACCAATTATATACCAGGCATTTTTTTCCAATGACCCGGATGTATCAGACACCAAAGATGTGATTGCCATTAAAGAAGCACCGCTGTGGTGTGTTGTACCTTTGATTATCACCGCTGTTATCTCTGTAATTTTATTTTTCTATCCAGATATTTTTGTTAATCTGGTTAAAGTTGGTTTGGGACTTTAAGATTTTTTTAAAAGGGTTAAAACATGAATATAAAAAACAATAAAGATAATGAGTGGGAGATGCTGGGGCATGATCCGCAACCAGGATATAAAACTGCTTTTTATATAGCCATCTCCCTTGCTGTTATCTATTTGATATATGCTTTTTCAGCAGGCTTTGGAACTGGTATAGTTCATTAAATAATAGTAAGGGATTAATTTTATGAAAAAAGAACTTACAATTTTTGATAATCCAAAAAACATTAAAAGATTTTTAATTGTTTTTTATGCTTCTCTGGTGGTTTTGTTAATATCAGAATTTTTTATTCATCCCCATCCTGCATTTGCCTTTGAACATATAAAAGCATTTTCTGCTGTGTATGGATTTTTCTCATGTGTTCTGCTTATTTTTCTGGCTAAAATTTTACGACTAATTGTAATGAAAAAAGAGAATTACTATGACAAGTAATATGATTCCACCTGCATTTGTTTTTATCCTGGGCTCTTTGCTCATCCCCTTCTTAAGAGGAAAGACCAAATCACTATATATGCTGTCTATTCCTCTGGTTGCTTTTTATATTATCATGAATATTCCTTTAGGCAACATCTGGACCTTTGAATTCTGGGGATATGAATTAATAATGGGAAGAGTTGATAAACTCTCCATGATCTTTGAAATTATCTTTATCTTAATGGCTTTTCTTGGAATCCTGTTTGCTTTAAAAGTCAAAGATGACCTGCAAAATGTATCTGCAATTATTTATGCAGGTTCAACTCTGGGCGTAGTGTTTGCTGGGGATTTTTTCTCTCTCTATATTTTTTGGGAAATCATGGCAGTCTCCTCAACTTTTCTGATTCTTGCATCAAGAACAAAAGAGTCAAGGCAGGCAGCATTCAGATATATACTCGTACATATCATCGGCGGATTGTTTTTATTGGCAGGAATCATGCTTTACTACAGCAAGACAGGAACGCTTGCCTTTAACAAAATCGGTCTTGATGGCATTGAGACATATTTCATTCTCTTTGGTATTGCCCTTAATGCAGCTGCTATTCCGCTGCATGCATGGCTTCCCGATGCATACCCCAATGGTACACCAACCAGCACAGTCTTTTTAAGTGCATTTACAACAAAGTCTGCTGTCTATCTTCTCATAAGAACATTTCCCGGCACAGAGCTTTTGATCTGGGTTGGAGCATTCATGGTATTTGTACCAATATTTTATGCTGTTCTTGAAAATGATATCAGACGTGTACTTGCCTACAGCTTGTTAAACCAAATCGGATTCATGCTTGTGGGTATCGGCATTGGAACCGAGCTTGCCTTAAATGGCGCAGTTGCCCATGCATTCTGTCATATTCTTTATAAAGGTTTATTGTTCATGGCAGCAGGATCAGTACTTCAAATGACAGGAAAGATTAAATGCACAGAGTTGGGAGGTCTGTATAAAACAATGCCTCTAACCTGCCTTTTCTGCATAGTTGGCGCAGCATCAATCTCAGCCTTTCCGCTCTTTTCAGGCTTTGTTTCTAAATCAATGGTTGTAACAGCTGCTGTGAATGGAAAATATGTTTTTGTCTATCTTGTACTTCAATTTGCATCGGCAGGTGTATTTCACCATGCAGGAATAAAAGTACCCTTTTTCACATTTTTCGGACATGATTCCGGCATAAGAGCAAAAGAGCCTCCATGGAACATGCTTCTTGCCATGGGCATAGCAGCTTTTCTCTGTATTGCAATTGGAGCTTTTCCACAACCTTTATATAACCTTTTACCCTATACAGTTAATTATATTCCTTACACAGGAGCACATGTTGTGGGTCAGTTGCAATTATTAATGTTTGGTGCCCTTGCATTTGCCCTCTTGATTCTTTCAGGATACTATCCTCCGGAAATCAAATCAATTAATCTGGATGTTGACTGGTTTTACCGCAAATTTGGAAAGGTCTGCTACACAATAGCAGATAAAGGCTTAAACGCATTAAATAAGATATCAGAAGTCATAACAATCAGCACAGTCAAAGTTATTGCATCTTTTTTCAAAGATACAGCAGCTAAACTTGCATTGTTTGTATTTGTCAATTTCTGGCTGATTTTAGGATATAAGGATAAGCGCCTTCAAATAAAAAAATTAAGACTTTATGATGATATAATGAATGGCACACTGCCCATTGGATTAGGAGCAGCAGTAGCAACTGTTTTCATCCTGCTGATTTTTCTGCTGACATGATCTTTTTAAACAGGATTTAATTATGGTTAAAATAGAAGATTTAAAAAAAATTGATCTGCTCAATGGTTTGTCTGATAATTTACTTGAGCTCATTGCACCCCATGCCCATTTAAGCATTTTTAACACAGACACACAACTATTTGAAACCAATGAAGATATTGATATTTTTTACATGCTTATCATGGGACAGGTTGCCCTGAAAGTTGCTTTATCAGACGATGTTGACATTATCCTTGACACAATTCAATCGGGATCATCTTTTGGCATAGCATCTCTTGTGCCTGGTACAAACGCATCTTCAACAGCTGTCTGCCAGGAGCCTTGTGAGATAATTACCCTCAGTGCCAGAAAAATGACTGAACTTTTTAACGAAAATAATGACCTTGGATATCAGGTCATGCTCAGACTTGCATTACGCTACAAAAGAATAATGGAAAACAGAGCTAACATGATTATGAAAACTTTAGATAACAACCCGGAGTTTAAACACAAAATTGCTGATATTGAAACTCTTACTCCGATTTTTTAATATTATATTGTCCAATTAATACAGGTTTATCCATGATTCCAATAGAACAACTTAAAAAAATACTTTTTTTCCAAGGGCTTTCCGATGAGATACTAACTGAAATTGGAAACATTGCAAACATTGAAACATGCCAGGAGGAGGCTGAGCTGTTTAAACAAAGCCAGAATCTTTCTAATTTCTATATGATCCTGTCCGGCAAGGTGTTTTTAAACTCCAGATCACCAAAAGGTGTATCTTTAACCTTAGATGAAGTGACTTGCGGGCACTCTTTTGGTCTTTCAGCTATCATGGGTGAAGTTGAGTCCTCTTTTTCCGCTGTTTGTGCTGAAAAAAGTGAAATTATCACAATCAACAACCATGAAATGTTAAAACTGTTTGAAAAAAACCTTAAACTTGGCTATGAAATCACACTGCGTGTTGTACAACTATTCCAATCCAGAATGAGTAAACATACCCAGCAATTTTTAAAATCAATTGCAAATCATCCACAGATAAAGAAGAATCTATAAATATAAGACAAACTCCTCTCTTTCAAGCAATGCTTTGCAAAGCCATCCAGCTGTTTGTCTAAAGAGAAGCTCTGATATTTTTTCAGGTTCTGTTAAACAAGACTTTGAAAGAATACTGGCAAGCTTAATTATTCATGGTTTAGCAGCCCGTCATCTAAAACCTGCTGGAAATGATCCTCAACTGTCTTCTCAACAGATATATATTTCAACTCCAGATTATCAATACTGTTTGAATTATTAAAATTAATGGGAATTGAGATGTTCAAACTAACATATTTTCTTGTAAATCCAAGAAAAGGTCCAATCAGCCAGAAGATAAATTTAGGGACAGTCATTTTTGGCAGAGGATATTTGTTCTTATACTTTTTTCGAATTATATCTGCAATGTCCATCATTTTTATGGTCTTGCTGACAACAATATGTCTGCCTTTGGCATGTTTAAAAAAGCCTGCATTGACATGTGCCTTGGCAACATCTCTTACATCTACAAAACTTGTGAATAATTCCGGTACACCTGTCCTGTAGCCTCCACTGCCAAAGTCAATCATGGTTTTAATACTCATGGAATCCTTTCTTTTTGATAAGGAAGGTCCAAAAATCCAACCCGGGTTGATAACAACAAGGTCCCATTGATTCTGGGATTTTACAATTTTCCAAGCCTCTTTTTCTGCAATGGTCTTTGAAAAAGGGTAAGGGTTGTGATTAACACTACTGGTTCCATTCCACTCATCTTCAGTAAAGATACCATTGGCAGTCTTTTTTATATCAATGTTATCACCATAAATTGCTGCAACACTGCTGGTCAGTACAACTCTTTTGACACAAGTTGTCTTTTTTGCCTGTTCAAGAACGTTTCTTGTCCCGAGCTTTGCAGGTTCAATAAGCTCTGTTTCAGGGTTTTTAAATCCTGAAATGAAAAAAGGAGATGCAGTGTGGACAACAAGATCACAACCCTGCATGGATTCTTCAAAACTGCCGATATCCAGAAGATCTGCCTTAAAGATTGTCAACTGATTATTCTTGTCAAGCGCTTTTAAGTGAGCTGTTTTTTCACTGTCCAAAGGATTTCTGACAGTTGTATGCACCTGGATACCTTTATCCAGTAACATTTTAATAATCCATGAAGCAAGATAGCCAGTTCCCCCAGTAACCAAAACCCTTTGTATTTTGTCTGTATCGGGCATAACAACTCCTTAATTTTTCAATGTTTCGAGTAATTTTTCAGCCTGTTTTAAAAATTTATAAGCCCCCACTTCGTTAAAAACTCTACTTTAATGGCTTTATTCAAAACTTTGCGATATAAATATAGCACAATCTAATCTACATATGTTTAAAAAGATAAATATAGGAACGGCTGACTGTTAAGGGATTTTCTTCTCCTGAAACTTTTATTATA
>CAZMEX010000030.1:0-36344 GCA_964565415.1 uncultured Desulfobacterales bacterium | reverse complement strand
AACAAAAAACAAAGGCCGTCACCTAATGCAAAAACCTAACCGGACATTACTGACTCATTTTATATCCTTGTCAATTAATTGAATTATTAGTTTACTCATTATATTATTGATTTTAATTTTACAAGGTTTTTATATCAATCCAGAATAAGGCGGAGAGTTTAATTATTCCATAGGCTTTACAATGTTTCTAATTTGCCCGGATTGCACAGCTTCAGAAAACTCATCCCCTAATCGTTGACTTTTTTTGACTACTGTTTTCCAATAATCCTGGCGCTCTTTATCTTTTCCTTTAAAGAAGTGAAAATCTTTTCTGTCTGGTATTTTTTTTAAGGGAAGGCTTTCTACAAATTGTTTTGATGGTGCAATGAGTATGACATTTTCCATGTTTTTTTTTGCAGGTTTGCGGTTCAGGTGTTTGTCAAACCAGCCCGGGGTTATTGTTTCATAAAAATGGGGAAACAGGACAAGGCCGTCATCCTTTGGTAAAAAAGGTATATCAAGATGATAATCAAGAATTCCGCCATCTCTGAAACAACCCTCTGCACCTTCAATATCTGAAACCCCCTCCATTACAATGGGAATTGACCCGGAAGAGATAAGTGCCTGTCTGAAATTTGATGGCGTAAGGTTATAATGATTTATGGGGAACTGATTCATGATTGAAAAGGGAGGTTTTGGACCGGGGCTTGAAAAAAGTGCTCTTTCAAAAAAGTGCTTAAGTCTGTTGCGGCTGAAAAGGTTGACTGTGAAAGCCGTAGCAACGCCAAACCATTGAAGCCATTGTTGTTCACTTTTTAAAAGGCCCTTGCATTTATTTGAAAGAAAGCTGATCCTCATAAAGGGGTGATTAAGGATGTCATGAATCTTATTGTCATCAATATAGGCATCCAGGATTCTGTGTGTCTCAAGGGTTATATCCTGCTTTGTGGGTTTTAGTGTATAGGACTGGGCAATATACTCTTTTTCAAGAATATCAATGGCAGAAATCGGGTCTTTCTGGCAGAATGCTGCCATGCGAAAAGCTCCAATTGATGTGCCAATAAGATATAGAGGATCAGTTCGGTTTTTGAACATGTCCATTAAAACCCTATCAATGCCGGTGAGCACAAGAAACTTTGCAGAACCTGAAGCCCCTGCAAGGACTTTGACTCTGTCAAGGTCAAGGCCCTCATCTTTAATGATTTTTATGGCTTTTGATCCTGCAAGAATGGAAATATTATTTAGCATGGTAATTGATATCTTAAATAGTTGTTATTTTAAAGGACGTATTAAGCCTTCCTGGGCAACACTTGCAACTAAAACACCTTGCCGTGTATAAATAGAACCAATATTTAGCCCCCTGGCTTTAGAGGCACTCGGGCTTTTCATAACATAAAGGAGCCAGTCATCCATTTTAAACTCTCTGTGGAACCAGATGGAATGATCCATGCTTGCTACCTGCATGTCAGGAGACCAGAAAGATTTTCCGTGGGGGTAAAGAGCTGTTCCTACCAGATGGAAATCTGAGGAATATGCCAGCATATATTTGTGGATTGCGCTGTCAACTGGGAGCTTATCAATTGCCCGGAACCAGACATATTTTTCCGGAGGCATTTTTGCAGGAGTAAAAGGATCCATTGGGTTGACCACACGAATCTCAATGGGTTTTTTACACAATAATTTTTCACGAATTTCTGATGGAATTTTATCAGCAAGGCGTTCCACCATTTCACCTTCACTCTCAATACCATCAGGCCCCTTAATATCCGGCATGGTATCCTGGTGTTCATACCCCTGTTCATCTTTGTGAAACGAGGCTGCTGATGAGAAAATGGCGCGACCATTCTGGATTGCAACAATACGGCGGGTGACAAAGCTTTTGCCGTCCCGGATGCAGTCCACAGTATAGACAATAGGTTTTGTTGCATCCCCTGCCAGCATAAAATATCCATGGAGACTGTGGGCTTTAAAATCTGAAGACATTGTTCTTCCTGCAGCAGACAAAGCCTGGCCAACAACCTGACCTCCAAAAACATTGCCAAATCCTAAGTCCTGACTCTCTCCTCTGAAAATATTCTCTTCTATTTTCTCAAGCTTTAATAACCTGAGTAATTCTTCTAAAACATTTCCATCATAGCAGACATTCATTCTTTTTTCCTTTCCCATGGGCTTTTAATATCAAGTCATACTATCACACCTGTGGATAAGATTTAAGTTGATTTTACAACTTCAGCATGCAGCCAGGTATTTCTGTATCAATCATATAAAGTTTAAATTGTTTTCATATGCAAAGACCTGCAAGGGCAGTTGTGTTTTATTGCGTATTGGAACTTTTATAATTAATCCTGCTTTGATCAACCATTCAATACCGGGATGGGTATTTGGTCATAGTTATCAAATTTCCCTGCTTTACAATTTTCTTAAGTCTTGATAGAGATTGTAGTTATGAATTATACATTTCAACATATGCAAACTTGGACTCTTGGTACGATTAAGAGGGTTGTAGAAAATATAACACAGCCTGAAACTATTCTGCAGTCTGCAGTTATTTTATTTTGTGTTGTGCTGGGTTTTATTGCTGGGATTGCAGTGAAAAGAGTGTTTAAAAATAAAATCAAACTTCCCAATGACATATATCCAGCAATTGAAAAATTAATTCAAGTTTCTCTTCAGCAGGTATCTTTAACCTTTGTTGTTGTTTTTATTATTATCTGCCAGACAGGAATGCAGCAGTTGAAGTATCCTGTTTATCTGCTCTATTTTACTGGGGTGCTTATTGCAGCACGGGTTCTGATCAAGATTGTTAAATTTACATTTTTCAGTGAATTGTGGGGTAAAGTTTTTTCCATAACTACCTGGGTGATTGTTGTGTTGGTTCTTTTTAATCTTTTGTCACCCATGTCTTTATTTATGGATCAGTTGGGATTTACCATTGGAAAGATTCATATTTCACTACTTTCTATTTTCAAAGCTTTTATTGTGTGTTCAGTGCTTTTTATTTTTGGAAACTATGTTGCAAAACTTCTTGAGAAAAAACTTGAAAACATTCCTGAACTGACTGGTTCCACTGCTGTTTTATTGGTAAAAATTGCAAAGGTGAGTATTTATGCCATTATAATCTTAATTGCTTTGCATAGTGCGGGTATTGAATTGACAACCCTTGCAGTTTTTGGTGGAGCATTGGGTGTAGGTCTTGGTTTTGGATTACAAAAAGTTGTAAGCAATTTTATCAGCGGTATTATTCTTCTTTTGGATAAATCCATTAAACCGGGTGATGTGATAGAAGTTGGTGATGTTTATGGCTGGATATCCAAGCTCCAGAGCAGATATGTCTCCATAGTTGTCAGAGATGGTTCAGAGCTCTTGATTCCCAATGAGGATTTGATAACCCAGAAAGTTGTTAACTGGTCATTTTCCCATAAAGAGATTCGACTTGCGGTTCCCCTGGGTGTTTCCTACAATTCAAATCCCCGTGAGGTTATAAAAATAATATTAGCATCTTTAAATAATATTAAGAGAATTCTTAAAAATCCAGAACCAGTTTGTATCTTAAAGGGTTTTGGGGATAGCTCAGTTGATTTTGAGTTAAGGGTTTGGATAAAAGACCCTGAAAATGGAGTTAATAATGTTAAAAGCGAAGTTCTTTTAAATGTTTGGGATGCTTTTAAGGAGAACAATATCACAATACCATTTCCCCAGAGAGATATTCATTTTAAATCTTCTCCCATTGAAAAAGCTGAAAAATTAGATATAGGACAGAAAATAATAAAATGAATGGATTATTAGAAAATATCTCCTACACCCCTCCTTGCTCCTGGCAAACCATTGAGACAATTGATATGCACACAGGAGGTGAACCTCTGAGAATTATTACCAAAGGGCTCCCTGGGATTTCAGGTCAGACTATCCTTGAAAAGCGTAAATTTTTCCGGGAAAATTTTGATGCTATTAGAACTGGATTAATGTTTGAACCAAGGGGGCATGCTGATATGTACGGAGCGGTTATTACTCCTCCATGCAGTGAAGATGCAGATTTTGGTACATTTTTTTTGCACAATGAAGGTTACAGCACCATGTGCGGTCATGCCATAATAGCCCTTACCAAGTTTGTTATAGAAACAGGTTTCATAAATAAACCAGGAAAAGAACCCGAATTTATAATAGATGCACCTCCTGGTAAAATTTATTCAAAGGCATATCTGAATGATAATAATATTGTTGAAAAGGTCTCCTTTAAAAATGTGCCATCTTTTTTATATCTTAAAGATCAGACAATAGATGTTCCGGGCATTGGCAGTGTTGATTTTGATATCGCCTATGGTGGAGCATTCTACGTCTTTTGCAATGCTGAAGAGCTAAACCTGAAACTTGTTGACAACGAATATAATAAGCTGATTGATTATGGAAGGAAGATCAAAAATGCAGTGGCAGATAATTTTGAAATCAAACATCCGTTTGAAGAAGATTTGAGTTTTCTTTATGGAACAATATTTATAGGCAAGCCTTTAGATAAAACCCATCACTCAAGAAATGTATGTGTTTTTGCCGAGGGTGAAGTTGACAGGTCACCCACAGGTTCAGGAGTCAGCGCCCGGGCAGCAATACATTATGCAAGAAAAGAGATTCAAAAAGAGCAGTCAATCACAATTGAGAGCCTGCTTGATACTCTTATGCAGGTAAAAGTGACAGAAGAGATAAGGTTTGGACAGTATGATGCTGTTATACCGCAAGTTTCAGGCACTGCATTTTTTACAGGGCAGCACAAATTCTATTTTGACCCCAATGACTTACTCAATAAAGGGTTTATTTTCAGGTAATGCTATTATGACCAATATTAATGGGAGTATTTTTGTTTTAACAACTGCGACTTGTATTATTTTTAAAAATAGAATAATCAGGTCGGCAACAAAATTTTATTTTGGTAAATTACCTGTAAATAGATGAAGGAATAATATGTCATTTCTTACTGAAGCTGAAATTGTTATTAATGCTTTAAATAAACATGATATCAAGGCAAAAGCAGGGAAGAGTAAAGTCATAAATATGGTGTCCATGGAAGAATTGATAACTGACTTTGATCTTGATTCCCATGTTAAAAATGGAAAAATATCTGAAAAAGAGTTGTTGCAGTTTGTAGATAAGTACCTTTCTTCCACCACCAAACTTCATCATCCTTCATATCTTGCCCACCAGGTTGCACCAGCGCATTATGCCGGATCTTTAGGAGCCATGATCGATGGCTTTACCAATAATGCCATGGCAATATATGAGATGGGACCTGGGGCTGCAGCCATTGAATATTTCTTTATTAATTGGTTTTTGAAAAAAGTTGGATGGCAGCCATCACCTTTGGCATCAATGGATGAAAAAAAGGTAGATAAGCAAAAAGAGCAAAATTTTGGAGGAGGGATTTTAACCCATGGGGGATCAATTGCCAACCTTACTGCCATGATTGCGGCACGGAACAGGGTTGCTCCTGATGCGTGGGATAACGGTACCCCCTCTGATCTTGCCTTGCTTGCACCCTCAGGCTCCCATTACTCCATTGCCCGGGCAGCAAGTATTATAGGTGTGGGGCAAAAATCTATTTACCATTTACCTGTTGATGAAAAAGGTGCTGTTATCCCTGATAAGCTTCAATCTGTCTATAATCAGTTGAAAAACCATGGCAAGCGAGCAATTGCATTGACTGCAAATGCTTGCAGCACTGCAGTTGGTATCTATGATCCCCTGGATGAGATTGGTGACTTTTGTAAGGAGAACAATATATGGTTCCATGTGGATGGAGCACATGGGGCAAGTGCTTTGCTAACCCAGAAATATAAACACTATTTAAATGGAGTTGAAAAAGCAGATTCTCTGACATGGGATGCCCATAAATTAATGCAGGTACCCACATTGTGTGCAGCTTTGCTTGTACGGGACCATACAAGTATTGACACAGCTTTTAAGCAGGAAGCAAGTTATCTGTTCCATGAAAAAGAGCAAAAGGGGTTTGATTTTATTCACCGCACCATTGAATGTACAAAAGCAGGGCTTGGATTAAAACTGTTCATGGTCCTTGCAGCTTTAGGTGAAAAGGGGATGTCTGATTATATTGAAGACCGGGTTGAACTTACACACAGGGCATATGAGTACATTAAATGTTTGCCAGAATTTTCCTGCCCTGTACAGCCTGAAAGCAACATACTCTGCTTTCGCATCAGCGGAGATGATGACTTGCAGATAATGATCAGGGACAGATTAATTGAAAAAGGTGATTTTTATTTATCAACTACATCTTTTAATAATATCAGATATTTACGGGTGGTTATTATAAGCCCTGCAACTACACTTGAAGAGATTAAAAATTTGATCAACAGAGTTAAAAGTATCCAGAGAACAATAATAAATGAAAATAGTTAAAATTTTATGAAGATAGATATGTTTTCAGACTACATATGACAATGGTGCTATTTTAGCACAGGTCGTGTTGCAAGATTGAAAAAAGAGTATGATATTGATATCCGGTGGCGGGCGTTTCCCCTTCGTCCCAATATCCCCGATAAAGGCATTTTGATCGAACGCCTTGCTGCAGGTCTACAGATAGATCCTGAAATCATGGCAAAAAAGTTTAAGCAGATGGCAGATGAAAATGGTTTGCCATCATGTAAACTTAAAAAAATATACAATAGCAGTTTAGCTCAGGAGTTGGGATTCTGGGTAAGGTCTTTAAAAAAAGAAGATCAATATCATGATGCTGTTTTTAAAGCCTTTTATGCAAAAGGGCTGAACATTTCAGATAAAAAAGTTCTTTTTGATATTATTGAATCAATTGGGTTGTCAGGTATTGATGCAGTAAAACAAATTGAAAGCAGGGCATATAAATCCCAGGTTGAATCTGATTGGCAGCTTGCAAAGGATTTAGAACTTGTGGCAGCACCAACATATATTATTAACAAAAAAAAATTGGTTGGTGCTCACCCTTACAAAAGATTGCAATTTTTTTTTGAATCCAATGGAGTAAAAAAGCAGACATGAAAAAAAGGGGTTGCAGCATTATATTTTTAAATGACCAAAGGGAGATTTTACTTCTTTTAAGAGATGACAAGCCAGGTATACCATATCCAAACATGTGGGATATCCCCGGGGGTCATGTTGAAAACAATGAAACACCAAGGCAGTGTATTGTAAGAGAGATGAAAGAAGAGATGGGTATAAACCTGAAAGGTTTTAATGAATTTGATATAGTTAAATTTTTCGACAGAACAGAGTATGTTTTCTGGAAAAAAGAAAATTTTGATATAAAGAAAATTAAATTAACAGAGGGTCAGTGTTTGAAATGGTTTTGTGAAGATGAAATAAGAAACACCAATCTTGCATGCGGGTTTAATGAGACAGCAGAAAGTTTTTTTAAAATTATCTGTTGTGATAAAAACAGGAAAAGATGAGTATGGAGAAAAAATTGTTCTAATTGTTACAGGTATTCTTTTTTAAAGGAATTTTGACAAGAAACTCCGCACCTTTGCCTTCATCACTTTTAAGGGTTAGTTCCCCACCCATATCTTTTATTAAAACCAATACACCGGCAAGACCAATGCCATGGCTTTCCACTATATTGTTAATTGAAGAACCACTGGTGAAGTATGAGTTAAATATCTTTTTATGATCTGCCAGAGCAATGCCTTTCCCATCATCCTTAACTGCTAGAAACAGATGATTATCTTTAAGCTCACAAACAATTTCAATTCTTTCATGGCGGAATTTCAAAGCATTTGTAACAAGATTTCTTAAGATTTGCTTTATTTTAGTTTCGTCAAGATAAAGTTTTTTATTCCATAGCTCTTTTTCAATGATAATGCTAAAGCCATTCTTGTCAGCAGCATTCTGGGTTTCTTGTAAATTTGTTGATTTTCTAATTTGCTCTGCTGTTTTGGTGTCAGAAAGGTCAAGTACCTCAATTAAGACCTCAGATACCATAAGTGAAACAAAGGTGTCCTGGTAAATCATTATGCCTTCACTTGATCTGCCAAGTTCCAATACATCATTTACAATTCTTTTTGTGTTGTTTGTATTTCTAAGTATTCTTTTTAAAACTTTTATCTGCTTATCTGTCAGTGGTCCATAAGAGTCAGGGCGGTTAAGAAGAGATTGTACTCCCGCATCAATAACTGAAATTGGAACTTTAAGGTCATGGATCATAAGCTCTATTTTTATTTCACTTTTGCCCATGCTGCCCTTAAAGGTCTCCTTGTAATTTAGCTGATATAATAGTAATGTTACCTTGGCTTAATCATAACTAATATTATGTTATAGGGATATTGTTTCGGCTTGTAAAGCACTTTGGAGGTTTTTTTATGAATAATAATAACTCTTCTGATAAAGAGTTGGGGGAAAAAATTGCTGAACTTCACGCTATAATTTGTGAAGCTCCCATACCAATGCTGGTTATTAATAAACAGCACAAAATTATTCATTTTAATAAAGCGTGTGAAGAGTTAACCGGATTTTCAAAGGATGAAATGCTTGGCACGGATAATCATTGGAAAGCATTTTCCGCAAACAGACGATCTATCATGGCAGATTTTATAGTTGATAAGGCATCGGAAGCTGAGATCGTCAAACAATACGGTTTTAAATATAATCGATCACCAGTTTCAGAGAACAGATATACTGCTGAAGACTTTTTTCCTGACCTTGGTGAAAATGGCAAATGGTTATATTTCTCAGCAGCACCCATAAAGAATGATTTTGGAGAAATCATTGGCGCAGTTGAAACCCTCCAGGATATAACAGATGAGAAAAATGCCGAAGCCAAGTTACGCAACTCCAGAAAACATTATAGAATGCTTCTGGAATTTGTACCATATCCTATTATTGTATATGACAGTGAGGGGCTTACATCCTACCTGAATCCAGCATTTACTCAAACCTTTGGCTGGACATTGGAAGAGCTGGAAGGTAAAAAAGTACCGTTTGTGCCCAAAGAGCTGGAAGAAGAGATGAAGGATATGTTGAGGCAGTTTATAAAAGAGCGGTCCCTTACCAGATACGAAACTCAAAGGTATACAAAAGATGGTGCTTTACTTGATGTCATCATGTGGGCAACTTCCTTTTCAAGGCAGGGAGAAACCTCTGATCAAAACTTTGTTGTTTTAAGGGATATCACCGAAGAAAAAAGAATTACTGCATATAATAAAACTATAATGAAAATAAGCGCCGCACTTCCTGAATATCCTGAGCTTGGTCAACTTATGAATTATTTGACAAAAGAGATTAAAACATTGCTCAATACTGAAGGCGCCATTGTACTGTTATATGATGAGATAAAAGAAGAGCTGTTTTTTCTCGGTGCTGCATATGATGATTCTGACACTGAAAAAAGAGTAAAAGAGGTGAGATTTCCTCTCCATGAAGTAGCTGCAGGAAAAGTTATCAAATCAGGCAAACCAATTATAATAAACAACCAGGCCGAGTGCGCTGAATATCCCCAAAGAGATGCCAAGCTTGCCTATACAACAAAAAACCTTGTGGTAGTCCCCATAAAAAGTGAAGAGAGAATAATTGGAACACTGGTTGCCTTGAACAAAAAACAAGTTGTTTTTGATAATAATGACATTGAACTTTTAGAGATGATTGCAGGAACAGTTGCTATTTCAATTGAAAATGCCAGATTTTCCGAAGAGGTGAAAAAGGCATATAAAGAAGTTGCCATTATGAACCGTGCAAAAGGCAAGGCAATAAACCATCTTTCCCATGAGCTTAAAACACCGGTTGCTATTTTAACAGGATCAGTAGGTTCCCTTAAAAAGAAATTGCTGGTTTCCGAGGATAAAAGGTGGATAAAGACAATAGAAAGAATCGAGAGAAATCTTACAAGAATCGTTGAAATACAGAGTGAAACAGCTGATATTATGGACAACAAAGAGTACTCGTCCCATAAATTATTATTAAAAATGCTTGATTCATGTAAAGATGAGCTTGAAACACTTATTGCTCAAACTGTGGATAACAATATTGGACATGATGATATTGTAGCATCTGTTAAACAATTGATTGATGAAAAATTTGGTCCTAGGGAAAGCGGTAGTGAAAATGTTGATCTTAATGTTTTTCTTGTGAATTTTCTTGATGGTTTGAAACAGAAATATTCTTTCAGGGATATCCATGTCTCCCTTATTGAAAATAAGCCGGTACCCATGATTAATATACCCAGTGATATCCTTTTGAAAATAATCGAAGGGCTAATTAAAAATGGCATTGAAAACACTCCCGATGGAGGAGACATAAAAATAAGCCTGGAGAATAAAGATGATAATGTTTTATTAAAAATACATGATTTTGGTGTGGGTATTAAAGAGGATGATAAAAAAAGTATCTTTGGAGGTTTTTTCACAACCCAGGATACACTGCTTTATTCTACAAAGAATCCCTATGCCTTTGATGCAGGAGGAAAAGGAGCAGATCTTTTACGGATGAAAATATTTTCCGAACGATTTGCTTTTAAAATCATGCTGGAGTCTAAACGATGTATGTTCCTTGTACAAAGCCCTGAGAGATCATGTCCTGGTAATATTGAAAACTGCAGTTTCTGTGAATCAAAAGAAGAGTGTGAACAAGCCGGATATACGGTCTTTTCTGTATTATTCCCCTCCATATAAAAAAACAAACGAGCGCTCGTTTTTTATAAAAAAAGCTTGACTCTGAAAAAATTATTAAATACTATCCTTTTGTATGAATACACTTCAAAGTTTAAATATTTTTGATATTTATGAAAGAAATTCAGGTTGCCTGGGTGATCTTACTGCCATAAACTTCAATTCAGTTGATTTTACCTATTCAAACCTTTTTGAAAAAACATCAAAACTTGCAAAAGGTCTTGCTGACTTGAAACTTGAGCCGGGAACCAGAGTTGCTGTTTTATGCCAGAATGATCCCCTGTTTTTTCATCTTTTTGGTGCGGCAGCAGCCTTAAATCTTATTCTGGTTCTAATTAACAGACGTTTAAGTGGGTCAGAAATAGAGTATATTATTGAAGATACTGCCCCAAGCTTGATTATTGCAGATTCAGACCAGAGAGATATTGCAAAAAAATTAACAGATGAGTTTTCCTGCCTTGATAATTTTTTTATTGTTGAGCCTGGTAATAATGCGGCTGATAAACATAATATTTCGAACCTTTACTCTTTGAATACTCTTGAATCAAGAGTACCATGTAAAATGGATGATCCTTATATTATAATCCATACTGCTGCTGTGCAGGGTAAACCAAGAGGTGCTGTTTTATCCCACGGAAATGTTATTTTTTCAAATCAGCAAGTCATATCTGAGTTTAACATAGATCAATCCCAAACCTATTTAAATATTTTACCACTTTTCCATATTATGGGAGTTAATTTAGG
The DNA here is from genome assembly GCA_964565415.1 of uncultured Desulfobacterales bacterium. GTDB lineage: Bacteria > Desulfobacterota > Desulfobacteria > Desulfobacterales > Desulfobacteraceae > JAIOSM01. The sequence goes on along the minus strand of CAZMEX010000030.1, from coordinate 24,984 downwards.
GCTTGCCACACTTCAGGCAGGTGGTAAAAATGTAATACTGGAAAAATTTGATCCTCTAGTAACACTTGAACTTATTCAGAGTCAAAAAGTTAATCTTATTGGCTCATTCCCTCCTATATTGAATAACCTGATGGAGGCAGCAGATAAAGGCGAGTATGATCTTACAACCTTGAGGATTGCTGCAGGTATTGAACAGCCTGACATGGTAACAAAATGGGAAGAGTTAACAAATTCCAAATTTTGGACAATGTATGGGCAGACTGAAACATCAGGCCTTATCACTTTTTCTGAATATTTTAGTAAACCCGGGTCTGCAGGAAAGGTTTCAACTCTTGCAAATATTAAAATCCTAGATGATTTAGATAACTTGTCTGCCCCTGGTGAAACAGGAGAGATCGTTGTCAGAGGTCCATTAGTATTTCAAGGCTATTGGAATGCAGATGACTTAAATAAGTTTACCTTTAGAAATGATTGGCATCACACAGGTGATCTTGGTATGCTTGATTCTGATGGCTTTCTGTTCTTTAAAGGACGTAAAGCTGAAAAAGAGCTTATTAAACCAGGTGGAGAGAATGTTTTTCCAGCTGAGGTGGAAAAAGTCATCCTAGAGCATCCTTCCATAAAAGAAGTTTGTGTATTTGGTGTGCCTGATCCAAAGTTTGGTGAAGGAATAAAGGCTGTTTGTGCTTTGCATCAAGATCAGGAACTTACCAAACAAGAACTGATTGATTTTACCGGGACAAAAATCGCAGGCTATAAAAAACCGCGATATGTTGAATTTATTAAAGAGCTGCCAAAAGCAAAAGATGGATCAATAGACCGTGAACAGGTGAAAGCCAGGAGTTGATTTTTATTTTACCTTGACACAGACTGGTTGATTTAATATGGATGAAGATATGTATTTAGCAGGGCTATCTTCTTAACTTGATAGATTATTTGGAATCTTTTTATGACACAGTTAATAGTTTCAGATGTTACACTCTCCTTTGGTGGACTTAAAGCTCTTTCCAATGTAAATATGGAAATCGAACCAGGTCTGATAACTTCAATTATCGGCCCCAATGGTGCAGGTAAAACCAGTATGCTGAACTGCATTTCCGGTTTTTACCATCCAACAAAAGGGGAAATTTTTTACAAGGACAATAAACTGACCCACTCTTCTCCACACCAGGTATCTAACATGGGTATTGCAAGGGCATTTCAAAACCTTGAACTTTTTTCAGGACTATCTGTTCTGGATAATCTTCTCCTGGCACGCCATCAAAATCTTAAGTACAGTTTTTTACAAGCCCTGTTTTTTATTGGTAAAGCTTCCAGGGTGGAAGCTGAAAACCGCAGTTTTGTGGAAGATGTAATAGATTTTATGGAGCTTGAACCTTACAGAAAAAGCCTTGTGGGAAATTTAAGTTATGGTGTGCAAAAAAAAGTAGAGGTTGCCAGGGCATTAACTCTTGCTCCTGAATTGCTATTGCTTGATGAACCCATGGCTGGCATGAATCAGGAAGAGAAAGAGGATATCGTTCGTTTTGTCATGGATATTCAAAAGGAGCGCGGTATTACAATAGTGCTTGTGGAACATGATCTTGGTGTTGTGATGGATATTTCTGACCGAATTTATGTTCTTGATTTTGGAGAGATTATCGGCTCAGGAACTCCCGAAGAGATTGCTGAAAACCCAAAAGTTATTGAAGCTTATATTGGAGAAGAATAAATCATAATGGATAACAAAGATCAATTACTAAAGTATACTATACCTCAACTGCTTCGCTGGCGGGTTGGACAAAGCCCTGATAGAATTGCTTTAAAAGAAAAAGATTTTGGAATCTGGAATTCCTATACCTGGAAAGACTACTATGATTATGTTGGAAAGACAGCTCTGGGATTAAAACAACTTGGTATGGATAAAGCTGATACCCTGGGAATTATAAGTGATAATATCCCTGAACTCCTCTTTTGTGCCATTGGTGCCCATTCTCTAGGAGCAATCTCAGCAGGGATATATCAAACAAGTATGCCCGATGAGATATTGCACATAATCAATTATCTTAAAATCAGCTTTGTGTTTTGTGATAATCAGGAACAGGTTGATAAGATAATTGAAATCCGGGACAAGGTTCCCAATGTTAAAAGAGTTATCTTTGAAGACCCCCGGGGCATGAGAGACTATATGACAGATGAGTGGTTTATCTCCATAGAAGATGTTTATAAGCTTGGGGAGGAACTTTTACTTAAACAACCTGGTTTGTTTGAATCCTCAGTGGATTCAGGAAAGCCAGATGATGTATGCCATCTTTGTCTTACTTCCGGAACAACAGGTTTGCCAAAGGGTACAATGCTGACCCATAAGAATTATATAAACATGGGTATACAAATTACTGAAGTTGACCATCTTGAGCCCACAGATGAATATGTCTCTTTTCTGCCATTTGCCTGGATTGGTGAGCAGATGAACTCTTTTGGAGTTGCCATGGCAACAGGAATAACTCTTAATTTTCCTGAATCTGTTGAAACTGCCATGTCTGATCTAAAAGAGATCGGTCCTCATTTCATGTTTGGTGCTCCAAGAATTTATGAAACAATACGCTCGGAGATCTGGTTAAAGATTGACCAATCCTATTGGCTTAATAAACTTTTATATAATTATTTTATAAAAGTCGGCGAAAAAGCTGCCATGTATAGAATGACTGGTAAGTCCATGCCTTTGGGTCTTAAGTTTAAGGCGTGGCTGGGTACCCAATTGGTATTTCGACCCCTTATCAATCAAATTGGTTTTCTGCGCTTAAGAAGAGCCTATACCGGTGGTGCAGCTCTTGGCCCGGAGCTTTTCACATTTTACCAGGCAATAGGTGTAAATTTAAAACAAATCTATGGGCAGACAGAGATTGTAGGGATTGCATACATGCATAGAGATGGTGATGTGAGACCTGATACAGTTGGTAAACCTCTGCCCGGCACTGAGTGTAAAATTTCTGAAGAGGGAGAGATACTGTCAAAATCTGATTCTGTTACTCCTGGATATTATGAACTTCCTGAGAAAACTGAAGAGCTATTAGAAGGCGGATGGCTTCATTCAGGAGATGCAGGCTATATTGACGACAATGGACATCTTATTGTTATTGATCGTATTTCAGATGTTATGCATAACAAAAAAGATGAAATGTTTTCCCCCATGTTTCTTGAAAACAAACTTAAGTTCAGCCCCTATATTAAAGAGGCAGTTATATATGGCAATGGGGAGGATTTCGTCGGATGCCTTATTAATATTGACCCTATTGTTGTTGGTAAATGGGCTGAAGACAGAGGAATTTCTTACACTACATATATGGATCTTTCCTCAAAGCCTGAAGTTGCAGATCTTATGATGGAGCAGGTTCTTGATGTTAACAGCAGAGCTGAAAAAGAGCATTTCGAAATCAAGCGGTTTGCACTGCTCTATAAGCTCCTTGATGTTGATGATGGAGAATTGACCAAAACAGGAAAGATCCGGCGTAAATTTGTCCAGGAAAAATATCAAAACCTCTACGGAGGTCTTTATGATGAGAAAATAGATGAAATGGAAGTTGAAGCACTCTTTAAGTATCAGGACGGGCAGTCAACAACCGTGAAAACAAGCATTGCTTTTTATTCAGTGAAAGGAGTCTGATGAGTTATTTTTTTCAAATTGTTGTAAGTGGTATTGTGGTAGGCTCTATTTACGCTCTGGCTGCTCTCGGGCTTGTATTGGTATATAAATCAAGCAGGGTTGCAAATTTTGCCCATGGTCAGATTATTGCAGCAGGTGCATTTATCACCTATGCACTCACTGTGTGGGCAGGTGTGCATATTTTCTTTTCATTTTTATTGAGCATGATTATTACATTTTTCCTTGCCATGAGCGTTGAGCGCATATTCCTGCGTCGCCTCATAGGAGAGCCGATTATTTCAGTTATCATGGTAACCATTGGGCTTGCATCAATATTGGACGGTTTGATTTATCTTACTCCATTTGGAAGTGAAAATTTCTCATTTCCTCTGTTCCTTCCCCAGGAACCATTGTCTTTTGGCGGAGTTTCCATCTCCTGGACCCAGCTTTTAGGAGTTATTATAACTTTTGTTTTGATAGGAGGGTTTTCTTATTTTTTCAAAAAATCAACTGTTGGGATATCCATGAGAGCTGTTTCCGATGATCAGTTTGCATCCATGTCAGTAGGGATCTCAGTTCCAAGGGTATTTGGACTTGCATGGGCTGCAGCAGGGCTTTCAGCCGCAGCTGCGGGCTGTATTATCGGCAATGTTACAGGATTGAATTTTGACACACTCCATGCCTTTGGCATTATTGTTTTCCCAGTCATTATTCTGGGCGGGCTTGATTCTATCTTAGGAGCTGTTGTTGCAGGAATAATCATGGGACTTATACAGCAGTTTGCCAGCGGTTATCTTGACGGACACTGGGGACTTAACGGTACCGGCGATGTTATGCCCTATATTGTTTTGTTAGTAATTCTTCTTTTTAAACCACATGGACTGTTTGGAATCCATGAAATCGAGCGGGTATAAATTATGTCGACAAATCAATGGTTAGCAACAGGAAATTATTTCACAACTTATAAACAAGAGCAGAGAACATTTTCTACCCACCTTGACAGATCAATATTTTCAATTTTTCTTTTACTGCTTTTTGTATGGCCTATACTTTTCCCTTTAAGCAATAAATATATGCTTGTAATTGATAATGTTCTAATTGCAATTGTTGCAGTAATAGGTCTTAACATGGTAACTGGTTTTGCAGGACTTATATCCATAGGGCATGCTGCTTTTGTAGGTATTGGCGCCTATACCATTGCATCTTTTTCCCAGATTCTTGGTGATGCCCATATTCTTATTACCCATTTCTGGCCTCTTTTAATTCTTGTTGGAGGATTTGTGGGTGCTGTGTTTGGAGCAATTGTCGGTCTTCCTGCACTCCGGTTAAAGCATCTTTATCTTGCAATAGCAACACTCTCCTTTCAAATGATTTTTGAATGGTTTATTCAATTCATGACTTTTTTTAATCAGGGACAGACTATTTATATAGGCAGAGTGTCATGGTTCACAGGAATAATTGGAAGAGAAAATCACTATTTTTTCTGGTATTACATAATCCTTGTCATAATAGTGCTGTCTGGTTTTGGAGTGCGTAATTTACTTAAAACCAAATATGGAAGATGTCTTGTTGCAGTGAGGGATAATGACAGAGCAGCCGATGCCATGGGAATGCACCCGGGACTTACAAAAGTTTATGCCTTTGCTCTGGCAGGTTTTTTAGCAGGAGTAGCAGGAGGGCTGCATGCTTATTTATACAGAGGTGTTGGTTTTGAATCCTTTACTCTTCATCACTCCATCTCATATCTTGCCATGGCAATAGTGGGAGGTTTGGGAACCTTGAACGGATCATTCTGGGGACCCGTTGCAATTCAGTTCCTTGAATTACAGGTTGAAAGCCTTGCAGAAGTTTCAGCACAATACCTGCCATCAAGTATGAATCTTGCTACTGCTTTAAGACCATTGGCTTTTGGCCTTGTTATTGTACTTTTTTTAATGTTTGAGCCCCGGGGCATTGCAAACTGGTGGAGAATAGTAAAATCCTACACCAAGTTGTGGCCGTTCCGTTATTAATAATAATTAAAGGATCATTGTATCACTAAATGCGTGATAATTTTTATTAAACTAAAGGAGGCAATTGTGAAAAGATCAAGAGTTTTAATGGTATTGGCCGTAGTTATTTTCTCACTTTTATTTATTGTAAGTTGTGGGCAAAAAGCTGAAGAGACTGAAAAAAAAGTTGAAGTTGAAAAAGCAAAAGTTTATAAGCTTGGCTTATCTCTTGCTATAACAGGACCAACTTCAGATGCTGGGAACCCTTATTCAAAAGGTGTGGAAGATTATTTTAATTATGTAAATGACACAAAGATGCTCGGGGATGACACTATTGACTGTACTATCAGAGATGATCAGTACAAAACCGATGTGACAAAACGTAACTTTGAGGATTTTGTAGGACAAGGTATAGTTTTTTATCTGAATTATTCCACAGGAAGTACTCTTGGATTGAAAAAAGACTTTGAAGAGGTGAAGATGCCATGTATTCCGGCTTCTTTCCATGCAGGTAACCTGGTTGACTCAAACTATATTTTTCTGCCCATTGCTTCTTATTCAGAACAAGTAATATGTCTTGCTGAATATGTTGCAAATCACCATAATGGTGGAACAGCAAAAATTGCTCTTTTCCTACACCCTTCTGCTTTTGGTCGTGGACCTCTTGCAGATACAGAAGCTGCTGTAAAAGCTGGTCTTAATGTTGAAATCGTTGAAGTGGTTGAACATGGTAAGGATCTTGATAATACAGCCATGCTGAAACGTCTTATGAGCAAAGGTGTTCAGTATGTTATCAGCCAGACTATCCAGTCTCCCGTAGCAACAATGCTTAAAGATGCAAGCCGTCTTGGTTTAACTGCCAATAGTTTTGGTGAGGAAGGCAAAATCACATTCATGGGTGCACATTATACAGGTGGAAACGACCTTATTGCCCTTGCCGGAGAGGCAGCAGAAGGCTATTTCTGGACAACTTCCTATACTGTTACTTCCGAACCAGGTGCTGGAACTGATGCACAGCTTGCCCTTGCAAAAAAATATAACCGCGATGGTAAGACTGCAAATTCTCACAATTATGCAAACGGTATAATGGTTGCCCAGGTTGCAACTGAAGTTATCCGACGTGCAAAAGCTAAAGGTCTTGAAATAAATAAAGAGACTCTTTATGCAGAAATGCAGGCAATGAATGGTTATAATGCTTATTATCCTCTTACCTGTGTTGGACCTGTAACCTATTCAAAAGATGATCATGCAGGTGTTGATTATCTACAGATATACAAAGCTGTTGGAGGAGAATTTAAAAGTGTAGGAGCACCAATTACATCGGAATTTATTAAGAAGATTTAATTTATTCAGAGAGTATAATTGCAGTGACCGGAATTGAATATCCGGTCACTGTATTTAAATCAAAATTAGTTAAACCAGAATAGAACAAAAGAGCATATGAAAAACACAACTGAAGAAAATCTGCTGGAAGTTAACAATATTGAAGTTGTATATAATGATATTGTTCAGGTGTTGCGTGGTGTGAGTTTAAATGTACCAAAGGGAGCTATTGTAGCCCTGCTTGGTACAAACGGTGCTGGCAAAACAACCACCTTGAGGGCAATCAGTGGTCTTTTAAAACCGGAGAATGGTGCCATTAAGGAGGGGTTTATTAAATTTAACGGCTCAGACACAACAACTCTTATGGGAACAGATGTAGTAAAGCTTGGTGCTGTGATGGTTCCTGAGGGCAGAAGGGTTTTTAAACACCTGACAGTTAATGAAAATATCAGAGTGGGCTCTATTACAAGAAGAGACAGCTCTCAAGAAATACGCGATGATCTTGAACTTATGTATAAGCATTTTCCAAGGCTTTCCAATGTTACAAACAGGATGGCAGGATACTCATCCGGCGGGGAACAGCAGATGATTGCCATTGCAAGGGCATTAATGGCAGCTCCAAAGATGCTCATGCTTGATGAGCCCTCGTTGGGTCTTGCACCTCTGCTTGTAAAGGAAATTTTTGAAAATATACAGCGTATTAATAAGGAATTACAGACAACAATATTTGTTGTGGAGCAGAATGCAAAGATTGCATTGGCAATAGCTGATTATGCTTATATTATGGAGTCTGGAAAAATTGTTCTGGAAGGCTCTTCAGAAGATTTACAGAACAACCCCGATGTCAAGGAATTTTACATGGGGATCACCAAGGGTGGTGGCAGAAAGTCTTTTAAAAATGTTAAATCATATAAACGACGTAAACGCTGGATGTAATTGCGCAATTATGGGAGTAGATTTATGAAAATTATGGTTGGATATAATGGCGGCAATGTTGGCAGAAGAGCTTTATCTATTGCCAGAGACTATGCTGAAACGTTTGATGCCTTTGTTTATGTGATTACCTCCATGGAAGGTGGAACATCTGAAAAACCATCTGATATTATTAAAGTTCAGGAAGATTTGGATTTTGCCAATAAATTCTTAACTGAAGCTTCCATTAAATGCGATGCCCAGCAATTAGTGCGTGGACTTACACCGGGTGAAGACCTTGTGAAGTTTGCCGAAGATATGGATATTTCTCATATTTTTCTTGGAGTCAGAAAAAAATCTAAAACCCAAAAATTACTTCTGGGTTCTACTTCAAGCTATGTAATCCTTAATTCACCTTGCCCTGTTACAACTGTAAAATGGGACATTGCACGTTTATCAACTGAGGATATCCTAAGGGATCAAAAAATCTTGATAGTTGATGATGAGCAAGATATTATTGAAACAATTGAAGAACTTCTTGACATGTGCTCGTTAGATACAGCTCCGGACTTTGAGACTGCAAAGAAACTTCTTAATAACAATACATATGATATTGCAATTCTTGATATTATGGGTATCCAGGGATATGATCTGCTTGATATTGCAAAAGACCGAGGGATCCCTGCATTAATGCTTACAGCCCATGCACTTACTCCGGAGAATCTTAAAGAGTCCATTGAGAAAGGTGCTGATGCATATGTTCCAAAAGATGAGCTTGTCAATCTTGCCGAACATATTGCAGATGTTATTAAGAGCAATACTAAGGGAAAACAGGGTTATGGAGCCTGGTTTTCTAACCTGAAACCATTTTTTGACAAAGCTTTTGGAAAGGGCTGGCGAGAAAAAGACCGAACTTTCTGGAACTCTTTTGATGATAAATATGGCAGATAGTTATTATAGCTATTAAATTCTATCCTGATTTCAACAAAACCAATAGAGCTTATAATGTTACAAGCTTACCCGGTTGATGGGGCATGGCAACTTCGATTACAATGTCAGAACTGTTCAGGCCTTTTTTTGCAGCATTATATGCTTTTTCAGGAGTGTTGTTCTCTTCGCTTAAATGGGCAAGGAAGACATGTTTGAGGTTGTCATTGTTCAATTGCCTTAAAAGTTCTTTTGAATCATTGTTGGAAAGATGCCCCTGGCTTCCTTTGATTCTCTGCTTTAAATGCCAGGGGTAGGGACCGTTAATCAGCATATCAGGATCGTGGTTTGCTTCAAGATATAAAAAAGAGCAGTTTTTTAAATGTTCTTTTACAAGATTTGTGGCAATACCCAGGTCCGTTGCAATACCTATTTTTTTGTTGTCGTGTTCAAGGGTAAAGCCCACAGGATCAGCGGCATCATGGCTGATGGTAAAAGGAGCAATTGTCATATTATCAATAATAAAGCTTCTGCCACATTTAAAAAATTCAAGACCTGATAGTTTACCAAGGCTTGAGGCTCTCTTATAAGTAGCTTGATTAATATAAACAGGAATATTGTATCGTCTGCTTAATACGCCTACACCTCTTATGTGGTCAGAGTGTTCATGGGTAACGAGAATGGCTGTAAGACTCTCAGGAGATAGTTTATTTGCTTGGAGCCTGCGTTCAATTTCAATGCCTGAAAGCCCTGCATCAATAAGTATCGAGGTTTGATTCCATGATACAAATAGAGAATTCCCCTTGCTGCCGCTGGCAAGGGGACATATGGTAAGCTCGCTAGCTTTTATCACTTGTCAAGCAGAGCCTTGTAACTCAACTTAATCTTGCCATCCCTGGAAACAGCAAGAACCTTAACTTTAATAACATCCCCTTCGTTCAGAACATCTGTAACCTTATTAACTCTTTTATGTGCAAGTTCAGATATGTGTACAAGACCGTCTGTGCCTCTTTTGATATTGACAAAGGCTCCAAAGTCAGCAATTTTTACAACTTTCCCCTCATATATTTCACCTGGTTCAGGATCAACTGCAATATCAGTAACGATTTTAACAGCAGCTTGTACATCATCATCATTTTCTCCGGCAATCTTAACAACACCGTCATCATTGATCTCAACCGTTGTATTGGTATCTGCCTGAATCTCTCGAATAACCTTTCCTCCAGGTCCGATAATCTCTCTGATTTTATCTTTTTTGACTTCAACACGTACAATCTTGGGAGCATAGGGAGAAAGATCTGAGCGCGTTGTATCAAGTGTTCCAAGCATTTTATCAAGAATATGCAATCTGCCTGCTTTTGCCTGGTGTAAAGCTTTTACCATAACCTCTTTGGGAAGTTCTTTAATTTTAATGTCCATTTGCAGGGCAGTGATTCCCTCCTTGGGGCCTGCAACTTTAAAGTCCATATCTCCAAAGTGATCTTCATCACCCAGGATATCTGAGAGGACAGCCATATTATCACCATCTTTTATAAGCCCCATTGCAATACCGGAAACCGGTGCTTTTATGGGAACACCGCCATCCATCAATGCAAGGGTCCCAGCACATACAGTGCCCATGGATGAACTTCCATTGGATTCCAGCACTTCTCCAACAAGCCTTATTGTATACTCAAAGTCAGCAGAGTCAGGAATAATTTTTTCCAGGGCGCGGCTTGCCAGGTTTCCATGCCCTATGTCTCTACGGCTTGGACCACCGGCACGTCTAACCTCACCAACAGAAAATGGAGGAAAGTTATAGTGCAGCATGAATTGTCGCATTGTTTGCCCGTTTAAGGTTTCAATACGTTGTTCATCAAGACCGGAACCCAAAGTTAAAATACCTTGAACTTGGGTTTCACCCCTTGTAAACAGGGCGCTTCCATGGGGTCTTGGTAAATTTCCAACTTCACACTCAATGTTTCTTATCTCATCAAATTTTCTTCCATCAATGCGTTTTCCCTCAGTTAAAACAATATTTCTGCTAACACTGTAGACCAGGTTTTTAAAAAGAGCTTTTATCTCTTTTTCCCTTTCAGGATAATCTTCTGCAATTGATGCAAGCAGCTCTTCTTTGACATTGCCTAATGCTTTGCCCCGCTCCATTTTATCTTTTACCTGTACTGCTGCATGGACTTTATCTTTCGCAATTTCAGTGATTTTTGCATAAAGTTCAGTGTCGATTTCAGGTTCAGCAACTTCACGTTTTTCTTTTCCAACTGCTTTTTGCAACTCTTGCTGCATTTCAATAATCGGCTGCATTGCTGAGTGACCAAAATAGATGGCATCAATCACATCTTCTTCAGAAACTGTTTGGGCACCACCTTCAACCATTATCACACCAGTTTTAGAACCTGCCACAACCAGATTGATATCACTTGATTCTATCTGTTCCAGGGTGGGGTTTGCAATAAATTCACCATCAACTCTTCCAACTCTTATACCAGCTATGGGACCTTCAAAGGGTATGTCAGACAGCTGAAGTGCTGCTGATGCACCAACAAGTGCCAACACATCAGGTTCATTTACTTTATCCATTGAATAGACAGTTGCAATAACCTGGGTCTCATAACTATAGCCTTCAGGGAAAAGAGGGCGGATGGGTCTGTCAATAAGTCTGGCAGTTAAGGTCTCTTTCTCACTGGGTCTTCCAATCTCACGGCGAAAATAATTGCCCGGGATTCTCCCGGCAGAATAGATTTTTTCTTGATACTCCACTGTGAGGGGAAGAAATGAAATTTCGGGTTTTGGATCTTTGGAAGATACCGCAGTCACAAGCACAATGGTTTCACCATACTGTACAAGAACGGATCCACCAGCCTGTTTTGCAACTTTTCCTGTGCTTATGCTGAACTCTTTTCCATTGATTTCAGTTTTTAATACTTTTTCCATAAATAATACTCCTTAAATAAATAAAGGCACTGGCAGTCCAGCTGTAGTTCTAATAATAAACCCGTATATTTGTTATCAAAAAATCTTTTAATGGCGATTTTGATAATAAACATACGAATTTATTTAAAAATTTGCTGGAGGGCTTTTGCCTTTTCATAAAAAAACAGCTGTTTTCCATTGTTAGTTTAGAAAACAGCTGTTTTTGCATTTTTTCTATCTTTTGATCCCGAGCTTGCCTATTATTGAACGATATCTTTCAACATCTTTTCTTTTCAGGTAGTCAAGAAGACTTCTCCGCCTTCCAACAAGGACCAGAAGGCCTCTTCTTGAATGGTGATCTTTCTTATGTATCTTCAAATGTTCGGTAAGATAGGTGATACGATGTGAGAAAATAGCGATCTGTACTTCTGGGGAGCCAGTATCTGACTCATGTATTTTGTACTTTTCAACTACTTCATCCTTTGTCATTTCTAATAAACTCAATGTAAACTCCTTTTTTGGAATAAATATTATTGGTATTCTATAGCTTCCCTCTCTTTTGTCGATGCACAATCCAATATTCCATCCAGATATATGAATCAAATCAAGGCAAATACCACTTTAATCAATAAACATAATAAGATACCACTTAATTTAAAAAAACACAACTATATTTAAAATCGCCATGGTTTTTATCATATTCAACTATTGCTGCAAGCTCTCCTGTGTTGGTAATAATTCTTAAAAAATCATCACAGGGCAGTAATCCATCATCAAGACCAATTTTTTGACCAAATTTTATTTTATTTTCAAGTTTGGTATCTACGCTCTGGGAGGGTAAAAAGGAGAGTGCATCTGCCAAAGGAATTATTTTATCCATAATTGCAGAGTGTTCCATTTTCCCAAGGTCATCTAACTCAACAGCTTTATCTAAAGTAAATCCTGATGTTTCTGTGCGGATAAGAGATGCAAGATGTGCTCCGCAGCCAAGTTTTTTACCAATATCATGGGCAATTGTTCGAATATAAGTTCCCTTTGAGCAAAAGACATCTATATGTACAAACGGTACTTCAATTTTTTCAATTAAAATCTCAAATATTTCAATGTCCCGGGCAGGCTTTGTTATACTTTGGCCTCTCCTGGCATATTCGTAAAGAGGTTTTCCCTTATGCTTTAGAGCTGAAAAGGCTGGTGGTATTTGACTCTGTTTCCCTTGGAAACTATTTACAGTCTCAAATATTTTATCATTGGAAAGATTGTGCAGACCATCGCTTTTTTTTAAAACAGTCCCTGTAACATCATATGTATCAGTCTCAACCCCCAGACAAATTTTTGCTTTATATCTTTTAGAGCTGTTGAGCAGGAATCTTGAAATTCTGGTTCCTTTGTTAATTCCGCATAGTAGAAGTCCCGTGGCAAATGGGTCAAGTGTACCCATATGCCCGGCTTTTTTTGCACATGAAAATTTTTTCACAAACTTTACTACCCGTGCAGATGAGATTCCTTCAGGTTTACAGATTGGCAGAACTCCGTTTTTCATTCCGGGCCAGATCTCTTCTTTTTGGCAATCTCATTAAGAAGTGTGTCAATTCTTGAACCATAATTAAACGATTCATCATGTTTAAATTGCAAATCAGGCATATATTTTAATTTTAACTCAGGAGCAATTAATTTCTTTATAAATTTTCTTGAGCGCTTAAACCCTTTTTTTGCTTCAGAAACCACCTTGTCATTGCCAAAGACTGAAAAATAGACAAAAGCTGTTGCAAGATCACTGGTTAATTCAACCTTGCTTATTGTTGCCATTTCTATTCTCGGATCCTGAACTTTTTTTAATAAAAGTTCTGAAATAGCAGCCTGAATTTTAACGCCTATTCTTTCAGCTCTGGGGTATGGCTTCATTGTCTGTTTTTATGCACCTGGTCTTTTTTCTATTACTTCGTAGCATTCAATAATATCTTTGATCTTAATATCATTATAATTCTTGATGCCTATACCACACTCAAACTGCTGAAGAACTTCTTTTGCATCATCTTTAAATCGTTTCAGGGAAGAAAGCTCACCATCAAATTTTACAACACCATCTCTTAGAAGACGGATTTTTTTACCTCGGACAACCTTACCTTCCATGACAAATGAACCTGCAATGGTTCCGACATTGGTGACAAAAAAAGTATCACGGACTTCTGCTCTTCCTATTATGTTTTCTTCAAAAATAGATGGCATTAATCCCTCAATTGCAGATTTGATATCATTTATAAGGTCATAAATAACATCGTAGAACCGCATATCCACACTCTCTTCTTTGGCAAAATTGCGAACCTGGGTTTCCGGGCGCACATTAAATCCAAGAATGATAGCATCTGATACTGCCGCAAGGGAAACATCTGACTCATTTACAGTACCAACAGCAGAATGCACTATGGTTAAATCAACCTCATCTTTTGCAAGCTCTTTAAAAGAATCGCTGATTGCTTCAAGTGAACCCTGGACATCAGCCTTTAGAATCACTTTCAGCTCTTGTATTTTATCAGAGCCTAAATTCTGGAAAAGGCTTTCAAGATTTGCACGACTCTTTTTTGCAAGCTCTTTTGCCCTCTGTTTTTGCAACCTGTTTTCACTGATTTGCTTTGCATCTTTGTCCGAGGATACTGCTATCATCTCATCACCAGCGTCAGGTACTCCATTTAAACCAACAATTTCAACAGGGATACTTGGTCCTGCACTTTCCATCCTTTTGCCGAGGTCATTGGTCATTGTACGGATTTTTCCTGAATAGTGCCCGCAAACAACAGACTCACCATCCCTTAATGTACCATGCTGGATAAGCACCGTTGCAATGGCACCTCGTCCTTTATCCAGGCGTGACTCAACAACATAGCCAAATGCTTTCCGATCAGGGTTTGCTTTTAACTCAAGCACTTCAGATTGAAGAAGAATCATTTCAAGAAGGTTCTCAATGCCGGTTTCAGCTTTTGCAGAGACTTCAACAAAGATAACATCTCCTCCCCACTCTTCAGAAAGCAGTTCATGCTCGGAAAGTTCTCGTGTAATTCGTTTAGGATCAGCTCCCTCTTTATCCATTTTATTTACTGCAACAACAACCGGCACACTGGCTTGTTTTGAGTGATTTATCGCCTCAATGGTTTGCGGCATAACACCATCATCAGCTGCAACCACCAATACAACAATATCAGTAATTTGAGCACCTCTTGCCCTCATTGAAGTAAAAGCTGCATGTCCTGGTGTATCAAGAAAAGTAATATCACCGCCTGGAGTTTTTACTTTATATGCACCTATGTGCTGAGTAATACCACCAGCTTCACCTGATGTAACTTTTGTTTTTCGTATAACATCAAGTAAAGAAGTTTTACCATGATCAACATGTCCCATAATAGTGACAACAGGAGCTCTCTGCTGCAATTTTGTTTCATCTGTTTCATCTTCTTGAATATTCAACAAAGATTCTTCCTCAAAGGAGGCTTTTTCCAGTTCATACTCAAATTCCGAGGCAACTATGGATGCAGTATCAAAATCAATGGTCTGATTCAATGTAACCATAACTCCTTGTTTCATGAGTGTTTGAATCATCTGGTTTGCTTTAATACCCATTCTTTTTGCAAGCTCTGAAAGTTCTATGGTTTCATCAATTTTAATACGTCTTTTTATGGCCTTGGGCGTTGTAATTTCAGTTTTCTGAAAATCACCTCTTTTTGATTTTGATCCTTTTCTTCTGGATTTTTTCCGACCATATTTGTTTTTCTCATAAAGGGCTGCACCTTCAACAATGGATTTTTTCTTTTTTTGTCTTCGTTTTTGATCGTTAAAGATGTCCTGCTCAACTATATCAGGACTTTTAGCACCTTTCTTTTTTCTTTTTACCCTTTTAGAAGTATCTTTAGCTTCCGGTTCAATTTGGAAAACAGCCTTGGATTTTGAGTGTTCTTTTATTTTTGTTATCTCTTTTTTATCAGGTGAGCCCTTTTTTGTAGCCAGCTTTTTCTCTTTTTTTGCTGTGGTTTTTACAGGTTTTGCATGTTTTTTTGTCTCACCCTTCTTTTTTTTCTTTCTTAAATCGGCAAGGGCAGCAGGGTCAACAACTTTAACAATTTTTGCAGGCTCTGAAGATTTTTTCTTTTTCCCCTTCTTTTTAATATTTACCAGGGTTTTTTTGTCTTCTTTTTCAACTGGTACCTCTTCTGGAGCTTTTTCTACCTTGACCTCTTTTTTTACATGGGTAACTTCTTTTTCAGGCAACTCTTCTTTTACATCTTTAGATTTCTCTTCAGACAGCTCTTTTTTCGCAGCTTTTTCTACAGGTTTTTCCCTGGCAGCAATTTCTTCGGCTTCTTCCGGCTCTTTTTTTACTATTTTCTTTTTTACTGTCTCTTCAAGCTTCTTCTCTTTTTCTTCAGCTGGAGTTTCCAGCTCTTTTTTTTCAGACACTTGTGGAGGAGCAGGCTGTTCCGGTTTAGGTTTTCGTCTTCGAATAACAGAAGGTTTAACTTTAACTTCGGATACCATAGCTTTTTTACCAAATAATTTTTTCTTAATAAAGCTTACTTGATCATCCTCAAGAGAACTCATATGACTTCTTACTTCAACTTCTATATTTTCAAGCTTATCCATAAGAGCTTTATTAGTCATATTAAATTCTTTAGCTAATTCATAGATTCTGACTTTCGCCATATGTTCCCCCAAGTAATTCTTATTTTGTTACTTTATTTATATTATATTTTACTTTTCTTCTGACTCTTTTAAGTCATCTGAATCTGATTTTTCCAACACCTTTTTTTCTTCCAATTTTTTTTCTTCAGCCTCTTTTTCAGCCCTTTTTTTATCTTCATCAAGCAACTCTTTTGCCTCGGCTATTATTTTTTCAACCTGTTTTTCATCAAAATCAATAATGCCGATGATATCTTCAGTTTGAGCCTCCGAGATATCAGCAAGAGATACAAATCCAGAGCTCAAAAGGGTCTCAGCTTCACCAAGGGTTATTCCAGACAATCTCATCAAATCATCATAACCTTGTTTGATACCGCGGCTATATTCCTCTTCACTCATTACCTGGAGATGCCATTTTGTTAAATCACAAGCCAGGCTGATATTTTGTCCATTTTTACCAATGGAAATCGAAAGGTGATCTTCAGGTACAATAACTTCCATGCTTTGGTTATCTTCATCAATAACAACTCTTGTTATTTCAGCAGGAGCAAGTGAATTGCAGACAAATTTTGCAATGTCTGGATTCCATGGTACAACATCTATTTTTTCACCACGAAGCTCTTGTACAATGTTTTGGATTCGGCTACCTTTCATGCCAACGCATGCCCCGACCGGGTCAACATCAGAATCAGAGGATTGTACTGCAATTTTTGCTCTGACTCCAGGATACCTTGCAGCTTCCAGTATTGTTACAATGCCTTCTGCAACCTCAGGAACTTCTGTTTTAAACAACTCAATCAGAAAATCAGGGTGTGATCTGGACAGCAGAATCTGAGCACCTTTTGACTCTTCAAGCACGTCTACCACATATGCTCTTATTCTGTCTCCTCTTTTATACGACTCGTTTGGCATTTGATCCCGTGGACGTATAACAGCTTCAGTCTGCCCAAGATTTACAATAATACTGCCACGATCAAACCTGTGAACAATACCGTTTATGATCTGCCCTTTTTTATGAATAAAGTTCTCGTAGACAGCATTCCTCTCTGCCTCCCGGAATTTTTGAATTATTACCTGTTTTGCAGTTTGTGCAGCAATCCTTCCAAATTCACCAGCATCAATCCTTATGCCAAGACTGTCACCAATTTCACATTCAGGGTCAAACTCATAACCTTGTTCTAGAGTAAGTTCCTTATCAGGAGATTCAATTTTTTCAACAACTTCTTTAAAATGAAAAACCTCGATCTGACCGCTGCTTTTTTCATAATGTATTTCTATATCAGCGCTGGCGCCAAATTTTTTTTTAGCAGCAGATTCAACTGCATCCTTGATTGTAGCTATTAATACTTCAGCATCTATGCCTTTTTCCCGGCTGAGCTGATCCACAATTCGTTTAATATCAGTAATTAGCATTGTGCAATATTCTCCATCTCAATGATTTGCAAGCCTTGCTTTATCCATCTGTTCAAACTCAATAAAAAATTCTTTGTTGTCCACATCGATTGTTACACCACTCTTACTGACACTCTTAAGGATGCCAGTAAATTTTTTCCTCTTTTCTATAAATTCATCTGTTTTAATTTGAACTCTGTTTTCAATGAATTTTTCAAAATCTTCTCTTTTACCCAGGGGTCTGTCTAAGCCAGGTGAAGATACTTCAAGCCTGTAGCTTCCTAAACTATTAAAATGTACATCCAGCAAATCTTCAAACTGGCGGCTCATGCCTGTCAAGTCGTCAATGTTTATACCACCTGGTTTATCCAGATAAAATCTGATGAGCATTCCATTCTCACCTGATAAACATTCTGCATGAACAAATTCAATTCCTTCAGCTGTGCAAACAGGTTTTACAACTTCACCAATATTAAGCTCAAGTTTTTTTAAACTGTTTTTGTCCCTTTTACCCATACTTAAACAAAACCACCTTTCTAAAAAATAGAAAAACGGGCAGATGCCCGTTCCTTTCGAAACATAACAACAATCTTCCTTAAATCACACTCTTTAAGGTTTAGATCAAATCCCTCAACAACCACGGGATTTACAATCTGCCATCCCTATTTCATGAAAATAAAAAGCCAATAAGGATTCACAGTTATAACATGTTAAATTTATTTGTCAATAATTGTTTTGCTGATACTTTAATAATTATGCAGGAAGCTCAGCACCCAATTTGCCTATTAATGATTCACACAACTTTGAGTGAACTGCTTTGACCTTTTTTTCTTTTAAAGTTTTGTTGTGTGATCTGTAAACAATTCTAAAGGAGAGTGATTTTTTCCCTTTTAAAAGGGGTTTTCCCTCAAACACATCAAACAAAAAGGCTTGTTCAGCAAGGTTTTCTTTATTTACAAGCAACTCAAGTTCGTCAGAAGCCAAGCCTGCTTCAATGTTAGAATCAACAATAATAGTGATGTCCTGGAATATTGCAGGAAATTTTGGTAATAGTTCCGCAGTAATTTTATCAGGGATAAGATTTAACAGAACCTGGATATCAATTTCAAAGATAAAAGCAGCCTGTTTTAGATTATAATTTTTTAATACAACAGGTTTTATTTGACCTATAACACCGATTTGCTCTTTATCTTTTAGTATGATTGCACAATATCCTTCAATGTAATATGGGTATTTTTTTGCATCAGCTCTTTTGTAAACACAATTGGTAATATTAAGTCCTTCAAGAAAGCCCTGCACAACACCTTTTAAGTCAAAAAAATCACAATCTATTTTTTTATTATGTATTGAATCGTTGTTTCTATCACCGGTCCACAGACCTGCGATCATTTCTCTCTCTTCAGGCAGAGAGTCTTTTTGTGTTGATAAAAAGATATTTCCCATCTCAAACAATTTCAAGGTGTCAATCTGTTGAAAATTGTTTGTTTTCATGCTTTGTAAAAGCCCTGGGACAAGTGAGGTTCTTAAGACTGCCATCTCTTCAGAGATTGGATTAAGTATTTTTTCAACTTTTGTTCTCTCATCATTCTCTTCCAGAAGCAGGTTGCTGACAGATTTTGGCGATGAAAAATCATAATTAATTGCTTCACTGAATCCAGAACCAGTCATTATTTCCCGGGCTTTTTTTCTAAGGTTCAATATGGGGTTGAGTTTTTTACCCCTGGCAGCAATTTTAGGAAAGCTTACCTTAATATTATTATATCCCCAGAGCCTTGCTACTTCTTCGGAAAGATCCTCGGCCCTCTTTACATCAACTCTAAAGCATGGGACATCCACAATTAGATTAGTCTCATCCTTTTTATCAACTATAAATTCAACAGATTCCAATAGATCTTTAATGGAATCACTGCTTAAGTTTGTACCTAGACGTCTGTTTAGAACATCGCTGTTTATATCAATTGTGACTTTAGCTTGCTTTAGAGGATATTCATCAATGATATCTTTTGCCTTTGTTCCACCTGCAATCTCAGATATGAGTTCAACTGCTCGATTGAGGGCATTGATTGCCCCTTCAGGGTCAGCACCTCTCTCAAAACGGTGGGAAGCATCAGTGTTAATCCCGGTCTTTTTTGCTGTTTTCCTGATGGAGACAGGATTAAAATAAGCACTTTCCACAAGTACTTTGGTTGTATTGTCTGATATTTCAGAGTTTTCACCACCCATTACACCGGCAATCGCCACTGGTTTTTGGGCATCACATATCATCAGGGTATCAGGCTCAAGTTTATGGGATTTTCCGTCAAGGGTTTTAAAATCAATAGTTTTGCCTGCTCGTTTAACAATAATTTTGCCTTCAGAAAGTATATCATAATCAAAAGCATGAAGGGGCTGACCTGTTTCCATCAATACAAAATTGGTAATATCCACAATATTATTCACTGGAGTTAAACCCACTGATTCAAGTTTTTCTTGAAGCCAGAAAGGTGATGGACCAACCTTTACATCAAAAAGAAGTCCCCCGGCATATCGTGGGCATAAATCAGGATCTTCAATGGTAACTTGTGCATGTTCAGTAATGGAAAAATCACCTCTGTTTTTATCTGAAAGTGTAAAATCAGGGTAGTTAAGTTTTAGTTTGGGGTTTAAAAAAGCTCCTATCTCCCTTGCAACACCGATCATATTGAGACAATCCGGTCTGTTTGGAGTAAGATCTATTTCAAAAATATAATCTGCAAGGCCAAGGGCATCAACCATGGGAGTTCCAGGTGTAAGATCATTTGCAAGCTCCATAATTCCTGAAGCGTCAAGCTCTAGTTTCAGCTCTTTTGCACTGCATAGCATACCTTCTGATTTTTCACCTCGAAGTTTGCTTTTTTTTATCTTGAAATCTCCGGGCAGAACCGCTCCTGGTTTGGCACATGGCACCATAAGCCCCTCTCTCACATTGGGAGCACCACAAACTATCTGTACGGTTTTTTCACCGGTATCAACCATGCAACAGGTCAGTTTGTCAGCATTGGGATGTTTTTCAACTTTTTCAACTCTGCTTACAACAATGTTGTCAAAGTAATCAAATCGATTTTCCACGCCTTCCACTTCTAAACCTGCCATTGTTAATTTTTCTGCAAGTTCATCAGGTGCAAGATCAATGGGAATATATTTTTTTAACCAACTTAAACTGGCTTTCATAACTTAAACTGCCTCAAAAAACGTATATCATTTTCGAAAAATTTTCTAATATCGTCTATCCCATACTTGAGCATTGCAATGCGTTCAATCCCCATTCCAAAAGCAAACCCTGTATATTTTTCAATATCATATCCAATATTTTCAAAAACAGCAGGATGTACCATGCCTGATCCTAAAACTTCAAGCCAGCCTGTTCTGGAACAAATTCGGCAACCTTTTCCCCGGCACATTACACACTGGATATCCACTTCGGCACTGGGTTCTGTAAAAGGGAAAAAACTGGGTCTGAACCTCAGGGATGTCTGTTTATCAAACATTTGATGAATAAATGTTGTCAAAATTCCTTTTAGATCACCAAAAGAGATGCCTTTGTCCACCATCAAACCTTCCACCTGATGGAACATAGGTGTATGGGTGATGTCAGAATCACACCTGAAAACTTTGCCAGGAGAGATTATTCTTACAGGAGGGTCTTGTTTTTCCATTGTTCTTGGCTGGGATGGGGATGTATGTGTACGAAGCACAATATTTTCTGAAACAAAAAAAGTGTCCTGCATATCCCTGGCTGGATGATCTTTTGGGAAATTCAAAGCTTCAAAATTATAATAATCTGTTTCAACTTCGGGACTTTCGGCAATATCAAATCCAAGTCTTAAAAAAATATCTGAAATTTCATTTGAAATTTGAGTAATAGGGTGTAAAACCCCTTTTTTACAGGACCTTCCCGGTAAAGTTATATCAATACCTTCTACGCTTGCAGCTTGTTGCGATTCAAATTTTTTTAATGCATTTTTAAAAGCATTATCAAGTTTTGCTTTTAAAATATTAGCATTTTTGCCTGCTTCTGGACGTTGGTTTTCTGGCAAGCTGGAAACATTTCTTAAAAATTTTGTTAATACACCTTTCCTTCCAAGGTAATGTAACAAAAGCTCTTGAATCCCTTCAGCTTCCACAATATTGTCAAGGCTCTCAAAAGCCTCTTTTTCAATTTCAGATATGCTCTTTTCCAAAATTCCTCACACAGAATAAATCTAATTAAAACCCCTGAATCAGCCTAGGCCATTGCAGCTGCTTTGGAGGCAATTTGTGAAAAAGCAGCAGGATCAGAAACAGCCAGGTCAGCAAGTATTTTACGATCCAGTGCAATACCTGCAGCTTTAAGTCCATGCATAAACTTACTATAGGAGAGGCTGTTCATTCTTGCAGCAGCATTTATTCTTATGATCCACAATTTTTTAAACTCTCTTTTTTTAACTCTTCGGTCTCTGTATGCATACATCAATGCCTTATCCACAGCATCTGCAGCAGTTCTGTATAATTTACTTCGACCGCCTCTATATCCTTTTGCAAGTTTAAGAACTTTATTTCTTCGCCTTCTTGCTTTAAATCCTCTTTTTACTCTCATACTAAAACTCCTTGATGTTAAGTCTTATCCGTTAGGCAACAGACGATTTACTTCTTTTTCATCGGAACCTGCAAGCACTTGATCCTGCCTGAATCCTCTTTTTCTTTTTGTTGTTTTTTTAGTCAGGATATGGCTTGCATGTGACTTTCTAAACTTAAACTTGCCACTACCTGTCTTTTTGAAGCGTTTTGCCGCTGCTCTGTTTGTTTTAATTTTAGGCATTCTCTACTCTCCTGATTTATTATAATCTTTTGTTCTTTTTCCTTAAAAGCAACAATGGTACGTCATGTCTTAAACAGCACAACGTACCATTCATCACAATTTTTATATATTAACCAAAGCAAATCAATATCAGTTTGCTAAATAAAAACCAAAAAAAATCTATTTGGGGCTGAGGAGCATTGTAACAACTCTGCCTTCATATTTTGGCATCTGTTCAACCTGGGCAAAGTCTTCTGTCATCTCTACAACCTTTTCAAGCACTTGCTGTCCTTGCTCTTTGAGAATAATTTCTCTTCCTCTAAACACAAGTGTGATCTTAACCTTATTCTTCTGGTTGATAAATCTCTCAATATTTTTGACTTTGGTTTCAAGGTCATGGATTTCTGTTTTTGGTCTTACCTTTATCTCTTTTATCTGATACCCTTTTTGCTTCTTTCTTGCCTCCTGCATCTGTTTGGTACGTTGGTACTTGTATTTTCCATAATCCATTATTTTGCAAACCGGAGGTTTTGCATTGGGTGAGACCTCAACCAGGTCCATCCCACTCTCCTCAGCTTTTGCAAGAGCATCATTTATGGACAAAACACCGATTTGCTCTCCATCAGAGCCTATGATACGAACTTCTTCTGCCCTGATCTGATTGTTTACATTTGTTGTATCCTTTTGCTTCTTAGCTATCTTTGCACCTCCTGATGTCAATTAAGTTCAAATACAGTACAAGTTGTAATCTGCGAGTATATACTTTTTTTTTTAGAAATACAACTGCATTGTTAATAATTCAGCAATTCTCCGTGAGAATTTTTTTAGTATTGGTAAAGGCATCAGCTGATAATTAAATATCTTTTTTGTATAGAGCTCCCTAAACTCAACATAACCCATTGATATTACTGATATTTTTTCACCCACCAGATCCTTGAACTTATCGATTTGCTTTACTAAAAATGCCGGGAAAGCTTCAGTTCACGCAAAGAATTCTGGAATTAAATTCGATGTACTTTTTGATTTATGGTATTTAAAAGTCGGGAAATAATGGTTGAGATGATAATCGGTCCTCCTGCATTTGCTCCTCCATAACGTACTTTCTAATTTTTTTGAAGTCCCTAAGCAGGTCAAGACTCTTTTCAAGTTTTAGCCCGATTGCCCTGCCGAGTTCGAAGTTGACGGCTTTTTTTCTAAAGTCCCTTTTTTTACTTTACCAATATAAAATACTATGGCATATTTAACTTATTAATTAGCACGTCATGATTATTTGCCAATAACTTTTTGGTTGCCCTGACAAAAAATAATCTATAAGCTAATGGTTAATGGAGAGTAACTATGTTAAATAAATCAAAAAAACAGACCTTTTTACCAAACCTGTCGAAAAAATTAAAACAGGCAAGAAAGCAAAAAGGATTAACACAAGGTCAGCTTGCTCAAAAAATTGGAGCAGATATACAGCGTGTCTCTAAATATGAAAGAGGCATTTTGATACCAACAACCGAGATAATGGTAAAAATTTCCAATGCTCTGGACGTAAGCCTTGATTACCTTCTTAAAGATGATAAAAACCGGGTGACAGGCAAAGTGAAAGATACCGAGTTGGTTGATCAGTTTGTACAGGTGGACGCACTTCCTGATCAGGATCGTCATATGCTCAAGGCTCTTCTTGAAGCCTTTATCAAAAAATACCAGTTTGAAGCACTGGCAATGAAATAAAGAGGTAAAATATGGAACAGGAAAGTATTTATAATGACATATCAACTCTGCCGCCCAAAGCACAACAACAGGTTGTTGATTTTATAGCCTTTTTAAAAACTCGCTACAAACAGCCCAAAGCAAGCAAAGCAGCCAAACGCAACAATATTATCGAGGAACCTTTTATTGGTATATGGGAAGGTCGCTCAGATATGAGAGATAGCAGTCAATGGGTTCGCAATACAAGAGAATCAGAATGGGCAAGTTGATATGACAATCATTGATACAGATATTTTAATTGATACTGCCCGATGTATTGACGAAGCTGTAAGCTGCATCCAACAGATTGAAGACAAATCTTCTTTAGCTGTAAGCGCTGTCACCCAAATGGAACTTATTATCGGCTGCAGGAATAAAAAAGAACTCAAATCCCTGGAACATTTTTTACAACGATTTGAGATTTTAAGCCTGAATGAACAGATTTCTGACACAGCAACATCTTTGTTGAAAACATACCGTCTCAGTCATGGCTTATTGATCCCGGATGCACTTATTGCTGCAACAGCAATTATTACAGGCACTCCCCTGGCATCTAAAAATCAAAAGGATTATCGCTTTATAAAAGATCTGACACTACTGCCTTATCCAAATCCTTTGGGATAGAAAATAATTGAGCAAAGCGCCTCCGGAATTATAATAGAGCATTTAATTTTTTTTTATAGTATAAATAATAATTGAAATTCTATTTA
>CAZMEX010000029.1:0-36575 GCA_964565415.1 uncultured Desulfobacterales bacterium | reverse complement strand
ATTTTTACAATATTTGGGGGGGGGAGAAAAAACCTGGAATTATTGTTACAAAAGGTAAAAATATTGAAACAGCCTGGCAGGATTATGAAACAATCACAAGAAAACTGGAAAACCGTATTGAAAACTTTAACTCCCTTGCCATTATAATACCTTCAAAAGCTCAACAGATTAAAAACTTACAAATGTTTAAAGCTTTCTGGTCTAAAGAAAAAATATCCAGATTTAAAGAGAACTTCTTAAAAGAGATTGTTGCCTATGGTTTTAAAGAGAATTCGTTTGATGATTTTTTTGCCCTGCTTGAACAAAATGATGCTATTGTCATAAACCAGATACCTGATGTACTGCAGATTTTTCAGCAACAATTTGTAAAAGATAAAGCATCCCCGGAGCTGCTTTCATATTTTACAGACACAAAAGAAAATCTTTTAAAGGTAGAATCCATTATAAAGGATTATCCTGATTCATATATTGTATCAAGAAGAGAGCTCTCTTCTCAAATTGGCAGACAGATGATTATTGACTTAAAAAAAATATCCTTTTTTGCATTTTGCTGGATTTTTATATTAATAATAATCCTGCTGCGAAAGCCTTCACATATCTTCTTGTCATTACTTCCAGTTGTTACTTCTATTGCATTTGTTTTTCTTGTTTTAACTATTCTTTCCATGGAAGTTTCTGCAATTATTCTCATAACATTAATAATTATTCTGGGATTAAGTCTTGATTATGGTGTATTTATATCCAGTGCAGAATCACCTAAAGAACTAAACTCCGTGATTATTGCAACAACCTTTTCCATGTTAACAAGTTTGATGGGAGCAGGCGCACTTTTGTTTGCCTCACATCCAATAATGTTTTCCATTGGAACAACTATAGTAAGTGGTGTTATTGCAGCATATCTAACTGCTGTTTTCTGCATCCCTGCTTTTAAAAAGGTGCTGAAATGAAAATTCGATTTTTATATTTGATTTTTTTGCCACTGTTTTTCTCTTCCTGTTCTGTTGTTATACCTGAACATAACCTTGTTAAACGCAACAATATGGATAAAAAATCTACTCTTTTTGAAATCAAACAATATAATAATAAGGTTTTACAAAAAACAGGTATTTTAAGTAATATTGCCTTTAAATTCAGAGGCAGAACAATGAATGCCCTTGGTATCACAAAGATAGATGAAGAGAATGCATCTTACAAGGTGGCAGCTTTAAATCCCATGGGGATAACTCTTTTCCAACTGGTGGTAAAAAACAATAAAATCATATCAAGTTATGTTATTGAACAATTTGCACCCCGGCAAAAAGGTAAATCGGAAGCTGCCAAAGCAATTGGTAATAATAAGAACAACCTTGATAAAGCTGCAAAAATGATAAGTCAGGATATTGCAAACATCTATTTTGCAAGAAAAATCAATATTCAAGAAAACTTTTCTGAAACAAATAAAGAAAGAGACAGAGTTACATTTGATATTAAATTAGAAAATAATGAATATTTAAAATATACTTTTACTGGTAAACCATTTAAATTGACCACAAAAACAAAATATGCAGGAAAAGAAAAATTATGGTCAGCTGACTACTATGATTATCATAAAATCAAAGAGAAAGAGATGCCATTTAAAATCATATTTCAAAACCACAAATATGGTTATATGCTCAAAATAGAAACAAAAACAATAAAGAACTATTGAAAACCCTTGATAAGCCTGTAGAAAGTGTTTTATTTCATAATTTCATTTATAATTTAATCTAATTGATATATATTTGTGGTTTAACAATTTTAATGGAACTTTAAATGAGCCTGTTAAATAAGCAGATTACCGAACTTATTAAAAATAAAATTTCATATAAAGACCATGGCATTACTGCTGAAATCAAATTTGATAAAAATTTCATTGGCTTTATCGGGCACTTTCCTGACAACCCTGTTTTACCCGGAGTTATAATAATTAAAGTTATGACTCAGATGTATGAATTGTTTAATAATAAGAGATATGTTTTATCTCAAATAAAACAGGCAAAGTTTATTGAGCCTGTTTTATCAGACACCACTGTTTCAATTTTTATTAAATCAGATAAAAACCCGGATGGGGTAAGACTTGATGGCAAGATGGTTAGAACAGATAAAATTATTGCTAAAATTTCGCTTGTTTTACAAGGGTAAAGGCAAAACAATATGAAATGTCTTTTAGTTGGCGCCAATGTTGCGAGATCACCGTACCCAGTCTATCCCCTTGGTATGAGTATGGTTGCCAATGCACTTATTAAAGCTGGTCATCTAGTATTCCAATTTGATTTTATGCAGAACAACCACTCCTATGAAAATTTAACTGCCAGGATCAAACAAGAAAAACCTGATGTTGTCGGTATATCCATGAGAAATATTGACAATGTAAATTTACTTAATGAAGAAAAATATACTGATGTTGTAAAATCCATTGTTGCCCATATCAGGTCCATCAGTGATGCAATTATTGTTCTTGGAGGAACTGCATTTTCAATTCTGCCTGAAAAACTGCTGGAAGATATTGATGCAGACTATGGTATTGTGGGTGAAGGTGAAGAGTTGATGGTTGATCTTGTAAACAAGTTACAAAATCACAATAAACCATTAAATTCTATCCTGAAAGCAACACCACAACTTAACAACACTAAAATACCCAGACCCTACTACGACAAAGATATAATGGATTTTTATCTTCAAAACGGATCAATAGCAAATA
The DNA here is from genome assembly GCA_964565415.1 of uncultured Desulfobacterales bacterium. Lineage (GTDB taxonomy): Bacteria > Desulfobacterota > Desulfobacteria > Desulfobacterales > Desulfobacteraceae > JAIOSM01. The sequence goes on along the minus strand of CAZMEX010000029.1, from coordinate 33,856 downwards.
TTCAAACCAAACGAGGCTGCATACACAGGTGTACTTATTGCTCTTATCCCTATCTTGAAGGTAAAATATTCAGATCCCGCGATAAAAAAGAGATTATTGAAGATATTGAATTCCTGACAAAAGAGTGTAAGGCAAAAATGCTGTTTTTCACCGACTCTGTTTTTAATGACAAACAAGGTCTTTATATTGAACTTCTGGAAGAGATGGTAAAAAAACAGATATCTGTTCCATGGACAGCTTTTATAAAACCTGAAAAATTCTCCAAACCTGTCATTGATCTTATGATTAAAACCGGCGTCAGTGGTGTGGAATTAGGTTCTGATGGCGCTTCAGATGAAGCCCTTACAGGACTTGGCAAATCTTTTAAATTCAAGGATATTATTGAATGTAATACCTGTTTTACTGATCAAGGTATTCCAACAGCAAACTTTTTCATGTTTGGAGGTCCAAGAGAAACCAGAGAAACTGTAAAGATTGGAATCAATAATATAATTAATTTAAAAAAAACAGTCTCTTTTATTTTCCAGGGCATTAGAATTTTGCCCAATACGAAATTGTATGAAATCGCAATTAATCGTGGAATTATCACAAAGGAAGATGACTTGCTGGAGCCTGTGTATTATATTGAGCCGGGACTTGATCGAGAAAAACTTGAACTTACATTAAAAGAAAAATTTAAACCCCACAGACATTGTGTATTCCCACCTGATGCCTTGGAAAACAGTGTTAAATTTTTACAAAAATTAGGACATACAGGACTTATGTGGGACCTTCTTATATCGGGGCGGAAAAGAAAAAGAAAATAAACTGCTTATGAACAAAGATTTAATCTGGTGTGTAATTCCAGTCTATAATAATGGTACTACTGTAAAAAATATTGTTAAACAATGTTTTAATTATATTAATAATATCCTTGTTATTGATGATGGCAGCAATGATACAGACCTCATGGAATTGTTAAATGACACTGAGGCAAAAATCATACAACATAAAGAAAACAGAGGCAAAGGTGCTGCTATATTAACAGCCCTAAATTATCTAAACAGACAAAATGCCCATGCCATGATAACAATTGATGCTGATGGTCAGCATCTTCCCAGCGACATACCAAAATTCATTGATGCTGTTGAAAAAAACCCTGATTCGTTACACCTAGGAATTCGGAATTTTAATCAACCTTCCATTCCAGATTCCAGCCGATTTGGCAGAAAATTTTCCAATATGTGGTTTAAGATTGAAACTGGCAAAGAGTGTAAAGATACCCAAAGCGGTTTCAGGGCATACCCGATAAAACTTATATCTCAAATCTCTCTTTATGGATCATTTTTCGATTTTGAAATTGAGGTGTTAGCAAGGGCTTCCTGGGCTCAGATATCAATAAAAGAGATTGATATCTCAGTAATTTATGATCCACCTGAAAAAAGAGTTTCACATTTTAAAAAGATTAAAGATAATGTTCGTATATCATTAATGCATACACGCCTTGTTGGCAGACGACTTGTACCAATACCCCATAAAAAATTGATAGATACAAAAAAAGAGAGAAGCAGCTCTCTGCTTTTGCATCCCATTAAATTTTTCAAAGTGTTACTTAAAGAGAATGCAACTCCAATGGGTTTAGCCCTGTCAGCAGCCGTGGGAACAATCCTGGCAGTAATACCCATTATAGGATTACACTCCATTGCCATAATATATGTTACAGCAAGGCTCCATTTAAATAAAATCATGGCTTTAAGTATTCAGGTTATATATTCACCGCCTTTTGTCCCTTTTGTCTGCATTGAAACGGGTCACTATATACTTAATGGTGTTTTTATTACTGATTTCAGCCTGGCTGGTTTTATGGAAAATTTTCAAAATTATTTTCTTGACTGGCTTGTTGGATCACTGATTCTGGTTCCTGTTTATACAATTGTTGCCTTTATTGCTGTTTATTTTATAACTGCAAAAATTCAAAAAAAAATTATTAATCAAGACTATGCCTGAAACTATAGAAAAAACCCCTAGAGGTAATGCAATTGGATTCTGGTTTTTTAAAATATTTTTGCGCTTTGGCGGGCTTTATGCCGCATACATGCTATTATTGGGCGTTAGTTTACACTATTGGCTATTTGACAAAAAAACTGTTAAAAGCTCAACTGCCTATTTAAAAAGACGTTTCCCTTTAGATTCCAAAGCAGTTATTCGCTTAAAGGTTTATAAATTAATTTTTAATCAGGGAAAACAATTAATAGATCGGGCTGCCCATACAGCAGGCATTGTTAAATTTGATATTAACTTTATGGGCAGGGATATACTTAATGAAATTATAGCTTCAAAAAAAGGTTTTATCCTTTTAACTGCCCATGCTGGAAACTGGCAGCTTGCCATGACAGAGCTTAATATGTTAGAAAAAAAAATATTCCTTGTTATCCTGGATGAAAATAATAATGCTGTACGAAAAGCTCTCAATATAAATGATGATAACAGCATATTTGGTATTATATCTCCGGAGCAACACTTGGGAGGGATTGTTCCTGTGGTAAAAGAGTTAAATTGTGGCAATGCTGTTTCATACATGGGGGATAGACCCTATGGATTTGAATCTGTAAAAATCGACTTTATGGGTGATAAAGCTCATTTTCCCTATGGTGCTTTTGCCATTGCGGCTGCAACAAAAGTTCCCATCGTAACAGCCCTGGCATCAAAAACAGGTCTTAAAACTTATAAGGTGGACTTTACAAATATTATAAAACCTGAGTATAAGAGTCGTGCAAACAAAAAAATGCAACTTACTGAATGGGTACAGGAATATGCTGATATACTTAATAATTTTTTTCAAGAATATCCATACCACTGTTTTCTTTTTCATGATGTCTGGAAGAATAAATAATATTTAAAGGAGAATATATGTCAGATAAGTCAAAACTTGATGAAATCCGTAAACAATTAAAAGAAGAACTTATAGAAAGCCTTTCTCTGGAAGATGTTGAACCAGATGATATTACAAATGAAGAGATCTTATTTGATGAAAATGGTCTTGGACTTGATTCCCTTGATGCTGTTGAGATAGTTGTTTTTCTCCAGCGCATATGGGGCATTGAGATTAAAGATATGGAACAGAGCCGGGAAATCTTAGTATCCATAGATTCCATGGCAAATTATATATTAGAAAACGCTTAAATTTATAAACCTTGTAGAATGGATAACGAAAAAATATTCATAACAGGCACAGGAATAATTTCTGCCCTGGGAAACTCTTTGGAAGAGACATATAAATCATTGCTGACAAATCAAATCAATTTTTCAAAAAATGATTTTTTTGATTGTAATATTGACAAACCAGTTTTTAAGGCTGATTTTAAAAGTTCAAAAGAAAACCTTGCAATGCGTACAAAAAAGCTTGCTGACATTGCATTTTTGCAAGCTATTGACCAGGCAGAACTTACTTCCATCATAAAAAGAAAAAATTCCAGCAGATTAAAAATCGGTGTGTGTTGTGGGACAACCGTTGCAAGCCAGCTCAATGACATTGAATTTTATCGACAATTTCGAGCAGGTTCACCAAAATCCTATAACCCGGTCAAACAATATCTTGCCGGCAATATATCTGAAGCAATAGTTATGGAAAACAATCTTTCAGGTCCTGGCTTAAACATTGTAAATGCATGCTCTTCCGGAACAGATGCAATTGGTGTTGCCATGTCCTGGATTCAAAATAAGATTTGTGACATTGTAATTGCAGGTGGAGCTGATGAACTGAACCGGGTTCCTGTTGCAGGATTTAACTCCCTTGGGATATTAAGTAACAATATTTGCAAACCTTTTGATAAAAAAAGGGATGGGTTAAATCTGGGGGAAGGCGCAGGTTTTCTTGTGCTTGAAAAAGAGTCTACTGCTGCGGCACGTAATGCTGATATTATTGCAGAGTGCTGCTCTTACTCTTCTTGCTCTGATGCTTATCATTTAACAACACCAAGACCCGATGGCAAAGGCTTAAAGATCACAATTGAAAAAGCTTTATTAAATGCTGGGTTGAGCCATGAAAATATCGATTTTATAAATGCCCATGGAACTGCAACAAAAAATAATGATCTTGTTGAAGGTGTAATATTGTCTAAAATGTTTCCAGATAAAACAAAGATTTTATCTACAAAAGGATATACAGGGCATACACTGGGTGCTGCCGGTGCCATTGATGCAGTATTAACCTTATTATCCTTAACAAAACTATGGATTCCAAAGAGCGCAGGGTTTGAGTACAAAGACCCTGAAATTGGATTTGAACCTGTGATTGAATCACAACACTTTCAAGCTGAATATGCAATGTCCACCTCCTTGGCTTTTGGAGGTCAAAATTCTGCACTGATTTTCAGGAGAACTTAAATGAAAATACTAGGCAAAGGTTTTGCAAAAAAAGATGAGAAAATCAAGGGATTAAGAAGAGCAGACAGCTTTGCAAAAATGGCTGTCATCGCTTCAACCAAGGCATGTTCTGAATTCAACTTCCTTCAAGAAAATCAGGATATATCAATTATTCTTGCAACACAATTTGGACCCCATGTTACAACATTCAAGTTTTTAGATAATCTTCTGGACTACTCTGATAAAGGAGTATCACCAACAATTTTCTCCCACTCTGTCCATAATGCAGCAGCTTCCTATATTGCATCAACCCTTGGCATCATGGGGCAGTCATTTACTATTACATCTTTTCAGGACCCCCTAAAACAGGCATTAATTCTGGCTGATTCCTGGCTGAAAAATAATCAGACAAAGAAAATTATTCTCTGTTATGTTGAAGAGGAATCAAAGCCATTTGTTGAAAGTATCAAACACTGCACTTTCCCCTCTTATTCAAAGGAGATGCTTTCAACTGGTGCTGCATCAATTTTTTTAGAAAAAGGGGATGATATTATAATTCCTGACAAAATAGATAACCCTTTTACATACATTAAGGAAATATAATAATTTGGACAAATCAACCTTTCAAGAAATCAAAGAAAAACTTATAGATCAAATAGCACTATCCCTGGGAGAGCAGCCATCCAATATTGATTCAAGCATACAGATGCAGGAGCTTGGCATGGATTCATTGGGGCTTGTTGAGCTTTTTGTCTTTATTGAAAAGGAGTTTAATATCAAGCTTATGGAGTCTGGTATTTCCCAGGAAGATATTATGAAGATTGATTCTTTAGCTCAAAGTATTGACAGGGTAATGAATCAATAATGTTATTTTTTAAAACAACACCTGACCGCTATTACTTGAATGGAATTGACTGGGTCATGGCTGCCCTTAATAATCTTAATAAAAAGCATACAACCATTGGCAACCACTCCCAGCTTGTTCTTGTGTTAAAAGGTTTACTTGATAAAAAGTGGCTGGCACATAGACTTGAAGAGTATCTATCCAACTGCAGATTTTTAAAGGGTAAAACAAAGCGGGCATGGCATCTCGCTCCCTATTGGAAACCTGAGCCTGCAAACTTTGATTCTAAAAATTTACGCTTTTTTAATATCTCTTCAAACAATAGAGAGAAGCTTGATTCTACAATACAAACTTGTGCAAAAACTCCCTTTGAAAATGACAGAACAGTTCTCTCATTTGACCTTATCCATTTTAATAGCAGGTCCTATGTTATCATGAGATTTGATCATAAAATGTTTGATGCCAGAGGTGCTGAATCCCTGCTTGAACGCATTCTGGATCATAACACTTTTCAAACAAAGCTTTTGCTTCCAGTACAGAAGGCTCAGCTTGACTCATGGAAATCTCGTTTTTTATCAGGTCAATGTATTAACCGATTTCTACGATCCATCTATAATAGTAAAAAAGAGGTTGCTTCTCTTTGCCATCCTGAAAAATCAAAGTTCCTTCACACCTTTTTTGTAAATAATTTTTCAGAAGATAAAAGCCTGCTCATAGATAAAAACTCTTTTAATAAAGCAGGTTATCTCATGAACGGCATCTATAGTTTAAGTTGTGCTGCAAAAGCTTTTGATCTTTTGTTTCAAAAACATAAACAAAACAGCAGTATGCTTATACCCATAAATGTTGATGTCAGAGGGACAAAATTTGACAATTTGAAAATATTTTTCAACAATGTCTCTTTTATGCTCTTTGATACACAACAAGGTCTATCAATAAGTGAACATATTAAGTCATTAAAAAACCAATTCATCGATCAGGTAAAAAATAAAATACCATTCCATTTTATAAATGCTTCACTGCTCATGCGCATTATGCCTTTAAAACTTCTTTCATCTTTTATGGAGTTCAGGATGGAAAAAAACAGATGTTCTTTTTCATTCTCCTATATTTCAGAGCAGGCATTTTTTTTAAAGCATGTACAAAATTTAGAAGTAATAAATCTTTTCCATATGCCATTGGTGCCTGTTTCACCTGGGATTGGTGTTTTTTTTACAAAATTTAATAATAGATTAAATATGATAATATCAAGTTTTGACAATAAACTTAACAAACAAGATGGAAATTTTCTTAAAGAAAAAATAATCTCAGGTTTAATTAATGAGCAAGTTTGATCTTATAATTATAGGGGCGGGTATAAGCGGTCTATCTTCAGCTCTTACTGCAGTTGAGCTGGGATTGCACACAGCCGTGGTGGAAAAAGAGAGTTGCCTGGGAGGTATTGCAACAGATTGCTTTCATGCATTTATCTGCGGGCTTTTTCAAAACAATGCTTTAAAACCGTTTAAAATTGCAAACAGAGGATTATGTACAGATGTTTTTGATTTTCTGCACAATATATATGGTGATAAATGCCTTGTCAAATTTGGGAAGGTTGAAGTCATTGCATTTATTCAAAAAGATTTATGGAATTTTTTTGAAAACCGTTTAAACAGGAACAACTTTACTTTATACAAAGGGACCAGAATTAAAAAAACAGTAGCAATGGGAAATAAAATAAGTTCTGTAAAAGCTTTAACACAAAAAGATTATTTAAAACTTGCAGCAGATGTTTTTATTGATGCCAGCGGGTGCGGTCTTTCTAAAGCAGCTGCCAGTGAACAACTTGGAGGATTTTCTATTTTGCTGGGAGGTGAGTTGAAAAGTGATTTATCTCTACTTGTGCCTTACACTGCCTTTAAAATTGTTCAAAAATACAATTTAAACAAGTATCTTAAATTTGTAACCATTGCACATAATTTTCTGGAAAACCAATATATTTTAAAATTTTCCGTTCAAAATTCTGGAGATATTAAAGATTGTAAATTTATCTATGAAAAATTAAAAAAAAGAATAAATGAATTGGCAAATTTGAAATTGCTCAAATTTTCTAAAAAAATCCATTTACGAGATTGCGTATCCCTGCAGGAACATGAGCCGGAATGCAGCAATAATGACTCCCATTGTGTAAAAAGCTATTGGCCCTTAGAAAAATGGGATATGAACAGAGGTACTCAATATTGTTACATTAAAGACAATAAACCATTTTTAATCCCCTGTTCTGCTTTAAAAGATAAAACATTTGACAATCTTTTCCTTGCTGGAAAAAGTATTAATGTATCTGACAGTATAAAAGCATCTGCCAGGGTTATGGGAGTGTGCATGGCAACAGGAGAACAGACAGCAATAAAAGCGTATAAATATTTAAAAGAAAATTGATGTGAAAAGGGACCATGAAAGTATTATTAATTAAACCATATACTGAGTTAAAAGTTGCAAAAAGACTCCAGGAGGGTTTTTTACATTTAGAACCCCTTGAACTTGAAATCACAGCTGCCGGGGTAGATAAAAAACATGGGGCAAAAATACTTGACTTAAGTGTACAAAAAGAGCCAAGGGAAGTCTTTTTTAAAACCTTAAAAGAGTACCAACCTGATTTAATAGGTTTTTCTTCATACAGCACTGGTGTCTATATTGTTAATGATCTTATGGCTCAAACAAAAAAAATGCTCCCCGAATCTCATATTATTGTTGGAGGCATACATGCAACATTGCGCCCCTTTGATTTTAATATTGATTACATAACAGCAGTTGTTCGGGGGGAAGGTGCCAATGCCATATCAGAAATTATCAGCAGGATAGAATCTAAAACAAAAATAGACAATGGAGAGAATATTCTATCACCTGCAGATCCTGATTTTAAAAAAAATTCTGGGAAAAAACCCCCGCCCTATGTCCCGGCGAGTTCGATTCCACTTCCCCGCAGGGATTTAGTGGACCGATCAAAATACTTTTGTATATGGACCCATAGTGATACAGGTAAATTAGACAATATGTTTCCCCAGGTGGCAAGCCTCAGGACTTCTCTTGGCTGTCCTTTTTCCTGCTCTTTTTGTGTGATTCATCATGTTATGAACAAAAAATATTTACAACGCACTCCAGAAGATGTCGTGGATGAAATCGAAAATTTAAAAGAGGAGTATATCTATTTTGTTGATGATGAGATGTTTATTAATGTTAAACGTGTTACTGAAATAGCACATCTTTTAAAAGAGAGAAATATCAAGAAAAAATATATCAGCTGGGCAAGAAGCGATACCATTGCAAGACATCCTGAAGTTTTCAAGCTATGGAAAGAAGTTGGTTTAGATGTAGTATATGTAGGGCTTGAGTCCATGGATGAGAAAAGGCTTCAAAATTATAATAAAAAGACTAACTTTGAGACCAACAAAAAAGCAATTAAAATTTTAAAGTTTTATAACATAATGCTCCATGCAGCTTTTATTGTTCACCCTGATTTTGATAAGTCAGATTTCAAACAGCTTGAAAAAGATGTTATTGCAATTTCTCCGGCCGAGGTAAGTTTCACTGTTTTATCCCCCTCTCCAGGCACTGAACTTTTTAAAAAACACGGGCATGAGTTTATCTGTAATCCATTTAAATATTATGACTGCATGCACTCAATTATCCCAACTAACATGCCGCTGAAACGGTTTTATCAACACTTTGGACGTATGTATTCAATTGCCCTTCGCCACAATCCCCTGCGGATGAACAGAATCAAAGTTCGCCCCAAAGATTTTTTCAGAGCCTTTATTGTTGGTACAAAATATGTTTTTTCACTATATGGTATATATAAAGATTTTCCTAAAAGCATGCATCACCTGAAACAAGAAAAACTTCTTGATGCTGCAAAAAAAGAGGGTTTCTCTTTCCATGACAATTAAAAATCAACAGATTATAAAGAGAGTTAATATTGTTGATCTTATAATGTATGAAACTCAAGATCAAAGGCATAATATTGCTGTAACACGATCTGTCAATGATTTCATCACCTATGAAGAACTTTTTTTTAAGGTTGAGAACTTAAAGCATGATTTAATCAAGACAGGTTTTAAAAGTCATGACAGAATAGCTCTGTTTTGTGAAGATTCCATTGAATATATTATTATGGCACTTGCTGTTTTAAATACAGGAGCTGTTATTGTTCCGGTTTCTCCATCTTTATCTTCCAATGAGTTAGAAACTTTATGCAAACGTATAAAAATAAAATATCTTTTATCTCAAAAAAAGTTCACTCAATATTCAAAGGTTTTAAACAAGTTCCTTGATAAAATCTATCTTTTCAGGATTGATAAAAAAATTGTATATTCTAAAGAGTATTTAAAAGTTGATGACCCGGCATTTATACGTTTTTCCTCAGGTACTACCGGGAAAAGCAAAGGTGTTTTATTAACCCATCAGGCAATTGCTGAGAGGACATCGGCTGCAAATCAGAGTCTTAAGATAACTTCCGATGATATTATCGGCTGGTTTTTGTCCATGAGTTTCCATTTTGTTGTGAGCATTCTTCTTTTTTTAAGACAGGGCGCTCATATTGTCCTGTCCCATGATAATTTTCCCTCAGGTATTATTGACTCTTTTACAAAAGATAAGCCTACATTCTTATATGCATCTCCTTTTCATTACAACATGCTTGCCTTGCAAGACAATATTTCAAGGGACCTGCTATCGAATGTGCAAAGGGCTGTTGTAACTGCTGTATCTCTAGACAAAAATACAGATCGGCAATTTCATAAAAAATTCAATCTCCATCTAAGCCAGGCCTATGGCATTATTGAAGTAGGACTTCCCTTTATTAATGATAGATTTGACCATGATTTTATCTTATCTGTCGGCAAAATCTTACCCTCCTATGATTTGCAGATCAAAGATCCTGATAAAAACGGTCAGGGTATAATTTTGTTAAAGGGAAAAGGGATGTATTATGCATATACTTCACCGTGGAAAAAAAGAGAAACATGGTTTAACACTGGAGATATCGGCTATTTAAAAGATTCCTATCTTTTTATTTCCGGGAGAGAAAAAAGTGTGATTAACTTTGCCGGGATGAAAATATTTCCTGAAGAGGTAGAACAGGTTATTTTAAACTATGAACAGATCCTGGAAGTTAGAGTATTTGCAGAGCAGCACGATCTTTATGGTCAGCTTCCCATTGCCGAGGTTGTACTCAAGACAAAAGAAAAACTAAATACTTTTAAATTAAAAAAATATTGCTCAAAAAAGCTTGATACATATAAAATCCCCAAGGAGTTTATTGAAGTTAAGGCAATTGAAAAGACAGACAGCAATAAAATTAAAAGAGTAAAGGAAGATAAAACATGAGTGGTGAATCAGAACAAATTGTATTGGTAACAGGCGGCAGTAAAGGTATTGGACAAGCAATTGCTGTTGAGCTAGGAACAAAGAACAGATTTGTTTATGTAAATTATCATTCTGATGAAAAAGCAGCTCAAAAAACCTGCAAACTAATAGAAAAAAACAGAGGCAAAGCTGAGGCTGTTAAATTTGATGTAAGCAGTGCAAATCAATCTGAAATAGCTGTAAAATCAATCCTTGAAAAACATAAAAGAGTAGATATTCTGATAAACAATGCCGGAATTAGAAACGATAAACTAATGGCATTTATGCAGGAAAAGGATTGGAAAGATGTTTTAGACACCAACCTTGCATCCTTTTTTAATGTTTCAAAACTTATTGTCAAGAACATGATAACCAAACGATTTGGCAGGATTGTCAATATCACATCAACTTCCGGACAAATCGGCAATGCAGGACAGGTTAACTATTCTGCATCAAAGGCAGGCATAATTGGGGCTACCAAAGCTTTGGCAAAGGAGATTGCCAAGAGAAATATTACTGTTAATGCAGTTTCTCCGGGCTTTATCGATACTGGAATGCTTGACGGCATGCCCCTTGATGAAATCAAAAAAATGATACCTGCCCAGAGAGTTGGCACTGTTAGAGAAGTAAGCTCTCTTGTAAATTTTTTATGCTCCAGTGAAGCATCCTATATTACAGGGCAGATCATTGGGGTTAACGGTGGAATAGCCTAGGATGAAAAAGCCTTATTTTAAACATGTCAAAGATGGACCTGAACCCTTAAGGGTGTGTGTCAAAACCATAACAAGGTTTGAAGAGATTGATGCCATGGGAATTGCATGGCATGGAAGGTTTGCAAGCTATTTTGAAGATGCAAGAGTCGCCCTGGGAGATAAATATAAACTTGGTTATTTTGATCTTGTTAATAATGGTATTTTAGCCCCCTTAAAAAAAATCCATATTGATTTTAAAACACCGGTTTTTTTTAGAGAAGAGCTAACAATTGAATGCCTATTGCATTACACTCAAGCCTCAAAAATATTAACAGAATATATCATTAAAAAACATGACAATTCCATTGCAGCAACCGGTTATGTTATTCAGATGCTGCTGAATCATGATTATGAACTCTTCTTAACACAGCCGGAATATTACAAAAATTTCTGTGCTATGTGGAAAAAAGGAGAGCTTTAATGAGAAAGGTTTTCATTGCCCAGACATCTGTTGTCACATCCCTTGGCAATGATCTTGATTCAAATTTTCAAGGTCTGTTAAATAAAAAGTCAGGCATTAAAAAAATTGATCGTTTCAATACAAAAAATTATCGGCAGGATTATGCAGGATTGATAAAAGACATTGAAACTCCTTGTGACAGAAGCCTCTTTTTAAACCTTACTGATTTAATCTTAGATCAATTTTCAAAAATTTCAGAGGATTGTTTTATTATAACTGCCACAACAAAAGGCTGCATTGATCTGTTTGAAAAAGAGGAGAATAACATATCACCTGTTAATAACTTGTTGCTGCCTTCAAATATTCCAGATTATGTTGCAAAGGTGCTTAATTTTAACCTGAATAAGCGTGGCATGAACATAAGCTCAGCATGTGCATCTTCAACCATTGCAATTATTAAGGGTGCACAGATGATTATGAACAAAAGAGCTGACTCTGTTTTGATTTTTTGTGCTGATATTATAAGTGAGTTTGTTTTTGCAGGTTTTTCTGCTCTAAATGCCATGTCTGACTCCCCTGTCAAGCCCTTTGATATAAACAGAAATGGCTTGAACCTTGGAGAGGGCGGAGCTGCACTACTGCTTGTTGGTGATGATATTGCAAAAAAGAATTATGGTTTTTGTGACACTTCCATTGCAGGATTTGGAATTGCAAGTGATGCAAGCCATATTACAGCTCCGGCAAGAGATGGACATGGATTAATTCTCGCCATAAACAATGCACTTAAAACTTCTGACTTAAAACCTGCTGATATTGGTGCCATAAACACCCACGGCACAGGAACTGTATATAATGATGCCATGGAAATCAAAGCATTACAATATTTTTTTAATCATATTAACATACCTGCAAATTCAGTCAAAGGATCCATTGGTCATACTCTAGGTGGTGCAGGAGGAATTGAAGCAGCCCTTGCAACCATAATGTTAAAAGAGCAGGTACTTCCCGGAACTTTTGGCTTTATAAATCCTGAAAAAGGTTGCGAAGATTTTATAAATTCAGATGCTGTCCCTCTTTCTAAAAAGTATCTATTGAGTATTAATTCAGGTTTTGGAGGAACAAATGCTGCCTTGATTCTAAAAAGGGAGGATTTATAAATGAGCTGCTATATTTCAGGGATTGGATTTGTAACATCTCAATTACAAGGGTGTGGAAGTGATGTAAACACATTAAAAAAAACATCAGGTAAACTTCCCTGCCTGTCAAGAAAAGATGTTTTAGACAATCCATATAAACCCTTTGGCAGAATGGATATGTATTCAAAAATCGGCTTTGCAGCTATATATTTTGCCTTTAAAGATGCTGGATTATTGAACCATGATAATATCTCAAATACTGCAATAATAGCATCTACTTATTTGGGATGCATTGATACTGATAAAAACTTTTTCAACACAATGCACTATGAAAATGGTAAAAATGCAAGCCCTGCTCTTTTTGCATATACTCTCCCCAATACATTTTTAGGAGAAGCCTCTATCTATTTAAAAACATCAGGCGAAAGTTTTGTTATAAACAGTAATGACTTTGATGGTATTGATGCCCTTAAAATGAGCTTTGATCTGCTGCAACCAGTTAACTCACTTAAATCAGAGGATAATGGGAATCCAGAATTTGTTTTATGCGGTGTTTGTAACACAAACACTCCTGATTTTTTAAAGAACAATGAAAACTTGTTTGCTGGAAGTCTGTTTTTTGCCATCAGCAAGCAAAAGCAAAAACTCTGCTATGGTAAAATTACACAAGATGAAAATGGCAATCTATTTTTTAATGGGAAAAATATTATGAATCTCTTTGATCTTGCAAACGCCTCTCTTAAAAACAATAAAATTTAACTTTAAGGAATAGTTACAATTATGAAAATGCAGCTTATATACCCACAATGGAATAAACTTAGACATCAAACTGTTTTCCACCTTCCTCCCCATGCACCAGTTGTCTTTTCTGCAGCCCTGCCGGAATATGTTGATCTGCACTTTTTTGATGAAAATGTACAAGCCATTGATTTTGATACTTCCTATGACATTGTTGCCATATCAGTCCTTCTTACCTGTCAGCTTCCTGGAGCTCTTAAAATTGCCGATAAGTATAGAAAAAAAGGAATTCCTGTTATTTTTGGCGGCATAGCTGTGATGCTGCATTCTAAAGAAGTTATGGAACATGCTGACTCTGTATTCCTTGGTGAAGTTGAAGATGGAAGACTTGAAAAACTCCTGGAAGACTTTAAAAACGGTAAACTTAAAAAAGTATATAATTACATGCATCATCATCCTGATACAAACACTATCCACTCTGCCAAAAGAGATATTCTTGACAGGGATCTTTATGCCTATAGAGGTATCCAGATGGTTGATCTTGTCCATGCATCAAGGGGCTGTAAATTCAATTGCTTTCCCTGCTGCAACAATTTTTTAGGCGGGTCACAATTTCGACCACGCCCCATTGATAAAGTTATTGAAGAGATGGAAGGAATACAAAATAACCGATTATTTATTGTTGATAACTCCCTTGCCCAGGATAAACAGTGGGTTATGGACCTTTTTAAAGAGATGATACCTTTAAAAAAGAAATGGGTTTCACACCCGATTGTCTATGATGACGAAGTACTTAAACTTGCTGCAGATGCTGGTTGCTGGTATGTCTATCAAGCTATTGCTGATACATCTGATACTATTAAGGATAGAATCAACCTTCTCCATGACCATGGGATTGGCGTTGAAGGAACAATCCTTTTGGGAACCGATGAACAGGACGAAGATTATATTAGACGTCTTATTGATTTTTTAATGGACGTAAACCTTGACATGGCTGAATTTACAATTTTAACACCATTTCCTGAAAGCCCAATTAGAAGAAAATTTGAAAAACAAGGCAGAATCCTGCATAATAACTGGAAAGAATACTCATGTGATAATGTCGTATTCCAGCCAAAACTAATCTCTCCTGAAAGACTTAAAGCCATGTATGATTTTGCATGGGAAACATTTTATACCGATGGCGGACAACAGACAAAAATGGGGTCTCTCTTTTATAAGGTCATTCAAAAAGAGATTAAAGACGGAACATATAGAAGATATAACCCCAGAACAAAAAGGTCTTTTAAAAGAAAAACAGATGGATAGACACAAAAGCAGGACAATTCTTTTAGTACACCCCCTTGGATATAGATCAGACAAGGCATCAGGTGATATCTCCAGAATAGCAAATATTACCCCTCCCCTTGGCATTGCAAGTATCTGTGCATATCTTCTACAGAGACAAATCAAATGCGATATTATTGATTGTTATGCTCTTCCTGATTCTGATATTAAAATAACTGGTTACATTGAGACTGAAAAACCTGATTTTATCGGTTTTTCCTGCTCGACTTCAACTTTTTTAGATGGAGTCCGCCTGGCACAAGTTGCCAAATCTATAAAACCAGATATTAAAGTTGTGTTCGGCGGTGCCCATGTTTCTGCTCTAAAAGAGTCTATTTTAGAAAAGTTTGAAAACCTAGACTATGTTGTTGCAGGTGAAGGAGAGCAAACGCTTTTTGAACTGATAATTTCCGATGCAGAAAATATTCCAAATATAAAAAATATTGTTTTTAGAAGCTCTGATGGAAAGATTATCTTTACAGGATATAGAAAGGAGTTGCTGAAGCTTGACTCCCTGCCCTTCCCTGCCTATGAAAAACTTGAAGGATATCCTGAAAAATATAAGCTTCCTATTTTCAATTATCCCAAAACTCCAAACAGCAGCTGTATTTCAAGCCGGGGCTGTCCCTATACATGCAGTTATTGTGACAGATCAGTTTTTAGAAAAAGTTTCAGATATAATAGTGCTGAATATCTTTACAAACACTTTAAATATTTAAGTGATAATTATGGAGTTAAGCATGTTAATTTTTATGATGATCAATTTACCTTTAATAAAAAGCGGGTCATCAAATTTTGTGACCTCATGATTGCCAATAATCTCAAGATAAGTTTTAATTGTGCTGCACGGGCAGAGCATCTTGATTTAGAACTTGTTACTGCCATGAAAGCTGCTGGTTGCTGGATGATAAGCCTTGGCATTGAGACAGGTGATGAAGAACTGCTTGCTCAACACAGGCAAAATGCAGATCTTAAAATGATAAGGAATAAAGTTAAACTAATAAAAAAAGCCGGGATCAGAGTTAAGGCTCTTTTAATGATGGGGCTTCCCGGGGAAACCGAACAGAGTATTCTAAAAAGTAAAAAATATGTTTACTCTCTTCCCATTGATGATTTTAACCTGGCAAAATTCACCCCTTTTCCAGGTTCTCCTATCTATCAACAGATTAAAGAGGGTGCTCCCCTGGGCACTTTTAAAGAGAACTGGGAAGAGATGGATTGCATGGAATTTATCTTTATCCCCAATGGAATTAAAAAAGCAAAATTGTATGAACTGTTTCGGGATTTTTACAGGTCTCATTTTATGAGACATAAAGTTCTTTTTGGTTACATAACAATGATATGGAAATCCCCAGACTCCTGGAAACGATTTTTCTTAAGTTTTTTCTCTTTTATAGGCTATGTAATAAACAGTAAAAGACTCAAGGATTAACAACTATTTTCCACACTTATGTTTAACCTTCTCATATTGATCTGCATAATACTCTTTTTTATCCAGTGCTGTTTGTAATGCTTCTTGGGAAGCCTTTAGAGCTTTTTCACAATATCCGTTGGACAGGCAGGCTTCTGCATAGGTATCCAAGACATATGGATCTCTTTTCAGCATAAGAGCTTTTAAAGCAAGGTCATACGCTTTTGTTTTATTTCTCATTGTTATATCTTCACAAGTTGCATAAAGCCATGCCAGATTATTTAATGCATGCAGATTATTTGAATCAATCACCAATACATTTTGCCATGCCGTGGCAGCATTACCATACTCTTTTAAGTTAAAAGAATAATCACCCACCATCGCATAAAGTTTTGTACTCTCCTTTTCAATTCTAAAGTCTTGATTTAAAACTTTTAAGGCTACATATTTATTCAAATATTTACTTGCATTACCAAAATTCACTGAATATCCAGCAACACAAACAAGCACAAGAGCTGCTACAAAACCTGTTATTATCTTGAATATTTTTTTATCATGCCTTACTATTTCTAAAGGGTCTTCCTGGCACTTTCTTAAAAACTCTACTCTTTTTGTGATACTGTAATGGTGCCAGTTTGGCTTATCTGGTGATTGACCGCTGAACTTGACAATCTTAGAAAAGGTTGTAATAAGTCCCAAAGCATCTCCCATAACCGAAAACACATATACGTCAGCCTGGCGTTCAAAATTTCGCATTAAAAAACCAAAAATGTATCTAAAATAAATCAGGAAAACAGACACAAGGACAAAACTAAAGACAATTGATATTAATGTATCATAATTAAGCTTGAGAAACAGAGCAGATTTATAAAGCAGACTTGAAGAATAAATCAATAACATCAACGGATCAAACAGGAAATATACACAGGACATATAGCCTGCAAAAAACAGTACATAAAAGTAAAGATGTCTCTTTTTTACATGACCGATTTCATGGGAGATAACCGCCTCAATTTCATTGTCGTCAAGAAGGTTGATAAAAGCCTCGGTTACCAAAAGATATCTAAACCTGCTCCAGACGCCCATAACACCCGCGGTTATCATACTCCCACCAAACAGATCCCATTTTAAGATATCTTGAAATCCAGTGTTGGTTTTATAACATATTGCTTTAATATTATCCCTTATGTAGCTGTTTTCAAGGGGTTTGCATCTCCATAATTTCTGTATCAATAAGGGTCCAAAAACTGCCATGACAATTAAAAATATAAATATATAACAAATTTCTCCAGGGGCAGTTGACAAGAATGCTGACAGTTCAGGAAAAGGCAGTATTTGAATAAAATCTGTTATAATTGATATCAAAAACCAGGGTATAAGCGCAGGCAGAGAAAAAGATATATTGGATATTATAAAGTCTTTTTTAGTAACTGAATCAGGAAAAAAACGTTTTTGAACAATCCAAGCTGAATCCCATATGATAATCAGATATACCAGGAATAATATAAGGAAAATGACTGCCTGGAGAGTTGGAAAAAGATGAAAAATTTTATAATCTGACAATAATAGTTTTAACCTGAAAAAATAGAGATCAAAACAGTAAATAATTAAGGCTGAAATTGAAAGTTTCAGAATATAAGAGTTGAGTTTACGGTCAAGGAGAATTCTCCCATTACCATTATTAAAATAAGTTCTGGCAAGTTTCCTAAATAAAATTCTGCATAACAGTGTAAAAACCACTGCAGTGATAAAAGCAAAGAACAAGGCATTATCAGAGGCTTTGTAAACGCCTTCGGGATAGTTACAGGTTGTGTAGAGGATAAGAGCAGTTAGAAAGTAAATAAAGTTTGTAAACATTTTTAATAATCAAGCAAATATTTATAAATAAGCCAGAAATGACAAGAACTTCCTACTATTACAAAAATATGCCATATTTCATGGAAACCAAAAATATTGGGAAACAGATCAGGTTTTTTCAAGGTATAAATTACTGCACCAATGGTATAAAAAAATCCTCCTGCCACAAGCCATGCAATGGACACAGCTTGCAGGGAAGTTATTATCGGGTATATTGCTACAATACAAATCCATCCCATAACCAGATAGATTAATGTAGAAACCAATCTTGGGACATTCATAAAAAACACTTTTATAATTATGCCAGTGAAAGCAAGACTCCATACAAAACCAAAGATGCTCCAGCCCCAATAGCCTCTTAGAGGAAGAAGACATATAGGTGTATATGTACCTGCAATTAAAAGAAAAATCATAATATGATCAATACGTCTTAAAATGGCAAGTTTTCCCCCAGAGACTTTCAAACCATGATAAAGTGCGCTTGATGTAAACATCATTACAAGTGTTGAACCAAAGATAGTAAAAGATACAATATGCCAGGCTGAGCCCTTTAGTGAGGATGCAATAATTAAAAAAGTTAAGCCAGCTATTGAAGCGATTGCTGCTGCACCATGGGAGATCGAATTGACAGGTTCTCTTAAGGTATTTAAAATATAACACATAGATGAAAACTCTTTTGTAAATTTCAGTTTGATAATGCTTGGTTTACAGGTTCTTTTTTTACATTTTTTTTATAAAAATTACAATCCTCTTTAATATTTTTTACATAAAATTCTATGCAAACAATTTTGATTATGGTATGCAAACCTATGTTAATGTATTTGTTTATTTATTAAACCTTAATTATTATTAAAATTGTTATTAAAAATGAATATCCATCATATTCATTTGTGTATTTGTTAATATTATAAACTTTTATTGGGGGTAATTCAGTATGAAATTTACAAAATTTATTGTTGTTAGCTTAACTATTCTAATGTTTGCTGCAGTATCCATGGCAGGAACACTTGAAGATGTGAGAGCCAAGGGATTTATCCAGGTTGGCGTTAACGGCTCTGTTTTTGGTTTTGGCAAAGCTGATGACAAAGGCGTTTGGAAAGGTCTTGATGTCGATTGTGCACGAGCCGTATCTGTGGCAGTTTTTGGAAACCCAGACAAATTAAAATTCACTCCTTTAACAGCAAAAACCAGATTCACAGCATTACAGTCTGGAGAGATAGATATGCTCTTTAGAAATTGTACGCAAACTCTTAGTCGTGATACAGCACTTGGATTGGATTTCTGTGTTGTAAATTATTACGATGGTCAAGGATTCCTCATTCCTAAAAAACTTGGTGTGAAAAGTGCTAAAGAGTTAGATGGCGCTACAGTGTGTGTTCTTCCTGGAACAACTACAGAGCTCAATGTTGCTGATTATTTTAGAGCAAACAAAATGAAAATGAACCCTGTTGTAATTGAAAATACTGCTGAGCTTAACAAAGCTTTTTTCGCAGGAAGATGTGATTGTTTAACATCAGATGCTTCCCAGCTTGCAGCTCAACGTGCAGTTGCTCCAAACCCTGCAGACTATATGATCCTTCCTGAAATCATCTCAAAAGAACCCCTTGCTCCTGCTGTACGGCATGGTGATAATAAATGGAAAGATATTGTAAATTACTCTGTTCTTGCTTTAATAAATGCAGAAGAGTTAGGTATTACATCTAAAAATGTTGATAAAATGCGTAAAAGCAATAATCCTAAAATAAAAAGATTTTTAGGAGTTACTAAAGGTAATGGAAAATCCCTTGGTATTGACGAAGATTTCGCTTATAAAATTATTAAAATGGTAGGTAATTATGGTGAAATTTTTGAAAGAAATATTGGTGTTAACACTCAGCTTGGAATCAAAAGAGGACTTAATGCACTTTGGACTGATGGTGGCTTAATGTACTCTCCTCCATTCAAATAGTTTTCAGGTATCTATTATATTTATGGTGCAGCACAAAAGCTGCACCATTATTTTCAAACACTCTTAAACAAAAAAAATTTAATCACGATTAATGAATACAACTATTAATAATAATTCTGAGAAAATATCATTCTGGTATGATCCTGATAAACGATCAATTCTTTATCAGGTTGGAGCAGCCTGTCTGTTCGCATTTGTTGCATGGTATCTCATTTCCAACACAATGATTAATCTTCAAAGACAAAACATTGCAACCGGTTTTGGATTCATGGGCAATGAAGCAGCATTTGAAATTGGAGAATCACTGGTTGAATATTCTGCAGCAGATAAATATGCAAAAGCACTCTGGGTTGGTTTTTTAAATACATTATTAGTTTCATTTATCGGAGTTGCCTTAACTGTTCTCATGGGAACTTTTATTGGGATCGCCAGATTATCAAAAAACTGGCTTATCAATAGATGTGCCGCAGGATACATTGAACTGTTTCAAGATATACCTGTATTATTGCAACTTTTCTTCTGGTATGCTTTTTTCTATGAAATGCTGCCTTCACCAAGGGCAGCCCTAAGCCCTTTTAAAGGCGTATTCTTATGTAACAGAGGGTTGATATTTGCAATCCCCCAGGCAAACCCTGTTTATAAATATATGGGTGTTGCTGTAATTATTGCATTGATAATTGTATTCTTAATAAAAAAATGGGCTCGAAAAAGACAAGATTCAACAGGCAAACAATTTCCTCTCTTTTTAACTTCTACTCTTTTATTGCTCGGACTTCCCTTTATAGTATGGCTTTCAGGTGGAGCTCCAACTGATATGAACCTTCCTGAATTAAAAGGATTCAACTTTAAAGGCGGATTAGCCATCAGCCCGGAATTTGCAGCTCTTCTTTTGGGGCTTGTTTTATATACAGCAGCTTTTGTTGCTGAAGTTGTAAGGGCAGGTATTCAGTCGGTCACAAAAGGTCAAACTGAAGCTGCCATGGCTATTGGTTTAAAACCCGGGCAGGTTTTAAACCTTATTATTCTACCCCAATCATTAAGAGTTATTATTCCCCCTTTAACAAGTCAAATGCTTAACTTAACAAAAAACTCCTCCCTTGCTGTTGCCATTGGGTATCCTGATTTTGTTTCTGTTGCAGGAACTGCTATTAATCAGACAGGACAAGCAATTGAGGGCGTAATGCTTATTATGATAGTATATCTTATATTTAGTTTATCAACCTCTGCTTTTATGAATTGGTATAATAAAAAAATGGCCATAGT
This sequence comes from uncultured Desulfobacterales bacterium, assembly GCA_964565415.1. GTDB lineage: Bacteria > Desulfobacterota > Desulfobacteria > Desulfobacterales > Desulfobacteraceae > JAIOSM01. The sequence goes on along the minus strand of CAZMEX010000029.1, from coordinate 12,455 downwards.
TGAAAGGTAACAGCAAAAAATAGATTTTTATGAAAACAGACACCATGGATAAAAAATCAGCTGGAATAGAGATAAAGCCTCCCATAACAAACATTGGCATCATTGGATGGGTCAGAGAAAATTTGGTCAGCTCTCCTTTAAATACTATTCTAACTGGTATTATCGCAAGTATCTTATGGTTTTCAATTATCCCTTTTATACAATGGGCATTTATTGATGCATGCTGGAGCCCTGGAGCTAATTGTAAAGAGATAAATGGTGCCTGCTGGTCTATTATCACCAGCAATTATAAAGTTATACTTTTCGGATTTTATCCCCAGGATATTTTGTGGCGCCCAATTACAGCTATTTTTATCCTTGTATCACTACTTGTAATCAGCAGAAACAGAAATTACTGGAAACCTATCCTGGGATACTCATGGATAATCGCTTTAATAACTATGGGAATACTGCTAAAAGGTGGTATTTTAGGTCTCCAGGCTGTGGATGTTGAAAAATGGGGAGGCATAATACTTACTCTGCTCCTTTCTGTTTTTGGTTTAACTGCTGCCTATCCTCTTGGTATTATCCTTGCCCTGGGACGACAGTCAAAAATGCAGGTTATCAAAACATTTTGTATCTTTTATATTGAACTTATACGCGGTGTTCCTTTAATCAGTCTATTATTTATGTCCTCTGTTGTTTTTCCTCTGTTTTTACCAGAAGGAATCACAATAAACGGAACTTTAAGAGCCCAGATTGCAATTATTATGTTCACAGCTGCATACATTGCAGAAGTTGTCCGGGGCGGATTACAGGGGATGCATAAAGGTCAGTTTGAGGCAGCAGATTCCCTTGGATTAAATTACCCTCAAACCATGAGGCTGATCATTCTACCCCAGGCACTAAAAATTGTTATTCCACCATCTGTCAGTGTTCTCATCTCTGCTTTTAAAGATACTTCACTTGTTGTTATTATTGGATTGTATGATTTATTAAAAACTACACAATCAACATTATCAGACCCTAAATGGATGGGATTTTCAGCTGAAGCTTATATTTTTTTAGCCATTATTTATTTTGTATGCTGTTTTTTTATGTCCAACTATAGCAGGAAATTAGAAAAAGAGCTGGACACAGGTTTATAATTCTTTTTATTAATTATATTTTTTAAGAGTACTTACTTATGAGCAAAGAAGAGAATAAAAAAGTTGATATCTCAAGCGAAAAAACTGTTATTGAAATTATCAATATGCATAAATGGTATGGTGATTTCCATGTTTTAAACAATATCAATCTAAATGTTAAAAAAAAAGAGCGGATAGTTGTTTGTGGTCCCTCTGGTTCTGGAAAATCAACTCTTATAAGATGTGTAAACAGGTTGGAAGAACATCAAAAAGGACAAATTATTGTTGATGGCATTGAACTTACCAAGGATCTTAAAAATATTGAAAAAGTAAGATCTGAAGTTGGAATGGTGTTTCAGCATTTTAACTTGTTCCCCCACCTTACAATTGTTGAGAACCTTACGATTGGACCCATCTGGGTTAGAAAAACTCCAAAAAAGGAAGCTGAAGAGATAGCAATGCATTACCTTGAAAAAGTTCAGATTGCTGAGCAGGCTGCTAAATTTCCAGGACAATTATCAGGCGGTCAACAGCAGAGAGTTGCCATTGCACGAAGCCTCTGCATGAAACCCAATATTATGCTTTTTGATGAGGCTACATCAGCTCTTGACCCTGAAATGGTAAAGGAAGTCCTTGATGTCATGATAAGCCTTGCTGCAGATGGAATGACCATGATTGTTGTTACCCATGAGATGGGCTTTGCAAAGAGTGTTGCCCACAGAGTGCTATTTATGGATGAAGGTCAGATCATTGAAGAGAATGAACCTGAAGAATTTTTTAACAATCCTCAAAATGACAGGACTAAACTATTCCTAAGCCAGATTTTGTACTAGAAACTAATCAATGGAGTTAACAACTTTATCTATAACAATATTTGAAGAATCAATTATCTTTGTTTTATTTTTAAATTGATACTTAACAGCGCTTTTCAGCATATCTAAATTTATAATACCTCCCATTGCAGCAAGTAAAGCAAGTGCTCCTAAAACTTTGTCGACTGATTTAATTTTCAGATCTTTAAAATCAATTTCAATAATATTTGAATTGGTTGAATCAACTCCATTAATTACAAGATCTTTTGCTTTAATAACTGTGGTTTGATCAGATAGATCTTTAAACAGATCATCTCTTCTCTTAACACCCTGTTCTGATATGGCAATGATTATATCAGGAGTTTCAATACCTGAAAAATTAATATTTCTGTCCTGTAATACAATTTCAGTAACTGAGTGCCCCCGCAGTACAGTTATTGGGTAATCACTTTTCTGGGTTGCATTAAGTCCTGAGCCTATACCTGCCAATGCCAACAGCTCACCTGCTGTAATTATACGCTGCCCTGCACCTCCAAGAATAATGATCTCTTTTCGTCCGGAAAAAAGTTTTTCCGATTGTTTCTTAATTGTTTTTAAAGTAATTTGCCCCTTACTTTGGTCTTTAAATTTTTTAGATTCTTCAAAATATTTTTTGGAATATTCATCAATTGTTGATGTTGGATTTCCATAGAATTTTGGCATTTTTTCCACCAAAGCATCAATATCTTTTGGTAATATTTTATTGGCTTTGGTATATCTCCCTGTACAGATTCCCATAATATCAAGCATGGCAAATCCATTAAACCCAATTGCTTTTTCCAGTTGAATTGAGAGGTCTTTCTGATAACAACTGAGGCGGTTGATATATTGCCCTCCAGACCCTTGTGCAAGAAGGCATGGATCAATGGGGTTGTCAATCTTATTTAAAAAGGATGAGCCTAGAACAGCATTTTCAGGGGAGGTGGAAGATGCCTGCCCCCCTGTCATGCCATAATTAAAATTATTTAATACCAGTAAAGTAAGGTTGATATTTTTTCTGATGGTATTTATAAAATGAGCCCCTCCAATTCCAAGTCCGCCATCTCCCATGGTTACAATCACATTGAGTTCCGGCCGTGCCATTTTTATACCTACTGCATAGGTTAAAGCCCTGCCATGAAGACCGTGGAGTGCATGTGTATTAAAAAAGGTATCAAAAAGACCTGAGCAGCCGATATCACTTACGATCACAACTTTTGATCCATCAAGACCCATATTTACAAGCGCCTGATCCAGAGCAGTTACAACTTTTTCATGGGAACACCCGGGACAAAATACCAAAGGACGTTGTTTATTTATAAGTGTTTTCATTTATTAATAACCTCTAATATCTCCCTGGGTTTTATTAAATTACCATTCATTCTGCCTAGAAATTGAACTTTTTTATCACCTAGTACACGTCTTATTTCATTTACATACTGCCCCTGATTCATCTCAACAACTAAAATATTATTAAAATTTTTAGCTTTTTCACGTATAAGCTCTTCACAGACAGGCCACAAAGTCTTTAAAGTTAAAACAGAAATATTTTGTGAATTTTGCTCAGCCAGGTAAGATGCCTCAATTGCAGAAGAAGATGAAATCCCATACGTAATTATTAGAGTATCACTATTGGGCTTTAAAAGTTCATCATAAAACAAAAAATCATCTAAAGATTTGTCTATTTTTTTTTGAAGTCTTAAATTAATATCATTTATTTCTGTGGGATCAATAGTTATATACCCGTTAATACCATGTGTGGAGGAGGTTTGACGAACCAAAATTTCAGAACCTATTGGTAAAAACAACGGTGCTGCCTGGTCAGAATCAACTTTAAAAGGTAAAAAATCAATATGATTTTCAGCTTGAACTCGATTAACAATCCTAGGTACTTTAATAGCTTTAAGATCAACACTCTGTTTTGTTAAAGCAATCTCCTTATTGGATAGTATGAATACAGGGCATCGTAGTTTTTCAGCAATGTTAAAAGCATGGACTGTTAACATATAACAGTCCTGGACATCTGATGGAGCAAGGACATAGGAAGGAATACCACCAGTATTACAATAACGTACAAAATTAACATCACCATCTGCACCTTTGGTGGCAGATCCTGTTGAAGGGCCGAGTCTCTGGACATTGACAATTACAAGGGGAATCTCACTTCCAATTGCAAAGGAAATATTTTCGCTATACAGGCTGATTCCCGGACCTGAAGTTGCGGTCATCACTTTTTTACCCGCCATTGCCGCACCAATACAATATCCAATGGATGCAATTTCATCCTCACCCTGAAGACACACACCATCTTTAGCCGGCAAAGCATTCAACATATAATTATATATTGAAGTGGCAGGAGTTATAGGGTAACCTGCAAAAAAATCACATCCTGCTGCGATTGCCCCTGCCCCACAGGCATCATTTCCATCAATAAAATTTGTACTCATCAAGCCCTCCTAAAAAGTTTGCAGTATAATATAAGAACTGATTTTGTTTGTCTATATTTTTTGACAATTTTTCTTTTGCATTTCACCTTAATTTAAGGCATAAGTATGATGTGCCGAAATTAATACTATCCTATTAATTCACTATTTGATATCTTGATTCAAATATTTTTACTATTACAGGAATTATTAAGTTATGATTAAAGTTGGAATTGTTGGAGTAACTGGATATACTGGAGCAGAACTTATTAAATTAATTATAAACCATCCTGAAGCTGAAGTTTCTGCAATTACATCAAAAACATATCAAGGGCAACCCATTTCAAGCATTTTCCCTATCTTTAATAACATTATAGATAAAAAATGCCAGGGCCTCGATGTGGACAATATATCAGAGCAAACAGACATTGTTTTTCTGTGCCTGCCCCATAAAATTTCCATGGAATATGCCCCTCAATTTATAAAAAATAACATAAAGGTTATTGATCTTTCTGCTGATTACAGGTTTGACAATGTAAACTCCTATGAAAAAGCTTATCAAAAACATAGTTCAAAAGAACTTTTAAAACAGAGCATCTATGGCCTAAGTGAAATATATGAACTCCAAATTAAGAATGCCAATATAATTGGAAACCCGGGTTGTTATCCCACAAGCTTTCTTTTACCAATGATCCCCCTTGTAAAAGAAAAATTGATTGATTCTCAATTTATTATTTCAGATTCCAAATCAGGGGTCAGTGGTGCGGGCAGAGCACCATCTCTTGCAACTCATTTTTGTGAAACAAATGAGTCTTTTAGACCATACAGTGTCACTAACCATAGACATACTCCTGAAATGGAAGAAAAATTAAGCGAACATGCAAAAGAGAGCATTAAAATTACCTTTGTTCCCCATTTACTTCCCATAACCCGTGGAATGATGACTACAATATATACAAATTTAAGAACAAACGTCACAAGAACCCATATTGAAGAAATGTTTCATAATTACTATAAAGAAAAATATTTCATAAGACTTTTGCCAAAAGAAGCTTTTCCTGATATACTGAGTGTTAAAGGAACAAATTTTTGTGACATTGGATTTCATGTAGATAATGAGTCAGGAAGGCTGATTATTGTCTCTGCCATTGACAACCTCTTAAAAGGAGCAGCAGGACAGGCTGTACAAAACATGAACATAATTTTTGACTTAAAGGAGTATCTGGGCTTAAATAAATTATGATTAAAACCATTTTTATTCAATAATCCCTTGACACAAGGCAAATATACCTTTAAAAAAGGAAGTAATGAAAAAAGATTTCAAAATTTGGCTCCATACCGGATCAGAAACAAGTATAAAAGAGTTTAATGTTCCACAACACATTGCCTACATGTTTTTTCTCATTATATTCGTACTTGCTGCAGGTCTTCTCTATCTTGGTTTTGATTATTATACTCTTAAATCAACTTCCTTTAATAATCATCAATTAAGCAGTAAAATCGCAGAACAGAAAAACGAAATTAAATCCCAGAGAAAACAGATACAAAACTTTGCTATAACAATTTCTGAAGTTAAAAAACAAGTTAAAAATCTCTGTATATTTGAAAACAGAGTAAGACTGATTGCTGACATTGGACAATCAAATGATTCCAACGGGCTTATTGGTATTGGTGGTATACCCAATACAGATTTGGATTATAACCTTGAGCCTGAACTTAAGCATAATAATCTCATACGAGAAATGCACGAACAGGTAGCACAGACAAACCTTGCAGTAATCAACCAAACTAAAAATTTTGAAGAGTTGATAAAAGAGCTTCACAAAAAGAAAAATATTCTTGCCTCCACCCCTTCAATTAAACCTGTGATTGGTGAGATATCATCAAAATTTGGATATAGAACATCTCCTTTTACAGGACTCAAAGAATTTCACTCAGGACTTGATATTGCCAACAAAAAAGGTACAAAAGTCATTGCAACTGCCAATGGAAGGGTATCGTATGCCGGAAAAAAATTGTTAATTGGAAACCTTATTACTATTGATCATGGTCACGGCATTGTAACTAAATTTGGACATATGAATAAAATTCTTGTTAAAACAGGGCAAAAGATAAAACGTGGGGATGTAATCGGTTTAATGGGTAACACAGGAAGAAGTACAGGTCCACACGTCCATTATGAAGTAAGAATAAATGGAGCACCGGTAAACCCTACAAAATATATTCTGAATTAAGCAATCCTATCTAAAAATCTCAATTTTTTTTATTTTCCCTTTTTTTTTCTTTAAAAATGATTATATATGTTAATTAGAATTTATTTAATTACAATTACAATAGGAAACTTCTATGTTTTTAAACTTTTTTACAAAATTATTTGGTTCTAATAATGAAAGAATAATAAAAAAAATGCACCCATTGGTTGAACTCATTAATGAGCTTGAACCAAAAATGCAAAAACTTAATGACACTGATTTCCCGGAAAAAACCAACGAATTAAAACAGAAGGTTACTGATGGAGCATCACTAAACGATATCCTGCCCGAGGCATTTGCCCTGGTTCGGGAAGCTTCTTTAAGATCCCTTGGTATGCGCCACTATGACGTTCAACTTATTGGTGGCATAGTACTTCACAATGGCTCCATAGCAGAGATGAAAACAGGAGAAGGCAAAACCATTGTTGCTCCCCTTGCAGCTTATCTTAACTCCCTCACTGGCAAAGGTGTTCACATAATTACTGTTAATGACTACCTTGCAAACCGAGATTCTGAATGGATGGGCAAGCTATTTTCTTTTTTAGGACTCACTGTTGGTGTAATACTACACGATATGAGCGATCAGGAGAGAAAGGATGCTTATAATGCTGACATTACATATGGAACTAATAATGAATTTGGATTTGACTATTTAAGAGACAATATGAAGTTTGAAAAAGAGGATCTCTGCCAGGGTCACCTTAATTTTGCCATTGTTGATGAAGTTGACTCTATTTTAATTGATGAGGCAAGAACTCCTTTAATTATCTCAGGGCCCACCAATGATTCAACCGGTCTATATCTTCAAATTGATACAATCCTGCCAAGTTTTAAAAAAGAAGAGCACTTCACAATTGATGAAGAGGCTAAAAGTGTGATGCTTACTGAAAAAGGTATTGCCCATGGTGAAAAACTATTAAATGTTGAAAATCTCTATGATCCAAATAATATTGAAACCCTTCACCACCTTAATCAGGCTTTAAAAGCTCATAAATTGTTTAAAAAAGATGTTGATTACGTTGTTAAAAATAATGAGGTTATTATTGTTGATGAATTTACAGGCAGACTCATGGCTGGCAGAAGATATAGTGAAGGGCTACACCAGGCACTTGAGGCAAAGGAAAATGTGAAAATCGAAAATGAAAATCAAACCCTTGCCTCTGTTACGTTTCAAAATTACTTTAGAATGTATGAAAAGCTTTCTGGAATGACTGGTACTGCCGAAACTGAAGCATCGGAGTTCCAGAAAATTTATAACTTAGATGTAATTGTTGTCCCAACTAATCTCCCAATGATCAGACAAGATATGCCCGATGTTATCTATAAAACCAAAAAAGAAAAATTTGATGCTGTTATCAAAGATATAATTAAGCTGTCCAAAAAAGGACAACCTGTTCTTGTTGGGACAATATCCATTGATGTGTCTGAAAATTTGAGTAAAAAACTTAAGAAAAAAGGCGTTAAACACTCTGTTTTAAATGCAAAGCACCATAAATCAGAAGCTGAAATAGTTGCCAATGCAGGACAAAAAGGAGTTGTCACAATTTCAACCAACATGGCAGGCAGAGGTACTGATATTGTACTTGGTAAAGGCGTTAAAGAACTTGGAGGACTTCATATACTTGGCACTTCCAGACATGAATCAAGACGAATTGACAACCAGTTAAGAGGCCGTTCAGGAAGACAGGGTGATGAAGGCTCCTCAAAATTTTATCTCTCTTTGGAAGATGAACTTTTAAGAATATTCGGAGGTGAACGCATCCATGCTATTATGGATAAAATGGGGATCGGAGAAGGCGAGCCCATTGAACACAAATTAATAAGCAAAGCCATTGAAAATGCCCAGGCAAAAGTTGAAGGGCAGAATTTTGAAATAAGAAAGCACCTTCTTGATTATGATGATGTCATGAACCAGCAAAGAGACGCTATCTATAGTCAAAGGAAAAAAGCTTTACATGGTCAAGATCTTAAAGAATACATAATTGACATGATCGAAGAGCTTGCAGATAGTATTGCAAGTGAATTTGAACAACCTAAAACAGCTGTTAAACAATGGGATACCAAAGGACTTTCTGACAGGATTTTAAACCAATTTAATTTTGAAATTGATCTAGATAACATTTCTGAAGATAAGGATGATAAAGAACAACTAATTGATTTAATTATAACCAGGGCAAAGAAAATATATTCTGAAAAAGAGGCTTTAATCGGTTCAGATGAGTTTAGACACCTTGAAAGATTCATAATGCTGCAAACTGTTGATTCTTTATGGAAAGATCATCTTCTCTCCATGGATCATCTTAAAGAAGGTATTGGTCTTAGAAGTTATGGACAACAAAACCCGCTTATTATATATAAACGAGAAGGTTTTGCTATGTTTGAAGATCTTATCTTTCGCATTAAGGAAGAGACCCTTCAAATCCTCTTTAAAATTCAAATAACTACCAATGACTTTAATGCAAACATCCAAAAGCCACAAAACAACCAACTCTCTTTTTCTCACTCAGATGGCTCAACAATTAATAAGCCTGTTAAAAATAAAAACGCAAAAATTGGCAGAAATGACCCTTGTTCCTGCGGAAGTGGGAAAAAGTATAAGAAGTGCTGTGGGAAATAATTATGTCACAAACTGATACTGAAATAACAACTAAATCGTTCCTTGAAAGTGATGACGTTTCAACTAAGCCACCCATGTATAAAGTTATTATTTTAAATGACGATTATACAACCATGGACTTTGTAGTTGAGGTTATCGTAAAAATTTTCAGAAAAACCCTTGAAAAAGCTAACAAAATAATGCTTAATGTACATAGGAGAGGTAAAGGAATCTGTGGAATATATACACGGGAAATTGCTGAAACTAAGATTGAAACCGTACACACTCTTGCACAAGCTCAAGGGTTTCCGTTAAAATGTATCATGGAGAAGGAGTAAGAAAACATGATAAGCAAAGAATTAAGCTCAGCTCTGGGATTTGCAGTCCGGGAAGCTAAAAAAAGAAGGCATGAGTATGTGTGTGTTGAACATGTTTTATTCGCCATCTTAAACCATGATTCAGGCTCAGAAATAGTTAAAAAATGCGGCGTTGAACCTGAAAAAATTAAAACTGATCTGGAATCCTTTTTCAACGAAAGCATGACCAAAATAGATAAAAAAGAAGAGTATGTACTCCAGCAGACCATTGGTTTTCAAAGAATGATACAAAGAGCGATTAATCAGGCACGTTCAGCTGAAAAAAATGAAGTTAACCTTGGCGATATTCTTGCTTCTATTTTCCTTGAAAAAGATTCCCATGCTGCATATTTTCTTGAATCAAAAGGTTTGGAACGAGTTGATATTCTAAACTATATTTCTCACCATCAGACTAATACAAGATTATCTTCTTCGGAAAATACTCCACCTAAAAAGTTCAAACATCCTGCAAAAGAGAAAACAAAAAAAACAAAACAAAACCCTTTAGCATTATATACAACTGATCTTTTAAAAAAAGCCAGGGATAATAAAATTGACCCTCTCATTGGCAGATCCAATGAGACCCAAAGGGTTATGCAGGTGCTTTGCAGAAGACGTAAGAATAACCCAATTCTTGTTGGTGATCCAGGTGTTGGGAAAACTGCAATTGCAGAAGGACTTGCTCTTTTAATTGAACAAAAAAAAGTTCCCGAACTTTTAGAAAATTGTGAACTTTACTCTTTAGATATGGGGACGCTATTGGCAGGGACAAAATATAGAGGTGATTTTGAACAGAGGCTGAAGGATGTCATTAATGAACTTATCGCCAAAGAAAATGCACTTCTAATAATTGATGAAATTCACACTGTGGTCGGAGCAGGCGCTACTACCAGCGGGTCCATGGATGCTTCAAATATTCTTAAGCCAGCTCTCTCAAATGGTGAAATTAAGTGTGTTGGTACAACCACGTATGAAGAGTATAAAAACCATTTTGAAAAGGATAGAGCTTTTTCCAGACGATTTGAAAAAATTGATGTTAATGAACCTTCCATAGAAGATTCAATTAAAATTTTACAAGGGCTTAAACCTTATTACGAAAAACATCATAATCTTGAATATACCGATGAAGCAATTGAAGTATCCTCAAGGCTTTCAGCAAAATATATAAACGACCGGTTTCTTCCTGATAAAGCCATTGATGTTATTGATGAGGCTGGTGCATATCTGAGGTTGAACAAAAAAAAGAATCAGAAAAAAATTCATAAACAGGATATTGAGTATATTGTTTCGAAGATTGCAAAAATACCTGTTACAAGTGTTACCTCTTCTGATAAAAAAAGTCTCAAAAAACTGGATCAAAAACTTTTCAATGTTATATTTGGTCAGGATAATGCCATTAAAACACTTACGACATCGATTAAGCGCTCCAGAGCCGGGCTTTCATCTCCAGATCGCCCAATAGGTTCTTTCTTGTTTATAGGGCCCACCGGGGTTGGAAAAACTGAAGTTGCAAGACAGCTTGCCTATAATATGGGAATTAAATTCCTGCGCTTTGATATGAGTGAGTATATGGAAAAACATGCTGTATCAAGACTTATTGGAGCACCGCCAGGATATATTGGATTTGATCAGGGTGGAATATTGACTGACAGCATCAGAAAAACTCCCCATTGTATACTATTGCTTGATGAAATTGAAAAAGCTCATATTGACCTATATAATATTCTTCTACAGATAATGGATTATGCTACATTAACTGACAATAATGGCAAATCTGCTGATTTTAGGAATGTTATAATTCTTATGACATCCAATGCCGGAGCCAGGGAAATGGATGCCAATCAAATCGGTTTTGGCAATGACCTTACAGAGGTAAAATCCCACGGGCTTAAAGCTGTTGAAAAAACATTCAGCCCTGAATTTAGAAATCGCCTTGATGCTATTGTACAATTTAATCATCTGTCTCAAAAAATCATGGAATTAATTGTTGATAAGGATATGCGCACAATCAAAGAGCTGTTAAAAGAAAAAAATGTTAAAATCATCTATTCAAAAAAAGCACGCTCTCTCCTTGCAAAGAGAGGGTATGACCCCAAATTTGGTGCAAGACCTTTGCAACGCCTTATACAAACTGACATTAAAGACAAACTTTCTGATCAGATTCTCTTTGGCAAACTTGCAAAAGGAGGCAAAGTATCTATTGGGTGTAGAAATAATAAGCTTACATTTAACTATACATAATAAAATTTAAGTAACAAGAATGTCAGTATTTAAGTTATCAAGTAAGCTTGAATTCCCCCCCCCTTCCCTTGCTGAACCCAACGGTCTTTTATGTGTTGGTGGAGATCTCAGTACGGAGAGGATTCTGTTAGCATACAGCAGTGGAATATTTCCATGGTATTCAGAAAATGAACCTGTTTTATGGTGGTCCCCTGACCCCAGGCTCATCTTATACCCTGAAAAAATCAAAATCTCCAGAAGTTTAAAGAAAAAAATAAAAACCAATACCTTTAAAGTTACAATTGATCAGGCGTTTAATGATGTTATATATGCATGTGCAAACACCCGTATACAAAACAGCGAAGAAACATGGTTGACAGATGAGATGATTGCAGCATATAAAAGGCTCCATAAAGAAGGATTTGCCCACTCCATTGAATGCTGGAAAGATGATGAACTTGCAGGAGGACTCTATGGAATATCCCTTGGAGGATGTTTCTTTGGCGAATCCATGTTCACTAATATTTCTGATGCTTCAAAAATCGCTCTTGTGAAACTTGCTGATTTCCTGAAGGAAAATGGTTTTGATCTCATAGACTGCCAGATTACAACAGATCACCTGACAAGTATGGGTGGCTTTGAAGTCCCAAGGCAAACTTTTTTAAAACAATT
>CAZMEX010000028.1:0-38872 GCA_964565415.1 uncultured Desulfobacterales bacterium | reverse complement strand
GACATATCAAAACCTGCCCGTTTTGATATGTCTGCCTTGTCCTTGTCAACATGCGACTCAAGAACCTCGCCTAAAATATGGGCATATTCACCAATCATTATCTCCTGAGAAACTCTACATTCGATATTATAAGGACACTCTTTTATAATAGGTGGTTTTATTTTTTTGGATGCAATGGGAGTAAATTCTGTTTCTTTAAACTTATTTATTTTCCGACCTGTAGTAATACCGCAATAATCAACTTTTTTATATATAGATGCACTGGGGAAATTAACTGAAAATTCTCCTGTCTTTCTTATCAGCTCCAAAGAATATCTTGGCTTTTTGATTGAAATGGCAATGGTTGGCGGAGTTGAACTTGCAATACCTATCCAGGCCAATGTAATAATATTGGCTTCTTTGTTTGTTCCACTTACGATTAATGCAGCTGGTACCGGGAAAATTGCATCAGAAGGGCCTAATTGTTTTTTCATGATACTCCTTTCATTGGTTTAAGATTTTTATTTTCTGTAATTCCTTTATTCCTGTTGGCATAAATAACACCTGTAATGGCAATTAATCCGCCAATGATTGAAATGATTGACGGAAGTTCATTCATCCAGATCCATCCGATAAGGATGACGATTATGGGAACAGCATATAAAGATGAGGCAGCCTTTGATGCATCCATATTTTTTAATACTACAGCCCAACATAAATAAGCAATGGCAGCGGGAAAGACTCCCAGATATATGACACAGATAGTATATTCCAGGTTTACATGTGATATCTTTTCCAAAAAGCTGTATCCAAAGGGGAACATGGCAATGGTGCCACTCCACAAACAATAACAGGTAACTTACTATTTGAGAAGAGTTTATAGTATTTCTCAAATTATCTATTTTTGTTGGTAATGTTATTTCCATAAATATTCTCCTTGAAAATGGGGTCATTCTTAAATGCCACACAACGCTGGAACCTGTGTGGATTTTATTGGAGGCTTTATGCAACAATACTCCTCAATATTTTTTATTATGCAGTGGAAGGCTGATCTCAAAGGTGCTGCCATTTTCATTTGAACTTATCACGCTTGCTTTTCCATTGTGGTAAACAGCTATATGTTTTACAATGGCAAGCCCCAGACCTGTGCCTCCGGTGTTGCGGCTGCGTGCTTTATCAATTCTGTAAAAGCGGTTGAATATTTTTGAGAAGTGTTTTTTTGGAATACCTATTCCTGAGTCTTTCACCTTAATTACCAGGCAATTGTCTCTTGTAGCAGTTGAAATTAGAACTTTGGTGTTATTATTGCTGTATTGTATGGCATTATCTATCAGATTGATGATTGTCTGTTCGATTAAGACAGGGTCAACAGGTACCATGAGTGTATCAGGGCAGCTCTTCTGTATTGTTATCTGCTTTATGCTGGAGTTGTTCTTGCACTCTTTGATTGCCTTGTCTATTATTTGAATAATATCATGGGATTCAAAAACTATGTTGTTATTTGCCATCCTTTCAAGTTTTGCAAGGGATAAAAGATCATTGATAATAGCAGTCATCCTTACAACATTTTTGTCAATAATGTGTAAAAATTCCTCTGTTTTTTCAAAGTCCTGCCCGAATTCCATGTTTTGCAGTGTTTCAACAAAGCCCTTTATGGCAGTTAGTGGTGTTTTAAGCTCATGGGATACATTTGCAGCAAAGTTTTTGTGCATATTTTCCAAAAGTTTTATTTTTGTAATATCATGGAAGATAATGAGTGTGCCCATGCGCTTATTATTTGAATTATACATTGCCTTTGAATGTATATTAAGAGTGTATTCCCGCGTTTTTGTAAAGGTCAGAATTTTTTCGCAAGGTCCATGTGTTGACAGAGCCTTTTTGAAAAAATCTTGCAGGGCAAGGTCCCTTGAGACCTCATAGATATTGTTCTGTTCCAGCATTGATATTGGAAAATCAAATATTTCAGCTCCAGCTTTGTTCAGGGTGATGATTTTTTCATTGTTATCCAGGGCAATAACCCCCTCTTCCATACTTGAATAGATTGTTTCAAGTTCATTTTTTCTATTCTTAACAGCCTCTATTTTATTATTGAGGTTGGCTGCCATATTGTTCATGGTTAATGCAAGTTCTCCAAGTTCCTCAGAGTCAGGAATCGCCAGCCGTTTTTTAAGATTGCCCCCGGCAAAATTTTTCGCACCTGTTTTCATCTCTTCCAGGGGACGAGTAATACGTCTTGAGAGATAAAGGCTTGCTACGGCTGCTACTAATATGGTCATGGCAAGGGCTAAGAAAATATCGTTTTGAATGGATTTTATCTTGTTATCAATGGTTGCAATTGAAAGTGAAGCCCTTATAACAGCTATAATTTTGTTTTCCTTGTAAAAAGGGGATGCAATATACATCATATTTTGACTAAGCGTACTGCTGTATCTTATGGAAACACCTTTTTCTCCTTTTAATGCTAATTTTATTTCAGGGCGGGTTCTGTGATTTTCAAGTTCAGTAATGTCAACGTTGGAATCTGCTATTACTCTACCTGAGGCTAAAATTATTGTAAGTCTGATATCAGCATCTGAGCTTAGTTTTGTTAATATTTTATTTAAATTTTTTATCTGTTTCTCATTGACAGGTGCAAACGGAAGTTTGGATAATTGATTTTCAGCAAGTTTTAATCTTATGGTTAAATCTTTTTCAATGTTTTCAATTAAAAAAGTTTTAAAAAAAAAAGATGAGTACCAGGTTGCAATTGTGAGTGAAACAAGGGTAATTATTAAAAAGGAAGGGAATATCTGCCATATAAGTTTTTTGCTTTTAAACATATTTATAACCAACCCCTCTTATGGTTTTAATTTTTTCACCATAGGTTTTGAGTTTTTTTCTCAATCCTACAACCACAACATCAATACTTCTTTCAGTAACTGCATAGTTCTCACCGTGGATTGCATCAATGATCTGCCCCCGTGTGAATACCCACCCCTTTTTATTGACAAGCATGGAAAGAAGTTGAAATTCAGAAGGTGTAAGATCAATAATATTATTTTTAAGGGTAACTAAATGTTTATCGTGGTCTATTGTCAAATCCTGCTCAAGTATTATTTTTTTTGTTTTTGCCTCAAGGAGTTTTTTCTCTCTTCTGAAAATATTTCTTATTCTGGCAATAAGCTCTTTGGGGCTGAAGGGCTTTGGCATATAATCATTGGCACCAAGTTCAAGTCCTGTAACTATATCGCTCTCATCTCCCTTGGCAGTCAGCATGATAATGGGGATATTCTGGTTTTCAGAATCATTTCTTATTGTTCTTGTTACCTCAAGCCCATCAATTCCAGGCAGCATCAAATCAAGAATTATGAGATCAATCTTATTGTTCAAAAGTATATCCAATGCTTTTTCTCCGGTTTGGGCAAGCATTGTTCTATACCCTTCCCTTGCAAGATTGAATTTTACAAGCTCAAGGATATCTTCCTCATCATCCACAATCAGTATTTTTTCTTTTGACATTATTTTAAATCACCATTCAATTAAATTTACAATTCCAAGGTACCATAATCAAAATTTAAAACATATATTACAATTTTTTATGTCTTATTATTTCACCCTCCACAAGGTGAATCACCTCTTCTGCTATGTTTGTTATATGATCTCCAACTCTTTCGATATGCCTTGAGATGAGATATATATTAATAATATTTCCAACATTTTCAGGATCTTTTTTTATGGCACTCTTCATCTTCCCAAATGCTTCATTCCTCATATGGTTTATATCTTCATCCATGACAAGCACTTGATATGCTGTGTCAATATCTAGTGTTACAAGTGAATCAAGGCTCATTTTGAACATTTTTGCAGTTTTTTCAGACATGAAAGTGTAGTCGTAATTATAACTTAGAGGGAAGTTGTCAGAGGCAGTTAAGAGTCTTTGTGAAATATTTGCACAAAGATCTCCGATTCTTTCAAGATCATTGTTGATTTTTATTATTGCAACAATGAATCTTAAATCAATGGCAACAGGCTGATACAAAGCCAGAAGCTTAAGGCACTCTTCTTCGATTTCTATCTCCCTTGTATCAATTTCAACATCCTTTTCAATAATGAATCTTGCAAGCTCAATATTGTTTGTTTTCACTGCCCTGGCAGACTCTTTAAACCTCTCCTCAATAAGAGCACCCAGGGATAGAATCTCTTTTTTGATCTTATCAACTTCTTTTTGAAGGTATGTATTCATACTATTTCCTATCCAAATCTTCCGGTTATGTAATCTTCTGTCTGCTTTAAACCAGGGTTGGTAAAAAGAGTGTCAGTATCATTGACTTCAATAAGTTTCCCCATGTAAAAAAAAGCAGTTCGGTCAGATACCCTTGCTGCCTGCTGCATATTGTGGGTAACTATTATTATGGTAAGCTTTAGTTTAAGCTTGTTAATCAGCTCTTCAATTTTCTGGGTTGCAATGGGGTCAAGGGCTGATGCTGGTTCATCCATCAGCAACACTTCAGGGTCCACAGCCAATGCCCTTGCTATGCATAATCTCTGCTGCTGACCCCCGGAGAGTTCCATGGCGTTTTGATTTAATCTGTCTTTTACTTCGTCCCATATGGCAGCTTGCTTAAGGCTTGCCTCAACAATTTCGGTTATTTTACTTTTGTCTTTTAAACCATTTATTTTAAGACCATAGGCAATGTTTTCAAAGATAGTTTTTAAAAATGGATTGGGTTTTTGAAATACCATGCCCACTTTTCGCCTCAAATTCACAACATCAACATTGCTGTCATAGATCAATTCATTATTCAGTTTTACTTTTCCCTCTACTCTGGTCTTTAATATAAGATCATTCATGCGGTTTAAACACTTCAGGTAAGTGCTCTTGCCACATCCTGAAGGGCCTATGAGAGCCGTTGCTTTATATTCAGGAAAATCAAGGGATATATCATGCAGAGCCTGGAATTTATCATAGAAAAAATCAAGGTTCTGTGTGCTCATTTTTATGTTTTGCGCCATTAATGTTTACCTGTAAGTTTAAGTTTTTATTTTCTTTCTAATGCGGGATCTTATTATTATTGCCATCAAATTCATGGTAAATACCAGGGCTATTAGGACAAGAGCAGTTCCATACTGCAGGTGTCTTGTTTCTGCAATATTTGTTCCTGCTGTTGCAAGTACATATATATGATATGGCAATGCCATCACTGCATCAAAGGGAGAATTCGGCATCTGGGGACTGAAAAATACAGCACCTGTATACATGATTGGTGCTGTTTCCCCTGCTGCACGGGACAGACCGAGAATAGCACCTGTTATAATGCCGGGAAAAGCTGCGGGAAGAACTATTTTATAAATTGTCTGCCATTTTGTTGCACCCATGGCAAGGGAAGCTTGCCTGTAAGAGTCAGGAACTGTTTTTAAAGCTTCTTCTGAAGATGCAATAATCACAGGCAAAGTCATCACACCAAGAGTAAGACCGCCTGCCAGCATTGAAACTCCAATGTTTAAAACAATACAGAAAAATGCAAACCCGAAAAGTCCAAATACAATGGAAGGAACCCCTGCAAGATTATTAATGCCCATTCTGATAACTCTTATGAGTTTTCCCCTTGTTGCATATTCATTTAGATATATTGCCGAGGCCACTCCAATGGGCAGAGCTGTCATTATAGTAATCGCGCACAAATAGAATGTTCCCATGATACATGGTAGAATACCGCCTTTTGTCATGGAGTCAGTGGGAGGTTTGATTAAAAAATCAATGGATATTGCCTTTAATCCATTGGTGATCATAAAATATATGATTATCGCAAGAATAACACCATTCAGCATGGCAGAAGCATTAAACATGGTAAAAACCAGATTTTGCACAATCTTTCTTTTTAAAGATGTTGTCTGCAGCATAATTTAAGTATACCCTTTATTATGTTTATATTTACTGGAGATAAAATCTGCTGTGAGATTAAAGCCCAGGGTAAAAATAAATAATACTATACCAATGGCAAACAGTGCCTGGTAATGTTCACTTTGATATGGTGCTTCACCCATTTCAGCAGCAATGGTCCCAGGCATGGGACGTACAGGATCAAATAGCGATACCGGAGTTATTGCAGCACCTCCTGCAACCATCAGCACAACCATTGTCTCTCCAATTGCCCTTGATAATCCCAGAATTACACCGGTTGTTATCCCGGAAAGTGATGCAGGAATTGTTATATTTATGATAGTTTCAAGGTGGGTTGCACCCAATGCGTAAGACCCCTCTTTAAGAGCTGAAGGCACACTGAATATGGCATCTTCAGATATGCTGCAAATGGTTGGAATTGCCATGAACGAGAGCATTAAGCCTGCATTAAACAGATTTAAACCAACGGGAATACCAAACAATTCCTGCAAAAAAGGCGATACAACCACCATCCCGAAAAACCCGATTACAACCGAAGGCATACTTGCCATGAGCTCCACAATGGGTTTTACAATTTCAGCAGTTTTCTGACCTGCAATTTCAGCAAGATATACTGCTGTCATAACCCCCAAGGGTATGGCAACAACTCCTGCAAAGGCTGTAATTGAAAGAGAGCCCATAATCAGAGGAAAAATTCCAAATCCCGGGTCATCATCAGTGGGATACCAGAATTTACCAAAGATAAACTCTTTTACAGAGACATTTTCAAATAGCGGGACTCCTTCCATAACAAGAAACAACATGATCAACATCAATAGGGTGATGGAGAAAAGTGCAATGCATAGAAATATGAATTGCACTTTTTTTTCTGTTTTTATCTGTATCAATTTATGTTCCTGATTTTAGAAAAGAGGTATGGAACCTGCTTCTTTAACAAGTTCCTGACCTTTTTTTGACAGAACAAAAGAGATAAAACCCATTGTATCTCCTTTTGGCCAGCTGTTTGTGAACATGAACAGAGGTCTTGCAATGGGAAAAGATCCATTTACAGTATTCTCTTGGGAAGGTTTAATATTGTCAACTGAAACTGCCTTTATCTCCTGGGTCATATACCCAAGCCCGATATATCCAATTGCATTGGGAGTTTTGGCAACTGCTTGGACAATGGCACCGTTTGAAGGAAGAACCAGGGCTCTTGGTGTAACTCTTTTTTTATGCATAACAAGTTTTTTCCATACCCCGAATGTTCCAGAAGAGCTGTCTCTGGAGATTACAACAATTTTTCCATCTTTGCCCCCAACATCTTTCCAGTTTGTAATATTACCAAGGTAAATATTTTTCAATTGATCCATGCTGAGGTTTGAAACCTTATTTGAAGAGCTGAGAATAGGGGCAATGCAATCCAATGCAATCCTGAATGGCACAGGATATACTCCCTTTGCATGGGCATTGTCCACCTCTTTTGTTTTAATGAATCTTGAGCAGTTCCCAATGTCTGCTGTATTGTCAATAATAGCTTTGATACCATTTCCAGACCCGCCGCCGGAAAGAGTTATTTTAACATCAGAATGCTCAGCCATGTATGCTTCAGCACACTTTTGAGCAATGGGTAGAACAGTTGTTGAGCCTTTCAGTGTCAGCTCTTTTGCCATAAGTGGTGTAGTTATAAACAGTATAAACAGGAGACAGATTAATAATTTTTTCAATTGTTTCATTTTGATCCTCTTATTTTAATTTTAATTAACTTAATTTTAATCTTGGATTAATCCCAAAAATCATGGTTGATAATAGAGAAGTTTTGTTAGAATTGTATTAGGAAATTATGTAAAGATAATTAGGGAAATATTCGTTTTAATTTCAATTAGTTATAACTATGGCGAGTTTTTAGATTTTTCATTGCAACTATTGAAATATTCTTCATTTTAATATATTAATTGTTCAGTTTTTGTTAGGGTAAGATTATACTTTTATTAACAAATATATGGGATTAAAATGAATTTAATAGAAATTTTAGCGCAAACACTTGGTGGGCTTGGTCTTTTTATTCTAGGTATGAAAACTATGACCGATGGCCTCCAATTAATAGCAGGGCAAAAAATTAAAAAAGTCCTTGAAGCAGTCTCATCCAACAGAATTCTAGGTTGTGCAACAGGAGCAGGTGTTACTGCTGTTATTCAATCTTCTTCTGCAACTACAGTTATGTTAATAGGGTTTGTTACTGCTGGTATAATGAATCTTACCCAGGCAACAGGTATTATTTTGGGTGCAAATATTGGTACAACTATTACTGCACAAATGATCGCCTTTAAATTATCTTCCATTGCTCTGCCGGCAATTGCCATAGGTGTCCCCATGAAGTTTTTTGCAAAAAAACGAAAAACAAGATATTTTGGAGATATTGTTCTTGGCTTTGGCATTCTTTTTTATGGAATGACAGTTATGAAACATGGTCTTGGGCCCATAAAAGGTGATCCGGAATTTATAGCTTTTTTTTCAAGATTTGCAACTGACAGCTTTGGCGGAATTTTGCTTTGCATTGGCATGGGCGCACTTGTGACTGTCATAGTTCAATCATCATCTGCAACAATAGGCCTTACCATGACCCTTGCAATGCAGGGCATTATAGCGTTCCCCACTGCAATGGCACTTGTTCTGGGAGAAAATATCGGCACTACAGTTACTGCCTGGCTTGCAACCTTAGGCTCTTCCAATCTTGAGGCAAAAAGAACAGCAATGAGTCACACGGCATTTAATGTGATCGGCGTATGTATCATGGTTATTATTTTCCCTCTTTTTCTTAAATTTATTCTATTTATGACCGGGACAATTGGCGGAGCAGGTGCTGTTGATAAAATTGTAAATGGCGATTCAGTCAATATTGCAAGATATATTGCCAATGGGCACACTGTTTTTAATATTGTCAATGCTTTGATTTTTCTTATATTCTTACCCCAACTTGTCAAATTTGTGATGTTTATTTTCCCGGAAGGCAAGAAAGCACAAGAGAGATACAGACTTCCTGAATTTGATGAAGTCCTTCTTGATTCACCCATTGGTGCCCTTGTTGAGGTAAAAGGTGAAGTAATAAAAATGGGTGAATTTACTAAAGATGCCTTAAAAAAAGTTTCAGATTGTCTGCGAATCAGGGATGATGACAGACTTGGTGAAAGAGAAGCCATAGAAGATCATATTGATGCCATGCAAAAAAGCATTATCAAGTTTTTAACAAAAATGTACCAGGGTGATGTTAATGAAAGCGTAGCCAAGGAAATCTCTGAGATGATGAGAATTACTAACAATATTGAACGTATAGGTGATTCCATTGAAAGAATTTCACAAACCCTTGAGACAATATATGAAGATGACCTGGTACTCAGTGATAATGCAAAAAATGATCTGGTCAGCATTGCAGGTGAAGCTTATAAATTTATTGATCTGGTGCTGGTAAACCTTCATGAAAAAGATGATAAATTTTTCAACAACGCAGCAGCAAATGAGGATACAATTGATCAAATGCGTGAAGAGATGCGTGAAAAACATATTACAAGGCTTAGAAATGACCAATGTTCAGTTGATGCAGGAGTCCTTTATATCTCCATGTTATCCCATTTTGAAAAAATAGGAGACCACTGTTTTAACATTGCCATTGGAGTAAGCAGGACAAATTAAAGTAAAATTAATTGCTGAGTATTGAGTTTTTGACCATATTTTCTAAATATTGGAAAGAAGTTAGATTTCCACGCAGAGTACTGCAATGTCATCTTCCATGACTGCATTTTCAGGAAAAATTTGTCTGATCAGTGTCTCAGGAATCTCTTTATATGGGATGTTTCTCATTTTTTCAAATTGCGGCAGAAGGCTTTGGGTACCTGAAACCCATGTTGTCTTATCTACTGCTGATTCAACCAGTCCATCTGAAAATATAATAAATTTATCTCTTTTTGATATATCAATGTTCAGCATTCCAAACTGGGCATCCTTAAACATACCCAGAATATCTCCCCGGGATTTTAAAAGAGAGGTTTCCCCTTTATAAGGGATATGCACAACAGGTGGATGACCAGCATTTATCAGAGTCATTTTTTTTGTGCCGCGATTGATGTGCATATAACATGCTGTGAGATATTTTCCTCCAGGAAGGATTTGCACAAGGACATCATTAATCATTTTTATGGATTCAGATGGTGAATATATTGGAGTGCAGTTCTGTGCCAGAAGTGCCTTGACCGACGCTGTCATATAGCTTGTTTCAATATCATGTCCTGAAAAGTCTGCCAGGAAATAACCAGTTATATTATTAGAAATTTGTAAAATATCGTAGAAATCTCCTCCAGCCTCCTGCATCGCTTTATAGTATACTCCAAAACAGGCATGGGGAAAATCTTCCGGCGTTGGCAGCATGGAAGTTTGTGCTTCAGTTACCTGATTAAGCTTTTGGGCCTGGTCTGAGATCAGTGAATTGGTTGCAATGGATAATTTTAGATGAATCCTCACCCTGGCAAGGACTTCAAGGGGGTGAAACGGTTTAATGATATAATCAACTGCCCCCAGGTTAAAACCTTTGAGTTTAGCATCAACTTCGCTCACGCCTGTTAAAAAAATTACTGGGATCATACTTGTTTCTGTATTGTCTTTAAGATGTTGTATTACCTCAAATCCTGTCTCTCCGGGCATTTGAACATCGAGAAGAATAAGGTCTGGTTTCTCTTTTTCTGCAAGTTCTCTTCCTTCAGTACCATCTTTTGCACAAATTACCTTGTATCCTTCTTTTTCAAGGGATTTTTCAATGAGTTTAAGATTTAACAGATTATCATCAACTGCAAGAACTGTGAAGATTCGTGCTTCATCCATTTATAAATGCCTCTAATCAGTTTTTATAGCGTTCTCTATTTTTTTAAGCTCTTTACTAATAAAATCAATTTTATTACGAAACCCACTGAAATCAGTTACATTAGCATCTTTTGCAGTCATCTCCATATCTTTTGATGTTAAAGCAATATCATCCAGCCCTAAATTTGAAGCAGCTCCTTTTATGGAGTGAGCTGCTTGAGCAATTTTTTCTCTGCTTTCCTCTTTAAGCCCAATACTTATTTTTTCAATATCAGAAAATGACGTCATTAGAAAAACGTGAAGAAGTTCATTAAAGTCCTCTTCATCAAAACCAAGGTTTGAAGCGAGATCTTTAAAATCCATAAGTTCTCCTTATTCAAGGGTTCAGTTTGTGAATTTTTATATGGTAATTTGCAAATAATTATCTTATTAATATAGTATATTAGATTTTTTTATATATGTAAACCTTGCTTTTTTTAAGGAAAAATATTAAGTTGATAATTATTAAATTTTAGTTCTTTCGTGGAAGAGGTTTTGTATGGCAAAAAGACGGATTCTTGTTGTTGATGATGAAGAATCTATTCGTACGTTATATGAATCTGCTCTCTCTACACAGGGCTATGAAGTTATTGCTGCTGAAAGTGGTGAACAGGCACTTGAACTTCTTGAAACTGAATCAATAGCTGTCATGTTTCTGGATTTAAATCTTCCGGGAATGAGCGGCATTAAATTGTGCCGGGAAATTTTGGAAAAAAATCCAACAGCAATTTGTATAGCTGTTACAGGCTACGCCTCTGACTTTGAACTTGCTGATTGCAAAGAGGCAGGTTTTGAAGATTATTTTAAAAAACCAATGCCCCTGGGCGAATTGTTTGACGCGGCTAAAGCAGCATTTGACAAAATAGACAGATGGGAAAAATCATAGTATATCTTGTCCAAGATTTCTCGCATTGATGTGATCAGTTATTTTCTTAAAAAAGTCTTCAGCTTTAACACCCATTCTTACTTTACCGTCAAGTGTCCGTACTGAAAGTGTATTTGACTCTTTCTCTTTTTCACCCAGAGTAATTATCAAGGGGATATAATTTACCTGGGCAAACCTTATTTTCTTTTTTAATCTCTCATTACTTGAATCAACTTCACATTTGATTTTATTTTTAAAAAAATCCTGTTGAACTTTTTTAGCATAGGGTAAAAGTTCATCATTAACAGGCAGGAGTATTGCTTGAACAGGTGCAAGCCATAGAGGAAACTTGCCTGCAAAATGTTCAACTAAATTTCCCAAAAATCTTTCAACGGAGCCAAAAATTGTTCTGTGAATCATCACAGGTCTGCATTTTTCATTATTTTGATCTTTGTATGTTAAATCAAAGCGTTCAGGAAGGGACATGTCAAGCTGGATAGTCCCGCATTGCCATGTTCTGCCAAGGGCATCAGTTATGTGGGAGTCGATTTTCGGACCATAAAATGCACCATCTCCTTCATTGATGACATATTTTTTACCATATTTATCAAGTGCTGAGCAAAGACCACCTGTTGCCTCGTCCCACTGTTTATCTGTTCCAATGGATTTTTTGGGTCTGGTGGAGAGTTCTAAGTTAAATCCCAGTCCAAATTTGCTGTAAAGCCTGTCTGTAAGTTCCAAGACTCCAATTATTTCGTCCTCGATTTGATCGGGAGTCATGAAAATATGAGCATCATCCTGGTGAAATGCCCGGACTCTGAAAAGTCCTGACAGAGCTCCGCTCAATTCATGTCTGTGGACAAGACCTACTTCTCCTGCTCTCAGGGGCAAATCTCTGTAGGAGTGAGATTTTGTTTTGTAAAGCAGCATTCCACCGGGGCAGTTCATGGGCTTGATTGCATACTCTTCATCGTCAATAACTGAAGTATACATGTTTTCTCTGTAGTTTTCCCAATGTCCGCTCTGTTCCCAAAGCTTTCGGTTGAGCATTATTGGAGTCTTTGTTTCAACATATCCTGCCATCTTATGCTCTTCTCTCCAATAGGATAAAAGCTCGTTCCAGATTTCCATGCCTTTTGCGTGGAAAAAAGCCATGCCTGCGGCTTCTTCATGGAAGCTGAAAAGATCAAGTTGGGTGCCGATTTTTCTATGATCTCTTTTTTTAGCTTCTTCAATCAGGTTTATATGTTTTTTCAGGGCTTTTTTATCGAAAAAAGAGGTGCCATATAACCTTTGAAGTTGCTGCTTTGCCTGGTCAGCCCTCCAGTAAGCACCGGAAATTTTCATCAATTTAAACCCTTTTATCATTCCTGTATGGGGAATATGGGGACCCCGGCACAAATCAGTAAATGCACCCTGCTTATAAAGAGTTATCTCCTGATCTTCTTCAAGCTCATTAATAATTTCAACTTTATAGATATTCTCTTTAAAAATTTCCAACGCCTCTTTTTTGGAAACAACAATGCGTTGAAAAGTTTTTTTCTCTTTGATAATCTTCTTCATTTCAGTTTCTACTGATTGAAAATCATCTTCAGATATTGGAGGCATGTCTATGTCATAGTAAAATCCATCTTCAATAACAGGGCCGATTGTTAAAAGCGCGTCTTTATAAATGTTTTGCACTGCTTCTGCCATCACGTGGGCAGAGCTGTGGCGGAGGATTTCAAGTCCCTGGTCATCTTTTATTGTAATAAATTTTATTTTTGCATCATTTTTAATCTCACTGTTTAAATCCATCGGGTTTTCATCTAATTCCATGGCAACGCAGTTTCTTGCAAAGCCTTCGGAAATAGTTTTTGCTACATCCATGCCGGTTGGAATATTGTCAAAGGACTTTATACTGTCATCTGGAAGTGTTATGTTAATCATTTTTATGTATCCATAAAGATTTTAATAAATTATACAATGGTAATTTTAAAACCTTAATCTTAAAAGAAGTTAAGAAAGTAATCAAGGAGAAAATGAGCTTAGAATACAAATATATCAATTCAGAGGGAGAGTTTGCCACATTTTATGAAACAATAAAACTTCAAAAAGTATTGGCAGTTGATCTGGAAGCAGACTCAATGCATCATTTCAAAGAAAAGGTTTGCCTTATACAGATTACCGGTGCAGAAAAGTCTTGCGTACTTGATCCACTTAAACTAAATGATTTTTCTAAATTAAAAACTCTTTTGGAAGACAAGAACATTCAAAAGGTTTTCCATGGTTCTGATTTTGATATTAGAAGCCTTGATAGAGAATACAAAATTAGAGTAAATAATCTTTTTGACACTGAAATAGCTTGTAAATTTTTAGGAACTAAGGAGAGAGGGCTTGCAGCTTTATTAAAAAAGTATTTTAATGTAATTCAGGATAAGAGATTTCAAAAAAAAGACTGGTCACAACGACCTCTACCTGAAGAGATGATTTCATACAGCATTGTGGATGTATTATATTTAATAGAACTTGCGCAAATTTTAAAAAAGAAGCTTAAAGAAAAAAACAGGCTTGAGTGGGCAGAGGAGGAGTTTGAAAGACAGACTGAAGTAAGATATAAAAACAATGCTGGGGTTTATCGATTTCTTAAGTTTAAAGGTGCAGGCAAGATGGACAGGCAAACCCTTGGAGTTCTTGAGGGTCTTCTTGTTATGCGGGAAAAATTAGCTGAACTAAAAGATTTACCACTGTTTAAGGTTATGGGAGCAGGTGAAATAAAAAACATTGCCCTTGCAAAACCCCTGACTTTGCAACATCTTCAAAAAATATCAGTTTTGAGTAAGAGGCAATTTAATATGTATGGAAAACAATGCATTGATGCTATAACAAAAGCCATGGAACTTAAAAGAGATGATTTGCCAAAATACCCTAAAACAAAAACTTTCAGGCTTAACAATATTGAACAGCAAAGAATCAAACAACTCAAAAAAATGCGAGAAAAAAAAGGCGAAGAGCTGATGATGGAGCATGGTTTTTTAATAAATAATGCCTTGATAACTAAAATTGCTGTTAAAAACCCTTTAACAAAAGAGGCGCTTGAAAAGATCCAGCCAATACGTAAATGGCAGATAGATGCGCTTTTAGATGATATACTCAATATTTTACATAATTGTTAATATATAGGAGTTGATATGAAAATAGAGTTTACCAAGATGGAAGGATTGGGTAATGATTTTCTTTTTATTGATGACAGAAAAGAGAGTATTAAAAAACAGGCTGACTTTTCCCTTCTGTCAAAAAGACTATGCTCCAGGCATTTTGGCATAGGTGCAGATGGAATTGTAATTATCAGTAATTCAAAAAAAGAGGATTTCAAATTTACAATATATAATTCAGATGGAACCCAGCCCCAAATGTGTGGTAATGGTATGAGATGTTTTGCAAAATATCTCTATGAAAACAAGATTACTTCAAAAAAAATGCTGAGGGTTGAAACCAAAGCAGGTTTAATAATTTCTGAAGTTATTACCAATGCCAGGGGAGATGTCGAATTTGTAAAAGTAGACATGGGTGAACCTGTTTTAACCCCTTCTGAGATTCCCTTTATCACAGAAAACAGTAAAGCAATCAAAGAAAATCTTGATCTTGATGGTGGGAAAAACAGGGTTGAAGTTACAGCTGTTTCCATGGGAAATCCCCACGCTGTGTTGTTTGTAAATGATATAAATAAAATTGATGTGGAAGCCCTGGGGCAAAAAATTGAAAACCATGAAAGATTTCCTGAAAAGACCAATGTGGAATTCATTGAGATTGTTAAAGAGGATGAATTAATAATGAAGGTTTGGGAGAGAGGAGCAGGGCGTACTTTAGCGTGTGGAACCGGAGCCTGCGCTGCTCTTGTTGCTGGCTGTCTGAACAACAAATGTTTAAATAAGGCAACTATACACCTTGATGGTGGAGATCTGAAAATAGAGTGGGATTTAGAAAATAATCATATCTATAAAACAGGGCGTGCATCATTTGTATTTAAAGGAAGGGTTGTAATCTGACAATCAGCCTAAAATCTGCTTTAATACTTCTTGTAAATTATTTATGGTGTAGGGCTTTGAAATAATGCCTTTAAAACCATAGGCTGCAAAATTTGCCATAACCGGATCATCGGCATAGCCGCTGGAAACAATGACTTTAGCTTCAGGATTAAGTTCAAGGATTTTCTGAACAGCTTCTTTACCTCCCATTCCTCCGGGAATTGTAAGGTCCATTATTACAAGATCAAAACATGAATTCTCTTTTATTGATTGTTTATACAACTCTATTGCCATATCTCCATCAAGTGCTGTTTCAGCTTTATAACCAATTTTTTCAAGCATTTTGGATGCTACTTCACAGATCATCTCTTCGTCATCCATCACAAGAATTTTTGGAAAATTATGTTGTGTTTTGATTATTTTCACACCTCTTTTTGAATATAAATCTAACTACTATAGATAGCAGAGATCCATGATAATAACAATAAGTTTTATCTTAAAAATATTTCATAAATGCGGCAATTATAATTATCATGGAAATAGAGGCATACAATATTTCGGTTGACGAATCATCCCGGGAGTTATTTGAGCTATAGGTGTTGGACATGTCATCAGTTTTATTTTTGTTTGCCATGGTGTAGGCTATCCCAATTGCTAAACCCCACAAAAAGCCAAAAAGATGAGCTGAAATATCTGTGTTTTCCCCACCGCTTAGAAAACCTAATAATGCCATGCCTGCAGCAAATGGAGTAAATGTATCCATGCTTATACCTGATGTTTTTTTTCTCTTGGCTATCTGTAGAGCAGTTAATATGCCAGCAGCCCCAAGGACAGAGGTGGAAGCGCCAATTGAAAGGTATAACCCTTTTTTAAGGTAGGCATTGGTGATATTTCCAAAAAACCCTGACAAGAGGAGCATTAAACTTCCCCTTCCGTATCCGGTTAAACTGAAAACAGCTGTTCCAAATACAAAAAGACCAACAAGGTTCCCTGCAAGGTGCTCCAGATCAGCGTGGAGCATTAAGGCTGTAACTGCCCTGAAATATTCACCCTGGAGAATATAAAGGGCTGAAGCACCATATTCTCTGACAAGATCGCCATGGAACCCATTATAGATGGAATAGAAGTGAATCAAGCTCAGCATTATCAGAATTGTAAATATCATTGGTGATTTCCAGGAGAGAGGTAACTGAATGGCTTTATATTTTTCTCTTCTGTCTCTGGCTTCTGCAAACTGTTCCTTAAGAATTTGACCAGCTTTTTCTTTGTCAGTTTCATTGAGGATAATATTAAAAGAGTTATTATCTTTAGTATAATCTGCATTTATTCCCTGGGATTCAAGCACAAGAAGCACAAAATCTGCCTGGTTTTCAGAAAGTTCGTGAAAATAATTTTGCATATATCTTTATATCCTTTGTTGAGCTTTACCCTTTAATGTGTTTATATAATTATGTTTGGAATAAATCAAATTTAGAAATTGAGAATAGTTAGTGCTCTTACTGATTTTGTTAGAAAAGCTTAAAAGGAGGGAGAAAATGAGAAATAGCTTTTTTTTTATTTCTATTGTTTTTTTGCTGCTTACCTGTGCTGAAAGTTCTCATTCTGACCCTGGTGGTACCATAAAAATTGGTGTAATTTTTGCAAAAACCGGCAGTGCTGCAATGGTTACTTCTCCTGGTTTTAAGGCAGCAAGATTTGCAGTCCATGAGGTTAACAGAACAGGTGGTATTTCCGGGAATAAAATTGTTTTAATAGAGTATGATAATAAAAGCACTTCTCTGGGTTCAAGATTTGCAGCACAACAAGCTGTGCAGGATAATGTCACAGGAGTAATCGGCCCGGCATTCAGCTCCCACGCTCTGTCAGTAGCAAAGGTTTTACAAAAAGGGATGATTCCCATGATTACTCCTACTGCAACCAATGTTAGAGTAACACTTGTGGGAGATTTTATATTTCGTGTATGTTTTGTTGATACATTCCAGGGCAGGGTTGCAGCAGATTTTGCAAAAAACGATCTTAATGCATCCACAGCAGTTGTTTTGACAAATTCAAGCAGTAATTACAGCCTGGGGCTTGCCAATGTTTTTATTAAAAGATTCAACCTTACAAAAAGAGTTCTCCTGGAAGATTATTATCAAAAAGAGATGACAGACTTTACTATTTCTTTAGAAAAAATTATAAGACTAAAACCAGATGTAATATTTATACCGGGGCATTTCAGAGAATCTGCATATATTGTTAAACAAGCTCGCAGCATGGGGATAAAATCAATTTTCATTGGTGCTGATGGCTGGGTCGAAAAAATGTATGAATATAGCGGAGGGGCTATTGATGGAAGTTTCTATGTGGACCAATGGCATCAAAGTGTTCCGTTAAAGGAAAATCAAGCATTTGTAAGGAGGTGGCCCCTTGAATACGGAAAAGTCAATAAAGCTATAATAGCACTAACCTATGATGCATTTTATGTTTTTGTTAATGCTGTGGAAAAAGCTAAAACAATAAATAAAATTGATATTAGATACGCTCTTTCAAAAACAAAAAATTTTTTAGGTGTAACAGGACAGATAAGTTTTGATAAAAATGGGGACACAATAAATAAATCTGCTGTTATTTTAAAATTTGACAATGGTAACACAATATTCCAAAAAAGTATAAATCAATAAATTTATTATGAAAACCCCTTTAAAGGCTAAAATTAATATTGGGCTGTTAATATCTTTTTTTATTATAGCAGCTGCATTTTTTGCAATTGAAATCCCTTTTCAGAAAAGACAGTTTAATTCATCACAAAAACGCATTGAGCTTGTTTTAAGAACAATGGTTGCCCGTGACCTTGCACCTCTAGCCAATGAGATTTTTGACAATAGTATCTATTCCATAAGAGCCCGGATAAAAAAAATGCTTGAAGTTGATGGAATGTGCGGAATAAGCATATTTGATGCAAAGGGAGAATTGATTGTATCAGAAGGGGAGATACCATCCATTTTAAAAATAACACAACCTGAAATGAAAGCGATTCGTGACAATATCCAGATAAAAAGAGTAAAATCCAATGGCAGCGACAAATTACGATATATACAGAGTATTAAAATCGTGAATGAAGAACTTGGGTTTATAAAGATTTGTTACTCCCTTGAAAAATTAACAAGAGAACAAAGCTATTCATTCTTAATATTCAGCAGCATGCTGATTTTCATTTTTTTTGTTTTAATGATTGCATTAAACCTTATTCTCTCAAGACTTATCACAAAACCTTTAACTTATTTACGAGATGCCATGGGACAGATAGGCTCAAAAGAGATGGCAAGTCAAATTAAAGTCACTGGAAAAGATGAAATGGGCGATATTGCCAATACATTTAATCGAATGTCAAAGGAGTTGGCACAATCATACAGAGAACTTGAGCAGAGAAACACAGAACTTGTCCAAAAGGAAAAAGAGGTAGATAAAGTAAGGTTATATCTAAAAAATATTATTGATTCCATGCCCTCTATTCTTGCGGGAGTTGATGTAAAGGGGCTGATTACTCAATGGAATAAAAAAGCAGAAGAGATCACAGGGGTTTTAGCAAAGGATGCTGAAAGAGTTTTTTTTAAGGATGTTTTGCCCTGGGCTCAAGTTTTACCTTTGGAATATATTGAAGAAGCCATAAGCAGGAGGGTAATAAAGCAAAAGACAAAAGCTGCAGTGATAATTGAAAATGAGAAACATTATATTGATATTATTGTATATCCATTAAAAGGATTTGGAAGCGACTTTGAAGAAGCCATGCTGCGCATCGATGATGTAACAGAACATGTTCGTATGGAAGAGATGATGGTCCAGTCTGAAAAAATGCTTTCAGTTGGAGGGCTTGCAGCAGGTATGGCCCATGAAATAAATAATCCCCTGGCAGGTATTTTGCAAAATACTGCAGTGATTAAAAATCGCCTCCAAAAAGATCTTATACCTAATATTGAGGCTGTTGAGTCACTGGGAATAGACATGGATATAATCAGAAGTTATGGAAAAATACGTGATATTCCAAATTTGCTTATGAGTGTGGAGACTGCAGGTAAGAGAGCTGCAACAATTGTAACAGATATGCTTGATTTTTCCCGTATGAGTGAGGGAACATTGTCTTCTTATGATATCAGTCAATTGCTTGATGAGACGATTAATCTTGCCACCAGTACTGATAATGAGTTTAAAAGGATAATAGTTGAAAGAGTGTATGATAAGAATATCCCACCAACCTTATGCCAAAAAAACAGGATACAGCAGGTTTTCTTCAATATTTTGCAAAATGGCGCCCATGCAATGGCAGACAATACTGATCCTCCACCTAAGCTGTTTCTCAGGGTAAAAAAATCAAATGGTTATGTAAGGATCGAAATTGAAGATAATGGGGCTGGAATGAGCAAGGAGCAAAGCAAAAGAATATTTGAACCTTTTTATACTACTAAGCCTGTTGGTCAAGGGACAGGCTTGGGATTATCAGTCTCCTATTTTATTATTACAGATAATCATCGAGGAACTCTCAATGTTGAATCTATTCCGGGCAAAGGAACAAAATTTATTATTCAAATCCCCATTGCCTGAGCTGATTTTCAGTGCAGGCAATGGAGGATTTGTCTGGTCTTGTTAATTTACACTGTCATCAGTTGTTCCCTTTTTAATGGCAGAGTTTGAAATATTGTTCCCAGGTTGCTGTCTATTTTTCTTAGAAGCCCGATGCTTAAATTGTTTAAAGTTACGAAAAAGCTTGTCGAATCGCTCTTTACCAAGAATCTTTCTGGTCTGCAGTGTAAATCCGAATTTATCTAAAGCAAGTTCTGTCCGTGTTTCTTGTGCTTCTTTAAAAATCTTGAGGCATTGGTCATGATCAAAGTTATCTGAATCAAATTGCATTTCAAGTTTTAACATACTTTTTTGAAGAGAAGCTTTTGAATCAATTAACTTCTCTTTGACTTTCTGATAAAGATCATCCAGTTTTTTGGACTCTTCCGGGGTAATACTCAGACCCTGTAATGCCACTGGAAGTTTCCACCATCTGTGTAAGGGGATTTGCATATGTTTGCTGCCATGCCCCCTCACGCCATACCCCTGCCCTTCAGCACCTTGCCCCCCGGTGCATTTTCCCCGGACACCTTGCCCTTGAAATGCACTTGTTGTATTTGCAGCCACTCCCATGATTAATGCCATAGTAAAAATAAAAAAAGTCTTTTTCATAATATTGCTCCCTTTTGTTTAGTAAAAAAAGTTTATATTGTCTCTTCATTTGAAATTGTAATAAATTCAATGAATTCATCAAGGCTTGTGTCTTGATTCTCCTGGGGTATTACAAATCCTGATAATGTATACTCTTCAAGCGTGTCCACAGTTGAAGCAAATTGCAGATCCATCTCAATTTCAGCTAACAAAGCTTTTGTCTCAAAAGAATCCTCAACACTGTTTTGTTTAGAGGCTGGTATATAAAATATTGAGAGCGCGCATAGTGCAACTATTGTAATACCAAGGGCTGGTCTAAAAAATACTCTTGCCAGAAGCTGTTTTTTACTGGCTGAGTTCCTCTTTTTTGGAAAAACAGATATTGCATTGAGTTGAGGTGGTTTTATCAGGGTTTCAGCTCTTTTTGAAAGATTGTTAAGCTTGGATGCAAATTCACTGGTTTTTTCTCTGCATAACAAACACCTCTGCAAGTGTCGGTAGGCAGGAGCAGTCAGATCATTTTTATCAATCACTGAAACAATAATTTGATCTTCAGTAAGATGGGTATCATTATTTTTCATATGCTTTACTCCCATGCTTTCTAATTTTCTTTATACCCCTATAAAGATGAGTCTTAACTGTGCTTACATTTTTATTTAGAGTCTGGGCAATTTCAAGAATAGTAAGATCATCAATATACTTAAGCATAAAAATCTGTTTTTCATTTTTAGACAGAAATTCCATATATTTTTCTCTAACCTCTTTTTCAAACTCCTTTGCTTTTACCAGGGCTGGTTTGTTTTCAGAATAGAGGTCATATTCAACCATGCTGTCAAGCTCAGCTGTCCGCCCGAAAAAAGAGAGCAGTTTTCTTTTTCTGTAAAAATCAGTAATAAGATTTAATGCAATGGAATATAGCCAGGATTTAAACTTTTCAGGCTCTTTTAGTTTTCTGATGTTTTTAAATGCTTTTATAAAGGTCTCCTGTGTTAAATCCTGGGCATCTGTCCAGCTGTTTATCCTATAAAACAGCAGTCGAAAAATCTTATCATTATATATGGTGATAATCTGCTCCATTGCCCTTGTTTCCCCTGCCTGCGCTTTTTTTACAATTAAAGTTGTTTTGTCAGTATCATTCATATTTTTCATCTTTTACTCTTTAAGACGTAGGTGAGAACAATTTTGTCTACATAAAAATAAGAAAAAAAATTGAAATAAATTTTATCTCTTTAAAAAGAGGTTAATTAGTTTTCGAAGCAAAGGGGTTCGCAGTAAAACAGCACTCTGGGGACAAATCTCCTGGCAGCAGAAACACCTGATGCAATTATCATAATTGTATATTGGCGGGAGTGATTTGTCACTGTTATTAAAAAACAGTGCTTTGGGTTTTGCAGGGCACATATCTATGCAAATGCCACATTGGATGCATTCTTTATTGATAATATAGGGTTTTTGCACAATGGAGTTATTTAAAAAGTTTACAACGGAGCCTGGCTTATATGGTTTCAGAGGTCTTTTATTAACCTTAAATTGTGTGGTTAAAAACTGCTTAAATTCATCTCCAACAAGTTCAATTTCATTTTCTAAATATGTCCCTGCTCCTGATTTTGCACCATACTTTATTGTTGGGACATATTTCGGGTTTAAATCTATGAGCCTGCAGACAGTAGCATCTAGAGCAATGGGATCTTTTGAGAAAAGAAGTATATTCATTTTTTTCTGAGTCCCTCCCCTTGGTCCGTTTCCTTCCATGGCATATACTCCATCCATGATATACAGCCTTGGTTTAATAAGATTATTCAAATCAACAAGCATTTTTGCAAAATCTTCAGCATGGGGTAATTTTACATGGAACTCACCTTTAAGAACTCCAGGGATACAGCCAAACTGATTTTTAACTGCGCCGGTTAATTTTTCAAGCCCATGGGTTTTCAGCTTTGGAATACTTATAACACCATCATTATCAGTTACAGCCTTTGCAATGGTAAACTTCTTATTCTGGATACCCTTTTTAAAAAAAAGGTCAACCCTATTTTTAAAATCAGCCATTCTTATGTCAAGTTTATCTGCAACCTCAGCTAATCCTGCTTTTTTTGCTGCCCCTGCTAAGTTACCAATTGCAGGAGAATCGCCATAGGAAATATTCGCGCCAGAGCTTAAAAACAGTTCTGCCACAGCCTCAAATACCGCGGGGTTGGTCGTAACACATTTTTCAGGCTTTTCACCCACAAGGATATTAGGCTTTAATAATATGTTTTCGCCCTTTCTGGCGAATAGAGAAATTCCACCTAAAAGTTCAATCCCCTTTGCAACAGATTTTTTAACCTCTTGATAATTATATGATTCACATCTTATAAGAGCAACTTTTGACATATTATACCTCAAATCCAAACAGTTGGTTTTATTGTTGACTTGCACACTGGTTTTCAGGTAGATTTATAAACATTAACTGAATATACTTTTTTTTTATTTGAAAATCAAATATTTACCATTTTTTTAATGCTTTTGCCTGCCAATAGCATTAACCTGACTTACAAGGTAAATTATATTGTTAAAAATTTTAAAACCAGATTTTTCTTCCAATGAGATCTCCCATGTCCGGGAGCAACTTCTTAAGACATGCCATGTCTGTTTTTAGTATTTTCTTTGTATATTAAAAATAAAAAAGGTATAATCTGCTATTTTAAAATAAGATGAATTTTTTTAGGAAACAATGGTGAAATAATGGATAATATATGGAAGAAAGATATGGGTATAGTGCAGGCAAAAGCATTCTCAAAAGATTGTATAGTTGGCCACCTTGGAATTAAATTTTTAAAAAGAGGTGATGACTTTCTTAAAGCAAGCATGCCTGTGGATAAAAGAACTATTCAGCCCCTGGGGATTTTGCACGGTGGTGCATCGGTGGTGCTGGCTGAAACCCTTGGAAGCGCAGCATCATATATGTCTCTGGATGAATCCCGATACAGTGTGGGATTAGAAGTAAATGCAAACCATATTAAAAGCGTATCTTCCGGTATTGTTACTGGCATTGCAAGACCTGTACATTTAGGAAACTCCACCCAGGTGTGGGATATAACCATCAAGAATGAAGACGATAAACTTATCTGTCTGTCCCGATTGACAATGGCAGTTTTAAAGGTGAAATAATAAAAACGCAGTATTAGAATTCATACAGGTATCCTTCAGGTCCTGCATTAATAACAGGGATGCCATGTATTGAGTCGATCTTGTTCCACTGTTCATGTATATGCCCACACACTACAAATTCAGGCTTTGTTTTTTTAATATAGCTCAAAACTGATTTGCTTCCCATATTTTGACCATTGGTCAATTGATCTAAACAGGAATGGGGCGGAGAGTGGGAAATAAAAACAAATTTTTTATTTACATCAGGTAAGAAGTCAAGCGCCTCTTTTTCAGACAAATCAACAGACCAGTCTCCAAAGGGTGTACAGGGAATTCCAGCTCCTATACCAACAAAAACAATGCCGTCAATCTCCATTGTATCTCCATGTAATACATGAAAATTATCATATTGATCGCACGCAGTGGTAAGTTCTGACTTGCTTTCATGATTCCCATGCACTGTGATTACCGGAGTTTCAATTTTAGAAAGCACTGCCAATGTGGCTCCAAGATCCTTTCTGAAAAGAGCAAAGTCTCCGGCGGCAATAACCAAATCAGCATCTTGGGCTTTTTTAACAAGTTTTTTACATGCTGCTTTGTCTGCATGTATATCTGAAAATAGTAGAAAACGCATTCTGATCTTATATCAAGGAAGGTGATGATTGTAAATAGAGTATTTAAGACTACACAGATAGTTTTTAGATTTATTTTTTTACACGTTGCAGGATCAGGCAATACAAAACACCATGGATCTATTGGTAAAAATTTGTGGGAGGTTTTATCTATGCAATAGTGCTTATTATTTAGTACTTAATTATCTATTTTGATGAGTTTTCTACTAAAATCCATGTACTTGTTTGGGGATAATCCTTTTTGCGACCCATCTTTATTTCATATAATATCTGGTCAGGAGGTAAATTGTACAGCATTTCAGGATCAAAATATCCGCTTTTAATAAGCATCCCCTGGTGAAATATTTCTAAGTACATGGGAACATATTCACTCCATGTAATCTTTACAGGAGACGGGACAGCCATGACAATGGGAATATCATGTTCCGGAGGTTCAACGCGCGTCACTGTAAATCGACTTGATATGGCAATTGTATATGGTTCAAGTTTATTTTTAAAATCTTTTTCTGAATCTGCTAAGAAAAAGTTTTGCTTCTTATTTAATGGAAATTCAGCACTATTTTTTATAATCGCTGCATAAACGCCAAAGCTTAGAGGGAGTTTTTGCTGCATTGTTCTGAAGTCTTCATCACCAAATCGGCATTTTTTAAACCACATTCCATTACTCTTTATTTCAAGGGGCTTTATATGTTCATTTAGCCAGAAATGTGTATCTCCTTCAGGATTTACAAATAGTTTAATATCCAGATTTGAGTAATCAATATCAGATTGATTGGAAATTTTACCAGAAACATAGCCGATATTGGATTCGACCATATCCGGCCATGCAATCTCAATGGACATCGGTTCCAATAGAGTATTCATCGAATTCACGCCTAAAATGACAACACCTGAAACAAGGGATATGAGAATCCATTTCAAGTATGAGTTAAAATGAAAATAGCTTGCTCCAGGTTTAGATTGGGTGCTGTTTGAATTCATTTCCAATGTCTTTGTAGTATCAAACATAACATCAGGAGAATGAGACGATGGAAACATGAGTAAAAATTCAGTAACCGGCAAACTCAGAGCATTGGCTATTTCAGATATATTTTCAAGCGGCAGACCATTGCTTATCCACCTTCTGAGCTGACGTTCCATGTCCCGGGGCTGTATATTATCTCGAAAGCCTTTCTCTTGAAGGGTGGCAGCCATGGCAGATAATTTGTTTGGGTATTGTTCATCTCTTATGCGACCGAGATTGTGCCCTGCAATTTGTCGGTAGACAGATTTTTCATCTGTGGTTAGCTTGCTAATCTTGTTTAGTACGTCTTCTTTCTTATCATTTGATTCCACAATATTGGCTCCTCATTGTCCAACATATGCCCAACCTCTATTAACATAAACCAGTTAACCTGTAAACTAAACCTGGCATTTATTTTTCAGACAATTGATTAGCTCTTTATAATCAATTGGTTAGAGGAAATTGTCCCCCCTGACAATCACATTTTGTCAGCCCTTTCTGCTTGCATTGCTAAAATTACTGTGAAAGAGAATAACAGGTAATGCTGAAAAATTAGAAAAAACAGGAAGAT
This sequence comes from uncultured Desulfobacterales bacterium, assembly GCA_964565415.1. Lineage (GTDB taxonomy): Bacteria > Desulfobacterota > Desulfobacteria > Desulfobacterales > Desulfobacteraceae > JAIOSM01. The sequence goes on along the minus strand of CAZMEX010000028.1, from coordinate 12,746 downwards.
TCTAAATTATTCACAAACTCCAAATAAAATAAAAGGAGAAAAATGATGAGCAAAATTTTTAAAGGAACATTATTGCTACTTGTTGGAATGTTACTATTATCAGGTTGTGTCTCAAATAAAATAACAGTAACTATTGACCCGACGTTTGACATTACTCATCTCAAGTCAATGCATGTAATAAAGCATGATGCAGATAAGAGGGGAATTAATATTGTCATTGCAGACAAACTCAAAAACATGGGTTACAGTGTTACTACCGGTGTAAGTCCAGCATCTGATGTCGAATTCATAGTCACGTACAAGGATAAATGGATGTGGGATATCACTACGTTTATGTTTGAGCTTACTATCACAATTCGGGATTCAAAGACTGATTTCCCGTTAGCCTCTGGCAATTCCCTGCGTACTTCATTGACTAGAGAATCACCAGAAAAGATGGTAGATGAGGTTCTAACTAACATATTCAAACAAGGAGGCAAGTTATAATGATCTATAATAAAACCGTATCTATGGCACTACTGATAATCCTGGTCAGTGTTATTGGAGGATTGTCAGGGTGTGCTGGTTCTATAGCCACAAAGACTATGGTGCCTGACAGTATCTCTATTTTGCAGAAACATCCATACACTGTCAGCATCAGAACACAAGGGGGGACTGAGACAAATGTAACGGATTTTTCTAATATATCGAATGATGCTTTTACTAAGGCTATAGAGGAATCAATTATCAAAAGCGGCATATTCACTAAGGTAATGCCACCTCAAGGCTCTAATTATTCATTAAATGTAACTATTATTAATTTTTCACAGCCTTTTCTTTGGACAGGCTTCACAGCGGAAATGGAGGCGGCATGGTCTCTTGTTAATACTTTAAGCAAAGATATTGTAATGAGAAAATCCATTAAATCATCATATACTGCGGCAAAGGGGAACCCATTGATCGGAAATGCTAGGATTCGTCACGCTGTGGAAGGTTCGGCTCGTGAGAACATTCGATTAGGATTAATAGCTATTTCTAAGTTACAGCTAAAATGATTATCCATTATTAACTCTTAGTTTAATGCTTGACAGCAGTGGCTCTCCACAATACAGCAAAGTATTTGAGAGCAAAGTCCCGATCACTCAGCTCAACGGCTGCACCGGACAAACAAGGGTGTAGCGAACAATCAGTGCTTTTAATTATGGGAGAAAATAAACAGGATGAAATAGTTGCATTGCTTTTGGCTGCTGGCTCAAAAAATGCGGTTGACTATTGAGGTCACCAAAATTGAGACCTTAAGCCAATTTGTCAAACTTAATAAACAGAGGAACATTATTTATGAAGACAAAAAAAAACATAATAGAAAGAATAGAGGTATATCCTGGTTCCAAAGAAAAAGATTTCTGGCAGATTTTTCTCATTCTATGCCTGTCATACACGCTCTGTGGCTGCATAAGCACGATAAGATATGAGAGAGAATACTCAGGTTCCCCAAAACGATTGCAGGAGATAGCCATTGTTACTCTGAGGTATGACTCTCTATCTGGTGCAAGAATCAGCAAAATAGATGGAGAAATTAAAAATACAGATCTTGCTCAATTAGTAGAGTTCTCAGCAGGGAAACATCGCTTGGATGTTTGTTTTGGAAAAAATAATAGCCTCAAATCGGTAAATGATCTGACCATTGATTTGGATGCACAACCGGGTCATATTTATATTCTATATTTTGTTCAGTATACACACAAACCAGAATGGTATCCTGCTATATGGGATATCACTTCAGAAATCAGCAACCCCCATTATAAACATTTTGTTAATAAAATTGATGCTATTCTGAAAAAGAATAGACCATCTGAAACTTTGCCATCAATAGCCACTCTTGCAACCAGTGATTCTACTGGTCAGATAGCTGGTTTGGGTAGTTTTGTTAAGGGCGTTCATCAAAAAATGTATGGGAACATAAAAGCATGGATCGGGGAGGATATGGATGTAACTTATGAGTATTTTCGTTATGAGCCTTTTGTAACAGCACTCGGGACGGATAGTAAAGGTAAAATAAAAAAAAATAGTGAAGGAGATCTATATATTTTTCATCTACAGCTCAATCCTGTTGATGGTTCTATTATCAATGTGTTTGGCAAAGATGTTTGGATGGAAAAAAATATGGTCTCAGGTTTTCAACCACTTAATTCTGACTTAATCTTTGTCTATAACACAAGATTTATTGATAGATTGCATCCCTATATGAGAACTTATAAAAAAATGAGAGATGGAACTTTCCTCCTGATATCTGAGCAATGATGGTGGTATTGCATTAAAAAAAGGCTACAGCAGCAAACTGAGACCCTGATCTTTTTGTGTTATGCCATTAACGAGCAGATCTCTTTTGCAAACATGGAACATTTAAGTTCAATGGAGCCAGGGATCTGCCTTGCAAGGTCATAGGTTACTTTTTTATTGGCAATGGATTTTTGCAATGCTGTATGGATTATATCTGATGCTTTGTGCCATCCAAGGTGGTCCAGCATCATAGCTCCTGAGAGAATAAGAGAGCCGGGGTTTACCTTGTCCAGACCGGCATATTTTGGAGCAGTGCCATGGGTTGCTTCAAATACCGCACAGGAGTCTCCAATATTTGCACCTGGTGCAAGCCCAAGACCTCCAACCATGGCAGCAAGTGTATCTGAAATATAATCTCCATTGAGGTTTGGTGTTGCAATGACATCATATTCACTGGGTCGCAAGAGTACCTGCTGGAACATATTATCTGCAATTCTGTCTTTTAAAATGATTTTGCCTTCAGGAGCCTTGCCGTCAAATTTGTCCCACACTTCCTGTTCTGTAATAATCACATCTTTAAATTCATCTTTTCCAACTTCATATCCCCATTTTAAAAATGCACCTTCAGTATATTTCATGATATTGCCTTTGTGCATAATGGTGACATTTTTTCTTTTGTTATCAATGGCAAACTGCACAGCTTTTCTAATCAATCGTTTAGTCTTTTTTTCGCTGATGGTTTTAATGCCAATCCCAGTGGTATTTTTATCAAATTTTTTTTGAATCTTCTGGTTAATAAAAGAGAGAATATCTTCTGCCTCTTTTGTTCCAGCTTCCCATTCAATCCCTAAATAGATATCTTCAGTATTTTCTCGAAAAATCACCATATCAATATTTTCAGGTTGATTGCAGGGAGAGGGGACACCCTGGATGTATTTTGCCGGGCGGATGCATGCATAAAGATCAAGCTCCTGGCGTATGGCTACATTAAGGCTTTTCATGCCGCTACCTATGGGAGTTGTTAATGGACCTTTGATTGCAACCCTGTATTTTCTGATTTGATCCAGAGTTTCTTTGGGAAGCCACTGCCCTGTTTTTTCAAGCGCTTTTTCTCCGGCAAGAATTTCCTTAAAGGCAATTTTTTTTCTATCCTGATACGCTGTTTTTACTGCATTTGTAAGGACCAACCTTGTGGCATTCCATATGTCAGGACCAGTGCCATCACCTGCAATATAGGGGATAACAGGATTGTCAGGAACAGATAGCACACCATTATTGTCAATTTTGATAATATCTTCCATGAAACTTCCCTTTGCTCTAGTTTATTAATCTTTAAATACTAATTTACCACCAATATACCCTGCAATACCTGCGGCTGCAACCATAATTATGTTGATAAGAATAAACAGCAGTGCATCGGGAGATAAAAGCACATCAGGATTTATCAAGTACCAGACAATACTTGTTATGCACATGATACAGGTTATTGTGGCAGCAAGAATTTTTATTTTGAAAAGGGAAGTTAAGGCACTGTTATATTTTTTTTGCCACTCAAGCACCCCTGTAAAGACAACAAAGGGAAGAGCAATAACAACAAAAATCATGTTTATCAAAGCTGCTTTGGAAAGAATATCATAATTGAAAATCCATGCTGCTATCCAGAGAATGACTGCTGCCGGCAGTATGCCATTGGGTGTGTGTGTAGAAACCGGGTGGGCATGGTGTTTTATTAACAGTGAATAAATTTTTTGCAAATTGGATTGCTCAACTAAAGGCTCTCTATTTCCAGCAGCAGATCCAGCTGCTGTTTTTTTTACCTCTATTCTTTTTTGAGATATTGATGTCTCATCAATCTCTTTAAATTTACTTGCAGGTACATTGCAAATCGGGCATTTCTCAGGTGGTTTGTCTCCTCTGTGAATATACTTACATACACTGCATTGCCAGACTTTCATTTTATATTACCTCTTCTTTTATTAACGGTTATCTATATCAGTAAACAGACACTCATCAGGACCACAATAGTCTCCGACATACTCAGCACCGGGTCTGTAGAGAGTGGGTTTAGGCGCTGCCATGGCATATTGTTCCTCTATCACATGGGCTGCCCATCCACTAACCCTTGAAATCGCAAAGATTGGTGAGAAGAGATCTGTTTCTATACCCATGGCATAAAAAAGAGAAGCGCTGTAGAAATCTACATTGCAGAAAATCTCCCTCTGCTTTTTAGCCATAAAAGCAGCCTTTCCTTTTTTTTCAAGCTCCCTTGAAAGTTCATACCAGATTGGTTCATTTGAAATCTCTCCCATTCTTTTGCTCATGGGAGCAAGTATTATGGCGCGGGGGTCATCGGTTTGATAGACAGCATGACCAAGCCCCATGATGAGCCCGCCTGAGCTTAAGATATCATTAATATAAGTATCAATTTTATCAACAGAACCTATCTCTTTCAGCATTTCCATGACCCTCACATTGGCACCACCGTGAAGGGAGCCGGAAAGGGAACCAATGGCAGCAGAGATTGCAGCATAAAGATGTGCCCTGGTTGATGCAACCTGTCTTGCTGTAAATGTAGAGGCATTAAAAGAGTGCTCTGCGTGCAGCACAAGGCTTGTATCAAAAAACTTATGGACATCATCATCTGCTTTTTGACCATTGAGCATATAAAGGAAATTTGCTGCATGGTTTAAACTATTGTCAGGTGCAATAACCTCTCTCTTGTTCCTTATACGATCCCACGCTGCTGTTATTGTGGGCATGCCAGCAATCAGGTTTTCAGCACTGAAAAGTGCATTTTCCATTCCAGCCTCTCCCACAGCTTTATCGTTTTGAATTAATAAAGGAGTGGCAATCTGGAGAACATCCATGGGGTTCATGTCAGGCGGCAGTGTCTTGAGAAAGGAATAGATGTTTTCCGGAATGTCTCTTTTTAGTTTTAAGCTTTGTATAAAGTCATTTAATTCCTCTTTTTTTGGAAGTCTTTCATATAATAGAAGAAAACAGATCTCTTCAAAACTTGCATTCTTTGCAAGGTCTTCTATTGAAAATCCTCTATATATCAGTTTTCCCTCTTTGCCCTTAACATCACAAATTTTAGAACTTGCTATATCAATACCTCTAAGACCAGTATCCATAACAGGTAATGTACATTCATCCATGGCTCTCTCCTTTAGAATTAAAAGATTTTTTCCGGGGGTCTTCTTTCAGGAATATACTGTGCTTCTATCTCATTGTTGTTGAGTGCCTCGGAAACATAAAGACCACAAAAACATGCCCCAAACTCTTCCATATCAGGTTTACGGTATTTGCACGGACATATAATATCCTTATCATTTTCTTTGTCCCCGGAAGCAAGCCTGCATGGGCATGACATATATCCATATCTCTGCCTGTTAAGAAGAAGAGCCTCAAGAAGCTCAAACACCAAATCTTTATCTTTATTAAAGTAAATACCCTTTGCCTCCTGGGATTTTTTTAATGTCCCATACAGCTGTTCAACTTTCATTTTTTATTCCCTTTCATCTTTTATACCCAGAGCATCTTTAATTAGTTTCTCTTTAAACCCGGTAATTACAGTATCATTAATTTTAATGGTGGGAAAAGAGCAGCGTGGATTCAACTTTTTTATGTCTGCAAGAATTGCCTTACGCTCCTCTCCTGTGTAATCATCAACTTGAATGTAGTTGTATTCAACATTACATTCTGACAAAAGATTTTTAGTTGACTTGCAGTGACTGCAGGTACTCAATGCATACAATGTTATATTATCATTGCTCATTTAATTCTCCTTATTTTTTTCAAAATAACCTGGCTAAAATAATCTGCACAATTGATGCCAGCTTTGTTAACTTATCATAAAAGTAAAAAAAGTATAAATTATTTATATTAAAACCTTTTATGGTCTGAATTTTGCTGTATGCTATAGAGTAAATGTTTTTAATAATAAAGCGTGGTTTATGGGAAACAATGTAACAATACTTATTGGTGGTGCTGCAGGTCAGGGAATCCAGACTATTGGAGCATTGCTGGCTAAGGTCTGCCATAATGCGGGGTTATTTATTTTTTCCATGGATGATTTTGAATCCCGGGTAAGGGGGGGACATAATTTCCATCTTTTACGGATTAGTGATAAACCAGTCAGTGCTCCCTCATTGGAAGTGGATATCCTTGTGGCAATTGACAATAAAACCTATGAGTATCACAATGACAAGGTGAGTTCAAAAGGCATTATTTTAATCAATGATGACCAGCACGAGACAGATGTGTCCAATATGTTTAATATCCCATTGAATTCCCTTGCAAAAAAAGCCGGCGGGATGATCTCCTCCAATACTGTGGCAGCAGGTGCTGTACTGTCGATTATGGGTGCCCCGTTTCAAAGCTTTGAAAAAGTTTTAAATAAGCAGTTCAAAGTCAAAGGGAAAAGTGTATTAGAGCTGAACCTTAAGGCAGGGAAAAATGGGTATGAAGCAGGCAAAGAAATTGATTTTCATCTCTCTTTTGATTTTGAACTAAAAGAACATAATAATGTTGTTATGTCCGGGGCTAAAGCAGCAGCCCTTGGTGCCCTGGCAGCTGACTGCCGGTTTTTCCCTTTTTATCCCATGAGTCCTGGAACCCCAATAATTTCCAAGGCAGCTGAATATTCAGATGAACTGCCCATTGTTATTGAGCAGGCAGAAGATGAAATCGCTGCGATCAATATGGCAATCGGTGCCTCTTTCGCAGGAGTCCGGTCTATGACATCAACATCAGGAGGTGGTTTTTGTCTTATGACTGAAGGGTTGGGTTTAAGTGGTATGGGTGAGACACCAGTGGTTATTATTAATGCCCAGCGCCCAGGACCTGCTACGGGTCTTGCCACCAGAACTGCCCAGGCAGATCTTTTATTTACCATAAATGCTTCCCAGGACGAGTTTCCCAGGTTTATATTTGCTCCAGGAGGTGTTCTTGAGACATTTAACGCAGTAAAAAGGGCATTCTGGTTATCTGAAAAATATCAGGTTCCCTCAATCGTGTTGATGGATCAATACCTGGTGGATTCAGCCAGGACTGAACATGCTGCTTTTAAAATAGGATGTGAACATGAAACATTTTTAGAAACTGATACGAAAATGTATCAGAATGACTCTTATCTAAGATATGAGCATACTGATACCGGGATTTCTAAAAGAAAGATTCCTTGTGGCTCAGATAGTATTGTGAGAATCACAGGGAATGAACATACTGAGGATGGTTTATCAAGTGAAAACCCTGACAACAGAGTTGCAATGGTTGAAAAAAGGTTTAAAAAAGTTACTGCAATGAAGGCTGAGACACAGCTTCCATCGATATTTTGTGAAGAGAGCTCTCTTTTTCTGACAGGGTGGGGATCAACCAAGGGGAGCATTATGGAGGCATGTCTTCTTCTCCGGGAAAAGGGAATGGATGTTGGGTGGATAATTTTTGAAGATATCTGGCCCATGGATTCTAAAAAATTAAAAGAGTTGCTGGATAATAAAAAGCTGGTCATGGTAGAAGGCAATTCAACTTGTCAGCTGGGGAGTTTAATACGTCAACTAACTGGAATAGAGTACTTTTCATCTATTTTGAAATATGATGGCAGACCAATTTTCCCTTTATATATCATAGAAAAAATAAGGCACATTATGGTTTAATAGATTGGTAATGGATATGATAAAAACAATATTTGATATTGACAATGATAATCAATGGTGTCCAGGCTGTGGAAATTTTTCAATCCTTAATGCCATGAAAAAAGCATTTGCAACGCTTAATCTCACCCCACATACTTTATTAATGGTTTCTGGCATTGGACAGGCAGGGAAAACTCCTGATTTCATGTCATGTAACATGCTGCACGGACTCCATGGCAGGGCACTTGCCCTTGCTACAGGAGCAAAGATTGCCAATGGTGATTTGAATATAGTTGTCAATTCAGGAGATGGGGACTGCTATGGTGAAGGGGCAAATCATTTTCTTGCGGCAATTCGCAGAAATATTGATATCACGCTTTTAGTTCATAATAATCAGATATATGGTCTTACAAAGGGTCAGGCATCACCTACTTCCGACCTTGGCATGCAGACTAAAATTCAAAAAAACGGGACTATATCATCTTCGTTTAATCCCATCACAACTGCCCTGGTTACAGGTGCCGGCTTTGTTGCCCGAGGGTTTTCAGGCGATGTTGATCAACTGTCTGACTTGATAGTTAAAGCAGTAAACCATAAAGGATTTTCCATGGTTGATATATATCAGCCCTGTGTCTCTTTTAATAAAATCAATACCAATGCATGGTATCAAAAAAGAGTATTCAAGCTTGAGAAGAGTGATCATGACAGCTCTGATTATGAAATGGCATTGAGGACAGCACATATGGATAAAGAAAAGCTTCCCACGGGCGTTATATATAAAAAGTCAGGGATTCCATTTAATGACAGATTGTCTGTTTTAAAAAAACAGCCGCTTTTTACATATAAGTTTGATTCATCAAAAATAGCCAGGGTTTTCCATGGGGCATAAATTTTAATTTATTAAAAAAATAAAATTTGGAGGATAAAGTATGAAATTTAGAACAATTATTGTGATGGCAGCATTAATTATTTTTTCGGTTGTTGTTGCAGTTGCAACTCAAAGTTCTGGACATGAGGAGGTCAAACTTGATGGCGGCAACAGAGGCATGATAGATTTTCCCCATCATTTGCATCAAAGCGCGATAGATGATTGCAATACATGCCACGCTGTTTTTCCCAAAGTCCAGGGCAGTATAAAAACTTTAAAAACCCAGGGTAAACTGAAAAAGAAACAGGTCATGAACAAGACATGCCTGAAATGTCACAGAGCAATGAAAAAAGCAGGAGAAGATACTGGTCCCACAAAATGTTCAGCATGTCATATTAAATAGATAAGAAACAAGGGAACAGTTTATTATAGATCCTGATCTTGTGGGTAAGGTCTGGAAGACAGCTAGGACAAAAATTAAGGAATTACAGGTATGGACCCATCTCTTTTAATCCCTGAACCAGGTATGATATCAGTTCACTGGGGCTGGCATAAATTTTTCTTTATATTAACCTTTGTGTTACACCTTTTATTTATGAATGCAATGCTGGGAGGTACAATCATTGCGCTGGTGCGATCCCTTAAGGGTAAGCCCCAGGATATTTTTGTGGCAAAACACATTAGTCTGAAACTGCCTTATGCAATAGCTTTTACAGTAAATATGGGTGTTGCCCCTCTGTTATTTATTCAGGTTCTTTATGGGAATTTTATCTACACAAGTTCACTGCTTATGGGATGGTACTGGCTTTCTGTAATCGGCATAATAATTGTTGCCTATTACAGTGCATACCTGTTTGACTTTAAATTTGATACACTTGGGTTTTTCAGAAGCATCTCTATTGCAGTTTGTGCCGTATTAATGCTCATTGTAGCTTTTTTGTTTACAAATAACATGACCTTAATGCTTACACCTGAAAAATGGATTCAATATTTTTCCAACCCAAAAGGTACTATTCTAAATTTACAAGAGTTTACTTTAATCCCAAGATACCTGCATTTTGTATGTGCCTCAATAGCTGTTGGAGGTCTTTTTCTGGCTATTTTTGGTAAGATAAAAACAGAAAAAGATGTTGCAGCAAATGCAGTCACAGAAAACCATGGGTATGAGAAAATGATCCTGGCAGGCATGCAATGGTTTTCCCATGCAACCCTGATTCAGATGATTATTGGTATCTGGTTTGCTTTGACCCTCCCGGAAGATATCATGCATTTGTTTCTTGGGGGCAACAGCATTGCTACGTTGCTTATGGTTTGTGTCATTGCAAGTGCTGGTGCAGCACTCTTTTTTGGGTTTAAAAACCAGGTGTGGCTTTCAACAGGAACTGTAATTTTTACAATTATTGCCATGGTTCTAGTGCGCGATATTGTACGAACTGCTTATCTTAAACCATATTTTTCCCTTTCAGATTTAACCATTGTACCTCAATACTCTCCCATGATAATTTTTATAGTAACTCTGGTAGCTGGTATGGGTTTGACTGGATATATGTTAAAACTTGCAACAAAAAGAAAAGAGGAGGCATAATATGAATTATCCGGTCTGGGAGTTGTATTATGCCGGCGGAGGCTTCCTCATTGCCCTGATTGCTGTTGTCCATGTGTATGTTGCACATTTTGCAGTTGGTGGCGGCTTTTTTCTTGTTTTAACTGAAATAAAAGGAATAAGAGAAAACTCATCTGACATTCTTGAGTATACTAAAAAGCACGCCAAATTCTTCCTTCTTGTGACCATGGTTTTTTCCTCGGTTACCGGTGTTGGAATATGGTTTGTTATATCCCTTGTCAGCCCTGCTGCAACATCTGTTCTTATCCACACCTTTGTATTTGGTTTTGCCACAGAGTGGATTTTTTTCACCCTGGAAATTATAGCAATTTTTATCTATTTCTACACTTTTAATAAAATAGAAGATAGGGCACATCTGACTATTGGCTGGCTATATGCCATCTTTGCTTTAATTTCCCTTATTTTGATAAATGGCATAATTGCTTTTATGTTGACTCCTGGCAATTTCTTTGAAACCCATAATTTCTGGGATGGCTTTTTTAACCCAAGCTTCTTATCGTCAATGTTATTTCGTATTACAATCGCCCTTGTCCTGGCAGGCATATTTGGTTTTGTAACCTCGGTTTTCATAAAAAAAACAAGCCTCAGGGAAAAAATGGTACAATATTGCGCAAAATGGCTGATGTTCCCATTCATATTCATGGTTTTGTTTGCCTGGTGGTATTTTGCTTCCCTGGATGATGCCTCTAAGGCAATGATTCTTGGGCGCTCTCCCGAGCTTATTTTTTTTACCAGGGTTTTTGTTATTGTGCTTCCTGTTTTATTTATCAGTGGTCTGTTAATGGCGATGCGCATACCCAAAAATATTAAAAAACCCATGGCATTTGTCATTCTATTTATAGGTCTTATCTACATGGGGTCATTTGAGTTTATCAGAGAAGCAGGCCGCAGACCCTACCTTATTCCGGGATACATGTATTCAAATTCCATAAAAGTTGAAGATGAGGCAGAGATAAACAAGCAGGGATTTTTAAAACTTGCTAAATGGATAGAAAATAAAGAGATAAATGATGACAATGTCCTTGATGCAGGAAAAGAAATTTTTAAACTGCAATGTATTTCCTGCCATAGTGTTGGAGGTCCTTTAAACGATATTCTCCCGCTGACTGAAAAACTTACTGTTTTTGCCATGGATGCACAACTTGATGGTCAGGGAAAGATACTTGACTATATGCCAAGGTTCATGGGTACACGCTCGGAACGTTTGGCGCTTTCCAGATATATTGTAAAAGAGCTGCACCAAGAGATAGAAACCATGGTAAAAGCCGATATAAAAGATCCTTCAGAAACAAAATCATCCATGGGTATCCCTGTTTTTGACGAAAAAACAGATAAATATATACTTCTTGCATGGAATAACTTTGCACTGCCCGATTTTTTCGGCTCAAATATGGACAATAATATCTCTGCCCAGCTGATACTAAGGGGAGAACTGCCACAAATCATTGAAGAAGATATAGAGTTTATTTACGACAACACGACTTCAAATAGTGCTTCTTTTATTGTAGTCAAGGCAAAAGATAAAAACAGCAAAGAGGTTCTTGCAGCAACAATGGTCGCCACTCCAGTTTCATTGGAAATGGGGTGTAATAATTGCCATGGAAGTAAGCTTACAGGAGCAAAAAACAACCGGGAAGCTGCCGTAAAAGATATTCTTACAGCCCATGACAAAATAAGTAAAACTCAATTGGTAAAGATGGCAGAAAAAGGCGAACAAGTCTCCTGTGCGACCTGCCACTCTGACTCCATGAATCTCTCTGCATCCATCCATGGTTTTCATGCCAATTATCTTACCAACAGAGAAGCAGATGCCTGCAATGTCTGCCACTCCTCTGCGTTCCCCGACTCTGCACCACAATTTACTGGAATACATAAAGAGATTGGTCTTGATTGTACAAGTTGCCATGGAACCCTTGGAGATCTTGCATTAAGCCTTCTTAAAGCCCGGGAGCTGACAGGCGAAAAAAAAGCAAAACAATTAATGAAACATCTTATTCCAAAAAAAGTTGATTCAATCAGTGGAGTTAAGCCAAGGAATCCATGGGTTAATGAACCTGACTGCCTGAACTGCCATGTTGATTTTGATGAGCCTGGGAGTGATGAAACCTTTAACCTCTGGACTAACTCAGTTGACGAACTTTATAAATCACGCACAGATGATGCTGGAATCAAGTGCCAGGCATGCCATGGAACCACCCATGCCATATATCCTGCAGCTGACAATCTTCAGCCGTTGCAATATCAGAATAACCCGTATCCCATTGGTGCCAATAAGAATTGCAGGGTATGCCACACTATAGATATGGAAGATGAAATGCATCACCCAAACACATTGACAATGTTCAGAAATGTTCAGTGA
>CAZMEX010000027.1:24213-39278 GCA_964565415.1 uncultured Desulfobacterales bacterium | reverse complement strand
ATGGGAATTGAATGGTAGAAAGAATAATAAATAATAAAGTCACCTCAACCAGAGGTTTTGAAAAACTTTATCCTTATCAGTCAAATTATTTTTTAAATAATGGCTTTAAAATGCATTATATTGATCAAGGTAAGGGCAAGCCTCTTTTAATGGTACACGGTAATCCAACATGGTCATTTTATTTTAGATCTGTTGTTGATAAATTTTCCCATGATTTTAGAACCATTGTTCCTGATCATATTGGCTGTGGATTTTCAGACAAGCCAGGAGTACAAGATTATAACTACACACTTCAAAGAAGAATTTCTGATCTTGGCTCATTTATTAACCACCTCAACCTTAAAGATAAAATCACTCTTATTGTGCATGACTGGGGCGGTATGATTGGTCTTGCATGGGCTTTAGAAAATCTTTCTAAAATCGAAAAAATTATTATTACAAACACAGCAGGATTTCTTCTTCCTCCCCATAAAAGCTTTCCCTTAAGATTAGCATTAATCAAATATTTTACACCCTTTGCTGTTCCAGCTGTTTTAGGATTTAATTTATTCTCCTTTGCAGCACTTTATATTGCAGCGACAACCTCCCTTACAAGGGAGGTTAAAAAAGGGCTGAAAGCTCCATACAATAATTGGAAAAACAGAATAGCAACACTGAAATTTGTCCAGGACATTCCTTTAACTAAAGATGATCAATCCTATGGGATAGTCAAAAAAGTTGATGATAATTTATATAAAATCAACAATCTGCCGATTATGTTCCTATGGGGGCTAAAAGACTTTATTTTTGATAAAAACTTTTTAACTGAATGGCAAAAAAGATTTCCCAATGCTGAATATCATATATTTAAAAATGGGGGTCATTATATTTTTGAGGATAAACCCGGAGAAATACTATTGTTGATCGAAAAATTTTTAAATTAGAACCACCTCTTTTTGACATTTTCATGAGGCTCAGGTAATTATTATACATGGCAGATAAACCAAAAAAAGAAAAACAGAGTAAAGAGGAAAAACAGAAAGAGAAGGCTGAGAAAAAAGCTTTAAAAAAAGCAGCTAAAGAGGCCAGGAAAAAAGCAAAGCTTGAGAAAAAACAAGGGAATAAGGAGTCTCAAAAAGATTCAGATACAAAAGACAAAGCTCCTGAAAAGAGACACTTTTTATCACTTAAAAAAATAGTAATTATCTTAAGCATTACACTCTTAATACTTGGTTCAGCATTTGTTGCATATAAATTATTTTTTTCATCTACTGATGAGCCTGTTGTCTATAAATCAATATCTTTTAAAAATGTAAACCTGCCTGATGAGATGCTCAAATTTACTTTTGATCATATCAATGATTTATATTTTGCAATTGCAACTTATGATTTAAGAATCTCTTTACTTTCTAAAGAGATAGATCGAATTAATAAAGTTGAAGAAAATTACCCTGATCAGAGTAAAATTGCCCAAAAAGAAAAAAAAGATTGGGTTAAAGCTAAAGAAAAAATTGAAAAACAATTTAATAAAATTGAAAATAAGATTAAAGAGTTATACGTTCTTCATCAAGTTAACAAAGAAGATGGATTAAAGAAAATTGAAGAGAACAAGGAAGCAATATTATCTAAAGCATTGGAAGAGCTTAAATTATTAGACCCGTTTATGGAAAAAATTAAAGGTGAAAAAAAGAAAGCACCTGGGGGACTGATAAATAATACAATATATAAAATAAAAAAATTAATATAATGAATAATTTTGTAAATTTTGCCCAGGGGCTGAAAGATTCTGCTGAAAAATTCCCTTATAAAAGGGCTGTTGTTTATCCTGCTGGTCGTGATAAAAGCGGCAGAGTAACTTATAGTCAAATCACTTTTAAACAACTTGAAAAAGATTCAGATGATATTGCCTTTGGGCTTGAGAGTACTGGTATTAAGAGGGGCACAAGAACCATATTAATGGTTACACCTTCATTGGAATTTTTTTATGTAGTTTTTGCCATGCTTAAAATTGGTGCTATTCCTGTTGTAGTAGATCCTGGTATGGGATTAAACAGAATGCTTTCATGCCTTGAACAAAGCAACCCTCAAGCTTTTATAGGCATTGAAAAAGCCCATCTCTTAAGAAAACTGAAACCTAAATATTTTAAATCCATTAAAATATGGATTACAATTGGTAAACGATGGTTCTGGGGAGGGCATACACTTAAAAGCATCTGGAAACCAGGAAAAGATAAATATAAATGTGCAAAAACCACAAAAAACGAAACAGCAGCCATTGTTTTTACAACTGGGAGCACTGGTCCTGCAAAGGGTGTTGTATACACCCATGGTAACTATGATGCCCAGATGAAGCAATTGAAAAACCATTTTAAAACCAAACATGATGAAATTGATCTGCCAACCTTTCCACTTTTTGCAATGTTTGATCCCGGGCTTGGTATGACTGCTGTAATACCTGATATGGATCCTACTAAACCTGCAAAGGCAAACCCTGAAAAACTGATTGAAGCCATTGAAAATCATGGTGTTACAAATATGTTTGCATCACCTGCTCTGCTGCACAGACTTGGAAAATACTGTAATGCAAACAATATCAAACTGCCATCTCTCAGAAGAGTTGTATCGGCAGGTGCACCTGTCAGCCCTGCAAATATCGAGCAATTCTCTTCTCTTCTTTCTAAGAATGCTTATATTCATACACCCTATGGTGCAACTGAAGCAGTTCCCATTATCTCCATAAGAAGTGATGAGATATTATCTGAAACAAAAGAATTAACTGACCAAGGTTATGGACTATGCGTTGGCAAACCAATCCTTGACACTAAAGTTGAAATTATGAAAATCACAGATGATCCAATATCACAACTTAGGGATTTGCATCTGCTTAAAACAAATGAAGTTGGAGAAATTATTGTTAAAGCAGATCTTGTTACAAAACAATACTTTGAAAATCGAAAAGCTGATCTTTTTGGAAAGATTCCAGCATCCAACGGAGAAATATGGCATAGAATGGGTGATCTTGCCTGGAAAGATAAAAAGGGAAGGATCTGGTTCTGCGGCAGGAAAAGCCACAGAGTTGAAACTGGTGAGGAAACTTTATATACAATCCCCTGTGAAGCTGTTTTTAATACCCATGAACTGGTTTACAGAACAGCTCTTGTGGGAGCAGGTAAAAAAGGGAATCAAACTCCTGTGATATTCATTGAACCCTATGCAAATATTGTAAATAAAAAACAATTTTTAAATGAGATTCGTACAATTTCCAACTCTTTTGATCATACAAAAAAAATTGAACATTTTTTTATAAAAAAAACATTTCCTGTTGATATCAGACACAACTCAAAAATATTCAGAGAAAAATTAGTTACAAGGGCAGAACTTCTTATCAGGGCATAAAACTAATTTGCCACCCTTTAGTTGCACCTTTTTTATTTTAAAATTTTTCTAGAAAGTTCACTTAATCAGGTAAAAGATCATAAAAATAAAGCATTGTGTCTGATCTTGTCACAATGCCAATGATTTTCTCATCTTTCATTATGGGGATTCTGCCTATATCGTGCTTGATCATTAATTTTGCAGCTTCCATTGTGCTTTTATCAAAGGCAATTGAAACAGGATTGCGGCTCATAAATGCCTTAACAGGCGACAGCATCTGAGATTTTTTTTTAACTCTTTTAAAATCTCTTCTTGAAATAATTCCAACAAGTTTTTCATCATCACCTGTTACTGGTAAGCCCGTACACCCAACTTCACGTAAGAGCATTGCTACCTCTTCAATTTTAGTATCTTGATCAACAGTAATAACTGGATAAGACATGATATCAGATAAATTAACAGAAGAGTGTTGATTCCCTTTAATTAATTCAAGAATCATAGATTCAATTGCTTCAGGATTAACATCCTTTATTTGAGCAGATCCAGCGCCTGGATGACCACCGCCTCCAAAACTTCTCATCATAATACCGATATCAATCTCTTTAGATCCACTTCTGCCAATAACCATACATTTTTTTGTTTTGTTATCATAAAAAATTCCAAATGCTGCATCAACATTAATAATTTCTCTATACATCTGGATAACAACTGAAAGATTCTGGATACGACCTTTAATTTCTATGATGGAGATGCTTAAAGTGAAATTATTAATATTAATTCTTTCTGTTTTTTGCAGCATTTTAAAAAGAATATCTTTTTGCTTTCTACCATAGGAGTGTTGTAAAAATTTATTCACAATAGAAAGATCAGCTTTTCGATCAAGCAGAAATGCAGCACAATATGCATCATCAGAAGTTGTGGATGAAAAAGTTAAATTGCCTGTATCTTCATAAATTCCCATTAAAAATAGTGTAGCCTGGATAGGAGTGATTATTTTTTTTTGCCTCTGTATCTCCTTTAACATTAAAGTAATTGTAGCACCTATCTCCTTTTGAACGCCGTGGTCAAATTCAATATCTTTTTTATCGTGATGATCATAAAGAGTAACCTCAAGGTCTTTTTTTTCCTTTAAAGATATTAATCCTTCCAGACGTCTCCAGGAGTTTGTATCAACAATCACAATTGATGTAACTTCATCTAAATTAATATCCTTTGCAGAGTAAAAATTAAAAAGATCTTTATGTATGGAAAGAAAAACCTTTAAATTTGGATTAATGTAGTTTGGCAATACAAGTTTAATCCCAGGGTAAAGTACTGAAGCTGCCACAAGGGAAGCTAAAGCATCAAAGTCTGATCCAGTGTGTGTTGTGGCGATTTGCATAATTTAATATATCAGATATTTATTTGAATACCAATTATTTTATTTTTCGTTAAAGCATTGAACTTGATAGACCATAATCTCTATATTCTCTTTTTTCCATTCACCTGGTGCAAGGTCTGCTTTTTTACAAAGCTGGGAAAGAAAATCTTTTGTATCGGGAAGTTGTTCCCAAACCTGGGGAAGAAAAGTTGCTCTAGTGTAATCTTTTTTTAAAATAACACCATGTATAGAGGGTTTAAGTTTGGACAATAAATCTTTATAGTCAGTATATTCCAGAGTTACAGGCTTAGTAAGAATACTGATTTCAATATCAGTGTCAACTAATTCATCAAATCTCAAAGGAGGAAATCTTGGGTCTTTAAACGCAGCATTTATCGCATTATCTTTTATTCCATCAATTATTGATTGTACAGGCTCAATAGTTCCAATACAGCCTCTAAGTTGCTTGTTTTTGTGAAGCGTGACAAACACACCCCTTTTTTCGTACAAATGCTTGTTTTTTAATTGGTCCTTATATTTATTATTTTTATCTTTTTTGTTTATATTGAACTTATGGGAGATGGATGCCCTTGCAATATTCAGCAGACTGTTTCCCTCTTCATTTGTAAGTTCATTTGCCATGTTCAAATTCTCCATGATAAAATTATTCTTAGATTAAGATATAACATATTTTAAAAATATTTTAAATTTTATTCTAGTACTCAATTAGCCATTGCACACAAGGGTATAGAGCAAACAATTTGATTAAATCAGCAAAAACAATAACAAATACAAGAAAATCCCAGGAAAACTAATAAAAAATAATTACAACAATTTTGTTTTAATCCGTTTTACACCAGTATAAGAATTTGATCCAATGTTTTATAAAGAAATAATTTGTCATAATCTGATTTGACGATATTAACAATTAATAATAATATAAATACCATCGCGAAATTATTATTTTGAAAATTGGTTTTAACAAATTTCTATTACGAAAGCGAAAGCAAGCTATCTAAAATGACTGCTGTTGACAAAAAATTTATTTGTAATTTAATTAATAGTGGCGTAGAAAAAAATCTTATTCCTGGTTTTATACGTTCACTTGCAAATGCTATGTTAATAAATCCTGCAATGACACACCTGCAGGTTAATAGCCGATTAAAATATTTAGGCTGGGATGATATCGAGATTGACTACCATACCTTTCAACTTGCAATCTCATCATTTGAAACAAAAGGATTATCAACTTTAGTGTACAAGCCCGCTCCATTTTATGTGGACGGCTATAATACAATGTGAACATATGCTGTTAATGTTTTCATCTTTGTATTCCCCTGGGAAATAGTGTGTAGGAACTAACCACCCTGCACACTATTTTTTTATTATCTTAGAAAAGATCATTAAAAATTCATCAGAGGATATCTAAAACAGGTGTGTAATCAAATCCAAATGCATCGGCAACTGGTTTATATGTTAGTTTGTCACCATAATAGTTAATGCCTTTTTGAAGTTCCAGATTTGATTTGCAGGCATCTTTCCAACCTTTGTTTGCAATTTCAACAGCATAGGGCAAAGTTGCATTTGTTAAGGCAATTGTTGAAGTAAGTGGTACTGCACCGGGCATATTTGCTACACAATAATGAACAATTCCATCAACTTCAAAAATAGGATCTCCATGGGTAGTAGGCTTGGATGTTTCAAAACAACCACCCTGATCTATTGCAACATCTACAATTACAGCACCTTTTTTCATTGTTGAAAGCATATTTTTTGTAATCAGTTTAGGTGCTTTTGCCCCTGCCACAAGAACCGCACCAACAACAAGATCAGCATCCTTAACTAACTCTTTTAAAAGAACTGATGAAGACATAAGAGGCTTGCAATTTGCCGGCATAATTTCAGAAAGATATCTTAGCCGGGTCAAATCCATATCAAGCAGCGTTACATCTGCACCCATGCCACATGCAATAATTGCAGAGTGATAACCAACCACCCCGCCACCGATTACTACAACTTTAGCAGGAGGTGTTCCAGGAACACCGCCTAGCAAAACACCTCTTCCGCCAAAGGTTCTTTCAAGATATTTTGCACCTTCCTGGGTTGCAAGTCGTCCTGCAACCTCACTCATGGGTGCAAGAAGAGGTAAAAACCCTGTATCAGTTTCCACAGTTTCATAAGCTATACCAATGGACCCAGTCTTCATAAGCGCTTCTGTCAAGCCTTTTTCAGCAGCAAGATGTAAATATGTAAAAACTATCTGGTCTTTTTTAATCATATTATACTCAGATGGTTGTGGCTCTTTGACATGCATAACCATATCAGATATTTCAAAAACACCAGCTGCTGTATCAATAATCTCACCGCCTGCTTTTACATACTGATCGTCACTGAATCCTGATCCCAGACCTGCGTTTTTTTCAATATAAATCATATGGTTATTTTGTTTCATGATTTCAACACCTGAAGGTGTCATGCAAACTCTATTTTCCTGTGGCTTTATCTCTTTAAGTATACCAACTTTCATAATTAAACTCCCCTAATTTGAGTTAATTTATAATTAATCAGTCAGGTAACAATTTGTTGATTTGTTGGAATTCGTTAATTGATGAAATTAAAATTTTAACGAGTTCAGGATCAAAATGTTTTCCTGATTCTGATTCAAAATGATCTATTGTGTCATCTATTCTCCATCTTTCTTTATAACATCTCTTGTGGTTTAGAGCGTCAAAAACATCAGCAACCGCAGTGATCCTTCCAAAAACATGAATATTTTCTCCAGCCAAATTCTGGGGATAACCTGTACCATCCCACTTCTCATGATGCTGTAATGCTATAATTGCAGCCGCCTTCATAATCTTCTTCTCTGAATTATTTAAAATATCAAATCCAGTTTGCGTATGTGTCTGGACAATCAAAAATTCCTTATCTGTTAATGGCTCAGTTTTATTTAATATCACTTCTGGTATACCTATCTTACCAATATCATGCATGGGTACTGCCATTCTTAATAATTCAGCTTCATCCTTCTCAAGTCCATAATTTTTTGCAAGTACATAACAAATTTCAGCAACCCTTGCAACATGGTTTGCAGTTTCCTTTGATCGAGTCTCAATGATTTCACCCAAAGCCATGATAACTTCCTTTTGGGTATTGACAATTTCCCTTGTTAAAACAACATTGTCAATATGGGTTGCAATATTGTTTATATATAATCTTATTAAATCTTTGTTTAAATGGAATAATTTAGCATCAACACCGGAAAAATAGATAAGACTTGTAAAATTTTCATTTGTTTTTAAAACCACTATATATTCATTCTCAAGAAATACTTCCCCACCTTTTTTATATATTTTTTTTATATGGTTAATCATCTTTGATGTGATTAAATGTCCTGACTCTCTGATGGAATTATTTATTGCACAGTCATACTTACCAAATCCGGCAATAATTTTTAACTCCTCAGATGTGGATGCAATAGCATAAAAGCCTGCTTCAATAGATGAGTTAAAAATTTTAAAAATCTCATTTAGTGTATCAAGGGCAGTAGAAGCAAAAATAGAAAGTTTATTATTGCCTAATAATTTTTTATTGGATTTTACTATTAATTCAAGGCCTTCTTGATTCTTCTTTATGGATTTAAGGTTATTATATGCCCTGAGACATGCAGTAACAGTTGTAAATAATTTTTGAATTGTAAATCTGGTTTTAGATTTATAGTCACTTATATCATACTTTGTTATGATTTCATGCTCGGGTGCTTTACCAGGCTGACCAGTTCTCAGTACAATTCGTACCATTTGGTTATTGAGATCATTTCTAATATGATCTATTAAGTTTAATCCTGCATTATCCTGCTCCATCACAACATCAAGTAGTATAAGTGCAATATCATCTTCTTCTTTAAGTATCTGTTTTGCCTGGGTGCTTGAAAAAGCGTGAAACAATACAACTTTTCTATCTTCAAATGTGTAGTCATTCAATGCAAGCTCAGTAATTTTATGGACATCTTCTTCATCATCAACAATAAGTATTTTCCATGGAAGAGTGAATATTTTTTTTTCTAAAGCCCCAGCCTCATCAGAAAAAACAATATTATCTATATGATTTAATTCTTCCATTTTTTTACTATTTATTACTTTTGTCAGAAAAATAGTAATCAACAAGGGATTCAGCAAGACCAATATATTTTTGAACAGTCAGTTTTCTCATCTTCTTTTTATAACTTTCTGGTATGTTTTCTAAATTGTCAATAAACGCAATAAGGTCATCCTTTGTTAAGCTTTTTCCCCTTGTAAGCTCTTTTAATTTTTCATAGGGGTTTGTCTCTTTATAGATTCTCATTGCAGTCTGGAATGGTTCTGCTAAAAGTTCCGGGTTTGCTGTAAGATCATTATCTAAAGCTTCTTTATTAACTGCAATCTTACCAAGCCCTTTAAGAGAGTTTTTCATCCCGATAATATAATATCCAAACAGTGTGCCAAGGTTTCGCAAAACTGTGCTGTCAGTTAAATCTCTTTGAAACCTTGATTTTTGTAGTTTAACAGAGAGATGTTCCATAATAGATATTGCAATGCCCATATTACCTTCGCTATTTTCAAAATCAATGGGATTTACTTTATGGGGCATGGTAGAAGAACCCACCTCACCTTCTTTAAGCTGCTGCTTAAAATAGCCAAGACTGATATACCCCCACATATCTCTGTTAAAATCTATCATAACAGCAGCAGATCTTATCATTGAATGTAAAATATAGGAGAGAGATGTGTTGGGGTTAATCTGTGTTGTGAAGATTATCGGCTCAAGCTTTAAATACTTTATTAAAAAAGTTTGAGATGCTTCAATCCAATTGATTTCAGGAAACACAAAAAAATGGGCATTGAAATTACCTGTAGCACCATTAAGCTTTGCCTGGATTTTTTTATTTTCAAGAATTTTTATTTCCTGGGAGATGCGCCAGGCAAAATTTATGAATTCCTTTCCTATGGTAGTTGGTGATGCTGGTTGTCCATGGGTTCTGGACATCATTGGAACAGATTTATATTTAAGGGCCTTAGCTTCAATATCTGCTAAAAATTCATACAACAAATCAATAACCAGTCTCTTACCCTTTTGAAGCATTAAAGCATAGGCAATATTGTTAATATCATCGGAGGTACATGCAAAATGTACCCACTCTTTAAGTCTTCCCAGATTTAAAGCTTCAATTTTTTCTTTAATAAAATATTCCACTGCTTTAACATCATGATTGGTTTTTTGTTCTATCTTTTTTATATGCTGGGCATCAAAAAGTTTAAAATCAGTATAAATTTTATCAATCAGTTTTATTTCATTGTTTGAAATCTCATCAAATTTAAGTTCTGCCAGAAGAAATTTTAACCATTCAATCTCAATTTTAACCCTGTGTTTTATAAGCCCAAATTCAGAAAAAATATCAGATAAACTATTTGTAAGGCCACTATACCTGCCATCAAGAGTTGAAATTGCTTTAAGGCTATCCATATCTTCCTCTTATTTTACTTTAATTATTAAAATCCATATCATAAGATATTTTTGATTTGGATATTACTCTTTAAGAAAATTTTTTACAACCAATAAATTTTCAGTTAATTTTTCTTAAATACTTGACAAATCAACTGAAATTAAAGTAGTTTAACGTAATTTTTTTAAGAATAAATAAAAATAAATAATTGTGCGGGAGTTCAACAAAATATGACATTAACAAAGAATCAAATCACTGACACCATACAAAATAAGTTGAATTTATCAAAAAACGAAGCTTATGACATAGTAGAGGAATTTCTTGAAATTATTAAGACCACCATAGAAGATGGTAATAGCTTGATGATCAGTGGGTTTGGTAAATTTAGTGTCAGCGAAAAAAAAGCCAGAAAAGGCAGAAACCCTGCTACAAACAAAGAAATGATGCTCGCACAAAGAAGAGTTGTAACTTTTAAATGCTCAGGTCAGCTTAGAAAAATCATCAATACTCCCAACTGATTAAATTGATGTAGATGTCAATCTCTTCCAATACTATCACCTTTATAATCCTATTTGCACTTTCAGGTGATTTCCTTATTAATATGGTTGCAAACCATCTTAATATAAAAAACATAAGCGCGAACTTACCAAAAGAATTTATTGGCTGGTATGATAAAAAAAAATATGAGAAATCCCAACTATATCTTAAAACAACCACTAAATTTGGACAAATTTCATCTTGTTTTGATATTATTTTGCTTTTAGCATTCTGGTTTTTCAATGGATTCCCCATATTAGATTCATTTGTAAAATCATTTGGTTTTAATATAACTATTACTGGTCTTTTATATATATTTATTTTAGGGTTTGCTAAATTCATTTTATCTCTACCTTTTTCCATCTATTCAACTTTTGTCATCGAAGAACAGTTTGGGTTTAATAAAACAAAGCCTCTATTATTTATAATTGATATTATTAAATCTATTGTACTGTCAACTATAATAGGAGGAGCACTTTTAAGTATTATATTGCTGTTCTTTGAATATGCAGGAGAAAATGCCTGGTTTATTTGCTGGATAGCAACAACTGTTATTATTTTACTTTTACAATATATTGTTCCGGTCTGGATACTCCCATTGTTTAACAAGTATACACCATTAAAACATGGAGAACTCAGGAGTGCTATTTTCAAGTATGCAGAATCAATTGAGTTTTCTTTAAAAAATATCTTTGTTATGGATGGCTCTAAACGCAGCACTAAATCAAATGCTTTTTTTACAGGGTTTGGGAAAAATAAGAGGATTGTACTTTTTGATACATTAATAAAAGAGCATACTACAAATGAACTGGTAGCGATTCTTGCCCATGAAATGGGGCATTTTAAGAAAAAACATATTTTAAAAAATTTGAGTCTTACTATTATGCAGATGGGGATAATGTTTTACCTTTTATCTTTTTTCATCTCTTACCAGACCCTTTTTGATGTTTTTTCAATGAATGATGTTTCCGTGTATGCAGGTCTTATTTTTTTTTCAATGTTATACTCACCCATTGACTTTATTTTGTCTGCTTTAATGAATATTTTATCAAGAAAAGATGAATTTGAAGCTGATGGGTTTGCATTTGAAACATTTGCCCATGCTGAATCCTTAATTGATGCGCTTAAAAGGTTATCAGTAAATAATCTTTCAAATTTAACACCCCATCCCTTCTATGTATTTTTAAATTATTCCCATCCTCCAGTACTAAATAGAATTATAGTATTGAATAATCTTAAAAAAAGTTAATTAAGTTAAGGTCAATCAAGAAGGATTAATAAATTCGTCAAAGCAATCCCAAAAAGTATTTCTAATGTCTTGGGTTTCAAATAGTATTTCATGGTAAGCATTTTTTATGGATATGAACGAGCTGTCAGGTAGACGTTTATGTATTTTTTTCTGGGTAGATTTTTTCACAAGCTTATCTTCCTGTGCATTTACAATCAAAACAGGAGTATTGATTGTATGGGCATACTTTTTTTCAAGCAATAAGTCTATTGAATTATATGCAGCGTTCAGCCATCCCCATGTCACACCTCCCAAAGCAAGATCAGGATTTTTTTTTATCTCTTTTGCCTGAATATTTATCTGTGCAGGATCATGACTCAACATATTTTTTTTTTTGTTAATGTGATTTTGATTGCCTCTTTTTTTACTAAATACAAAGTTTTCTGAAAACCCTGAAGCACAAATAGTCCTTGCAATATTTCGTGTTAAGAGTTGTGATAATAAAAAGGAGTTAATATTAAACATGGGGGAGACAAAAACAGCTCTTTTTACTATATTTGGATAATCGTGTAAAAATCTTAAACCAATATGCCCTCCCATTGAATGGGATAACATATACAGGGTCTGCCCCCGGGGTTGAATAATCTGGTCAAAAAAGGTTTTTAAATCCAATAAATAGTCGTTAAAATCTCTGACATAACCTTTTTGCCTGTTTGCAGTCTCCCTTTGGGAGAGACCCTGCCCCCTCCAATCAAAAGTAACTACGTCAAATCCTTTATTATTCAGGTATGTTACAATATCTTTATATTTCTCTATAAATTCTGCTCTGCCATGCAATAGAAGGATTAAATTGTTTAATGGTTTTCCCTGGTTTTCAGTATAAGCATATCTTAATTTTAAAGAGTCATGGGTCAAAAGATAATCATATTTTAAAGGGTTTATCACGTTGAGTTTCATATATAATAATTAAAAGGGTTTATAAATAGCTCTGTTCCGTCCAGTTTCTTTAGCCTCGTAAAGTGCTTCATCAGCTCTAAGCAGCAATTCTTCAAATGAGGTATTTGAATTTGGTATAGTGCTCGATGCTCCGACACTTAATGTAACATGTTTTGCAACTTTTGAACTTTTATGTTGAATTTTCAGATCTTCTATACACCTGTTCAAATTTTCAGCAACTTTTAAAGCACCTTTACCATCAGTATTTGGTAATACAACTGAAAACTCTTCTCCACCGTATCTTGCTGCCAGATCTGCAGGGCGAAAAACTGCATTTTTAATAGCTTTTGCAACCTTAATCAGGCAATCATCACCCTCCTGATGACCATAGGTATCATTATAAAATTTAAAAAAATCAATGTCACAAATAATAACTGAAAGCTCAACTTGGTCTCTTTTATGTCGTGCCCATTCACTGCTAAGAAAGTCATCGAACTTTCTTCTGTTAGGTATTTTAGTAAGCCCATCCTGGACAGATAAAAGAGTTAGTTTTGCATTTGCATCTTTAAGAGCATTTTCTGCATGAATAGTTTCGCTTATATCAATAACAAATCCACTAAAACCATTCACCCTGCCATTTTCATCATGTACATTCTTGGCAAAACTAAGAGTCCATAAAGAAGAGTTACCTTTTTTAAGAAGCTGGGTTCTGAAACGATTTACCTCTTCGGTCTCTTTTAAATACTCCTGGAACTCTCTTGCCTTTTTTATATCAACAAAAATTTTATAAAAATTATTTTTTCGTTTACTGACAAGAAGTTTTACAGAATCATAGCCTAACATCCATGCAAGTTCATAATTTGCCAGTATAAAATTGCCTTGTTTATCAGCTTTATAAATCCCCACAGGGGCAAATTCATAAATTTCCTGGAGTTGTTTTCTATATTCCACTAAGACGCTGTTTTTTTGTATCTCCTTGGATATATCTTTAACCAGTATAGAAATGCCTTTTCTTTCCCCTTTTATATTGACAATGGGAGTGATAAAAAAATCATACCATATTTCATCACCCTTATCATTAACAATGGTTTTTGTAATTTTTTTAGGATTTTGACACTCCAGCAACTCTTTGGTACCTATATGGACGAGTCTATCAAGTGTTATCAGAGAGGTTTCCTGCTCAGAACAGTTAAAAAGTTTAACAGCCCCGGTGTTCCATGTAATTACATTTAAATCTTGATCAGCTTCAATATATGCCATCTCTGCAAGCCCAACAAGGTTTGACAAGGCAAGCACCCGATCTAGCAATTTCATGTAAATATCTCTTTTTTTATAATAGATTTCAGACTATTCATATGAAAAGTTTATCTAATTTACTTGTATTTAACAAGATAAAAGTTATTGATGAAAAGTTTTTTCCCACTTCTCTATAATTTTATTAAATTCTTTTAACTTAAATGGCTTAGCAATGAAGTCATCCATTCCAACAGACAGGCATTGATCTTGAACTCCTTTTGTGTCATATGCTGTCATGGCAATAATGGGTACATGTTTGTTCTTTTCAGATGCACGAATTTTCTTTGTTGCCTCATGACCATTTAGTATAGGCATATGAAGATCCATAAAAATAAGATCATAGGGATCTTGTTTTAAAAATAGCTCGACTGCCTCTTGACCGTTTTTAGCTGTATCTATTTGATGACCGGAATTTTCTAAAAGTTTTAAAGCAATCTGAATGTTAGTAGGGTAATCATCAACAAAAAGAATACGAGTTTTTAAATTATTATTTTTAGTGGTTAATTTTGAATTATTTAGCGCCTGCTGTTTTAATATTTTTTCTATCTCAACAGCAGATACAGGCTTGCTTAAAAGGAAACCCTGATATGCATCACATCCCATATGTCTTAATAATGGAATCTGTGATTCGGTTTCCACGCCGACAGCAATAATACTTTTAAGTTCCAAAGCTATCCCCATTGCTGCTATTGCTGAGACCAAAGCTGCATTACTATGATTATTGATAACATTTTGTACAAACGCTCTATCAATTTTAATGGCATCAATGGGAAATTTTTTCAAATAGCCTATTGAGGAATAACCTGATCCAAAATCATCCATTATAATCATATGAATCTTAAGTAATTTAAGTTTTTTTAAGGTATTTTCCA
>CAZMEX010000027.1:0-24203 GCA_964565415.1 uncultured Desulfobacterales bacterium | reverse complement strand
CATCATCAACAATAAAGACACCTTCATTAATTTCAATTTCAAGAAAACAGGGATCAAGTTGTGCATTTTTTAATATTTTTTCAATGTGTACCGGAAGTTTTTCATCATGGAATTGTATTGGGGATAGATTTACAGAAACAGGTATTTTTGAACAACCCATCTTCTGCCATAACGAATTTTGTTCGCACGCTTTTCGTAATGCCCACTCACCAATTTGATTAATTAAACCCATCTCTTCTAAAAGAGGAATAAATTCCTCGGTTAAAATTGATTTTGCTTTAGGGCAATTCCACCTTAAAAGCGCTTCAACTCCAATAATCTGATTTGTTTTAATGTCAACTTTTGGCTGATAATTTAAAAAGAACTCTTCTTTTTCCAGGGCATCATATAGTAATTTTCGAAGTTTGACTTTTTTTGAGATTACTATATCCATCCTATCTGTAAAAAATTTATAATTATTGCGACCGTGCGCTTTAACATCATACATTGCATGGTCAGCATTTCGTATTAATATCTCAGAAGATATGTTGTGTGTGGAGAGGCCGATCCCTATGCTTAATCCAACATATGCCTCATTATCATTTAATAAAAACGGAGTTTTCACTGAATCCAATAATCTTCTTACGATTTCAGTCACAGTAAATTTTTGTTGAATATTTTCAAGGATAATAAAAAATTCATCACCACTCATCCTTGCTATTGTGTCGGTTTCTCTAACGCAATCCTGCATCCTTCGTGCGATTTCAATTAATAACTCATCTCCTGCAGAGTGACCAAAAGTATCATTAACCATTTTAAAATGGTCAAGATCAATTACTAAAACTGCAATTTGCATTTTATTTCGGTGAGCTCTTTTCATTGCAAGATTAAGTTGTTCATTAAAGAAAAGTCGATTGGGAAGTTTTGTTAATGGATCAAATCTTGCTAACTCCTTTTGTTTAGCAACCTCTTTTTTTAATTTCAGAGTTGCTTCTATCCTTGCTTTCAAAGCAGTTTTATTCACAGGCTTGGAGATATAATCAATGGCACCTGCTTTAAAAGCTTTTTCTAATTTCAATTCGTCATCATTGGAACTTACCATGACCACAGGAATTTCAAAAAAATTTTTATCTTTTTTAAAGTCTTTAATTAACTTAACTCCATTGGTTTCGATTAATTTGATATCCATTAAAATTATATCAGTGTCAGGTGTCAGCAATTTCAATAAGTTTTCCGATGAATTTATGGAATAGGAATTTACATGAATCTCATTTTTTAAAATGGATTCTAGAAAACCCCTTGATGATATAGAATCATCAAGGATTAATATTTTAATATTTCTAGTCATTAACTTGAACTAAATATATTCCTATAAATTTGATATACAAGTACTATAACGAATTTCTATCTTAAATTCAAGTTGATTGCGATAGTTATAATTAAAAAGTTAATTTAGATTAATTTTTAAGAACAAATTAATTAAATTGACAGACTATTTTTTCCATCCTCCAATTAGATGAAGATGTATATGGAAAATTTCCTGACCACCACCTTTTTCCACATTAAAAAAAAGTTTATATCCTGATTTGTCCACATTATTATTAATTGCCATCTTTTTTGCAACTTCAAATATATCAGCAATAATATCTCTATGTTCAAAAGTTAAATCATTTATGCTTCTGATATGTTTTTTGGGAACAATTAATAGATGTACGGGAGCTTTAGGATTAATATCCTTAAAAACAACAAATGAATCATCCTCATAGGAAAATCCACTGGGTATTTCTTTATTGATAATTTTACAAAAAAGACAATCATGATCAGACATAAATCACTCCTTTTTTTTATGGTTTTGTATCTCTTTTAATAATTTGCCCATGGCCTTACCTGCCTTTTCTTTGATAAACAAGTCAGTTATAGAATCTGTATACAATGATTTTGCAGGATTAATCTCAATTATTGCAGCTTTGTTCTCTTTTGCAATCCTTGGGATCATGTTTGCAGGAGCAACTTCTCCTGTTGTACCTATTAGCAAAAAACAATCTGCTTTTTCAGCCTCGGCAAAAGATTTTTCACTTGGTTCTAAAGGAATTGGTTCTCCAAAGAAGATAACATCTGGTTTTAATACTCCTTTGCATTCCGGACAAACTGGTATTGGAATGTTAAGATCAATCTCTTCAATCCTCTCATGCTTCAAACATTTAAGGCATATTACTTTTTTTAAATTTCCGTGGAATTCGTGAACAACATTGCTTCCTGCATCAAAGTGAAGGTTGTCGACATTTTGTGTGATTACACCTTTTACTAGACCCATTTTTTCAAGATCAGCCAGGGCAAAATGTGCCTTGTTTGGTTTAACCTTACCAAAAAGATCATAAAAAATTATTTTAATAGTATCCCATGATTCTTTTGTATGATCATTAAAAAATTGAATATCAAAAGTTGCAGGATCATATTTATTCCATAATCCGCCTTCACCTCGAAACGGCGGGATTCCACTTTCAACAGAGATTCCAGCG
This sequence comes from uncultured Desulfobacterales bacterium, assembly GCA_964565415.1. Taxonomy (GTDB): domain Bacteria; phylum Desulfobacterota; class Desulfobacteria; order Desulfobacterales; family Desulfobacteraceae; genus JAIOSM01. The sequence goes on along the minus strand of CAZMEX010000027.1, from coordinate 21,705 downwards.
CCTGTAAACGCAATACATCGAGTAGATGATAATATTATTTCACACGCCTTTTTATACATATAATCCCTTAATTATTTTAAATTTACAATTTCAAAAGAGTTGGAAAAAAGGTCAATAACCAATAGTTTATTCTTTAGGATATCTCTTTTTTTTAACAACACTTTGATACATTCAGAAACTTGCATTGAAGAGATACAAAATGCGCAAAAAGAGAGATTACCAAGTTTATTTTCAATGCCTTTGGAGTTTTCAATACTCTTTTTCCCATATATTAATTCAAACCCTTTATCATCAGGAAAAATCACAGTAACTTGTCCTGCAGCCCCGGCAATAGCACCTGACACTAAAGGTATTCCTGCTTTTTTTGTGGCTGTTTGCAAAACAAATCTTGTCTTAATTGAGTCGAGACAATCAATAACAACATCTGACTCTTTTATTAAGTCATAGGCGTTCTTTTCTGTTAAAAATTCTTCTTTACAATCAATTACAATTTGTGAATTAATTAATTTAATGCGGTCTTGAGCTGCTTGTGCTTTTGATGTCCCTAGTAAATCTTCCCTTGAAAAAAGCTGACGGTTAAGATTGCTTGAATCAAATTTGTCATTATCAACTCCTTTAATATTGCCAATGCCAATTCTTGCAAGCATTTCCAAGACAGCACCACCCAGACCACCAAGTCCAATGACAGAAACCTTTGAGTTATTCAAGGTATGCTGTTCCTCTTTAGTCAACGCTTTAAAGTTCCTTGAATATCTCATCTCAAACAAATTATTATCAATAACATTCATTACGCCCTATCCTCCTCCAACTGGTGGAAAAATACCAACACGGTCGCCATGTCTCAAATAATCATGCAAACTTTTTTTTTCACCATTTATAAAAATAATTTTTGCCTGCTCTAAATCTATTCCAAGTTTCCGAAGTAATTGTTCAACAGTCGTATTATTCTCAACAGGGAAACAGTCTGAATTTTCCGGTAGAAACCCGCTTAAATTTGCAAAAAGTCTTAAATCAATTTTTATCATTTACAATTTACTATTCTTGCCTCTTCAGTTATGATTATAAAACATGTTAATAATATTTATGACATGTTTTTATTAACTTAGGCAACAATTAATTGTTGTCATTATGGTATCGAAAAAAAAGATGGGATTAGATGGGACAAGTTAAAAAACAGGAACTTTACATTGAAAAACTAGGCGAGAATCTTGCTGTTTTTGCCATCAACAGAGATGATTTAAAAGAGCTCATCAGCACTATCCCGGATAACAGTGATCTTAATATCACCACCATTGAGTATGAACTTCAAATTCTTAAAATCATTAGTGTGGGCTGGGCAATATCTTTTTATATGCCCTACTCAGATATTAATAAAAAGCCTCTTTCAAAAATTTTCTGGACCCACATAAGTGAAATTTCAAAAAATATTTCAAATATAACCCAAGTCACATCAGGTACTCAAATAGATTATTTTCAAATTTTAAAAAAACGTCTTGATAAATATGTTGAAGTTTTACAAAAAAACTCTGGCAATAATACAGGAACCTCATCTATTATTGGAGCGGTTTTTGCTGAAATATGTAAGTTTGATAATAATGCCATGGTGGTTCTTATTGGCACAAAAATGTTTACTTTAACAATAGGTGCAATTAAAGAATATTTAGGTGCGGTTGAAATAAAAGTTAACAAGGAGAGAAATCAATGACAAATAAAAATTTAATGATTTTATGCTTTATTGTATTTTTCACAATGGGATGCACTACAGCAGGACCGAAATTTATTGGGATCCAATATATTGGTCAAAAAAAAGCTGTAAGAGGTGAAAATATCGGAATTGCCATGTTTTCTGATATTCGGGGCGACGTTGAAAAAAATTATCTTGGCAAACGTGTTCTAAATTCCGGTGCCCAGGAGTTATATTTTGTTAAGAGTTCAAATCTTAATGCTACAATTACCAACGCCTTTAAGACACATCTTGAAAACCAGGGGTATACCTGCTTTAACATACTTGATTTCCAGCATAATGTTTCAATATTAAATAGAGTTGACAAAAAATATCAATATATTCTTACAGGTGAGATTAAAGAGTTTGAATTCTTTGCAAATAAAGGTTTAGCAACTGCAATGTCCATGGATATCAAACTTATAGTATATCTTGGGAATGTTAAAACAGGAACTTTTAGAACTATACCTGTAAATCTTAACCTTAAAAGAAAAGATATTAATTTTACGGAAAAAAGAGTTGGAAACTTTATTAATGAATCTTTAAAGGAAGTTATTATACATTCTATGAAACCAGGTAATTTCAAGTAAATAATAGTCATCTGTTTTTTGATAGATAGACAGCTGGGTTTGTAAACGTTTCTATAATAGAATTTAACTTTTTAATAAGTTTTTCTTCAAAATTAATATGACTCAATTTTTCAAGATCCAACTGTTTAAGTTTATCGATTTTTCTTTTTAAAAGCTCAGCCACCTCTTTTGAAGGCAGTCCCTTAAGAGTGTATTCATAAAAAGTATCAGTGAATATTTCACTCTCATTATATTTTTCTTCATATATTGTCTCATACTCAAACCAGTACGGGTTACTTAATAAATCAGCTATAAAATCAACTATATCTTTTAATTTTTCCTCCAAGGGGATGACACTTAAATTATTTATCTTTCGTTTTAATTTTTTTACTCTTAATGTAAGATTATGATCCTGATGATAAACCTCCATATCTTCCATTAAAGAGAATTTTTCCACCAGCTCAATTTTGTCATACAAATTTGCTTTATTTACTGAATTAATATACCTGTCAATCTTATTGGTTATTTTAACAATGTAGTTATTCTTGTAACTTCTTAAATAATTTAAGAAACTTAAGCTTGTGATATATTTATTCTTAAGCTTTTCAGCAAGGGTTTCAAGTTTTAAAAGAGTCATACCTATCTGCTCCAGATCCCCTTGTTTTAAAATTTTCTCAACATTTTCTATTAAATTTTCAAAAATTTCGCGGTCTTCGTCTTTAAAAACTGAAACTATATCAGCCTTTGCTCTTAATTCGCCGATCACATTCTTAAGCTTTGCTTCAAGGATCCCAAGCCGTCTGATATCATCTTTGTATCTTATAATATTTGCAACACTCAACAGAACTTCACACTGATCTGTGATATAATAGCGATCCCCGCTGCTAATTGCATCTTTGGCACTTTTTACCAAAAGATCATTAATTGCAGATGCAGGCTTATAAATGTCAGGAATGGACTTTTTATCGATTGCATTGGAACCAAGGATTTTCTGGTGTAATTTCACCATGACCCGGAACAGGGAAAGACAGTTTAAGGCATGATCTCCTTTTATTGGATCTCCTTTAGATAGTCTTACAAGCCCATTTAAAAGAATATTATAGGTATTCAGGTTGTGCCTTGCATCACCTCTTTCAAAGGATGCTCTTCCAAGGGAAATCAATTTTATAGTATCTGCATGAATCTCTAGCACTTGATTCATAATAAAATATCCATGGCTAAATTAAGTATCAATTGTATGTTTATATTTTATAGTACTATATATTTAAAGATTTAAGCAAGAGCGAAATGTTCTATAATACTCTTTCCCTCAATAAGTGCTTTTGATATGTTTTTTCTTTTTTTCCCGAAAACTATTTTTATACTGTTTTTTTTAATTAGTTTAACATTGAAATTGATATTGGAAAATTTTTCATGGATTTTATATAAATCATTTCTATGGGATTCTGAAAAGACAATGGTCAAAATATTTGGGTTCATGTCAATGCGCTCTATTCCAGATTTTATGCACAGCACCCTCATCATGATTTTTAATAACATGTTTTCAGCATTTTTAGGAAGCTTTCCAAATCTGTCAATAAGTTCAGTTTTAATTTTTAAAATATCAGAAAGCTTCCTGATTTTTGCAAGTCTTCTATAGATAGTGAGTCTTATTTCAATGGAATTAATATAATCATCAGGAAGAAATGCTGACATGGATATATTTATCTCAGGCTCAAGCCTCTCTTCAAAGACCTCACCTTTTAAATCCTTTACTGCATGGTCTAAAAGCTTTAAAAACATATCATAACCAACTGCTGCAATATGCCCTGATTGTGATGCTCCCAATGCAGTACCTGCACCTCTTATCTGAAGGTCCTTCATTGCAATTTGAAAACCAGAGCCTAGATCTCTGTGTTCCATAAGTGCTGCAAGTCTTTTTTTCCCATCCTTTGTCATTTTTGATTGATCAGGTATAAAAAGATAGGCATATGCCTGCTCCTCACTGCGCCCTATTCTTCCACGCAGTTGATAAATCTGTGAAAGTCCAAATCTGTCTGCCTTGTCTATGATCATTGTATTGGCAGCCGGGATATCCAATCCAGATTCAATAATGGTTGTGCAAACAAGAACATCTATCTCCTTATTTACAAATTTATACATAACTTTTTCCAGGGTATCTTCTAAAAGTCGTCCATGGGCAACATCAACCCTTGCTTCAGGAACAAGTTTTTTAATATTTTCAGCAGTTTTATTTATGGATTTAATATTATTATGGACATAAAACACCTGCCCTTCCCGCTGGATCTCTTTTCTGACAGCCTGGGCAACAATGGTATTATCGTTTTCACAAATATAAGAAATAATTGGTCGCCGATCTTCAGGAGGAGTTGATATTACGCTTATATCTCTCATGCCTGTAAGGGAAAGATGCAGAGTACGTGGAATTGGAGTTGCTGTTAATGCAAGGACATCAATGGTTTTTCTTTTCTGCTTTAGTTTTTCCTTGTGTTTAACACCAAAGCGCTGTTCCTCATCAATAATCATCAATCCAAGAGATTTAAAGGATATATCCTTTTGTAAAAGCCTATGGGTTCCTATAATTATATCAATAGTGCCTGCTTTAATATTTTTAATTATCAGATTCTGTTCTTTTCTACTTTTAAATCTGGAAAGACTCTCAATGCTAACAGGATATGATTCAAACCTCTCTTTAAAGGTAGCAAGATGCTGCTCTGCAAGAATTGTAGTTGGAACTATTATGGCAACCTGTTTGCCATCATGGCAGGCTTTATATGATGCTCTCATGGCAACCTCGGTCTTTCCATAACCAACATCACCACAAATAAGCCTGTCCATGGGTTTTTCATCTTCCATATCTAAAATAACATCATCAATTGCCTGTTGTTGATCAGAAGTCTCTTCATATTGGAATGATGCTTCAAAGTCCTCAAAAAATTCATCTGATTTACTAAATGCATTACCCTTATTAATTTTTCTTTGGGCATATAAATTTAAAAGATCGCCGGCAAGTTTTTCAACTTCCAGTTTTGCCTTAGCTTTTGCTTTTTCAAAAGTCTTACCCCCGATTTTATCAAGTACAGGGGTATATCCATCAATACCAATGTACTTTTCAATCATCTCCATTCTGTCAACAGGAACGTAAAGTTTATCATTGTCCTGGTATTTTATAAGGATGAAATCTGCTGCAATACCATCTACTTTGATTGTTGTAAGTCCTTGATAACAACCAATTCCATGCAATAGATGTACTACGATATCTTCTTTTTTTAACTCTTCATAGGTTATAAACTGTGATTTAATATCTTTTCTGGTCCTGCTTTTTTTTCTGCGTTGTTTTGGGCCAAAAATCTCTTTTTCAGTTATAAACGCAAGTTTTTTTTCTTTATGAATAAATCCAGAGTCGAGAAACCCTTTAACAAAAAATATTCCGGCAGAGGTATTTTTTTCAAGTGAGTATTTATTAATATACCCGGGATCAATGCCATATGGTTGAAGAAGCTTGGATATTCTTTTTATTTGAGAATTTGAAGTGGTGACAATAAAGGTTGAAATTTTATTTTTTTGGTTCTGGTTAAACCAGTCAATAAGTGGTTTAAACAAATTTTCCGAATCTATTTTCTCCCTCAAGTTTAAACAGAGATCACTATTATCCAAAAACTCCTCATTATCAAAAGATATAGAGTCTACACTGCTTGATTTTTCATAGATCTCAAGCTCTTTAAATGTAAGACATCTTCTACTGTAAATTTTATTCATAACATCATGATAGGAGGTATATAGGGTTTCGGGTTCTACACAAAGTCTATTTTGCGACAAGGCATTTTTAAAATTCAATTCAACTTTTTTTGCAAAATCCTCAGCTGCAAATTTTTGATTTTCCGGGGAATCAATTATGAAAAAAGCTTGCTTGGAAATATAATCAAAAAGAGAATCAAGTTGCAGATAAACAATGGACAATAATCCTTCAATGCCAGTAAATCTTTTGTTTTCTCTTAATTGAGATACATGTTCTTGTAAAGTGGAATTATCAAGTTTAGATTTTTTAGCCTGTTTTCTTAATCTTGCCAAAACATGTACAAGTGAATCATTATCAATCACAGCTTCATTGGCAGGAATAATTGTATACTCTTCAAGCTCTTTAAGCCCTCTTTGTGTTACAGGAGAAAAAGTTCTTAAGGATTCTACCAGATCACCAAAGAATTCAACCCTTGCAGGTTTTTTTTCACCTGTTGAAAAAATGTCAAGGATACCGCCCCTTATTGCATAGTCTCCAGGTTCTTCAACAAGGGATGTACGGTTATATCCTGTCTCTTCAAGTTTTGTAAGAAGGTCATCCCTGGATATTTCCTCTCCATTAATTATCAGCTCACTTGCATGGGAAAGATTTTTTTTGGGAATTACTTTTTGCAAAAAAGTATCTATATGGGTTACAAGAATATAATTTTCAGCTTGGTGATTTAATAATCGATATAATGCTGCAATTCTGTCAGCTGCAGTTTGCCCATGGAAGGAGAGAGATTTAAAGGGCAAAATATTATATGATGGAAAATATATTATTGATTCTTTTATTTCAGGAGAGAAAAAAATCAACTCATCAATGAAATTGATTGCTTGCTTCTGGTCCGGGAGTATTGATACCACAGGGACATCAGAATTTAAAAACAGATTTGCTGTTATATAGGCTTTTCTTGAACCTTTGATCCCTGTAATTATAAAACTTTTTTCTTTTTGAGATGAAAATTTTGTAAATTTATCAAACATTATAATTTCAATTCAGATGTATATCTATGCCCATGGTGTTAGTAAAGAGTTTTTAACAATTATGATAAAAATTTATTCAAGACAAAAGGCAAAATACCACCATCTTGATAATAAGCAAGTTCCATGTCTGTATCAAGTCTTGACAAAGTGTCAAAAATTATTGTTTCACCATTGGTTCTTAAAGCCTTAATCTTAATTAGACAACCAGGTGTCATGTCTGACAGATTATCAATGGAAAACTTTTCATCTCCTTTAAGGCTTAATGAATTAAAATTTTCTCCCTCTTTAAAAACAAGGGGTAAGACACCCATTCCTATTAAATTGCTCCTATGAATTCTTTCAAATGATGATGCAATAACTGCCTTAACTCCAAGAAGATTTGTACCCTTAGCAGCCCAGTCCCTTGAAGAACCAGTACCGTATTCTTTACCTGCAAAAACAATTAGGGGAGTGTTGGTTTGTTCATATTTCATGGCAGCATCATAAATAAATGCTTCCTTTTTTTCTGGAAATATTGTTGTAAATCCGCCCTGTCTGGATGCAAGTGAATTTAAAATACGAATATTAGCAAAGGTACCCCGCATCATAACTTCGTGATTACCACGTCTTGATCCATAGGTGTTAAAATCTGGAACCTCTATTTTATTTTTAATCAGATAGCTTCCCGCAGGGTATTCTTTTGGAATCTCCCCAGCAGGAGAGATATGATCTGTTGTAATGGTATCACCAAGGACTAATAGTGCGTGCGCATTATTAATTTGTTTAACTTCTGATTGTGTAGCTTCTGATTGTGCACTTTCGGGTTTTGCACCTTCTGATTCTGTTCTTTTTTTAAAAAAAGGTGGCTCTTTAATATACAATGAATCTGGATCCCAGTTAAAGGTATTATTTTCTTTAAATTCCAGAGATTCCCACAACTCATCGCCATTAAAAATTTTATCATACCTTTTTTTATAAAATTCTGGTTTTACATATTTTCTTACATATTGGTTGATTTGATCAGCATCAGGCCAAAGATCCTGAAAAAAAACAGCTTTTCCATTTTTATCATATCCTAGAGGTTCTGATTTAAAATCAATGTTAATCTTTCCTGCCAGGGCAAAAATAATTACAAGCCCGGGGGACATTAAATAGTTACTTTTAATAAGTTGATGGATTCTAGCTTCAAAATTTCTATTCCCAGACAGGACAGCAGCAACGTTTATATCATCCTGAATTAATTTTTTTTCTATTTTTGACTCAAGTTTCCCACTGTTACCAATACAGGTCATACAGCCAAAACCAGTATTGTTAAATCCTAGTTGTTTCAAACTTTCCATAAGATCAGCATTCTCAAGATAATCTATTACAACTTGGGAACCAGGAGAGAGGGAAGTTTTAACAAACCATGGGACTTTAAGTCCTTTTTCAACGGCTTTTTTTGCAATAAGCCCAGCTCCTATCATGGTATTTGGATTTGAAGTATTGGTACATGATGTTATTGCTGCAATGACCACATTCCCATCTGTGACAACATCATCACCTGAATGTTCAGGCCCATTATTCTTTACTGCTCTTGCCTTGACATTATTTAATAAAAGTCTCTGATTAGGCTTTGACGGTCCGCTTATTGATAATTCTATATCAGACAGATCAATTTCAATGGTTTTATTAAACTTGATCTGGTCATTCTCCGTTGAAAAAAAGTTACACTCTTTACAATATTTTTCCACAAAAGCTGCAAGTTCTACTCTACTGGTCATATTCAAATAGGAAATCGTCTCGTCATCAATGGGGAAAAAACCAGCTGTTGCGCCGTACTCAGGTGCCATATTTGAAATTGTGGCACGATCAGTTAAAGAGAGGTTTTTCACACCAGGTCCTGTAAATTCAATAATTTTTTCAACAACATTATGTTTTCTTAATTCTTCAGTAATCATAAGTACAATATCTGTAGCAGTTATATTATCAGAAGGTGTTCCAAGGAGTTTAACACCAATAATTTCAGGAAGATTCATGTAATAAGGTTCGCCCAGCAGGACAGCTTCGGCTTCAATGCCACCCACTCCCCAGCCTAACACACCAAGTCCGTTTATCATGGTAGTGTGGGAGTCAGTTCCAATCAAAGTATCTGGAAAAGCTGTCAGTACACCCTCTTCTTTTGTACATACAACCTTTGCAAGATACTCCAAATTTACCTGGTGGCATATACCTGAACCTGGTGGTACAACCCTGAAATTTTTAAAACTTTTTGCTGCCCATTTTAATAAACTATATCGTTCCTGATTCCTTTGATACTCGGTTTTAACATTTAATTTAAAAGCAGTATCTGTTTTGCAATGATCCACCTGCACTGAATGGTCAATAACAAGATCAACATCAATCACAGGATTTATTTTTTCAGGATCAAATCCTTCTTTTTTAACTGCATCACGCATTGCTGCAAGGTCAACAACAGCTGGAACTCCAGTAAAATCCTGCATAAGAACCCTTGAAGGGAAAAACGGTATAAGGGAAGTTTTATTTAATTTTTTATATGAATAAAATTGAGCAGAGGTTTTAATGTTTTCTAAAGTAACATATGAAGTTTTAAAATTTCTCAACAGGTTTTCTAAAATTATTCTTGCACTGAATGGAAGAGATTTAATATCTATATTTTCCATCTCTTCAATTTTCTTAAAATCTACCACCTGATATTTTTTGTCTTTAAAAATCATCCTTTTAAAAAAATATGACTCATCCATGCTTATATCTCCTTTGACAAAGCTCTATAAAATAAAAATAATTTATTGACACTCTTTAAAAAGAACTTTAACATAAAATAAGAGTACAATCAGGTTAAATCTCTTAAAAAGGGTAAAAATTGACGAAAAATCTTATAAAAATTTTATTCTATCTATTTCTTGTTATTTTCTCTTTTTCCGGGGTCCATGCAAAAAATCAATCTGACAGCAGAGATAGCAGGGTAAAGAACCTGGGGTCACCAAACTGGGTTCACCCCTCTTTGAGAAAAAATTATAAGGGGTATGAAAAAAGAAAACTTCAAAAACAATCTTCTTCAGTATGGCAGCATTCCACCAATAGACCATCAGGCAATATTAAAGGAGGCGGAACAACACAATATAAAGATTATACACCTTTTTATACCCCATCTCAAAATTCAAAATAAATTATTTAATTTTCTTTCCTTAAATCCTTTCTTAAGATTTTACCTACATTTGATTTTGGAAGTTCATCACGGAACTCTACTTCCACAGGCAGTTTATATTTTGCAATATGTTCAGCACAAAATGAGATTATCTCTTCCTGGGTTATTGTTTCTCCAGCTTTTAGTACAACATATGCTTTTACAGCTTCTCCTCGTTTTTTATGGGGTATCCCAATACAACATGCCTCAAGAATTTTTGGATGGGTATATAAAACTTCATCTATATCTCTCGGGTATACATTGTATCCGCCGGATAAAATCATATCTTTTATTCTGTCTACAATATAAAAATAACCCTCTTCATCCATTTTTGCTACATCACCGGTACACAGCCAGCCATCAGCTGTAAGGGTTTTTTCAGTCTCTTCGGGTTTATTTAAATATCCTTTCATAATCTGGGGACCGCGTATTAAAAGCTCCCCTGATTCTCCTGTTTCCATTTCAATATCACTATTTTTCAAATCTACTATTTTACATTCAGTGTCAGATAAAGGTAATCCAATACTACCAACTTTTCTTTTACCTTTAAAAGGATTGATATGGGTTACAGGTGTTGATTCTGTCAATCCAAACCCTTCAACAATAATTGATCCGGTCATCTCCTGAAATTTATTGATCACCTCAATGGGTAGAGGAGCACTGCCTGAAAAACATCCCTTTAAGCTGGTTAAATCAACAGTTTTTATATCAGGATGTTCAAGCATTCCAACATACATGGTTGGAACAAGGGGAGCAAAAGTCACCTTGAATTTTGTAATTGATTCAAGAAGTGGATCTGGCTGCGGTTTTGGTACAAGTACATTTGTCCATCCCATGAATACTGCAAAATTCATGGAGACTGACATTCCAAATACATGGAAAAAAGGGAGTGCGCCCAACATGATTTCACCACCTTTATCAAAGGCTGGAAACCATGCTTCTATCTGTTGAACCTGGCAGCTGATATTTTTGTGTGTGAGCATAACACCCTTTGATACACCTGTTGTTCCTCCGGTGTATTGATACATTGCAATATCTTCAAATGATACGTTTTCCTGGGTATAATCCGGGGAATATTTGGCAATCAAATCTTTAAATTTATATAAATCTGAAGCTGGAGTAACATCAGCTGCAAGCCCTCTCTTTTTGGCAACAAGAGGAAATAATAAGCTTTTTATAAATGGAAGGTACTCCCCAATAGATGTATATATTATTTTCTTTATGTTGGTTTTTTCCCTTAATTTAACCATTCGGTTTGCCAGAAGATCAAGGGTAATCAATAATTTAGAATCAGAATCATTAAACTGGTGTTCAAGTTCAACATCTGTATATAAAGGGTTGTTCATAACCACAATTGCACCGATTCGTAAAATTGCAAAATATGAGATTACGCACGGAATGACATTGGGAAGTAAAATTGCAACACTGTCTCCTTTTTTAATTCCAAAGTCTTTTAAGGCAGCAGAAAATTGAGCAACTTTTTCATTTAATTCTTTAAATGAGAGTGAATATCCCTGGAAAATCAAGGCTGCTCTATCAGGAAATTTCTTTGCAGTCAGCTCAAGATATTGAGGTACTAATGTTTCCTCAAAATTAATATTCTCTAAAATTCCTTCCTCATAAAAATTAAGCCATGCTTTGTTTGCATACTCACTGCTTGTTGCCATGTGTTATTATCCTTTAATTAAAAGTCTAAAAAAAATTTAAAACTATATTTACTCTGTTTTGATAATTATAAATCACTTAACTTGTCAAGACAAAATTTAAAATCAGTTTGATTTTTCAGCACTTCTCTAATGGTTTAAGATGCTGTTTCAGTGTCTATTAACTAAGCAAACCGCCATGTCTTGTCTTTTTGGATGAAACGGAACGACCTATTATCCAGCCTAAAAATATCACTCCTGCACCAGATAAAAACCATTTGATCATACCTGTTTTTAAAAGAGTTTTATTTCTATTTTCAAGATTCTCAATTTTTTCTAAAAATTCATTGTTTTTTAGTTTCAGCTTTTTATTTTCCCTAGTGATTATCACAACATTTTTTGATTTTTCTAAAAGCTTTTCATAATTATCATTAACAGAAGAGTATTGATTCAGATAACTTTTTTGTTCAAGTATAGATTTAGACAGCTCAGATTTTAAATTCTTTTTTTCCTGCATATATTGATCCTGTTTTAGATTATTTTCTTTTTTTAATGATTGAATTTTTTGTATTAACTGGCTGTTTTTAGCTGTGGCTTTCTCAAGTTTTTTATTTAATCTGTAAATTATTATGGGGTCCGGGGTTTTAAATGTCAAATACTGAGTTTGAACCCAGCCAATCTCTCCATTTAATAGTTCAACCTTTGAATACCCATTTTTCTCTTCCAGCACAACTAATTTCTCATCACTTTCCACGGTGTTGAAAACTTCAAAGTTTCTTCCAGGTCCTTTTCTAACAGTAAGAACCAAAACATCAGAAACATATGCGGTTTTCTTTTCCTGGGCAGGTAATAATAATGGAATATTTAATATATAAAAAATGACCATAAAACATAAAATTTTTTTATTCATCTTGTATAACCTCTATCTTTTATCATATATTTCTGTTTTACTTTTCAACATTTCAATATCAGTTAAATTTCATTTTTACAATAGGTAAACCCTGAAACCACAAAACTCTTGCAATAAATAAGGTCAAAGTGTATTTATCTATTATGCTGCTAAATAAAGAAAAAAATTTAAAGTTGCAAGCTTAACAGATATAAATGACAGCTATACAACTGACCTTTTTCAATACAAAATATTTTAGGGGAGTTAACAGATGAATCATCATGTCCATAGTCATAATCATAATCAAAAAAACAATGATCTTAGCTTAAAAGAAAAACTTTCATCACTGTTGCAACACTGGATAGATCACAATGTCAGCCATAAAGAAAGCTATCTATCCTGGGCAGCAAAAGCTGAAAAAGAAAATTTTTCAGATATAGTTTCATGCCTTGAACAGGCAGGACAACTTACTGATAAAATAAATATAGAGTTTGAAAAGGCTTTAAAAAAAATATCTTAGTTTAAAACTTTTGCTACTCTTTTGATTGCCCAGTCAATCTCCTCTTTTGTAATAACTAAAGGTGGTGCAAACCTTATGACATGTTCATGGGTCTCCTTGCAAAGGATGCCAAGATCCATTAATTTTTCACAAAAAGGTCTTGCTCCACCAGTTTCATGCTTTAACTCAACACCAATGAGAAGACCTTTCCCACGAACCTCTTTAACATGGGGGCTGTCTATTTTTAAAAGCTCTGCTTTAAAATAATCACCAAGGATTTGAGAATTTTCAATCAAATTCTCCTGGACAAGGACCTTGAGGGCTTCTCTTGCAACAGCACAGGCAAGCGGGTTGCCGCCAAACGTACTGCCATGTTCCCCCGGCATAAAAACTCCCAGAACTTCTTTATTTGAAAGAACTGCTGATACAGGATAACATCCTCCTGAAAGAGCTTTCCCAATAAGAGTCACATCAGATTCAACCTCTTCATGCTCTTCGGCAAGCATTTTTCCTGTTCTGCCAAGACCTGTTTGTATTTCATCAAATATAAGAGGAACATTGTTTATAGTACATATTTCCCTTATCTTTTTTAAATAACCGTTGGGTGGAACTATCACGCCGGCTTCTCCCTGAATAGGTTCAACCATGAACCCAACTGTGTTTTCATTAATTGCAGCATTTAGAGCATCTGCATCACCAAATGGTATTGCTTTAAATCCAGGCGTAAAAGGTCCAAATCCATCCTTATACTGATCTTCTGTGCTGAAACCTATAATGGTTAAAGTTCTGCCGTGAAAATTATTATTACATACAATGATCTCAGCTCTGTTTTCTTTTACACCTTTTACTTTATATCCCCATTTTCTGACTGCTTTTATCACAGTTTCAACAGCTTCTGCACCACTGTTCATTGGCAATACTGAGTGGGAATTTGTAAGCTCACAAATCTCTTTATAAAAATAAGCAAGTTGTTCATTCCTGAATGCCCTGGAAGTGATACAAAGTTTTTCAGCCTGCTCTTTAAGTTTATTCACAATTCTTTTGTGACAATGTCCTTGATTCACTGCTGAATAAGATGCAAGGCAATCTAAATATTTATTTCCTTCAACATCCCATACCCAGACACCTTCACCCTTTGAAAGTACAACATCTAAGGGTTTATAATTTTTTGCACCATATCTGTTTTCTATCTCTATAAATTCTTGAGTCTTCATAATATCTCCGAACTAAACACTATTAATTTTTATTATTCAATCTAAAAAGTTGTGATATAAGCATACCAATTAAAATCAATATGCAGCCCAACACTGCTCTGCCTGAAAAAACTTCATTTAAAATAATCCATCCTGCAAGAGCTGCAAAAACAGATTCAAAACTCATAATTATTGAAGCATGAGCAGGATGGCTTTTCTTTTGTGCATAAATCTGCAATGAATAAGCAATTGCCGAAGAGAATACACCACCATAGAATATTGGTACACTCGCGTCTATAATCCCCTCCATATTAACATTTTCAATGGCAAATGCAATGATCAAACTAACCAGCGAACATATTAAGCTTTGAACAAAAGATAGCTGAATTGCAGGGAATTTTTTTGAAAAATTGGCAATCACAATTACATGTCCTGCAAAACAAAAAGCGCACAATAGAACCAGAAAATCTCCAAAGCCAATGGTAAAATCACTTGTAACACTTAAGAAATACATCCCCACTGTTGCAAGCAATGCTCCTGCCCAGGTATTGAAATTAGTTCTATGAAGTTTTAAAACAAGTCCAATAATTGGGACAATCACAACATATAGACCTGTTATAAAGCCAGCTTTTCCAGCAGTTGTGTAAACAAGTCCTACCTGCTGCAGTGAAATACCGGAAAAAAGAAAAATACTGGAGATAAAACCATATTTAATAAGTTCACTTTTACTGTATTGTTTTAATTTTACTCTTTTTTCTTTTACGCCATTGTTAAAGAAAAACATGAATGGTACAAGGGAAACACTTGCGAGCAGGAATCTTAAACCATTAAATGTAAAAGGTCCTACATGCTCCATGCCTGATCTTTGTGCAACAAATGCTACTCCCCAGATAAAAGCAACTAAAAATAAAATTAAATCTGATTTTAAAGTATCAATTTTCATGGTAAAACTCATTTAATATATTCAGTAAGAAAGAGTTGTTGTATATTCACATCCAACATAAGTCAAGAAAATATTAATATTATGAAAAAGATGAAGAAAAAGAATGCATTGAAAAACAATACTGATTTCAAGTTGCTTGCAGGTCAGAAATTGATTATTGGATTTGATGGATATGAACTGAATGATGACTTAAAGTTTTTAATTTCAGAGCTTAAAATTGGAGGAATTGTTCTTTTTTCAAGGAATATCAAGTCTCCTTCCCAGCTTAGGACCCTTATAAATCATATTATTGAATTTGCAGCAATATCCAATACCCCGAAACTCTTTATTTCCATTGATCAGGAAGGGGGAGTTGTTGCAAGGCTAAAAAAACCTTTTAAAGTTTTTAAAGGAAACCCATATATAAAAAATACAAAAGAGGCTGAAAATTTTGCTAAAGCTCAGGCCCTGGAGCTGAATAAGCTGAAAATAAATATGAATTTTGCTCCTGTTTTAGATGTAATCCCCCACAATTATAAAAGCATTATGGAAAAAAGAGCATTTGCCGGCAGTGCAGAGGTTGTTTCAGAACTTGGTTCTAAAGTAATTACAACAATGCAGAAGTTTAATATCATGGCAGTTGCAAAGCATTTCCCAGGTATTGGAAGAACCAAGCTTGATTCACATTTTGAACTGCCAATGGTTAACCGAAATATTAACAAGCTTTTTTCAGAGGAACTTATCCCCTTTGAAAACGCTGTTAACATTGATGTTACAGGTATTATGCTTTCTCATATTTTATACCCTGAAATAGATTCTGCATGGCAGGCAAGCCTCTCTTTTAAAATTGCAAAAGAGCTTTTAAGGGAAAAAATGGGTTTTAAGGGTCTGATCATGACTGATGACCTCGACATGAAAGCCATCAAACATACTATTAAAACATCAGCAGAACAAATCTTAAAATCAGATATTGATATTGCCCTTATATGTCATAAAGGTCCTGATATGGAAAATATGTTTAATGAATTTAAGAATTTAATGGAAAATAATAAAAAATTGCTTGGGTCAGCACAAAAATCATTGAAACGAATACAAGATACCAAGAAAAAATATCTTACAAAGAAATATCTTATTTGATACCAGCTGAATTAATTTTATTTTTAGAAAAAACATCATGGTCAAATTCGGTATAATCTTTATTACAAAGCAGTCTATAACCTCGCGCTGCAATCATGGCAGCATTATCACCACAGAGTTCTTTTTTTGGTGCAAACACTTTTATTCCATGTTGAGCTGCATCTTTTAAAAGCAGCTTAAAAAATGTCTGGTTAGCTGAAACACCTCCTGTTATAGCAATGTTTTTACAATTTTTAATTAAACTTGCTTTTATAAGTTTTGTTTTTAATACATCTATTACTGCTGCCTGAAAACCTGCAGCAATATCAGCTTTTTTTGAATCAATATTTTCCTTATGCTCTGTAATATAACGCAACACTGAGGACTTTATCCCGCTGAAACTAAAATCAAAACTCTCTTTTTCAAGGTATGTTCTTGGAAATTTAATTTTGTCTGGATTACCCTTTTTAGCAAGCTTTTCAATAACTGCACCGCCGGGATATCCTAGACCTATCATTTTAGAGACTTTATCAAAGGCCTCACCAACAGCATCATCACGGGTTTGCCCCATAAGTTCAAAACTGTCCAGAGAGTCAACATAGTAGATATTTGTATGTCCGCCCGAGGCAACAAGGCAGATAAAAGGGAACTTAAGGGTGGGATCTGATAAAAAGCTGGAATAGATATGACCCTCTAAATGATTAACACCTGCAAACTTAATGTGCCTTGCATAGGCAAAGGCTTTTGCAAAGGAAAAACCGATGAGAAGTGCGCCTATGAGTCCTGGACCCCTGGTGGCTGCCACACCGTCTATATCATTAATGGAGAGTTCAGCTCTGGTCAATGCTTTATCTATAACAGGTACTATTGCTTCTATATGCATACGGGATGCTATCTCAGGTACAACGCCACCATATTGATGATGTATGTCAGTCTGGGATGCAACTACAGATGAGAGAATAACATTGCCATCTTTAACAAGAGCTGCAGCAGTTTCATCACAGGACGATTCAATTCCAAGAACTATCATTGTAATATAAGATCAGGTCCACTGGATTTGAGGTTCTGAATCATTCCGTGAAACAACATCTCCAATAAGAAAGGCTTTTTCTTTCATTACTGCAAGCCTGTCAAGGATATCCTCAACAGAATCAGAAGGAACCACAAGAATCATTCCAATGCCGTTATTAAAAGTTCTATACATCTCTTTATCAGATATGGAACCCTCTTTTTTTAAAATATCAAAAATGGGTAAAATATCCCAGGAACCCTTTTTAATCACTGCTTTACATGCATTGGGAATCGATCTGATTATATTTTCTTCAATGCCGCCGCCTGTTATATGTGCCATGCCATGAATTGGAAGGTTTCGTAATAGGCTTATTATTGACTTAACATATATTTTAGTTGGTTTTAACAACTCTTCACCAAGGGTACACCCCAATTCTTCTATTTTAGTATTTACATCAAAACCGCACTTTTCAAAAAAAACTTTTCGCACCAGAGAAAAGCCGTTACTGTGTATACCGCTTGATGCCAGTCCAACAAGTTTATGACCATTGCGGGTATTTGAGCCATCAATCATTTTTTCATTGTCAACAAGTCCCACGGAGAATCCTGAAAGATCATATTCATCTTTTTTATACATACCCGGCATTTCAGCGGTTTCTCCGCCGATAAGAGCACATTCTGCCTGGATACAACCTTCAGCAATACCATCAATAACAATTTCTGCTGTCTTATTATTCAGTGCTCCCATTGCAAGATAATCAAGGAAAAAAAGAGGTTTTGCACCCTGCACCAGGATGTCATTAACACACATTGCAACAAGATCAATGCCTATGGTATCATGCTTATCCATTTTAAAAGCAATTTTTAATTTTGTTCCCACACCATCTGTAGCACTTACAAGTACAGGGTTTGCAATATTGGAAAGGTTGGGAGAAAAGAGTCCTCCAAATCCGCCAATACCACCAATGACTCCTGATCTTGGCGTTTTTTCCACTATAGTTTTAATCTTCTCAATAAGTTTATTGGCCTTATCAATATCAACACCTGAATCTGCATATGTCAGAGAACCATCAGCGCCACTAGAATCATTCATATTTTAACCTTTTTATAATCATATTAGATAAATTAATATACAATAATACCCTTTTGACTTCAAGTTCGTTATAATGTATTTATACAATTAAAAAAATATAGAACTGATCTGGAGCTTTTTAAAATGAAACAAATAGATATTGGTATTCTTGGGTGTGGTCTTATAGGTACTGGTGTTGCTAAAATCTTAATTGAAAAAAACAATTTATTAATGCAGCGCCTTGGAACAAGATTAAATTTAAAATATATCTCTGATCTTGATATAACGCGCAAACGCGATATAAAATTTGATAAAGGTGTTTTAATCTGTGACTCAGAAAAAATAATTAATGACCCTGAGATAAGCATTATTGTTGAGCTTATCGGAGGTGAAACAATTGCCAGAGATTTTATTATAAGAGCTTTAAAAAATAAAAAACATGTTGTAACTGCCAATAAAGCTCTTTTATCAAATCATGGGAATGAACTTGTTAAAATTGCAAGGCAAAACCAGGTTGACCTTGCTTTTGAAGCTAGCACAGCAGGTTGTATACCAATAATTAAAACACTTAAGGAATCACATATTGGCAATCACATTAAATCCATATCAGCTATCTTGAATGGAACCTGCAATTATATCCTGACAAAAATTTCAAAACAGGGGGTCTCCTTTGATGATGCTCTTAAAACAGCCCAGGAAAAAGGTTTTGCCGAAGCTGACCCGACACTTGATATTGATGGTATTGATACTGCCCATAAACTTACAATTTTAAATTCCATTGCCCATGGTTTTGATTTTAATTTAAAGGATATTCATGTTGAGGGAATCCGCCGTATAACTCCTCTGGACATACAATTTGCCTTTAAATTTGGTTATTGTATAAAGCTGCTTGCCATAAGTAAATTCAATGGAGAGGTTATTGAGGCAAGGGTTCATCCAACAATGATCCCCATCTCAAACCCCCTTTCCAATGTAGATGGATCCATGAATGCTATTGTGATTGATGGAGATATCACTGAAGAGACCATGCTTTATGGACATGGAGCTGGCATGATGCCCACGGCAAGTGCTGTTGTGAATGACATTGCTGATATTTCAAGAACTTTTTTAGCTGGATCAAAGAGAAGAACACCGATCCTTGGGTTTCCTGAAGAAAACATAAAAAAAGCTGTTATACTGCCCATGAAGAACCTTAAAACCCGTTACTATTTAAGATGCTTTGCCAAGGATCATCCAGGTGTATTATCAAAGGTTTCAGGTATTCTTGGTGATGAAGGTATCAGTATTGAATCTGTGGATCAAAAAGGCAAAAAATCAAATGGGGTTGTTCCTGTTGTCATGGTTACACACCATGCAAGGGAAGAAAACATGTTAAATGCGATAAATAAAATAGCTGAACTTGATTCTATACCTGAAGAACCTTACTTGATACGTATTGAAGATAACAACTGAAAAGAGAAAAAAATGAAATTATTTTGTGCTGACCTTGAAGGAGTATTCTTACCGGAAGTCTGGATTGAAGTTGCATTAAAAGTTGGTATTGAAGAATTAAAACTAACCACCAGAGATATTTCTGATTATGATATTTTAATGAAAAAACGGCTCTCAATTTTAAAAAAAAATAATCTTAAAATACAGGATATTCAAAATGTTATATCAAAGATTGACCCCCTTGAAGGGGCTCGCGAAACACTTGACTGGATACGAGAAAGAACACAAATCATAGTTCTTTCTGATACTTTTGAAGAGTTTGCAATGCCAATGATGGAAAAATTAAATTTTCCTTCATTATTGTGCCACAACCTGTCCATTGCAGATGATGGAACCATCAAAGATTACAATATCAGAATCAAAAGCCAGAAAAAAGAAGCTGTAAAAGCATTTAAAAAAATGAATTATACTGTAACAGCATTTGGCGACTCTTATAATGACACTGAAATGATACTGGAAGCTGATAATGGATTTCTTTTTAATCCTCCCAAGAGTGTTTTACAAGATTTCCCAGAAATACCTGTTACAAAAAATTACAATGAAGTTAAAACAATGATTGAATCTTTTCTATAATTATGACGCTTGATATTACAAAATTTAAACAACTCAAGGTTTTAGTACTTGGGGACTTGATGATTGATGAGTATGTATGGGGCAGCGTTCATAGAATCTCTCCTGAAGCACCTGTTCCTGTTGTATCTGTTAATAATACCAGCTTTACACTGGGAGGTGCAGGAAACGTTGTTAATAATCTTATTTCCATGAATGCACAAGTTTCTGTAGCTGGCACTGTGGGAACTGGTAAAACCGGTAAAATTCTCATTGAAAAATTACAGGAAGTTAATGTTGACACTCAGGGTCTAATTGAAGAGCATTACAGACCAACCACAAGAAAAACAAGGATAATTGCATCCAATCAACAGATGCTTCGAATTGACCATGAGAGTGTTAAAGAGATTAGATCCATAACATTTGATAAATTAAAAAAAGTATTATCAAAAAAAATACCGTTGGTTGACCTTATAATCATCTCTGATTATGCCAAGGGTCTTATAACCCATAAAATTGTAGAATTTGTTGTTGATTTTGCCAGAAAATATAAAACAATTACTATTGCTGACCCAAAGGGCTTAGATTACTCAAAATATAAAGGGGTTTCGATCTTAACTCCAAATCAAAACGAAGCTGCATCAGCATTAAATATGGAAATTTTCAATACTGATGACCTTATTGCTGCAGGAAAAAAATTATTGGATCAAATAAACATTGATAAGCTTTTAATTACTTGTGGAAAAGATGGTATGGTTTTATTTGAAAATGATAAACAACCTTATACAATCAAGTCAGAAGCAAGACAGGTATTTGATGTATCTGGTGCAGGAGACACTGTTATTGCAATTCTTGGTCTTGCCCTGGCTTCAGGTGCAAGTTTCATGCAAAGTGCAGCTGCTGCAAATAGTGCTGCCGGAATAGTTGTTGGCAAAATTGGCACAGCAACGCTTTCTATTCAAGAGCTTGCCAATGTTTTAAAGTAAAAAAATATTTCATAAATTTCTTGACAATTTAACAAATTAAATATATATTCAGTATCTCTTGATGCGGGGTGGAGCAGTCTGGTAGCTCGTCGGGCTCATAACCCGAAGGTCG
>CAZMEX010000026.1:19492-40411 GCA_964565415.1 uncultured Desulfobacterales bacterium | reverse complement strand
TTTATACATCCAAGGATAGAAAAACCCGAAAAGTGTTTACTGCTTTGGACTGGCTTGCCAGATTAAAATCATCTCTATCATTGATTATTTCGAAATAATAGATAAGATATTAAAATATCTAAACCTTTGGGATATCCGCAACCATGATCCGCCGGAGATAGAAGCTGTTTATATTCCTGAATTAACATATATTGAAGATTCAGATCATGATAATTCAGGCTCTCAGATTCCAGTATTTGACACCTTTTAGAGCTGATATTTTTAAAATTGATTTGAGGGATTACAGGTGTCCTATACTCAAATTCAGCCATATTTTTCAGAGTTGTAGCAAATTTTTAGCTGTTTCTTGACAAAAGGCAAAAAAGCATTTTTTATCAGTTTACTTATCAGTGTATCAGTCATTTACTTATCAGCCTTGGTATGCTAATTGCTATTTGCAAGTCTTGTGGCTGTTAAAAAATATTTACTATTTACAGGAGGATGAAAAGTGATGGAAAAAGTAGAAAGTATATTCCCATTGTTTAAAAGAGTGAATAAAATTAAAAAAAGGGTTACACAAAAGGTTATGATATTAAATTTTTTAATTGTATTCTTGGTTGTGTTTATTTCAGCTGCCTGGATACCAGCGACATCTGCACAAGGGTTTGAACTTGTAAAAGATATCTACCCTGGTAACTACAGCAGCGATATCTATTATATGGGAGCAGACAATACAATATTTTTTTGGGCAAATGATGATTACGGTTCAGTAAAAAGACAATTATGGATTTCCAATGGAACTACTGCCGGAACAACCAAAATAAGCTCCATTGATCATAATGCTTACTATTCTTTTGCCCAGGAAACAGATACTGCGGCAGGTAATAACTATTACTTTTCCCTGAGGCGTAAAAGTGACGATAAATATGAACTTTGGAAAGCTGACAATGCAGGGGTTGAAAAACTGAACGATATCCCGGATTATATTCATGACAGCTGTGCTTCTGGTGGATTATTCTTTTTTGTTCCGTTTAGTGATCCCACCAACTATGGCAGAGAGTTATGGGTCAGTGATGGCACTACTGCAGGCACAAAAATGGTCAAGGATATCGCGCCAGGTACTCCTCCGAGCAACCCCCATGACTTTTGGGATATTAATGGGGTGCTCTATTTCATAGTTGGGAAGGACGTGTGGAAGAGTGACGGCACCAATGCAGGAACTATCATGGTTATTAATTTTGATGAGGCTCCTTCCTACAGTAGGACAAATCTTGTGGAAGCTTCCAATGGCACCCTTTATATCAGAAGATACCCCGATGTAGCCGTTGGCAATGAATTATGGAGATATGAGACTGCTACGGCACAAACATCAAAGATTAAAACATTCACAAACCTGTCAGTCGATTCAACCCATTATGCAGCACATGGTGGCATCCTTTACTTCATCAATCACACATCTACATCCCCATCAGATAAATATGGCTTATGGAAAACTAATGGCACAGATGCAGGAACTGTTTTACTAAAAGAGTGGAACGGTCACACCGCTTTTTCGTCCCAATTAACAAATGTCAAAGGAACTCTCTTTTTTAGGGGAGGGAACTATCAAAATAGGGAGCTTTGGAAAAGTGACGGGACAGCTTCCGGAACTATCCTCATGAAAGATATCGATGGTGATCCAAACTACTCTTCAGACCTTCGCTACCTGACCGCTCTTGGCAACACGCTTTTTTTTGCATATAAAATCACCAGCTCTGTTACAGAATTATGGATGAGTGATGGCACAGCTGCAGGGACAATAAAAACTGACTTTAGGGTAAGCCCCACTAAAAAACCTGTTGTATTTGAAGGAGATTATTATTTTTATGGAAATGGTCAGACAAACTCTGATTATGCAGCTGAGCTCTATAAATATGTTCCATCCAGCTCTGCTCTTTGATACCGGGTATTTTTTTTGCCTGCTTTTTGATGTTTGCCTCTTCTGCTGTTTCGGACGACTGTGGTAAATACAGAATAGAACAACAGAAAAATATGAAAAATGGGTTGGTGTTAAAGCACTCTCTTTTGGATACACAACAAATTCTTTAATAACAATTGATCTTAGATGATCTCATCTATAGCCCCTCATCCTAGCCGTATATAATAAAAAATGTGTTTCTGAAAGATATTTTCAATTGTTTTAAATTAAAATTGCTAAATATCGATGGAGATTTAATGGTTTTATTTCAAATAGTTTGGCAAATAGATTGACTAATCTAATAGTTGAACTATAATTCAGTGAATTATTTATATTTGTTGTTAGGGAGATGAAAAAATGAGATACAGATTTACATTTGAGAAAAATATAAAAGAAGATGTACTAAAGGTTTTTGAAGCAGGGGAAGTTGATAATAATTTTGTTGTTATGTATGAAGGATCATATCCTTTAAAAGAGATGCAGGATGCTTCTAAAAAGGGGGCAGAGCAGTTTATTCCAAAATTGCGCACAAAGAATTTTTTCCCGGATGCACTGGTTGCTGATAAACTTTTTGAGGCAACCTTAAAGTTTTTTGCAAGCAAGTCAGAAGAGAAAATTGTTGTTAACTATGAGGATGTTGAATCTTTGCTTACAGAAGAGGAAGAGGAAGAGATCGAAGTTGAAGATCTTGTTACAGCTGATGATGAAGACACCTCTGATGATGCTATTAAAGAGATAGACACAGAAGATGACACGCCTAAATTCAAGCCGGAAAATAATTCAGAGCATGAGGATTAGATCCATAAATGAAAGATGAGATAGCAGAAATAGTCCTTAAAGCTGCCAGAGAAGCATTTGAAAAGGGGCTTTTAGTTTCAGATGATTTTCCCGATATGGAGTTTGAAGAGCCAAAACATGAAGCCCATGGTGATATTTCTACTAATTTTGCCATGATTTCAGCATCAGTGCAGAAAATGGCACCCCGCAAAATTGCCGAGACTGTTGTCTCTTTAATCCAGACATCTGAAAATACAAAGCCGGATAAAACAGAATCAGGTTTGATAAAAAAAGTTGAAATTGCAGGACCTGGCTTTATCAATTTTTTCCTTTGTGATGAGGTATGGCATTCATTTTTAAAGACAATTTTTATCAAAGATAGAGAGTATGGATCATCAAATTTTGGACAAAAAAGAAGAGTTCAGGTTGAGTTTGTAAGTGCAAATCCAACAGGTCCTCTGCATGTGGGGCATGGCAGGGGTGCTGCTGTGGGAGATGCAGCAGGTAATATACTTGCATTTGCTGGCTTTGATGTTCAAAAAGAGTACTATATAAATGACTCAGGCAGGCAGATTAATACATTGGGTAAATCCGTGTGGTTAAGGGTGCTTGAAAGCCAGAATGAAAAAATCGATTTTCCCGAAGATTGTTACCAGGGAGATTACATAAAAGATTTTGCAAAAGATATTCTGCTTGAAAAGGGAGAAGATTTTCTTAACAGAGAAGAGACTTCAGGTATTTCAGAGTGTGCAGTCTATGCAGCTGATCGTATTTTAAAAGGGATAAAAGAGGATCTTAAAAACTTTGGCGTTGAGTTTGATAAATGGTTTAGTGAACAGAGTTTATATAACTTAACTGAAGGCAAGTCATTGGTTCAAAAAACAATTGATGATTTTAAATCAGATGGTATTGTCTATGAAAAAGATGGTGCATTGTGGTTTAATACAGAGAAATTTGGTGATGAAAAAGACAGGGTTGTTGTAAGAAGCAATGGTGTAACAACCTATTTTGCCTCGGATATTGCATATCATAAAGATAAGTTTGATAGAGGGTTTGATCGGGTGATTGATGTGTGGGGCGCGGATCATCATGGATATATTCAAAGGATTAATGCATGTATTGATGCCAGTGGGAAAGACAGTGAGAATTTTGATGTTATTCTTGTGCAGCTTGTCAACCTCTTGCGCGGTGGCAAACCAGTTGCAATGTCAACAAGAGCAGGTGAGTTTGTAACACTTAAGGATATTGTGGCAGAGGTTGGTAAAGATGCTGCAAGGTTCATGTTTTTAAGTAGAAGTTATGACTCAAAACTTGATTTTGACCTTGAACTTGCAAAGGAAAAAACAAACAATAATCCGCTGTTTTATGTCCAATATGTGCATGCCAGAATTTCAAGCATTCTTCAAAAGGCTGAACAAGAAGGTTTGATTGAGTGTCAAAATATTGAATGGCATGACAATTTACAAAGTTCTGTAAATAATTTGAAAGAGACCCAGGAGATCAATTTGATCAAAATTCTATCACTGTTTGGTGAAAACGTTGAAAAAAGTGCCCAAACACTCCATCCACACATTGTATTCACATATTTAATGACACTTGCCCACGCTTTTCATGCTTATTATAATAAACATAGAGTTATTACAGAGAATAGAGAGCTGAGTGTGGGCAGACTTTGTCTTATTACCGCAGTAAAAAAAGTAATAAGAAACGGTCTTGACCTCCTTGGAGTTTCTGCTCCTGAAAGGATGTAACAATGTCATCCTTAAAAAAAGGAGTGATCTGTCTAATTCTTTTTTTTATTGTAATATGGATGTTTGTCCTTGGTATTTTTGTTGGCAGAGGCAGTGCACCTGTGAAATTTGATACGCGAAAATTTCAAAAAAAACTTGCAACCATTGCAGGTCAATATAAAGCTGAAAATAAAAATTTGGAAACAACTGATGTTCAGTTCTATGAAGCTTTAAAAATGCCCATGCCAGGAGCAGATATGATTATAGATAATCAGAAGACTGCACCCCCTGAATTTAGTGAATCAAAAGAGACTGAATACAATGCTGATACAAATAATCAAATTGGACCAGAGGGGAAAATTGTTTTAAAGCTAAGCCGGAAAAGTTTGACAAAGGGAAAATACTCTTCCCAGGGCAAGAACAGATCAAAGGTTGAATTGAGCAGTTCTGTCAAGCCTGTACCTGGGCAAAAAAAGGTGTTGGACAAAAAGGTGTTGGACAAAGAGGTATCAAAAAAAAGTGTAAAGGATAAATTTACCATACAGATTGCTGCCTACAAAGATGTTAAAGGAGCAGTCGATAGAATTTCTTCCCTGAAGACAAAGGGATACACAGGCTATAAAACTTTAGGCAAGGTGCAGGATCAAATCTGGCATCGCGTAAGGGTAGGGCATTTTTCTGATACTGAAGTTGCACGCAGATATTTGAGGAGATTAAAATCAGATAATATTAATGGAATTATAATAAAACAGGATTTATAATTTTTTAAGGAATCAAGATGAAAATTTCAGAAAAAGATGTGGAAAATATTGCACACCTGGCACGGTTAAAGATTGATGAATCCCTTGTTGGGAAATATGCAGAGCAGATAAGTGATATCTTAAAATACATTGATAAGTTAAAAGATGTTGATGTTTCAGGGGCAAAGCTTGTATCAGATGCTTCTTTTAATACTAATATTTTAAGATCAGATGAACCAATAGAACCAGGTGGTCCTGAAGTAACTTTGGCAAATGCTCCGAACAGGATTGATGATTTTTATAAAGTACCCAACACGATTAAACCAAGCTAAACTTAATTTAAGATAGAGCAGGAATTTTTAAATAATGGATATCCAAAAACTTACCATACATGAGTTGAAAAAAAGGTTGAAAAGTTCTGAAATCACATCTGAAGAACTAACAAAACAATATCTTGATAGAATTGAAAAGTATGACAATGATATTGGTGCTTTTATCACAGTTGACAAAGAGTATGCTTTAAAGCAGGCAAAAAAAGCAGATAAGATGATTGCTTCAGGTAAAATATCTCATCTTACAGGAGTACCCATGGCAGTAAAAGACCTGCTATGCACAAAAGGTGTAAAAACCACATGTGGTTCCAAAATACTTGAGAACTTTATACCCCAATATGATGCAACCATCATCTCTATATTAAAAAGACAGGGTGCGGTGATTATAGGAAAGACCAATCTTGATGAATTTGCCATGGGCTCTTCCAACGAGAATTCATCTTTTCATCTTACTAAAAATCCATGGAACAGAGAGCATGTGCCGGGTGGCTCAAGCGGAGGGTCTGCTGCTGCTGTTGCTGCAGGTTTTTGTGTTGGAGCATTGGGTACAGATACTGGCGGTTCAATTCGTCAGCCTGCATCCCATTGTGGTGTTGTGGGTTTAAAACCCACCTATGGCAGAGTTTCAAGGTTTGGTCTGGTTTCATATGCTTCATCCCTGGATCAGATAGGTCCCATTACAAAAGATGTAAAAGATGCTGCTGTTATATTGAGCTCAATCAGTGGTAAAGATATAAAAGATTCAACTTCTGTTGATGTTGATGTTCCTGATTACATGTCTGTTTTTGATGAAGTTGAGAAAGCTTCCCTTAAGGGAATGAAAGCAGGCATCCCTAAAGAGTATTTGTCTGTTGAGGGCATTGACCCTGATGTGCAGAAAGTTTTTTTAGAATCTGTTGAACGTCTTAAAGATCTTGGAACGAAGATTGTTGATATAACTTTGCCCCATACAGAGTATGCCATTGCAGCCTATTACATCATTGCCCCTTGCGAGGCAAGCTCAAATCTTGCACGTTTTGACGGGGTGAGATATGGACACAGAAGCAAAGAATCAAATGACCTTATTGATATGTATAAAAATACAAAGTATGAAGGTTTTGGTGAAGAGGTAAAGAGACGAATAATAATTGGAACCTATGCGCTCTCAGCAGGTTACTATGATGAATATTACGGCAGGGCATCAAAAATACGCTCTTTAATAATGGATGATTTTACAAATGCTTTTAAGGAGTGTGATATTATTATATCCCCGGTTGCTCCTACACCTGCTTTTAAAATAGGTGAAAATATTGATGATCCTCTTACAATGTACTTAACTGATGTTTTTACTCTTTCTGCCAATATGGCAAGTGTTCCCGGCATGTCTGTTCCGGCTGGGTTTTCTTCCAGGGGATTACCAATCGGCTTGCAGATGATGGCATCAAGGTTTGATGAAAAAAGTTTATTAAAGCTGGGCTTTGGTTTTGAAAAATCATTGTTATCAGATGTTTCATCAGGCAGGCAAGATAAATTTTGTAAATTATAAAATTAATATTTAAGGATTTATCAAACATGGCAACTATTAAATCAGGCAGTGAAAGTTTAAAAAAGGCAATTGCATGGATTTCAGAAGCAAGAAAACAAAATCCTGAAAAAAATGCTTCCATGATTGCTGAGGAAGCAAACATTCAATTTGATTTGAATCCTGAAGATTCCGAGTTTGTTTTAAGATTTGTGAAAGATCTGGATTCATAAAGGTTGACAGGGTACGATGGCAGACATACGAATACTTTCAGAAACACTCTCCAATAAGATTGCAGCAGGTGAGGTGGTTGCAAGACCTGCCTCTGTTGTAAAAGAGCTTCTTGAAAACTCAATAGATGCACGCTCTTCACTTATTACTCTGGAAATTGAGAATGGAGGAAAAACTCTCATACGAGTTTCTGATAACGGAACAGGCATGGCTAAAGATAATGCCTTATTGTCCATTGAAAGATTTGCAACAAGCAAGCTTTTAAAGGATGAAGACCTTTTTTCCATCTCTACAATGGGCTTTAGAGGTGAGGCAATTCCTTCCATTGCTGCTGTTTCAAAATTTACTCTTATTACCAGATTAAAAGGTGATGACAGCGGAACAAATATGATTATCTCCGGTGGAAAATTGTTGACTGTAACTGATACCGGTGCTCCCATTGGTACAATGGTGCAGGTGAAAAATCTTTTCTTTAATACCCCTGCCCGAAAGAAGTTTTTAAAAAGTAATAATACAGAGAATGCTCATATTGCCGACACCTTCTCTTCCATTGCCCTTGGAAATCAATATATTGGGTTCAGGCTTTTCCAGGGCGGGCAGCTTGTAAAAAACTTTTCATCATCTGAATCTCTAAGGGAAAGGGTAGTAAAAGTTTTAGGAAATGATACATCCAAAGACCTTTTAAAGGTTGACCTGAATGAAAATAATATTAAGATAACAGGGTTTGTTTCGTCACCCAAGGTAACAAGAAGCAGCTCAAGAATGATAAAGGTGTTTGTAAACAAACGTCTTGTAAGTGACAGATCAATTGTTTCAGCCTTGTTAAATGGATATAAAGGCATGCTTATGAAGTCAAGATTTCCCCTGGCAGTGCTTTATATATCCATTCCCTTTGACCAGGTTGATATCAATGTTCACCCTGCAAAAAATGAGGTCAGGTTCTTTGATGGGAAAAGTGTTTACAACGTTGTGGTAAAGGCAGTAAAAAGCGCTCTTGAACAAGAGAAAGAGAAGTTTTTTAACAAGAGCCCGGCTCCTGAAATACCTGAAATGCCTGGAACCCACGAATCTCATAGAACCCACGAAACCCACGAAATTCATAAAGCTCACAAAATTCATAAACCCCATGGAGTGCATAAAACTTCTATAGCTCCGTCTGTTCCAGTGCCTGACAGACCAGCACAGCAAAGACCAGAACCTGTTGAAGTGATTGAAGAGTCCTTGTTCAAGTATGCAGAACCGGATTTTTTATCTAAACCCCAAGCCATACCCCAGGCTGAAGTTGAAGTCGAAGTCGAAGCTGAAGTCAAAGCTGAGGCCGAAATAATTCCTTCTGAAAAGAGAGTTAGAGAGAAATCCTTTTTTGGAGGGAATATATCCATCCTTGGGCAAGTAATGTCTACCTATATAATCGTTGAAACAGACTATGGATTGGTGCTGGTGGACCAACATGCCGCCCACGAAAGAGTTGTTTATGAAGAGTTGAAATCCAGAAACAAAAGTTCCACCACCCAATCCCAAACCCTTTTAATGCCGGAGACCCTTGAATTAAACTTTTCTGAAGCCGAGCTATTAAACCAAATTACAGGAGAACTTTCCAAATACGGCTTTGACATAGAACCTTTTGGCGGCACTACTTTTGTTGTCAAATCTGTTCCTGCAATCATTGATAAAAAAGAGACAGCGCCCTTTATTTTAGAAATGATAGATTCTCTTATGGATAAAAAGACCAGTACATTAAAAAATAGATGGCTGGATGATACTTTAAGCCTGATGGCATGCCATAGTGCGTTGCGGGCAAATCAAAAATTAAATATTCAGGAGATAGCGCAATTATTAAAGGATCTTGAAAAATGTAAAAATCCGCTGCATTGCCCCCATGGAAGACCCACAATGATTAAGTGGGAGAAAAAAGATATGGAAAAGATGTTTAAAAGAATAGTATGACTGGGTCCATGATATGACAGGTTACTCTATTTTACTGGAATAAAATTCTTGGAAAAGACATAGCTTTGTCCTTCAGAACTCAACAGATAATCAATAAAGCTTTTAACCAGTCTGTCTGGTTCACCATTTGTAAGAATGTTTAAAGGTCTATAAATAGGGAATGTTTTATTTTTAACATTTTTAGTAACAGGTTCTATCCCATCCACTGTGGGAAGCAAAATTCTTTTGGTTTTCCTTTCAAAATCAAGTGCCTGACCCATTGAAACATAGGCAATGGTATTTTTTCTCATGGATACGGATAAAATCGCATCTTTGTTGGACCCAATGATTCTACTCTTGGTTGAGGAGTACTGCTGGTCACCTTTTTTTCGATACACCATGGAGGTAATATCTTCCTGTGCTTCCAGCTGTGTATATTCCAGAAAAAGTTGTGATTCGCCGCGATCAGATTCCCGACTAATGCAAACAATGGGACCACCCTGACCTCCAACTTCCTGCCAATTTGAAATTTTGCCAAGATAGATATCTCTTATTTGTTCATTGGTCAATGCTGTTACCTGGGTTGCTTTATTAACAATTATTGCTATCCCGTCATAACCAATGGTTGTAACTCTTAATGTCTGCCATTTTTTTTCCTCTTTCTTGTTCAGTTTTCTGGAAGCAATTCCAATTGTGACAGTACCCATTGCCACGGATTTAATACCGTAGCTTGAACCGCCACCAGTAATATTAAATACCACTGGATTTTTTTTCTTGAACTGTTTTGATGTTGCAGTAATAATAGGGCGAACTGTACTGGAACCAGCTACAGTAATGATCAGGTCTTCAGCCTGGACATGAAAAGAGGAAAATAAAAAAGAAACTACACCCACAAAAATAAAGATAACATACCTTAAATGTATCATAGAGATTCTCCCACAGTTATAGTCTTTACCATGTTTGATATAATTATTTATAGAGAGTAAATGATTTTTTGTCAATAACAGATTTATTAGAAATGTGTTATGGGGGTAGTGTTATCATGAAAACTTGTTCTGGCTCCTGTCAGGCAAAAATCTTTCCATGGAGGATATTAAAGTATAAGCAATTCAAATTTAAGTAAACTTGATCAATATGACTGCAGTGTGATATGTAAAGTAAGTTGTAATTGGAATGCACTAACAGGGCTTATTATTGATAGGATTATTGAGGAAATTTTAAATGGAACTTACTGATATATTACCCCTTGAAAAGTGGGTAGAGCTTGAAAAAGAGATTGTGGAGAAGACTGGTTTAAATGCAGGAGTATATAATATTAAGGGGGTCAGGATAACAGATTTTAAAAAATGGCCCAATAAATTATGCCCTGAGATTAATGGGAATAAAAAAGGGCAGACATTTATTTGTGCTCCGGCGTATCAGAACATGGCTGCCATTGCGGAAAATACAAAAAAAGGTGTTGCAGAAGAGTGTGATGCAGGTCTAGGAAGGATTGTTGTTCCAATTATGGTCAATGATACACTTATCGGTACCGCCGGCGGTTGTGGATTAATGTTTGAAGATGGAGAGGTTGAAACTTTTTTTATTAATAAAAACATTGACATGGACGAGAAGACCATTGATGATATGGCAGAAGATATTGCATTAATGTCCGAGGAGCAAAAAGATGATGCAGTTGTGTTCATTGAAGCCAGGATTAAAG
Source organism: uncultured Desulfobacterales bacterium (assembly GCA_964565415.1). Taxonomy (GTDB): domain Bacteria; phylum Desulfobacterota; class Desulfobacteria; order Desulfobacterales; family Desulfobacteraceae; genus JAIOSM01. The sequence goes on along the minus strand of CAZMEX010000026.1, from coordinate 29,536 downwards.
ATATATTAGATAAATACAGAGATAATAACAGATAATAACAGATAATAACAGATAATGACAGATAATAAACAGTTTCTGGAGCAAATACACTCATGTATCCAGTGCGGTACGTGCAGCGGATCATGCCCCATGGCTGATGTCATGGATTTTGGTCCAAGAGCTCTTATTGCCATGATTAAAGATGGCAACATGCGTGATGTTATCAATTCCAACTCCCCCTGGATGTGTGTATCATGCTATCAATGTTCCAATAGATGTCCTAAGGAAATCGCTGTGACAGATTTAATGTACAGCCTGAAAAGATTGATTTCAGAGAGCGGTGAAAAAACAAAAGCAAACAGAGTAAGAGATCTGCACAACTCTTTTTCCTTTGCGCTCCAATACACTGGTAGGATAACTGAATCATTTGTAATGGCAAAATACTCTCTGAAACACCCCTTTGCAGGTCTTTCAAACATCCCCCTTGCCATAAAACTTAAGCGAAAAAAACGCATGGAGCTGGGTTTACAAAAGATAGCGAAACCTTTGCGATTCAGACGAATATTAAAACGATTAAGGTCATAATATGAAATACTCTTTTTTCCCGGGGTGTGCCCACGAAACTTCAGCAGGTTATAAAGAGTCCCTGGATGCAGTTTGTCAAAAGCTTGATATTGAGCTTGTTGAGGTCCCGGACTGGAATTGCTGCGGTGCAACCATTACAGCAGGCAAAAGCAAAGCATCATCCCTTTACCTTGCTGCACGCTCCTTTGCCCTGTCTGAGAAAAATGGTTTTTCCAATATTGTTACAGGATGTAATGCCTGTTATACAACCTTGAGAAAATCAGCTGATATTTTATTTGCAAATAAACAGCAACTTGAAAAGGTAAACCTGACACTTAAACAGGAGGGTTTAAATCTTTCCAAGAAAATTACAATCCAGCATCTTATGGATGTTTTGTTCAATGGGATAGAGGAAGATATCTGGAAATCCCATGGAGATGAAGCGCTCAAGGAGATAAACATTGCCTGTTATTACGGCTGTCAATATTCAAGACCCTGGCTTAAAGGCAGAAAAAGTGAGCACCCTGAATTTTTGGAAAATATGTTAAACACTCTTGGGTTTAATGCTGTTGACCACTCTGCAAAAACTCAGTGCTGCGGGGCTGCCGGTGCCATGCCAAATGTTGATATTGCACGCACCCTTGTGGGGCGCATTGCAGACCGTATGAAAAAAGCAGGTTGTGATGCTGCAATTACCATCTGTCCCTTGTGCCAATTCAATATGGATTCTCTTCAGGCAGGATCAAAAGCTCCTGCAATACCGATTCTATTTTTTACACAACTTATTGGTCTCTATTTCAAAATTGAGCCGGAGCGTTTGGGTTTAGATAAACTATTGGTAAATTCTGATGTGTTGATTCAAAAATTTGAAAAACTTAAAATTACAAGTTGATCAGGGAAAGTTGACCTATGAAAATTCCTATGAAAGTTCCTGAAAAAGCCCAAATGAGAGTTCAAAAGCCAAAGATAGGTGTTTATGTCTGCCACTGTGGTCAGAATATCTATCCAAAAGTAGATGTGATGAAAGTTGCAGAGTATGCAGGCAAGCTTTCCCATGTTGCGGTTGCAAAAGAGTACAAATTCATGTGCTCAAGCCCGGGTCAACAACTAATTGTTGATGATATTAAGGAGCTTGGTTTAAACCGTGTTGTAGTTGCCTCCTGTTCACCAAGAATGCATGAACCAACATTTAGAAAGGCTGTTAAAACAGCAGGGTTGAACATGTTTTATTTTCAGATGGCAAACATAAGGGAGCATTCATCCTGGGTTACTCTGGATTCAGAACTTGCCACCCAAAAAGCCATTGATCTTGTTACAGCAGCAGTCAAGCGTGTTGCTTTCCATGCACCCCTTGTAACAAAAGAGGTTGCAGTTAAAAAATCTGTCCTGGTTATCGGAGGTGGCATTGCCGGCATGCAGTCTGCCCTGACAGCAGCCGAAGCAGGATTCAAAGTCTATCTTATTGAGCGAGAACCGTCCATTGGCGGGCATATGTCTAAATTTGACAAGACATTCCCCACCCTTGACTGTGCTGCATGTATCATGACTCCTAAAATGGTCTCAGTGGACCAACAGCCAGATATTGAATTGATTACATACAGTGAAGTTGAGTCTGTGGATGGATTCATTGGCAATTACACGGTTAAAATCAGGAAAAAGCCAAGGTATGTTGATGAAGAAAAATGTACAGGATGTGGTGTCTGCATGGAAAAATGCCCTTCAAAAAAGATAAGGGATGATTATAATGAGGGTTTGTGCAATCGCACTGCAATATTTTCACCTTTTCCCCAGGCAGTGCCTAAAACACCGGTGATTGATGTTGAAAACTGTTTGAAGCTTGGACTGGGAAAAAAATGCGGGATCTGCGAAAAGTTTTGTGAGGCAGGTGCCATCAGGTATGATCAGGAGCCTGAAATAATTGAAGTTGAAACCGGAGCAATCATCCTTGCAACAGGGTTTAAAGCTTTTGACTCTTCAAAATTGATACAATATGGATATGGGATATATCCTGAAGTATATACAAGCCTTGAATTTGAACGTTTAAACAATGCAACTGGTCCAACTTCGGGGCAGATTGTAATGAAAAATGGCGAAAAACCAAAAAAGGTGGCAATTATTCATTGTGTCGGCTCCAGGGACAAGAGACACAATGCCTATTGTTCAAGGGTCTGCTGTATGTATTCCATGAAGTTTGCCCATCTTATCAGGGAGAAAACTAATGCTGAGGTGTGGGAGTTTTACATTGATATGCGTTCTCCTGGCAAACTTTATGAGGAGTTTTATAACAGGGTTCAGGAAGAGGGTGTGCATTTTATCCGGGGCAGAGTTGCAGAGGTGACAGACATGGTGGACAACCCTGATGATGAAGGGTGTTTGACTGTTGTCGCAGAAAACACATTAACGCGTAAAAATCTGAGACTGCCTGTTGATATGGTTCTTTTAAGTGTGGGTCTGGAACCTGCTGACGGTGCCGAAGAGGTCGGCAGAATGACAGGCGTATCCAGAGACGGTGACGGCTGGTTTAATGAATTGCATGCAAAGCTTGCACCGGTGAGTACTCCCATAAGTGGTATTTTCCTTGCCGGCTGCTGCCAGGGTCCTAAAGATATTCCAGACACAGTAGCCCAGGCATCAGCAGCAGCAGGAGAAGCAATTTCCCTGCTATCAAAAGGTACAGTCAGCACAAAAGCAGAAATTTCGTTTATTGATCCTGATTTATGTGCAGGATGTAAAACCTGCATTCTTGTATGTGCCTATTCAGCCATTGACTATGATGCATCAAGGAGTGTATCAGTTATTAATGAAACCTTGTGCCAGGGATGTGGCAGTTGCAGTGCAGCTTGTCCTGCCAGTGCTGCAGGTGTTAAACAGTTTACTGACCTCCAGGTAATGAACGAACTGGAAGGATTTTGAGAAAGTTATAAATTTAAGTTGGAGATAAAATAAAAATGACAGATTTCAGCCCTAAAATAATCGTATTTGTCTGTAACTGGTGCACGTATACTGCTGCTGATCTGGCAGGTACATCAAGACTTCACTATCCTCCTGAAGTTAGAATGATAAGGTTGATGTGTACAGGCATGATAGATACAAAATATATTTTGAAAGCTTTTTTAGATGGTGCTGACGGCGTGTTTATCGGAGGATGCCATCCAGGTGACTGCCATTACATTGATGGTAATCTGAAAGCAGAAAAAAGAATCATCGGGTTAAGGGAGATAATGAAAAACTTCTGGATAGATGAAAGAAGACTGCAATTGGAATGGATTGGTGCAAGTGAAGGTCCTGAGTTCCAGCAACATATGACTCAATTTGTTCAAAAAATCAAAGATCTTGGGCAAGGAGAGATAAAAGATCAAATGATTCTTTAGAAGGGGATTAAAAACCAATGACTGCATATATGAAAAAAGGGTTTGAAAAAGAGGCTGATTCAGCCATAAAACATCTGCTGTCTGAAATGCTTGAGATTGAGGCAGACTATCTTTTTTTGCCCGGCAAATCACCATACTCAAATCTTCCCATGCCCATGCTGATAAGTGATGGAGCACATCTTGAAAAGATGGAACCCCTTGCCCGGGTCATGGCAATGAATTCTGCGAAACAGGCAAGTCTACTCCTTGGATCAAACAGTGGGAAAACAACGGCTCTGGTTTTAAAACCGTGTGAGAAAAGAGCTCTTTTTGAACTTGTAAAGCTTAATCAATGTACCCTGGAAAATGCCATTATTATTACGGCAGATTGCCATGGGAGAGTTGAAAACAGTGATTATCTGCAATGTGAAGGAGAGATAGACAATGATATGATCACTTCAAGCTGCAGAACATGTACTCAGTTTATATCTGAGACATCTGATATACATATGAATATTTTTGGCTGTCCAGGCAATATTTCATTTTCAGCAGGGACTGAAAAAGGAAAAGCAGCTCTTGAAAAGCTTGATTATGGGATAACAGATATCCCGGATACCAGGGCAGAAAAAATAGATGATATCATGACCAGGCACCGTAAAAACATGGATGCTCTGACTGAAGATGTACTCTCTTACATTAATAAGGTTGATAAATTCCAGGAGGTTATAGGAAATTGTCTTAATTGTTATAACTGCATGACTATTTGTCCTGTATGTTATTGTAAAGAGTGTGTATTTAAAACAGATATTTTTAGCCATATGCCGGAAACCCTGATGAACAGAGCAGATAAAAAAGGGGTGATTAAACTTCCCACTGATACTACCATGTTTCATATGACACGACTTGCCCACATGAGCCACGCATGTGTTGGATGCGGTCAATGCACAAGTGTATGCCCGTCTAATATTCCGGTTGCCGATATATTTAAGGTCGTGTCAAAAAACACCCAGGATTTTTTTGATTATATGCCTGGAGAAAACATTGAAGATAATATCCCCTACTTGAATTATAAAGAAAAAGATAAAATATAATCATGGATGAGTTGGAAAATAGAATTATAGTTGCAGGCGCTGGCATAAGTGGTATCAGAGCTGCTTTTGACCTTGCTGAAACAGGGCATAAGGTTCTTTTAATTGATAAAGCCCCCGGATATGGAGGCATCCTTCCCCAGCTGGATAACCAGTTTCCCGATGACCATTGCGGTATGTGCAAGATGCTGCCCATGGTGGTCAGAGACCCAGGCAGACAATTTTGTCTTAAAAAAGGACTTATTCACGAAAACATTGAGCTTATGCAGTGTTGTGAGATTAAAGATGTTACAGGTACACCTGGGAACCTCAATGTGCTGCTCAATAAAAAAGCAATTGGTATAAATTCTGATCTCTGTATCAATTGTGGTAAGTGTGAAGAAGTTTGCATGGTCACAACAACAGACAGTTTTAACGGACATTTGTCAAAGCGCAAAGCTGTCTTTTTTCCTGTGCCTTTTCAAATTCCCAACAACAGAACCATTGATGAAAAGGTGTGCACAAAATGTGGTGATTGTTTAAAAGTGTGCCCTGAAGATGCCATTGATCTCTCGTTTGAAAACAGGGAAGTTCATTTAAAAAATATCCCTGCTGTGATCATGGCAACAGGAAATAAGCTCTATGCCCCTTCTGATACAGACCTTTATGGATTTGGAGTCTTGAAAAATGTAGTAACTTCTATTGGGTTTGAAAGATTGATGAGTCAAAGCGGACCCACAGAGGGTAAGCCCTTGCGACCTTCAGACGGAAAAAGAATAGAGAAAATTGCCTGGATTCAATGTGTTGGATCACGGAATATTATGACTGGAAGTGATTATTGCAGCAGTGCATGTTGTATGTTTTCCCTTAAAGAGGCAGTGTTTGCAAAGACAAAGCTTTCTGACCCCTGCGAGACAACAATTTTTTATATGGATATGAGAACCCATGGAAGAGATTTTCAAAGATATCGGGATAAAGCTGTAAAAGAGCATGGAGTTAAGCTGGTCAGGTGCAGAGTACACTCTGTTGAGAAGGATTTTGATACAGGGGATGTGCGAATCTCTTACATGGATGAATCAGGGGATCAGATTGAAAAAACCTTTGATTTGATTGTGCTTGCAACAGGAAGAGATTCAAAGCAGGAATTTTCAGAATTTACTTCAAATAAAGCAGTGCATGTTATAAACAGAGAATTTGAATTTAAGGATATCTCTGAAACTGTTATTGAAGCAAGCAGTATAGTTTCAAATGTTGATACCCAAAGGGAGAGCTTTGGACCAAACAGGGTAAAACTCTCCTATGATGCTCCAAATTTTCTTGTAATTGTCTGTAATTGCAGCTCTAAAGAGAAAAGCAGGCTTGTATCAGATGAATTGATTCAACAAATTAATAAAAAGCCCGGTAACATAAAAACTTTGCTGCTTGATGCCATATGCAGTCAAAAAGGGTTTGAAGATTTAACAAAGCTGGCAGCAGACACTAAATATAATCGTTTGATTATTGTCTCCTGCACCAGTGACCTTTTTCGATCAAAAATTAATGCACTGGAAAAAAGAACAGGCATACATCGACATTATATTGATTTTGTGGAATTTGAAAACACCATGGATGAAGAGCAATTATTAAACAGAATAATTGCCTCACACGGCTCTCTTAAAACCAGGAATACATTGAAGGTTAGAAAAAAAGAGGCAATGAAAACTGCATTGATTATTGGTGCAGGACCTGCCGGACTTAGCGCTGCTGAGATTTTGGCTAACCATGACATCGGGGTGACTCTGGTTGAAAAGAATAAAGAGCCGGGTGGCAATCTTAAATTTATAACAGGAGCAGCAGAAATTTCTGAAGTAAATAAACTCTTATCCAGGGTAAAAGAGCTTGATAACATAACTATTATGTCAGAGTCAGAAGTTACTTCATACCATGGTACAGCAGGTAATTTCACCCTGTCCATTGGCAACCCTGACGGATTCACTGTATTGCCGGCAGGAGCCATTATACTTGCAACAGGTGGTACAAGAAAAGAGACCACTGCCTACGGATATGACAATAATAGAGTTATGACTCTTTTTGACCTGGAACAAAAAATAGAGGCAGTAGATTTTAAAGCCCGGCATATTGTGATGATTCAATGCGTACAATCAAGGGAAGAGCCAGATAATTATTGCAGCAGAATATGCTGTGTTAAAGCTTTGAAAACCGCAATTAAAATTAAAGAAAAAGATCCAGAGATCAAAGTGACCATACTCTATCGGGATATAATGACCTATGGCAACTCAGAAAAGATTTATACGCTGGCACGGAAAAACAAGATTGATTTTATAACCTTTTCAAGGGAGAAAAAACCAGTAGTCAAGGTTTTAAAAGAACACTCTCTGGTATCATTGCTTGATCCTGTGCTCCAGGAGCAGATAGAGATCAAGGCAGATATTGTATCATTATCAACCGGTGTTAAACCCTATGCAAACAATGATTTGTTTGAGCTTTTTGATCTTAACAGGACCCAAGATGGTTTTGTAAAAGAGGCAGATTATAAATGGCGCCCTGTTGATACAGGCAAAGAGGGGATTTTTGTCTGCGGTCTTGCCCGCATGCCCCAAAATGCATCAGAAGCAATGAAAGAGGGGCGTGCTGCTGCCATGCGAGCCCTTAGGATTTTGAGCAGGGATTTTATTGAAACACAATCTGTGACAGCCATGGTGAGACATGCAATTTGTTCTAAGTGTGAGCTTTGCATAGGTGCATGCCCCTTTCAAGCTCGTTTTATAGACCCGCAGTCAAATTTGATAGAAGTGGATGATGCTGCCTGCCAGGCATGCGGTACATGCGCTTCTGTATGTCCGAATAATGCAACTGTGATAAGCGGTTTTGAGGACAGTGGTGTAATGAATCAGATTGAAACCTTTATTTGAATAATTTTTTAACAGATAAGATAGAAGAATAGACAAGATATAAAGAGAAAAAAATATGTCAGTGAAAAACAGCGCACCTTTAAGATCAATTCAATCCATACCAGAGCTATGTCTCTCATGTGGCACATGTTCCGCAGGATGCCCCATGTCAGGAAAGTCAGGCTTTGACCCGAGAAAAATTGTACGCCTTGTAATACAGGAGCGTGAAAAAGAACTTATAGAATCTAATCTTCCATGGCTATGCACCATGTGCGGGAAGTGTGAATACGCTTGCCCCATGGGGATTAATATTGTAAATATTGTCCGGGAACTTAGAAAAAATGTGGAACGAGACAAAGTGCCGGGGCAGATCCATACAGGTGTTGAGCTATGCCTGAAAACCGGCAATAACATTGGTTTGCCCCTGGATGATTTTGAATTTATCATTGAAGATGTTGGTGAAGAGCTTGCTGAAGAAGAGGGATTTGAAGACTTTAAATCCCCCATTGACAAAAAGGGCGCCTCTCTTCTGCACACTCTCCATAACAAATTGGTCAATACCCAGAATGAAGATCTGGTGCACTGGTGGAAGATTTTCCATGCTGCAAAAGAGGACTTTACCATGACCAGTACAAACTGGGAGGGAGTGAACTGGGGATTGTTTTCCGGCGATGATGAGTCCATGAAATTGTTTGTGGGGCGTATTGTAGAACAGATGGACAAGCTTGGGATAAAAAACCTGATGTACCCGGAGTGAGGTCATGCATACATGGCGACCCGGTCGGGTCTCGAACAATGGTACCCAGAGTTTTTTAACAACCATAAAGCATTTACAGTTTTTGATCTTTTGATAGATTACATAAAAACAGGTAGAATCAAGCTTGACAAAAACAAGTTTAAAGAGAAAATAGCCTACCATGATCCATGCAACTACGGAAGAAAATCACAAGAGAAGTTTGGTCATGGATATTTTGAAGAACCCCGTTTTATTCTGGATCAGTTTGTTTCAAACTGGACAGATCTGTTCCCTTCTAAAGGCAATGCCTACTGCTGCGGAGGAGGCGGGGGAACAATGCTTACTCCTTTTGATGAAGAGCGCATGCATTACTCCAGAAAAAAAGCAGAACAGATAAGAGCTTGTAACCCTGATATGATTGTATTGCCATGCCACAGCTGCCATGGTCAGATCAAGCAGATTCTGACCCATTTTAAACTGCCTGAAATCAAAGTTAAATACCTCTGGGAACTGGTGGCAGATGCCTTGATAATTGAATAAAGGGCTGACTATTTAATCTTTTGTCATAATTTACCAAATATACTCCCACACATACCACCATGGCTTTTTTCTTTCAAAGTCACCGCTGGGGTGCGGTGTCACCATTTTTTCCGGATCCATCCTCTGTTGCATCTGTCTCTGTTTGGCAAAACTCTGCTGTTCTGAAAATTCTTCATACCGGGTGGTTGTTCTATTAAAAATATTTTTATTGATTTTTGCTGCCAGCAGATTGATTTCAGGGATGATTTTGTCCATTTTTGCTGCCTGACCAAAAAAGGGTTTTGAGGTTTTATCTATTGTATTGTAGATATTGGCATCAATGCTAAAGGAGTTGGCAAATTCAGTAATACTGCCTGTCAGGACATAGTCAGAGTTGGTTGCTTTTGCAATTGCAGATAGAAGCTTATTGTTTGGAAGATTGTTGTTCTTTTTAAGAGCATTATTGACTATACGTTTATTGGTAATTGCGGTGTGATCTGCCCAGGAAAGTCTTGAGGAAAGCATGTGATCAATACCGTATTTAATATGGTTTATATCTTTTCCAGAGTGGATTTCAAAAGGGAGGATAGCAATTTTTTTAACACCATTTGCCCAAAGCCCATTAAAATTTGCAAAGCTGCAAATAATAACAAGAGACAATATAATTGTTTTGCTCAAATATTTAATTTTCGGCATTTTAATTTTAGCCCTCTAATTTAATTTTAATAATTTTAGTAATGATTTTCGGGTCGGCTTTGCCTTTGGTTTTCCCCATGACCTGCCCCATAAAAAAACTGAAAAGTTTTGTTTTACCAGCTTTATATAGTTCAACCTCTTTTGGGTTCTTGTCAATTATTTCAGCAATAATAGCCTCAAGCCCTGCCTCATCTGAGACCTGTTCAAGGTTTTTCTCTTTTACTATTGATAAAGGATCTTTT
>CAZMEX010000026.1:0-19392 GCA_964565415.1 uncultured Desulfobacterales bacterium | reverse complement strand
TTGATAAAGGATCTTTTTTGTCTGTTTCAACCATCTCTTCAAAGATAGTTTTTGCCCCTTTAATATTTATTGTGTTGTTTTCCAACAGTTTTAATAATTTTGCAAGGGAGTCAGCTGAGACAGGGGATGCATCAATGGTTATGCCTTTAGTGTTAAGCATACCAAGTATTGTGGTCATTATCCAGTTGCTTGCCTGTTTAATATCTGAAAGATCTTTTATTGTCTTTTCAAAATAATCTGCAAGTTTTCTGGAAGATGTCAAGACTTTTGCATCATATTCAGGAATGGCAAAATCATTTACAAACCTTGCTTTTTTTTCATCTGGAAGTTCAGGCAGGGTGGCTTTAACATCTTGTATCCATTTGTCATCCACAATCAAGGGGACAAGGTCCGGGTCGGGAAAATACCTGTAATCATGGGCATCTTCTTTTGAGCGCATGCTGTTTGTCTTATTTTTATCAGGGTCCCATAATCGTGTTTCCTGGATCACTTTTTTGCCATCTTCAAGCAGATATCCCTGGCGCTCAATTTCATAATTGATTGCTTTTTCAACATTTTTAAAGGAGTTTAAGTTTTTAATTTCAGCGCGTATACCAAACTTTTCTGTACCTTTAACACGAAGGGAGATGTTTGCATCACATCGAAATTGTCCTTTTTCCATATTTGCATCACAGACATCACAGTATTTTAAAATCATATGAAGTTTTTTCAAATATTGCGCAGCCTCTTTTGCCGATCTTATATCAGGCTCGCTTACTATCTCAACCAGGGGGATTCCAGTTCTGTTTAAATCCACCATGCTTGTGCCTCTGTTATTGTCATGGGTGAGTTTACCAGCATCCTCTTCCATGTGAATTCTTGTGATGCCTATTTTCTTATTATCAATGTTGAGAAAGCCGTGTTCTGCAATGGGAAAGGCATATTGAGAAATTTGATACCCTTTGGGGAGATCCGGGTAAAAATAATTTTTTCTGTCAAACCTGCTCTTATTTGCAATTTTACAATTTGTTGCAAGGGCAGTTTTTATGGCAAGCGTTACAGCTTGTTTGTTCAATACTGGTAAAACTCCTGGCATTCCTGTACATACAGGGCAGGTGTTTGTATTGGGGGGGTTGCCAAATGTTGTGGGACACCCACAAAATATTTTTGTTTTTGTTTTGAGTTGTGCGTGGACCTCAAGACCAATAACCGATTCAAACATTAATATCACATACCTTTGAAATTATTATTTTATTCATATAAAATAAGTTTTATATTTATAACCTTGATTATATTATTTGGCAATAATATTTTTTTTGTTGAAATCATAATCATAAAAATATATTTAATAGTGCACTCTATTATATTAATAACTTTTAAAGCAAAGGCAACTGTTTAGATGAAATTTTTTCTTTGTGTGATAGGAATGGTAATGGTTGTGGAGGGCTTACCTTATTTTGCAGCTCCAGATAAGATGAAAAATATGATAAGCATGCTCGTGGAACTCCCGGATAAATCTTTAAGAGGGTTTGGAGGATTTCTTATGATATTTGGTGTTCTAATTGTTTATATTGGAAAATATCTGGTTTAATGTATCAACTTAAAAGTTATGATTTTGACCTGCCTGAAAAATTAATTGCTCAAAAGCCTGTTGGGAACAGGGATGGTTCCAGGCTGCTGCATTTAAAAAAAAAGACCGGTCTTATCTCACATTATAAGTTTAAAAACCTGATTGATCTTTTAAAAGAAGATGATCTGCTGGTAATAAATGACACTAAAGTTATTCCGGCAAGGCTTAAAGGGAAAAAAGAGACCGGAGGAAAAGTTGAAGTTTTAATAATTGATTTTACTAAAGCTCTGAAAAGTTTTGATAAAAATCCTTATTTTGAGTGTGATTGCCTGGTAAAAGCTTCAAGAAGCCCTAAACAAGGCACCAATCTGTTTTTCCAACATGGATTAGAAGCAGTTGTTGTTGAAAACAGAGGAAAGATTTGTAATATCAGGTTTATGAATAACTTGAAAAATAGTGAAACTTTTCTTGATATTTTGTACAAAATTGGAGATATACCTCTGCCACCATATATAAAAAGAGATAAAGGTAAAGCTTTAGAGTCCGATAAAGAGCAGTATCAGACAGTGTATGCACAAAAGGAGGGGGCAGTTGCCGCGCCCACTGCAGGACTTCATTTTACAGATAAGCTTATGGGAGCTCTTTTAGATAAGGGAGTTGAAATCGCAACCATTACACTCCACGTGGGATATGGGACGTTTGTTCCTGTAGAGGTTGAAGATATCAGGGATCACAATATCCACTCTGAATTTTTTTTAGTTTCCAGGGAGACAGCCCAAAAGATTAACAGAGCAAAGGATGATAAAAGAAGGGTCATAACAGTGGGTACTACAACCATGCGGACATTGGAATTTATTGCAGATAAAAGTGGTAGGGTAAACCCTGGTCAGGGAATGTGTGATATTTTTATCTATCCAGGATATGATTTTAAGTGTGTCAATGGTATGATAACCAATTTTCATCTGCCAAAATCAACGTTGATGATGCTTGTTGCAGCCTTTGCAGGTAGTAAAAATATTTTTAATGCCTATAAAACTGCAATAAAGGAGAAATACAGATTTTTCAGTTTTGGCGATGCCATGCTGATAGAGTAATTGATAAAAATTATGTTTGAATTTACAGTTAAGAATAAAAGCACACAAACAAGGGCGCGCACAGGGGCAATTCAATGCTCAAGGGGCAAAATTGAAACCCCTATATTTATGCCGGTGGGAACCGTTGGATCAGTCAAGTCTTTAACTTCTGAAGATCTTGATAGCTGCTCGGCAAAGATTATTCTAGGCAATACCTATCATCTCTATTTAAGACCTGGATGTGATGTGATTGAACATGCAGGAGGGCTGCACAGGTTTATGAACTGGGACAAACCAATGCTGACAGACAGTGGAGGATTTCAGTTTTTCTCCCTTGCAAAACTTGCAAAATTCAGTGATAAAGGTGTATCATTCCAATCCCATATTGATGGGTCAAGACATTTTTTCTCTCCTGAAAAGGCCATTGAGATTCAAATGATACTTGGTTCTGATATTATGATGTCCCTGGACTGGTGCATTGGGTATCCGGCAAATGAGAAAGATACAATAGAAGCTTTAGATAAAACCACAATGTGGGCCGAGAGAGGGTATGAATACTGGCAGGAGCAGAGAAAAATCAAAAGTTCAAAAAATTCTCTTTTTGCCATTGTTCAGGGAGGAATGTATCCAAAATTGCGTTCCTTGTCAGCAAGTCAGCTTTCCGGGTTTGATTTCCCCGGGTTTGCCATTGGTGGATTAAGTGTGGGGGAGCCAAAGGATTTAATGTATGAAATGGCAGATTATACTTTGCCTCTATTAAAAGAGGATAAGCCCAGGTATATAATGGGTGTTGGGACCCCTGAAGACTTAGTTGAACTTTCAGGAATGGGTGCAGATATGTTTGATTGTGTTATGCCGTCGCGCAATGCCAGAAATGGCATGCTTTTTACATCAAGGGGTAATATTAATATTCCCAATGCAAAGTATAAATTTGATACAAACCCTCTGGATGAAAGCTGTTCATGCTATACGTGTAAAAATCACTCAAGGTCTTATTTGAGACACCTTTACAAGTCCAGAGAATTATTGAGTTTCAGGCTCAATACAATACATAATATTTATTATTATCTTGATCTTATGGGAAAAATCAGGCAAGCAATTAATGAAGATTGTTTTTTAGAATTTAAAAAAGATTTTTATTTAAAAAGAGGAGAGATTTAAATGACCATTGCAGCAAATATTGATGAGTTAATGGAAAAGTCATCATGGATTAGAAAAATGTTTGAAGCTGGAGCAAAACTTAGAGCAGAGCATGGAGCTGGGAATGTATTTGATTTCAGTATTGGAAATCCAAATTTAAAACCGCCAAAAGAGTTTCAAGAAGCCCTTGAAAAAGTTGCAGCTGACAACAGTGAGGGCATCCATGGATATATGCCGAATATGGGGTTTCCCCATGTAAGGCAAGCCATTGCAAAGACAGTTTTAAGAGATCAGGGTGCTGATGTTACAGGGGAAGATATTATTATTACATGTGGTGCTGCAGGAGGTCTTAATGTAATTATAAAAGCATTAATAAATCCCGGCGAAGAGATTTTAGTTACAAGACCTTTTTTTGTTGAATACACTTTTTATGCACAAAATCATGGTGGAAACCTTGTAACTGTTCCTGCCAATAAAGATTTTTCCCTTAATCTTGATGAGATGGAGAAGGCTATTTCTGACAAGACAAGAATTGTTCTTGTTAATTCCCCCAATAACCCCACAGGACAGATTTATACAAAAGATGAACTTGATAAGTTAGGTGAGCTTTTATTAAAAAAGAGCAAAGAGTATGGTAAGGTCATTTATCTTGTTTCCGATGAGCCATACCGAAAGATAGTTTTTGAAGATATTGAAGTTCCTCCCATGTTCTCATGTTATGCAGACACCATTGTTGCAACATCACATTCAAAGGATTTATCACTTCCCGGCGAGAGAATCGGATATATTACCATTGGACCTGATACCCAGTATAGAGAGAAACTCAGGGCAGCCATGGCATTGACAAACAGAATACTTGGTTTTGTAAATGCACCCTCAATCATGCAGAGAGTTCTTCCATATATTCAGGATGCAAGTGTAGATATTGATGCATATAAGAGAAAAAGAGATATGCTGTGTGAAGGTTTAGCTGAGACAACCCTTGAGTTCATTGTCCCTCCTGGGACATTTTATATTTTTCCAAAATCCCCCATTAAAGATGATGTGAAGTTTGTGCAGATGCTGCAGGATGAATTGATTCTTGCAGTTCCAGGAAGCGGTTTTGGCAAGCCCGGATATTTCAGGCTTTCATTTTGTGTGGATGATGAGACAATTAAAAATTCCATTCCAGCATTTAAAAGAGTGATGGACAAGGTTTAATATTATGCATGAGATGGGTATTGCCGAAAAAATAGTTGAAATTGCCCTTGAATCCATCCCTGGGGATATGGAAAACCCAAAGGTTAAAAAAATGAACCTGAGGATAGGCAGATTTGCATCTGTTGTGGAAGACAGCCTCAGGTTCTGTTTTGAAATCATTGTGAAAGATACTCCCCTGGAAGATACAGAGCTTGTAATAGAAAATGTTCCTGTTAAAGTACATTGTAATAAGTGTGAGTTTGAGTGGGAAGTGGACAATCCCATTTTCAAATGTCCTGAATGTGAAGCAACTGACCTTGAAATGCTTTCAGGAAGAGAGATTGATATAGAATCCATTGAGCTTGCAGATTAATAAAGGGAAAAAGAGGTCTGAAAAGGAATTAAAATGGAGATAAACATTCAAAAAAGAGTGCTTGAAGCCAATAAAAACGAGTCAGAAAGACTAAAAGATTTTTTTAAAGAGAAAAACGTTTTTGTTTTAAATGTCATGAGTTCACCAGGTTCAGGCAAGACTGAAACTCTGGTGAAAACTGTTAACAGAATAATGCCAGAAATTCGCACTGCAGTAATTGTGGGTGATATCTGTACAACCAATGATGCTGATCGTCTGGAATCTACAGGTGCAGATGTAACCCAGATAAATACAGATAAGTTTGGCGGAGACTGTCACCTTGCAACCCATCTTATTGAGTCCTGTGCAAAAGAGTTTGATCTTGACAATATAGATCTTTTGATTGTTGAGAATATTGGGAATCTGGTCTGCCCTGCTGAGTTTGATATTGGCGAGGATGCAAGAACCGTTGTCTTAAGTGTAACCGAGGGTGAAGATAAACCTTTAAAATATCCTTTGATGTTCCGCCTTGCCCACAGTGCAATCTTAAACAAGATTGATCTTCTGCCCTATCTTGATTTTGATATTGATGAGGCTGAAAAAAGTATTAAAGAGGTTAATCCTGATATGCCGATTTTTAGAATATCTGCTACAAAAGAGCAGGGGTTTGACCCATGGATTGCATGGCTTAAGCAGATGGTTGCAGCCAAAATTTCAAAGTAATTTAAATCCCCTGGCAGGGGAGAGATTTTTGTACTGAATTAACAGCAGGTTTTTTTACAAAAGCCTTGGGGAAAATTATTATGGAAAGGAAAAGAGCTGCCTTTAGAGGCACATGGTATCCTGAAACCAAAAAAGAGTGTGAATCCAAGGTCAGAAAATATTTAAAAGATGATAAGGGCATTATTAAAGGAGATTTTTCAGGCTGTATTGTCCCCCATGCAGGCTGGTATTTTTCAGGCTCAATTGCATGCAGAACCATAGCTTCGCTTAATCAAAACAGGAATATTGATGCTGTTGCTGTTTCAGGACTTCACATGCATGGTTCAGACTCTCCTCTGCTTCTTGGATCTGGATTGTGGGAGACACCCTTTGGAGATATTGACATCCATGAAGAGCTTGGTTCAAGCATAATTGCACATGCCGGGGCTGAAGGTATCAAAATCATAAGGGAATCAACTCAAACTTTTCCTGAAGAGAATACCATTGAGCTGCAACTTCCCTTTATTAAATATTTTTTTAAAAATACCCCCATTGTCCCCCTGGGTGTTCCGCCGGGCAGGGCTGCAATCAAAACAGGTATTGCAGTCTTTAATGCTGCAAAAGATCTTAAGCTTAATATTGCTGTAATAGGTTCAACTGATCTTACCCATTATGGGCAATCTTTTGGATTTACTCCTGTTGGGGGTGGAAAAAAAGCGTATGAGTGGGTGAAAAATGAGAATGATGCAGATGCTGTAAAAGCATTAATTGCAATGGATGCAGATCAAATCATCAAAACCAGTACTTTAAACCACAACATGTGCTGTTCCGGAGCTGCTGCTGCAACTGTAACAATTTGTAAAGAGCTGGGCTTAACACAGGGGGTTAAGGTTGAATATGCTTCAAGTTATAATAGATCACCAGGGGACAGCTTTGTAGGCTATACTGGTATTTTGTTCCAATAGGTTTGTTCTGTCAATACAGTCATGCCAGGACTGCGTTAATTATCTCCTGCAATTCACTCAATTTATACGGTTTGGCAATGGCAGCTTTAAAGCCATGTTTTTGATAATCAGCCATGACCGGACTATTTGAATAACCGCTTGAAACAACAACTTTCGCTTTGGGATTAATCTTTAAAATATCTATTATTGCATCCTTGCCACCCATGCCTCCGGGAATTGTTAAATCCATTATAATCATATCAATGGGTTGATCACTTTGAAGATGCTCTTTAAAGACGGCAATGGCTTCTTTGCCATCTTTGGTCATAATCGCCTCATGGCCAAGATGCCCGAGCATTTTTTCAACTAAATTCAAAATATGTTGTTCATCATCCATGATTAATATTCTGGCTTTACAATTACTCCTGGGCAGAGTAACTTTTTTAACTGGTTGCTCAGGGCTTTGTTTATTTTTTGATGCAGGTAAATATATGGTAAAAACAGCTCCTTTAGAAGGCTGTGACTCAACAAAAATATGACCAGCATGCTTCTTGATTATAGAATGTGTTATTGCCAGACCAAGACCGCTTCCTCCCTTCCAGGTTGAAAAGTACGGGTCAAATATTTTATCTATATGATGTTCAGGGATTCCGTCACCATTATCTTTAATGGTTATTTTGATATATGACATATTTGATATGCCAGCCAGGTCTGAATCTATTGTGATATCAGAGATATTAGAGCATTTGATCGTAACTTTACCACCTTTTGGCATGGCATTGCGGGCATTCATGGTTATGTTCTGAATAACCTGGCTCATCTGCCCTGTGTCAATATCAACAAGCCAGAGATCTTCAGGGATAGAGAAATGGCATGCAACCTTGCTGCCCAATAGAATAAAGTTTGCCGACTCAATGATTACCTCCTTAATAAATGTAGTCTCTTTTACAGGGTCACCACCCCTTGAAAAGGTCAGAAGTTGTTGAGTCAGCTCCTTTGCACGGTGGGAAGCTTTTTCAGCTTTTTGCAAGAGATCTGCTGCCTTATTATCAGGATCAAGGTATGTTTCAGCAAGGTTAATGTTCCCAAGAATTACCGTAAGAATATTATTAAAATCATGGGCAATACCACCGGCTAATACACCAACAGATTCAAGTTTTTTGATTTTGAGAAGTTCTGCATCATATCTTTTCTCTTTTGTGATGTCTCTGAACACAAGGATAATTCCAGTTATATCACCTTCAGGACCAATGATTGGAGCAGCACTGTCGGCTATATTTCTGTGGGTTCCATTCCTGGCGATAAGAATTGTATGTTCCTCTAAAGTAACAATCTTGCCCGAGGTTAAAACTTTGTTCAGAGGATTGGCACAAGGATGACCTGTCTTTTCATCTATAATATTAAAAACATCTACCATGGATTTGCCCAGAGCCTCTTCTTGATTCCATCCAGTTAATGTTTCAGCAACTTCATTGATTAAGACAATCTTGTTGTTAAGATCAGTGGTGATAACTCCGTCACCTATTGATCGAAGGGTGATATTTAATTGCTCCCGCTCTGCAACTGCTTCACGCCGGGAGGCTGAAATCATCTCATTGGCTATTTTAAGCTCTCTGTTTTTCTCTTTGATACGCTGCTGCTGTTCAATGGTTTCGAAAAGTATGACATCATTTATTTGTTGTTTGATGTTTGCCCGAATGAGAAACACGACACTTATAAACAAGGAGAGGCATGTGATAAGCATACCAGAGAAAAGAATTTTAGGATTATAGGTCCCTAAAACTTTCTGCTTTAAAAGAAGTTTAATTACTTCAAATGGTAATTGGGTTGGTTTATCAATAAAAATCAGATAATGTTTTTTTGAGCTTGTACATATAAAAGTATTAATTTGATTTAAGATACTCTGGTTGATTTTCTCCAGTGAAATTGAAGGACTGCCAGTTTGAGAAAAGGGTACAATAATAGATTTGGAAGGCTCATTATTGGTAACTAGGAAAAATCGTTCCACATCCTGAAGCTCAGATGTCCTGAGGAACTGATCAAACAGAATATGGTATGGAATCC
The DNA here is from genome assembly GCA_964565415.1 of uncultured Desulfobacterales bacterium. Lineage (GTDB taxonomy): Bacteria > Desulfobacterota > Desulfobacteria > Desulfobacterales > Desulfobacteraceae > JAIOSM01. The sequence continues at coordinate 10,389 of CAZMEX010000026.1, read as the reverse complement.
ATGCAATCAAGTGGCCTGCGATTCTCTTTTTAAATATACATGGTGCTGATATTGTTAAATAATCAGGATAATTCTTGTCATGACTTATATGAATATGATCAGGAGGTGATTTTATTTTGTGTATGGTATTTTTACCAGAAGTATTGTTAAATTCAGGGGTTTTTTTTTCCACAAGTTTATGTCCATGATTATCCTGGAACAAGAGTCGTGGAAATATTGTTTTATCTTCCAGTGTATGGTGTTGTTGAAAAGAGCCAAGCTGTCTTTTGATATTGTTAAGGCTGACTAAGAGTCCGTACTGCATGCTCATTCCCAGAGCCTTGTTTTCAAAAAAAGTTCTAATGGTACGGTCAAGGGCAAAACCTTTAATATCATTCTGGCATTGTAGCAGAAAAGACGTCATATTTTTGCTGGCGGTCTTGAAACTATCTTCAGCCCGCTGAATTGCGTTTAATTTTATTTCAACCTGGGCCTGATAGTTGGCATACATGATCCAAAAAACAAAGACCAGTACAAAAATAGTGGCAAATCCATATGTTGTTTTCTTTGTAAGTTTTGTCTTTAGTGGTACCATAAGTTTATCTTGGCTATTTTTTAAGGTCTTTGAAAAAATCCGGATAAAATTGAAAGGCTAAAGGGTAATATTTTTCTACCAGCTTGTGCATTGTTCCACTGTTTTTTAATTCAAACAAAAATTTATTAAACTCGTTTTTTAACACTGGGGCATCCTTGGTAAAACCAACGCCCATGCCCTGAAACTCCGAAATAGGACCAATAACTTTTATCATGCTGCCCCATTTTTCTATGGCAACCAGTGCATTGGGGGTGTCTATCAAGGTTGCTTCGGCAAAACCTTGAATTATTGCAGGTGTCAACTCGCCAAGGTTGCCTGGAAAATATTCAATCTCGGCTCCGGTCCCGGTTAAATCATATAACCCGGCATCAAGACATGTGTTCTCTTTGCTTAATATTTTTAAACCTTTAATCAATGTCTTTACTGTTAAAATGTCCTGGCAGATATCTTTGCTTGGAGTGATTGGTTTGATTTTTGAATCTGATCTGGCAATCAACCAGACCTGGGTTGGAAAGGTTGGATCTGAGTAATTAATTATTTTCTCTCGCCAGGGTAATATTGTCAAACCATTGGCTATAATATCACCCCTTGGAGTGGTTGTCCCAAGAATTTCAATCTCCTCTTCATCATGTTTTATTTTAATACCGGTGAGGTCGGTAATGACTGTGGCAAAAGTGGTTGGAACATGCTGATACTGCACACCAAGGTGTTGGGCAAACATCTGCATTAACTCAGTATCAAGGCCATCTCCAGCTCCAGTGTTGAAATTGGCATAATAGACTCCAAGATGGCGCAGGGTCCCCTGTTTTTTTATCTGTTCTAATGTTGAGGCTAAAACCATTTGACTAAACAGCAGGGAGATTACTATTATCAGAGAAGTTCTTTTTATCATATTAAAGACTATTCCTTTACATAATAAAAATTTGATAATTTAGAATACCAGGAACACTTTCATATTAGATGATCAATAATTTAATATCAAGGAGAAAATTCTGGCTTGAAAATAGGTGTCAGCCTCTCTTTTTATCAATATTATCTATTAGCTTTCATCACTGCCCTGGCTGGCATTTAGAGAGTACCAATCAATTTTTCTTGTAATATACATTATAATACCCAGTACAAGCAATAAGCCAATGCTGCCCATTATTAAAGCATAATCTTCTAATTGCAGTACTATATACAGATAGGCATATAAGATAAATAAAATACCAGACAGCATTAAAGTAAAATAATTACTTTTTAAAATTCCTTTTGAATACCCGGCAATTAAAATTGTTATTGTTGATGCAGATATGAGATATGCATAGTTAAAATTCAGATGTTCTGAAATTGATAACAGAAGAACATAAAACAGAAGGATTCCTAAACCTATTAAAATATATTGTATGGGGTGGATTCTTTTTTTATTGATAATTTCTGTAAAGAAAAAAGCTGCAAAGGTAAAAAGGATAAACATGATTGCATATTTGGATAACCGAATGGATTTTTGATACACATTTGCAATAATAAGCAGTTTTAACCCGAATGATGACTGATTGACCTTATAGTGATTCCCGGTCCAGTATTGTGGATAGTTTCTATTGAGATGTAGAATTTTCCAGCTTGCAGAGAACCCGTTTGAGTCTATTTCTCTTTTAGTCGGGAGAAATGATCCGTTAAAACTTGGAGATGTCCAGTCTGATTTCAGGCTGACTGTAGTTGATTCTGCAACAGGAGTAAAGTGGATCAGCTCACTGCCGTTTAAATTGAGCTGAAACGAGAAATTATTATCTTTAATACCAGGCAGTAAAGGTATGGCACTCATAACGCCTGATGCTGCAAGATCAGTTGTTTTCAAGCCCGGGTCAGCTCCATATTGTCTCTTATTAAATGTTATGGTTATATTCTCTTTAATCCCCCTCATATCCGAAATACCAACTGAAAAGAGTGCCTTTTTCCATAATAAATTGTCAGGATTGATATTTAACTGGTTAAGTGTTGGAATTGTAAAATTGCCGCTTATATTCAGTTGAGAGTTATATAAAACAGCTTCATAAATGCTTCTATACCTGATTTCAGGGTGAATTTTTCCAGAGATGTTCAGTTTTTCAGGCAGAAGATGCAGATATTCAATTTTATATTTTGTTTTATCATTTTTGTCTTTGTAAAAGGTTTTAAATGGAATGGTGAAGAATGGTCCTGTAATGGTCTGGCTGTTGCCCCACTTCTGGTTGATTTCATTTACCACACTATTCCTCCGTGCCTGCCTTTCCCTCATCACCGATGAGACCATGGATGTTGGAATCAGTAAAACAAGGACTATGATCCCAATGGAAAAAATTTTTAATGTTGCAGAGTTGCGAATGAAGTCTGCAGCTCTTTTATAAGTATCATGCGTATTCATGGGTTTACCCTCTTAATTTTAATGGTTAATCTTAACACTCTTTAAACTTGCTCCTACTGAAAAATTCAAAAATTATTCAACATCGTAAAATCAGTGGTGATTTAAATCAGCAGTATTTTTATTATGGGCACTATAATACTCCCAAAAGTTTTAAGCCGTCTTTAAAAAGAATAAATGCCAAAACAGACAATATAAGTCCTAAAAAACGCATTATGAATATGTATACATTGCCAGCAAGAAAAGTTTTTGATTTACCAGCTAATATTGCCAATAGAATTTTAGACCCGACAAGGCAAACATAAAAACTGCCAAGAAAAGCAAAGGGAGAAATCATGCCCTGATTCATTGCCCTTGTCATGGTCGGAGCACCAACACTGAACCAGAACAGATAAGGGTGAGGGTTCAGCACATTTACTAGTATACCTTTTGCTAGTGATTTGGGTTTTGTCTTTTTCAGATTCAGTTCAACTCCCTTTGTACGTATACTTTTGATGCCCATAAATAAAATAAGAACCCCACCGATTAATGAGATTACTCCTAAAATATGGTGGAAACTGGATAACTTTACCAAAACAAATAGAGTTAAAATTATTATTGGTAAATCAGTGATAAAAGGGGCAAGAGCAACCTTGATACCTGATTTGATATCATGTTCAAGGGTTTCAGAAATCACAAGTGTTAAAAGAGGACCCGGAGCAAACCCTGCGGATAAACCCAGTATTATTCCCATGGTCAAAAAATTAATCATTATCTGTTACCAGACACTTTTATGTTTTACCGGTTTTATCAATCTTATCAATCTGATGAATGGCTCCCATTATTCGTGCCACAGTTTTCTCTTTACCAAGGGCAAGAATCATTTCAAAAATTCCAGGGCTCACATTTGTTCCGGTCAAGGCTACTCGTATCGGCTGGGCAATTTTCCCAAATCCAAGTTGAGTTTCATCCATGATTTTTTTAAATACTGTTTCAAGATTCTCCTGGGTGAAGTCATTGATCATTTCAATATAATCAGCAGATTTTTTCATAACTTCAATATTTTCAGGTCCCAGGTTTTTTCTCTTTACTTTTTCATCAAATTCAACCTCATCAGCATAGTAAAAAGCAATACTGTCAGCCATTTCAATAAGGGTTTTACTCCTTGGTTGAAGAGTTACTATGGCATTTTGTGTGAACTTATCATTTTCAGCTTTGATATTGTTTGTCTCCAGCAGAGGAATGAGTTGTTCTGCAAGTATGGCAGGGGAAGTTTTCTGGATATGTTTTGAGTTAAGGCTTGAAAGTTTGGCAAGATCAAACATTGAAGCTGATTTACCAAGGTTTTTCAGTGAAAACTTTTCCACGAGATCATCCCGGGTGAAAAATTCCTGGTCGCCATGGGACCATCCAAGCCTTACAAGATAATTGATCATTGCATCGGCAAGATAGCCCATGTTTTTGTACTCACCCACAGACATTGCTCCATGCCTTTTACTTAAACGTGCTTTGTCAGCACCAAGCACCATGGGTACATGACCAAAAACAGGAAGGTCAGCTCCAAGAGCATCATAGATCAATATCTGTTTGGGTGTGTTGATAAGATGGTCATCTCCCCGGATAATAGTGTTGATTCCCATGGTAATGTCATCAACAACAACAGCCAGATTATACATGGCAGAGCCGTCACTCCTCTGGATTATAAAGTCATCGATTTCTCTGTTCTGGAATGATGTGGAACCTTTAACAACATCATCAACAATAGTTGTCCCTGTGGCAGGGGTTTTTAGCCTGACAACTGAACTTTCACCCTTGGGAAGGTTTGCTTTTCTGCATTTTCCATCATACATGGGCTTTTTACCAGCGGCTTTTGCCTTTGCCCGCATGATATCGACCTCTTCAGGTGTACAATTGCAATAATAGGCATGCCCCTGGTCCATGAGTTTTTTTATATATTCTTTGTGAATATCAGAACGCTCACTTTGAAAATAGGGACCTTCATCCCAGTCAATGCCGAGCCATTCAAGGGATTCTAGAATTGCTGCAACAGACTCTTTTGTTGATCTTGCCTTGTCAGTGTCTTCGATTCTTAAGACAAACTTACCATTGTTTGCTCTTGCATAGAGCCAGTTAAAAAGTGCTGTGCGTGCTCCGCCTATATGAAGATAACCACTGGGGCTTGGTGGAAATCTTGTGATAATCTGATCCATATTGTCTCCAAATCTTCCTAGTGTTGATCATGCATTAAAAAACATTTACTAATTATCATATAATCAACTTTACAGCAATGAAGGTTTGGAGACTTCAATTATTTATTACAATGCCTTGACAGCTTGCTCTAAAGCAGACAAGTCATCCTTGTCAGGATGTCCCACAGCATCACCTGCAGCCCCTATCCATTGAGGTGGCTCAGGCTTTTGTTTTACTTTTTCAAGGACCTTTGGGTTTACCTCTCCCTGGCATGTAAATACTCCTGTAATATCATTTCCCTTTAATAATTTTCTGGCATGGTCAATAGCATTTTTCACATGATCAGATCCTTTTGCTGCTCCATGGGTTGCAAAAAGAAAAATCTTAAAACCGTCACCTGTTTTCTCTAAAAACTCAAGGGTTTTTGGATCTGGTTTTCCTGCCTGGAACCAGAAGCCAATAAAAATTGTATCATAGCCTTTAAGGGAAGGAGCCTTGTCAATAGAAGACAACTCTTTTTCACCATCCAGGGTTTCATAAATTACATCAGCAAGTTTTTTTGTGTTTTCAGTCTGACTGGAATAAATAATTAATGATTTCATTTTTTCCTCCACTATTATTTGTTAATTAAAATTTTAAGAACCATACTGTTTTGAACTATATTTTTTTTATAAGCTGATTAGCTGCTGTTAGTAAAGGGTCCCAAACCGGACCAAATGGTGGTGCATAGGCAAGGTCTGCCTTGGAAAAATCTTCAACGGTCATTTTGTTATGTAAGGCAATTGCAACTGCATTGATCCTGTGGGCAACACCTTCTTTTCCAACCATCTCGCATCCAAGCAGGCAACCTGTTTTCCTGTCTGCTGTCATGTTGATGTGAATTGGTGTGGAACCTGGATGCCCATGGGCCCGGGACCTTGTTTTGACATAATTATCAACCGGATCAAATCCTGCCTCTTTTGCCTCCTTAAAGTTTAATCCTGACCTGGCCACCTCAAGGGAAAAAACTTTAAATACAGATGTCCCGACAATTCCATGGAGTCTGGTCTTAATACCACAAACATTGTCAGCAACTGCCCATCCTGCTCTGTTTGCCCGCAGGGCAAGAGGGATCCAGCACTTATTGTTTGTGACCATGTGATAGGCATCGGCACAGTCACCTGCTGCATAGATGTTTTCATCTGATGTTTTAAGCTGCCTTGTAACTGCTATTGATTCTGCGATTCCAAGGTCAAGACCTGCATGTTTAGCAAGATCACTGCATGGTCTTACACCCATTGCCACAAGAATCATATCAGCTTCCAAAGTCATGTTATCACATATAACCTTTACTCCCTTATCTGCTGCATCGACTGAGTCCGCTGAATTTATGGATTCGATCTTTTTAATTTGTGAGCCTGAAAAAATCTCAACACCCTTACTGGTAATTTCGTCATAAATAACATCTGAAAGGTTTGAATCAAGCCAGGGCATAAAAACAGGTCCTGGTTTTACCATGGTTGTCTTAACACCTCTTTTGCTGAAAGCTTCACACATTTCAAGGGCAATGTAACCCATACCGATAATAACAGCTTTTTTTACCTTGTTTTCCAAAATATAGGATTTTATCTGTTTGCCATGTTCAAGACTTTTTAAGACCTTTACCTGGGGCAGGTCACTTCCTTGTATATTTGGGATTAGAGGCACTGCGCCCGTGGCAATAAACAACTTGTCATAATTTAAATTAAAGGAATTTCCCTCCATGGTTTTTCCTGAAACTGATTTGGAATCACGGTCTAGGGCAGTGACCCTGTGCCCTGTTAAAAGGTTTATCTTGTTTTTTTCAATAAAAACCTCAGCCTTTCTTACAACCAGTTTTTCCATATCCCTGGCAGGGTCAGCAATATTATATGGCATACCACAGGCACTGTAAGAAACATCGCGGGTCTGCTCCAGCACAACAACATCAATATCTGGTTTTTTTCTCTTTGCTCGGCTTGCTGCACTCATACCTGCAGCATCACCACCTATAATAACAAATTTCATACCATCTCCTTGTGATTTTCAAAACATTGTTAATAATAAAATATATCAATATGTATGCCAAAATTTATATTGTCCAATGGATTCAATGTGAACCTGTTGAAAATAATGACAAAAGCATTTTATAATAAAAATAGAGAATTTGAAATATTGAGTTATTTGAAAATAAAGCCCCGGCAAGTAGCGCTACCATAACGTTACTCAGGCTGAATTTAGACTTTTCAAATACAAAATTTCATTTTAATAATTTTTTAAAATTTTATTAACCCTTGTGTTTAACAGTGCCTTGAATGTTTAAATTTTTTTTGTCAATAATTTTTTCTATTATGGCATCAAGCTTGCTATTTTGCTTTATGGACAGCGATTAATAGACACTTACAAATATTCTATTTGAGCTTAAGTTCATCTGTATCAGGGTTTAAGGTTTAATAAAAATTTATTTCAGAAAAGGAGCAAACTGTGCATGCAACAATCCAGAAACCAATAAAAGAGATAGTAAAGCATATCATGCCCAATGAAAAAGTATTTGTTGTGGGTTGCAATAATTGTGCGTGGAAATGCCACTCAGGTGGTGAAGATGAAACTAAAATGATGGCAGAACGCCTGGAAAAAAGAGGTATCAAAGTGACTGGATACACAGTGCCGGGTCCCCAGGGCATGTCGCTCTGCAAGCTATCACATACAAAAAAGGTATTATTGGAAGATTATGGTGAAGAGGTAAAGAATACAGACTCTTTTCTTATTTTAGGATGCGGTCAGGGAGTCCATACTGTTATTGATGCAACTGATGGCGGGATGGTTCACCCCGGATGTGATACTATTTTTGGTGGTGAAACTGTTTCAGATACTGAGATTGAAGAGTTTTGCTCCCTTTGCGGTGACTGTGTAATTGAATATACAGGAGGTCTGTGCCCAATGACCCTATGTTCCAAACAACTGCTCAACGGGCCCTGCGGAGGAGCAGAAAATGGTTGCTGCGAAGTTGATGCAAACCGTGACTGTGGTTGGATATTGATTTATGAAAGGCTTAAAAAACTCGACCGCCTTGATCTTCTTGAACCATATCAGCCTGCCAAAAATAATTTAAGGAGGGCTCGTCCAAGGACACTGACTGTCAGTCCTACTGAAGCAACATTCTACTCGGCAGGAGAGGCAGTTACAATAAGTAATCAAGATTAAATTTTTTATAAAGCAAACAAAAATAAACTATATTCTCAGGAGTTATATAATGAAGCTGACAAGCTTATTTGATAAAGGTGAATTTGTTATTACAGGTGAAGTCGGACCAATTAAGGGTGCCATAAATAGAGATAAAAGCATTGAACCGAGCTGCGCCATTGAAGCGCTTAGTATGCAGACCCATGTACATGCAATAAATGTAACTGATAATCAGTCTGCTGTTATGAGGCTTGGCTCCCTTGCAGCAAGTGTGCGTTTAAAGTCAGCAGGAATTGAACCTGTTTACCAGCTCACATGCCGGGACAGGAATCGCCTGGCACTTCAGTCTGACCTGCTTACTGCCTATTCCCTCGGTATTGACAATGTTCTGCTTTTAACAGGTGATCACATCAACCTTGGTGACCATAAAGAGGCAAAACCTGTATTTGACCTTGATTCGGTTCAATTGATCAAAATGGCAAAGAGTCTTGAACAAGGCTATGATTTAACTGGAAGCAAACTTGAACATGGTATTGATATGGGATTTGGTGCAGTTGTCAACCCGAACTTTGAACCACTTGACTTGCAGTTGATGAAAATGAAAAAGAAAGTTGATGCAGGAGCACAATTTTTTCAAACCCAGGCAGTGTATGATATCAAGGTATTTGAAACTTTTATGGAGAAAGCAGAAAAATTTAATTGCCCTGTGCAGGTTGGAATTGTTATACTGAAATCACCCCAGATGGGAACATTTATGAATAAAAATGTCTCTGGTATCCAGGTTCCTGAAAAATGGATAAAAGAGATTGGGTCCGTTGCAAAAGAGGATCGAAAAAAGAAGGCAGCTGAGATGGCTGGAAATTTTGTCAGAGAAGTCAAATCCATGGTCCAGGGGGTTCATATAATGCCACTTGGTTGGACAGACATTGTTCCGGATATTATCAAGTATGCTGAAATAGAATAATTGTTTTAAAAGAGGATTTTACCATGCCGATTTTCGAATACCAGTGCAAGAAATGTGAAGAAACCTTTGAAAAGCTTGTTTTTGCGAGTGATGACAAAGATATTTCCTGCCCCCGGTGTAAAAGCCTGGAAGTAGTAAAAAAGATGAGCGCCACAAGTTTTATGGGAAACAGCAGTATTGGCAAATGCGCCACAAGCTCTTCAGCAGGCTTCTCATGAGCTGGATAAAATTTTTTTCAGTTGAAAAAAATAGATGGATATATGGTGAAAATACTTTTATTGCTGTATTTTGTGCTTAACAAAACTGCTTGACAAAAAATGTTTACCTGTTTAAAAAACAATCATAAATTAACCTAAATTACAGGTGATAAAATGCCAATTTTTGAATATAAATGCCAGGAGTGTGGTAAAAGTTTTGAAACCATAACAGCAGCAAGCTCAAAAACCATACCAGGCTGTAGTTATTGCAGCAGCACAAATGTAGAAAAATTATTGTCTGCACCTTCATCATCTTCAGGAGCATCTAAAAATCAAATGCCTGGTCCCGGAGATACTGCATGCTGCGGCTCTGCACCCGGAGAAGCTTCAGGTTGTGCAGGACCAGGCAGCTGCTGTGGGAGAAGTTTGTAAATAGTGGCTGTCTACAAATATGGTGACAGAACTCCTGTTATCGGCAATCAATGTTATATAAGCGATTCTGCAAGGGTGATTGGAGATGTGACAATAGCAGACAATTGTTATGTTGGGCATGGTGCTGTTGTCCGGGGTGATTATGGAAAGATTATTATTGGGCAAGGATCAGCAGTTGAAGAGAATGCTGTTCTCCATGTTCGCCCTGATGGAGTTCTTGAACTTAAAGAGAGTGTAACCATTGGTCATGGAGCAATTGTACACTGTAGAAAAATTGAATCATTTGCTGTTATCGGTATTGGTGCGAAAGTTAGTTTTGACGCAGAAATCGGTACATGGGCGATTGTTGCAGAAGGTTGTGTAGTACCACAATCATCCATCATACCCAATGAAATAATAGTGTCAGGTGTGCCGTTTTCCATTCTGGGTCCAGTTGAAAAAAAACATAAGGATTTTTGGACCTACGGAAAGCAACTCTATGTTGACCTTGCAC
>CAZMEX010000025.1:0-42527 GCA_964565415.1 uncultured Desulfobacterales bacterium | reverse complement strand
GTTGTTATTCTTAACATTTTGAGTTATTGTAATCTCTAGGAGGCTCATAATACAATGCTATTGAAACTTTTTTTAGCTTTTACTTTAATACCAGTAATTGAGTTATATCTTTTGATTAAAATTGGCACTGTAATAGGAGGTTTTAATACTATCCTGCTTGTAATATTTACTGGTTTTGCAGGTGCCTGGCTTGCCAGATTAGAAGGCATGCATACTATGCTGAAAGTTAGAAGCAACCTAGAACAAGGAATTATGCCAGCAGAAGATTTGATTGATGCCCTTATAATATTTTGTGCAGGGGTTGTTTTGTTAACACCAGGAATTTTAACGGATTGTGCAGGTTTACTGCTTTTATGGCCAACCACAAGAAAGAAATTCAAACAATTTTTAAGAAAGAAGTTTGATGATATGAATCAGCAGGGAAATTTTAAAATAACTAATCTCCATTAGGAGCTTTAATCTTCTTAATATTATAGTGAATTATGGATATTAGAGAGAGAGTTATTGATTTAATAAAAAAAAAGGATAGTGAACTCCCTACCCTGCCTGCTGTAGTTGACAGAATTATTGCTGCTGCCTCAGATTCAAAAACCACCACTGAAGAGCTTGCTGAAATTATTTCATTTGATCAAGGCATAACAAACAAACTATTAATATTGTCAAATTCAGTTTATTATGGGCAGAGAACAAAAGTTGCAACCATAAAAAGAGCAATAACCGTGATAGGATTTGATGAGATTATCGGCATTGCCCTTGCCATGAGCATTCTATCTTCTTTTACTGAAAAATCTGGTCTTGGTCTTGATATGAAGGTATTGTGGATACATGCCATAGGGACTGCAACTGCAGCAAAAGAACTTGCAAAACGAACAAACCCAAGTATTGCAGATAAAATATTTATCCCGGCACTTCTCCATGATATGGGAAAAATCATACTAGCAATATATTTTAAAGATGAATATATTGAAGTAAGACAAAAAGCCATAGAAGAGAAAAAGACTCTCTATGTTGTAGAGAATCAAATACTAAAAATCAACCATGCCATTCTTGCAGCTCTTTTAATGAAAAGATGGAATTTTCCGGACAGCATCTTAACTCCTTGCAGGTTCCACCATACCCCTGAAAAATGCCCTGTTAAACTTCAGCATATGACATTGATTGTAAACCTTGCAGACTATCTTTGTCAGAAAGCAGGCATTGGTCACAGTGGCAATCCTGTACCTGTTACCATTAAAAATTCATTTCAGAAAGTAGGTACAAATGCACAGATTTTACGTATGATTATTGAAAAACTAAAAAAAAAGGAAGATCAAATAAAGGAATTTTTCAGAATCACTACTGACTAAACCCTATACTCCATGTCTCTTATATATCTTTAAACAGCCTGTTTTCTTTTGAATCAAATCCTGCTTTTATAAATTTTTCAAGACTGTCATTTAAAGCTTCAACTTCTATTGTACCAGCAATATTAATATCTTTGTCATCTCCTCTGTTTTCTAAGATTTCAATGGCATGCATTATACTAAAAGACTCAACATCTTTTGCAGGTTGAAAACCTTTTTGTCCATCTTCTTTAATAACTTTAGATAAAATATTACACTGCATCAGATTGGCAAGCAAAGAGCGTATTATTTTAGTAGGGATTCTGAGTATGTTTGATATATCTGATGCGGACAAAGAGACCTCACTATCCTTAAACCTTCTTACACATAAAAGAATAATTCTCAAAGAGATGAGTTTTTTCATTTTCATACTGATTGAATTGATATCGCTGTCATCGGTTTCCAGATACTCAATATTTTCAAATGCAAAAGAAATTTCAGCTCCGCTTAATAGTATTATCCAGCTTAATTGAAGCCAGATCAAAAAAAGAGGGAGAGCTGCAAAACTGCCATATATTGCATTATAGTGCGTGACTCCAACTTGAAATTTCAAATAGAGTATCTGACTTAATTGATAAAATGTGCCTGCAATAATCCCTCCTGTAATAGCAGCTTTATAGTTCACCTTAGTATTGGGTATAAAAATATAGAAAAAAATAAAAACATGGGAGGATGTGATAAAGGGGAGAAAATTAAAAAAAACCTTGGTAAATACAATACCACCTAAAAACTTTGACAGTTCTGTTGTAACAAATATAGTTACACTGCTGGAAAAAATTAGAAAGAAAGAGGCGGTTATAAAAAGAGCAATATAGTCAGCAAATTTTCTGGTTAAGGTGCGTTTAGAATTCACCCACCATATTGTGTTGAATGCATCTTCAATATGACTAAACATTTTTATTACTGACCACACCAGTAAAATAATTCCCGGGATCGCCATAATTCCGCCCTTGGTCTCTTTTAATAGATTTGAGGCAAAAGCGATTACATTGCTGGTAATCTCTTCCTGCCCTGGAAAAGTTGCCACAAGCTGAGTTTCGAGCATCTTTTCCAGTCCAAAGCCTTTGGCAACACCAAAGGCCATAGCCATAACAGGGACAATAGATAAAAGAGTATAAATAGTCAGGGCAGATGCCCTTAATATACAAAGATCTTCTCTAAAACCTTTTATCGCGAATGCAACACTTTTAATGAATTTAGATAAATAAGCTTTAACCATTTTGTTTTTCAAACCATTGTTTAAGTTTTTCAAGTCCTTGGTCAATTGTAACCTTAGGTACATACCCAAGATCATTTTTTGCTCTTGAAATATCAAACCAGTGAGATGTTGCAAGCTCTTTGGCAGCAAATCTTGTCATGGGCGGATCATGTTGAATTTTAAAAACGCTGTAGATAAATTCAAAAAATGCCCCTGCTAAGTATGCAGTTTTGAATGAAACTCTTCCTTTTATTGGCTCAAGATTTGCAGCATCAAGGAATTTGTCAGCAAGATCCCACTTTGAAACAGGGTCATCCTGGCTTATGAAATAGATATTACCTGATAAAGACGGGTCTGATTTTAATTGTTCAGCAGCAAGTATGTGAGCATCAGCTGCATTATCAATATAGGTTGTATCAACAAGATCATCTGATCTACCAATCCTTTTTAAGCTCTTTGCTCTTTTAATAATGGTTGAAACAATATGACAATTGTTATCAGGTCCCCAGATTAAAGGAGGTCTTAAAATTATGGTATTAAAATCCTCGGATGCTACATTTCTAACCATCTGTTCTGCCATTGCCTTTGTTTCAGAGTAAAATCCTGCAAACTTTTCAGGATATGGCACACTTTCTGCTATATCTTCCATATCTGAACCATCAAAAACAACACTGGGCGAGCTTGTGTAAACCAACCTTTTTATTTTATTTTTTTTGCATGCATCAATAACGTTCTTTGTGCCTGTAACATTGGTACAAAAAAAATCATCCCATGTTCCCCAAAGTTGAGGGCGTGCAGCAACATGAAAAACAAGCTCACAATTGCTGCATGCTTTATTGACCTGATTCTCATTTACAAGATCGCCCTGAATCTGTTCAACTCCCAGGTTTTCAAGTTGAGGGTAAAATTTTCTTGAAAATGATTTTACAAAAAACTTTTTTTTAAGAAGTTCTCCAACTATGGCACTGCCTAAAAATCCACCACCACCAGTTACCAAAACTTTTTTTGCATTCACCATAATTATTTCAAATTCATTTCAATATCCTTTGTCTGATTTAATCCCCCTACCATAATGACTATGCCTTTGCAAGTATATTCCCAGATTATCAATTTGGATTGCCATAAAAAACCTCACTTACTTGATCCATATCAAGGATTTATCTTTTTTTAAAGCATAGGATTAGTTTAAGGGTTTTAATTGTAATAAGACAAGCAGGACAACACTTAACAATATAAACAAGGGAGGATTTAATGACACTTTTAGACAAATTTTTAAGCCGTAAAGGTCTATACGCTTCATTCTGGTTTATTGGAATCTTCATGGTAGCAATTTTAATTTATTATACTGCCAATCTGATAAAAGAAGTGCCGCCTATTGCCAGAACCGTTTCATCTCAATCAGGAGAAATATTATACACCTTTGATGATGTTGCAGCTGGCAAAGGATATTTCCAGCAGTTTGACCTGATGGACTATGGAACCATGCTTGGTATGGGTGCGTATATGGGCCCTGACTTTTCAACTGATTTTATGCATAAAAGAGCAGAATTCCTTTATGAACACTTTGCACAACAGAAATTTGGCAAATCAACAAAAAACCTTTTAAAAACAGAGCTTGCTGTTGTAAAAGCAATGACAATTGCTGATTTTAAAGAGAAAACAACTTTAAAAAAGGAAGGGACAATATACACTACTGCATCAGCTTTAGCCTACAAAGCAAATGTTGATTACCTGGTTGATTTTCTTGTTAATGGAGATGCAGCGCGCGCATGGCGAGGTGGTATAATTCATGAAGATGAAGCTGTTAAAATTGCAGCTTTTGTGGATTGGTCACAGATGGTTGCTTCATCTTTACGCCCTGGTACAAATCGTACCTGGTCAAACAACTGGCCCAATGAGCCGATGATAGATCAAAATGCTACCTGGAATTTTCACATGGTCTCATTGTGGGAGTTTCTACTTCTCTGGGCAGCAACTATTTTAGTGATCTATTTCTTTTATGAATTTTTGAGTAAGCGTGAAGAGAATGATGAACTTGAAAAACCACTTGTTATTAAAAAACTTTTCCCATCCCAGAAAAAACTATTAAAATATGTACCCATTGTAAGCCTGTTTTTTTTAATGCAAGTTTGTATTGGTGGATATTTAGCACATCTTTATTCAGCCCCTGCTGAAAACTTTTTCTTTCCCCAGGAGATTCTTCCTTTTAATGTGATGAGAGCCCTTCATACCAACCTTGCCATAATCTGGGTTACAATCGGATGGCTTGTTGGTGGAATGCTGATAGCACCTCTGGTTGCCGACGAAGATCTGAAATTCCCCTGGCTGGTTGATATCTTATGGGTTGCTTTATTAATTGTTGGTGCTGGTGGACTTATAGGTATATACGCCGGTGCCCAGGGATGGCTGCGTGGATCATGGTTCTGGCTTGGCAATGAGGGACGCGAACTTCTCAACCTGGCAAGAGTTTGGGATATAGGGCTGGTTATTGGTTTAGTGCTCTGGTTTGGAATGGTCTTTTCTGTAATTCGTAAAGCTAAAACCAATAATCTTTTTGTCGGAACAATTATATGGTCAGCTTTTGGCATTGCAACTTTGTATATTGCCGGGATGATGCCAATTCACAAAGTGATGCCCAACTTTACTGTTGACGATTATTATCGCTGGTGGGTTGTCCACCTCTGGGTTGAACTGACATTTGAACTCTTTGCTGCAGGTGTTATTGCTTTTTTAACAGTTGCCCTTGGATTAGTAACAAGAAAAACTGCTGAAAAAGTGATGCTGTTTGAACTTTTTTTGATTATGTTAAGTGGTACATTGGGTGTCGGACACCATTACTGGTGGCAGGGACTTGATGAATATTGGGTTGCCGTAGGAGGAATTTTTTCTGCGCTTGAACCCTTACCGTTAGCTCTTTTAATGATTGAAGCTATTAAGGAGAGAAAACATATTAAAAATAAAGGAGAAGACTTCTACTTTGCTCTGCCATTTTTATGGGTTGCAGGTTCAGCAATTATGAATTGGTATGGAGCAGGTTTTTTAGGTATGGTTATAAATACTCCAACAATCAACTACTATACCCATGGCACACAATTAATTATGCCCCATGGACACGCTGCAATGTTTGGAGCTTTTGGATTTATTGCCATTGCTTTTATCTATATGACAGCTCGTGCCAATGCCATGGCCGAAGGTCATAAATGGAGCGATACACTGGGCACTGCAGGCTTTTGGCTTTCAACTCTTGGAATTATTGGCTTTGGTATTCCAAAACTACTTCTTGGATTTGAGCAGGGTAAAATTGCCCACGATATGGGCTATTATTTTGCAAGACAGCCAGATGCACTTAATCATATGAATTTTTGGAAACAAATAAATATTGTTCCTGATGGGTTAGTGATTTTAGGTGCTGCAATTATTTTTTATGATCTTGTAACAAAAATATATTTTCCAAAAAAAGCACGCTCTTAAACAATCAAATACTACTTATAAAGATTGGGAGGGGAGAAAAAAGTAATCTTCTCTCCCAAAATTTTCTTGACAAAAACCAGTTTGGAGTTTAAAGAAATCATCTGGAAATAATTATAATTAATAAGGTTGAAAATGGAAAGAGTATTGTGTGTTAAACGAAATGACTTGCCCGGAAAATGGGTTACAAAAAAAAGTGTTGTTAAAATTAAGGAACAAACCTTTTTTGAAAAATGTTCACAACTAAAATTTGGATTTCAGGAACGGCAAATTGTTGAACAGGATAAAAATTTCAAACAACTAATTCCCTATGTACTTATTCAAACAAGAGATCTGAAAAAAATTGCTGTTTATAAAAGAGAAGGAAGTGAAAAAAGGCTGCATGACCTGTGGTCAATTGGTATTGGTGGGCATATCAATCCTATAGATGCCATTAAAAATCCTAGTTTATTAAATGAAATCATTATTACTGGAATGAAACGAGAGATTGATGAAGAACTAAAACAGATTAATCAAAATGATGAGCCAATATTTAAAGGCATAATCAATGAAGATGAGACAGATGTTGGTTCTGTTCACATCGGGTTAGTTTTTACAATTCTTACTGATAATAAAGATGACTATGTTGGAGGTGAAGAGCTTGTTGACTTTAGATGGATTTCTACTGATAGGCTGAACACAATGAATTTAGAACTCTGGAGCAAGCTTGCTCTTAAACTTATTTCAAAATAGCCGGATTCTAAGAAGTCACAGCCCATCCAATATTTTTAGCACAGATGAGCCCTCTTTTTTTAAAACTTTTGACCCCCTTGTGATCTTACAAAGGCTTATCCCATATTTTTCAGCAATTTTACGCTGGGGCATTCCCGCATAAAGATCTTTTAATAGTTTCCACCTCAGTGAAAGATCAGAAAGCTCTGCTGAAGTAAAAAGTTCTTCAAATAAAGCGTTTAAATCATCAATATCTGAAATCTTACAAACAACACTCAGCAAGCTTCTATCAATCTGCATAGAATCACATTCCTATTATTCTCAGTCCCTCTTCGGTTTCATAGTAAGTCAGAATATCATAGGCATAGCCAGGTACTCCAAAATAAACAGCAAGACTATTACCAACTGCTTGAAGCCCTTCGGCAAGGCGTGAATTATCAACTTCATATAAAGTCATTGAATGAATACCATCTGTTCTGTTTGAAGAAATATAGGGTCCTCTTTTAGTTAAAAATTCAGGAAGTGTGGGTGCAGTAAGAAAGCGTTTTGCTATTTCACGAGTGCTTTCCGGCGGGTATGTAACATTAGACACAATAATCATGATTCTATCTCCTCATATAATTTAAAATAAACTTAAATTAACAATTTACACATTTTTACTAAAAGATAAAACATATAATTTCAAAATTTCAAAATTTTTTAGCTGTAAAAGGCTTTGTAACTATAAAAAGTAAGGTGTAGTAAATCAAAAAAATTCGCTTTTGAAAACTTTTAACTTGTGGTATTATTACATATACTAAGATATTTTATAGATAAATTTCAAAAATCATACTTGTCAAAATGAGAAAAGTGGGGTGAAAAATGGACACCAACTCTTTTTTAACTGTTTCGCAACTTTCCAGTGAGCTTGCTGCAGGAGAAACAATTATTAAATTTCTTGTCAAAAGATTTAAAGATTGGGTGCCTGTAACTGACCAGTCAGGACAAAAATATTATACTGTGCAAAGCTTAATCACACTGACATATTTACTGGACAAAATAAACAGAGGCCTGCTGCCATCTCAAATTGAAAAAGAGCTGGAAAGCAAAACAATCCAATTGGGTCTGCAAGATATTTCACCCTGCTCCCATGAACAAGCTAATAACCTTATGGAGAGGCGTGTAACTGCTCTTGAAAAAATTGCAGAGGCTGAAGAAAAAAAAGCTTTAGCAATTGAAAAAAACCTGGAAACTGAGGCATTAAAAGTAGATGCAATGAATAATATTGCCAATGCAATATTGTCCATTAATGCTGTCCCTGTGAGCAATTCAAACATTGAACCTGGACACGAAGAGTGTAAAATAGATGACCTGTCTCTATTGCTCGATCCTGAAATAATTGTCACTGATCATGCCATTGATGATCTTTCAATGCTGATAGAACAAAAAAATGAAAAAATCGATGATCTGTCAATGCTGCTTGCTCCAGAGGGATCAAAAGATCTAAATTCCAATGATATTGATGATCTTTCTGCATTAATTTCTGACATGGATCTTAAAAAAGATGTAAAAGTTAAAACTGACGATCTCTCTCTTCTTATTGAAACTGATGAAAATCAATCAAAGAGTAATGAACTTGATGATTTATCAGTTCTAATTGATTTTGATAAACAGATAGAACTGAAAATCCAAAAACCTGAATTTTCACCGGAAGATAATTTTGAAAAATATAAATCTGAAATAATAAACATAATAATTGATCTGAAAAATCAGGGGTCAACGGAGAAAGAGACTTGTGAACAATTTAACAAGAAAGGTATATTAACTTTTTCAGGTAAAACCAAGTGGTCTGTAAAAACAATATCTCAAATTTATAACTTAATTGAAAATGCTGCTTAACGCTTTTACTTAGCACCTGCAGCTTTAGCAAATTGTATGTCAATAAATTTTTCAAGATTGATTAAGCTTGTCATAATTTTCATCTTATCCATCATATATTTTTGTATGCTCTCAAAGTCTTCTAAATCAGGCAGGAGTTCTCCTGTTAAAATTCTGTCAGGAGGGTCTGTTAAGACTCTTTTAATTACATCTTTATCCTGGGAAAGAAAATCTGCACCAATAACTGCTGCAGAATCAGGCTGATCATCAATTGCAAGACCAGACTTCACAAAACTTGTTGTTATTTCTTGAATTGCTTCAGGATTTTTTTCAATTATCTCATTTCGTACAACAAATACACAACATGGATGATTTGGCCATATATCCTTTGAAAGGCAAAACTCTTCTCCAATTCCTTTTGCAATAACCTGGGAACCAATGGGTTCTGCAACTATAAAGCCACCAATTTCGCCGTCCTCGTCAAACTCCAGAGCCTGGAGCATTTGAAATGGTGCCACAACTTCAAGGGGTACATCAATATCAGGCTCTGTTGTTCTCCCAGGCTTTAGCCCCTTTTCT
Organism: uncultured Desulfobacterales bacterium; assembly: GCA_964565415.1. Taxonomy (GTDB): domain Bacteria; phylum Desulfobacterota; class Desulfobacteria; order Desulfobacterales; family Desulfobacteraceae; genus JAIOSM01. The sequence continues at coordinate 33,332 of CAZMEX010000025.1, read as the reverse complement.
GAAAGCAATTTATGAAATAGCATATTATGAATGGAAAGCTGGTATGGGATTAATACTGTTTTACCTGCAAAATCTTCAATTTTTTCAATATTCGCCCTTTTGTTTTTAACAAGAATGCTGCCTGATTTATGCGATAACAAGATAAGCTTTATATCTTCATTCTCTTTATATATATCCATTGCTGTTGGTGCTAAAATAAGTGCACAATCTATTGCTTTTGTTGATAAAGCATCTGCAACTTCATTCCAGCCATTCTTTAATACAGATTCCAGAGTACAGTGTTCAAACGTCTCCATTCCTTTTTTTAGCTTCAAGTTTGTGACACCCAAAATCAAGTGATCAGTGATGCAAAGATGCCCGATTTTAATAACTGGTTTGTCTGCCATTACATTCCCTCCAGATTAGAAATCATGATGGTTTGTTCGTTAAAAAAAACCGATTCGCTGGTGTTAAATTAAAAAAATTTCTCTGTTTAAACTATACTATTATAATTTGCATATTTAATACGAAATGTAAAGGGAAAATTAAAAAATTCGTTGATTTGTCAGAAGTCCAAATAAGCTTTGGCGAATTTTATGTCCTCTAGTGTTGTAATTTTAATATTTCTTCTTAACCCTTCAATAACTGCAACATTATGTCCACAAAACTCTACAAAAGAAGCATCGTCAGTTCCTGAAAAATTTTGATCTTTTGCTGATTCCATTGCATTGATAATAATCTTCAATAAAAATGCCTGGGGAGTTTGTATCTGATACACAGACTCTCTATTCAGGGTTTTTTTTACAACTTTGTCCTTAACTATTTTTAAAGTATCAATTGCTTTTATGGCTGGAACACATGCACCAAATTCAATTGCACCCGTTATACATGCGTCAATGAGGAAATTATTTATTAAGGGACGGACTCCATCATGAATCAGTACAACATCTTTCTCTAAATTACCACTCAAGGTTCTGATAACATTTAATCCTTTTAGCACAGAGTCCTGGCGTTGTTTTCCACCAGCTGTAATCATAATTTTGTCATTTATACCCAAAGGGTTTAATATATTTTTCCTGCAATATTCAATGTCATTTGAAGGGACTACAAGAATAGTTTTATGGGCTCTATTTTTATACTGCTCAAACTTTAAAAGAGTATGACTTAAAATTGGAAGATTGTTCACTGCAATATATTGTTTTTTTACCTGGGATTGCATGCGCAAACCTTCTCCAGCAGCAACAATGAGAAAAAAAAGGTTGAAATTTGACATTGTATTAATGCAAGTAAGTCAGCTCCAAAGGAAGAGGTATGCCTTTACCCATGGAATCCTCTCCATAGTTAACTTCAGAAAGCACTTTGATATCATCAAGAGCGCGCAAATCGCCTGTAAAAGTAATCTTCTCTATATTCTCCTTTTTTATCTTTCCGCCGGCCCATTGGATGTCAAGAACACTTGATGCATCAAATTTGTCCTGCCCAATACAGAGATTCACTTCTCCCCCATAATGTCTTACAATTTTTGCAACAAGCATGCTTGGTCTGCTATGGAAACCTCTCTCTTTTGGAATGCCAACAATAATAGATCCTTTTTCCATGTTATCATTAACAATCTCGCTTGCAAGCTCTTTACCGGAAGATAAAAACTGCCATGCATAAAAAAGGCATGAATTCACAGTATGGTCAAGGAGAGCATCTGATTCAACCATATCTGATAATAATTTACTTACACTGTTATATACATCTTTATGTCCGACATCATGGAGATGTCTTTCATAAAAATGAAGTAGTCGCCCTGCCACTTGAAGAATATGAAAAACAATTGAAAAATGACCTCTAAGCCGATTTATTTTTTTTCCATTCAAAGATGATCTTGAGTTTACGACATAAGAATCAAAAGAAGATTGAAGATTGTGCAGCAACATTTCAAAACGCCTGATTTCAACTTCATTAATTTTTTCAGGAACGAGTTCTCTTAATTGTTTAAAATCATATCTTTCATAGAAGGCAAAATGCTCAAAGTCCTCAATGATTTCTAAAAATTCACTTGCAATGCGGGTAAGGTTTTTACCTTGTTCTTTAGTATCTTCAAATTCATCTATGTTGTGCTCAAGATGTTGTCCCGATAAAATCTCTGGAAAATATGCTTTTTTATATCCAAAGTCAGGAATTCTAATTTCAAGTCGTTCCGCTTCAACCAAAATCACTGTAGCCGCATTCTGCAGGCAGTTTTGAATCATATCAAGGGTATTTTTAGCATCTTTTTTATACCGAAGATTATCACTCTTTTCAAAATCATAGAAATTATATCTGTTTAAAAGATGTTTTTGAGAATAGCCAGCAAGGGAAAAATGCAGTATTAAAGCACAATATTCTCTATAATACACCCACTCCTTATTATTTTTAGCACCATGGAAGTCAAGAAGATCTTCTAAAAGATGAGAAGTTGTAATAAGCTTGGAATATAATTTTTTTGTGAAGATATAGTCTGTATTATATGAATCAATTATAAACTTGATACATTTGAGGTATTCATATGAGAAGAGGTTAACTTTTTCTTTAAATGATATATCACAAAATTTTTCCATCTTTTTACATTTATACTGTTTTAATTGTTAATAATAATGCAATCTTAAATTTAATACGGTCTAACCATCCAATAAGCCGAATCCTGTTCTCAAAAAAAGTTACCTTAATTTTGAGCAGCGGTCATTCATCTAAGGATATATGTTGCCATATATCTCCTGCGACCTACCCGGAAGCTAAACGGGCAGCCTTAATACGCTTCCCTATTTGGTCTTGCACCGGACGGGGTTTACCAAGCTTTTCCAGTCACCTGAAAAACTGGTGCGCTCTTACCGCACCGTTTCACCCTTACCTTGAAACCTGAAAGATTTCAGGGCGGTCTACTCTCTGTTGCACTTTCCTTCACGTCACCGTGACTCCACGTTATGGAGCGTCCTGCCCTGCGGTGTTCGGACTTTCCTCTGGACTATTTCAATCCAGCGACCGTTAAGTATAGTTAAACCGTATTTAAATCACTCATTGCTATAAAATAAAAATCTGCTGCACTGGGGACATTTTATTAAGGTATCACCCCTTTGAAGTTCAATAAAAAGCTGGGGAGGAATATTCATAAAACAACCCATACAAACTTCATTTTTACCCTGGGCAACAGCCTCGCCACCATGCATTTTTGCAATAATTTGAAACTGTTCAAAAATTTCAGAATCAAGTTTATTGCCCATCTTTTTCTTCTTAGTTTCACACTTCTGTAATGATACAAGATCATCCTTAGATTTTGCATCGATATCTTCTGTTTCTGACTTAATTCTTTCGGTTAGCTGCGTAAAATCTTTTTGGAGTTCATCAATTTTACTTTCCCGTTCTTCTTTTTTTTCTGTGTCTTCAAAAAGCATATCTTCGATACTGTTCTTACGCTTTGTGTTATCATCTATTTCACGTTTCAGTGCCTGGTACTCTTTGTTTGTTTTAACATTTCTTAAGTGTTCATTACTTCTTCGAATGCGATCTAATAATACCTCAATTTCATTTTCACTCTCTCTACATAAAGATTTTATCTCTGCTAATTTTTCTTTTTCAATATTAAAACTATTTTCAAACTCTTTTAGTTCTCTTGTGATTTTCTTTTTTTCCTGTTCAAATTCACCCAAAACTGCATTCAGTCTGTTTATTTCCTGTTCAGCTTCCTGTAAATTAACCAGGGTTTTAATATTTTTCCCAATTTCTTTTTCCATAGTTATATGCCCTTTAAAAAATATTAAATGGATCTAACTCATTCTCATATTCAATAATTTCAAAATTATAATTTTTATTTTGAGAAGCAGTTGTCAATTTATCGGCAAGAAGTTGAATTGCAATATATTCAGACCCAAAATGTCCAACATCTATCAATGCCAATCTTTTTTGTTCAACTAATCTTGCTTCATGGTATTTCACATCGCCAGTTATAAAAACATCGGTCTTGGATTGGAAAAAATCTTCAACCATGGAACCACCACTTCCTGTTACAACTGCAGCAGTTTTTATTGATGATTCTTCCCCACCTGTAACTCTAATGTAATTAAGATTGAGTTTTTCTTTTATATTTAAAGCAAAAGCTTTAAGTGAATAAACTTTATCAAGCTTTCCTTTTCTTCCAATATTGTTAATTTCACAGTTGGAAGCGGTGCTTGTAACCAACTCATCACTCTCATCATTAAGGGGGCGTATCTCTTTTAACCCAATAATTTCAGCAAAATAATCATTTAACCCATTTTGAGCTTTATCAAGATTTGTATGGGCTGAGATAATTGAAATCTTTTCCCTTGCTGAAATCGCAATGGCAGATCCAGGCATACAATTAAAATTAATAGATCCAGGAGGTTTTATAAATAAAGGGTGATGAGTTAAAACAAGATCTGCTTTTATTTTTACTGCCTCCTGCATAACCTGAAGGCTTGGATCTAAAGCAATAAGTATTTTTCTTACGTGCCAGGCTGGGTCTCCTGCTTGAAGACCTGAATTATCCCACTTTTCACTTAAGCTGAATGATGCTTCATGGTCAATCAGGTTAAGAATGTTTTGTATTGTTGCGGGCACTAACTTCTCCATGAAATAAAAAAAGGCGTGGTATCTATTACCACGCCTTTTTTTTGCAAATTATTTCTCTGTTTATAGTACACAATCATATTCTAATACTCGCTACTTAACATATATACATCAAAATTTGGTGGGCCCACCTGGAATCGAACCAGGGACCGACCGGTTATGAGCCGGTGGCTCTGCCAAACTGAGCTATGGGCCCTTTTTTCATGTTTCAGCAAATTCAGATAATATATAAATATTTTCTTTATATGTCAAGATCAATTATCAATAAATGTCTTTAATTTTTTACTTCTTGTTGGGTGTCTTAACTTCCTTAATGCCTTGGCTTCAATTTGTCGTATTCTTTCCCTTGTAACTAAAAAGTCCTTGCCTACCTCTTCCAGAGTGTGGTCAGATTTTTCACCAATACCAAACCTCATGCGCAATACCTTTTCTTCTCTGGGTGTCAATGAAGCAAGCATTTTCCGTGTCTGTTCTGCAAGATTATAATCAATAGCAGCATCAGAAGGTAAAGAGAACTTTTTATCTTCAATAAAATCTCCAAGGTGACTGTCTTCCTCTTCACCAATAGGAGTTTCGAGGGAAATAGGTTCCTTGGCAATTTTAAGTACTCGTCGCACCTTATCAATGGGAATTTCCATTTTTTCTGCGATCTCTTCGGGCGAAGGTTCTTTGCCATTTTCCTGAACAAGATACCTTGAAGTTCTGATAAGTTTATTAATTGTCTCTATCATATGGACAGGTATTCTGATTGTTCTTGCCTGATCTGCAATAGCCCTTGTAATTGCCTGTCTTATCCACCAGGTTGCATAGGTGGAAAATTTATAGCCACGCTTGTATTCGAATTTTTCCACAGCTTTCATAAGCCCGATATTGCCTTCCTGAATAAGATCAAGAAATTGCAAACCACGATTTGTATATTTTTTTGCAATACTTACAACAAGTCGCAAATTAGCTCTGACAAGTTCTCTTTTGGCAAAATCAGCTCTAAATCGGCCTTTTTTTATTTTCATGACAATTTCTGTCAACCCTGTTGGCTCGCCTTTAATAATATCTTTTTTCTCTGCCAGCTGGGTTAACATGGAACTTAAATCATTGCATAAAACATCAACTTCATCTTTAGTGGCATCACAATTTTTATAGGCCCATTTTCTAAAGTCATCCCTGTTTTCAAACCGGTCAAACATTTCAGATTTTGTGATTTTGAAACAGTCGGCACAACGTTCAAACAAATCATCCACTGCATCAAACCAGTTAATCATTTCCAAAATCTTCTCTTCTATTTTATCAATGACCTTTTTCTCAAATCTGAATTTCTTAAAAAGCATATAAATATCTTCAATGCTTTTGTTGATTTTATCATCTAATTTTTTGAGTTTTTTACCTGTAAGCTCTTCATGAATTATCTGATCACGCCGCTTTTGATTTTCCAGATGAATTTTTTCAACCTTTTTTATTGCCTTAACAAAATCTTCCTGTTTAATGCTCTCTTCAGGGTTGTTGCCTTTTTGCAAATCCCGCAATATTGCATTGAGTTCAAAATCATCATTTTTCAATCCTCTAAAGAAAACAAGTATAACACCAACAGCAAGCGGGGTATTCAACATAACTCTCAATATATCACGTTCACCAGATTCGATCTTTTTGGCAATTTTTATCTCCCCTTCACGGCTCAACAAAGTTACCATACCCATCTCCCGCAAATACATCTTAACAGGATCAGTTACAGTACCAAAGTCTGCATCAGAACCGGCACTCTTTTTAGAAAGCTTTGGTTTTAACGGCTTTGCAGCTTTTTTTCTCTCTTTAATCTTCTTTAAATCTTTTGTTTTCTTGGTATCTGTTTTGGATTTAGTTTTCTTTTTCTCTTTTTCTCCCTTTTTCAGTCTCTTCTCAGCTTTTTTTGCCTTCTGTTCAGCTACAGTTTCCTTAGATTTTTTAGATTTTGCTTCGGTCTTTACTTTTTCCTCTAAACTCTTTTTAGGTCTGCCAACTTTTTTTCCTTTTTTAATTTTCTTCTTTGCCTTTACGGATTTCTTCTTTTTACTATTTTCTTTATCAAGGAGTTTAATCCCAAGGCTTTCCAAATGAACTACAATGTCATCGAGCTGCTCTGAAGATGTCAAATCATCTGAAATAACTTTATTTATCTCAGCATAAGAGAGAGTACCTTTTTTCTCTCCTTTTTTAATTAATTTTTTAAACTCTTTGTCTTCAATAAGTTTTTTTGCTTCGGACTCAATAATCCCATCTGTCATAAAATTCCTCCCCAAAGCCTTACATAATTATTATTTATGTATTTGTTGAATTTCATTCTGTTTTTTTTCAAGCAATTCAAAAATATCTGCATCACAATTTTTTTCTGCATTTTTTATTTCATTTGTGAGGCTGTTATCTTTTTTGTTCCTGAGTTTGATTATCCTTTTCATTAAATATACTGACTTATCAAACACTCCTTTAATATCAGCAGTATCTATTACCAGAGGCGCAATTGTTTCAAGCTCCTCATTTGCATCAATGTTTGCCATGAATTTAGACAAAAAATGATCTTTATCACAATCATATAACAAAGCTTTTTCACCTATTTTTTTTAATTTTTCAGAATGAAAAAACTTAAGCACTTCTCTTTTTTTTACCTCTTTATTGATTTCAGGATATTGCAGCATCAATGCAATCATCTGCTCTTCCCGTCTGTGGGATTCATGTACCACCTCTTTAAAACCCTCTTTGTTGTCAATGATAAAAGGTTTAGTTGTTTTAAAAGAGTGTGCATCCCGAACTTTTTCAAGCACTGCCTTCTCATCAATATTTAATCTTTCAGCAAGCTCTTTAATGTGTAAAGATCTTAAAGCGCTATCCTGAATTTGCGACAGGTACAATTTCATCTCATCTAAAACAGCAACTCTGCCCTGTATAGAGTCACCATGTTTTTTCAATGCAAGTGCCATGATAAATTGTAGCACTGTCATTGCTTCCAAAGCTTTTTGTTTAAAAATTTCCTTGCCATGTTCCATTATAAACGAATCAGGATCTTTTCCTTTTGGAAGCACAAGTATTGTCAACTCAATACCCTCATTCACAAAAAGTGTAATGCTTTTTTTTGCTGCATTAATGCCAGCCTCATCAGAGTCGAAAACCAAAACAACTCTCTTTGCATATCCTTTGAGTAATCTGACGTGTTCTTTTGTTAAAGCAGTTCCCAAGCTTGCAACCACATTTTTAACACCATGCTGATACAGAGAGAGAAAATCAAAATACCCTTCTACAATATAAACATGTTCTTCCTGCCTGCAATAATTTTTTGAAGCCCAAAGTCCATATAAAATTCTGCTTTTGTTGTAAACAAGAGTTTCAGGTGAATTCAAATATTTTGGTAAAGAGTCATCCATAACTCTACCGCCAAATCCTGCAATCTGCATGTTTAGATCAACTATCGGGAACATAACTCTATTTCTGAATCTGTCATAATAACCATGTCCTGATTTCCTTGGTAAAACAAAACCTGATTTTTCAGCAATACTCTTTGGTATTGATAACTTTTTATAAAAGCCGACCATGGAATCCCAGGCATCAGGAGCAAATCCTAAATCGAATTTATTTATAATATCATCTGTTATTCCGCGCTCTATAAGATATTTTCTTGCTATATTACCCGGTTCTGTTTTTAATAATAAACCATGGTAATAGTCCATAATTTTTTTATTAAGTTTAAAAAGTCCCTCTTTTAAGTCCAATATCTTTTTCTTTTCCGGGCTGATTTTTCCAACTTCAATTGTGATATTGTATTTTCTTGCAAGCATTTTAACTGATTCTGGAAAAGTAATGCTGTTGTATTTCATTAAAAACGAGAAGACGTTTCCTCCAACGCCGCAGCCAAAACAATGAAAAATCTGCTTTTGGGGGCTCACTGAAAAAGAGGGGGTTTTTTCAGAATGAAAAGGGCATAATCCCATAAAGTTTTGCCCTGATTTTTTTAAAATAACAGATTCTGATATTACATCAGCAATATCAGAAGTATTTATGATCTCAGCAATTTTATCTTCGGGAATATACATGGCTTTTCTATTTTGAAATTTTTATTGCCTGGTTAAGATCAAGTTTTCCTTCATAAAGTGCTCGTCCTGTTACTACCCCAAAAATATCTTTATACTTTAACAGCTCCTTAATATCTTCCAGGCAAGAGACTCCTCCTGAAGCTATCACAGGGATATTAATTGCCTGGGCAAGGTTGTTGGTAGCCTCAATATTTGGCCCGGTTTGCATCCCGTCTCGTTTTATGTCAGTAAAAATAATTGCTGCAACGCCTTTTGATTCATACTTTTTTGCAAGTTCCAGGGCATTCACATCCGAGACATCTTTCCACCCTTCAACTGCAACCATTCCATTTTTAGCATCAATTCCAACAACAATTCTTCCGGGATATTTTTCACAAATTTTAATTACAAAATCCGGATTATAAAGAGCAACGCTTCCAATAATGACTCTGTTAACACCTGAATCCAAGTACATCTTAACAGTATCTTCATCTCTTATGCCACCGCCAACCTGGACTGGTGTATCGATGTTTTCAACAATATTTTTGATTGTTTTATGATTTACAATCTCTTTTTTAAAAGCACCATCTAAATCAACGATATGTATAAGTTCAGCTCCGGACGATTCCCATTTTAAAGCAATGTCAAGAGGGTTGTCAGAATATTGGGTCTCAAGATCCATGTTGCCCTGTTGCAACCTTACACATTTTCCTTGTTTAATATCAATAGCAGGAATAATCAGCATTAAATATAAACCTCAATAAAACGTTAATCAACTTCACAAGCTACCTTTACTGGAAAGAGTTCCGGATATTTTAGAGTCTATTTGGCATGCCTGATTCATGGCCCGACCCAGGGCTTTAAAAATTGATTCGAGAATATGATGTTCATTTTCACCATAAAATGTATTAATATGCAGGTTTAATCCACCTTTTACACAAAATGCTCTAAAAAATTCTTTAGCAAGATACGCGTCAAAAGAACCCCTTACATTAATTTTAGATGGAAGATTATAAACAAGATAGGGGCGGTTTGATAAATCAACATTAACCCGTGACAAAGCTTCATCCATAGGCACAGCACCCTCGCCATATCTGAGGATACCAACCCTGTCACCCAGAGCTTTTGAAAAAGTTTCGCCCAAAACAAGCCCAACATCTTCAACTAAATGATGGAAATCAACATCAGTATCTCCCGATGCCATGATTGAACAATCAAAAAAGCCATGAACAGAAAACAGTGTAAGCATATGATCAAAAAATGGAATTGATGTAGAAATATCAGAAACGCCGGAACCATCAAGATTTATATCAATTTTTATATCAGTCTCTTTGGTTTTTCGACTAATCGAAGCGTTTCGACTCATTTAGATTCATCCTTGCAAATAAGTTATTTGTGTAATATTGTAAAATCTTCATTCCAACTTAAAACCTCAACTACTAAACGACCACGCTCCACACATTACACGAATGAATCTAGAAATGTATCAGACAACCAATTTAATGTCAATTAAAAAAAATATTAAAAAAACTTATTATAATTGGTTCATGTGCCGATAGTATATCTGTAATACTCTTATTTCCATTAGTGGGGTGGTTTATGAATATCAATACAATACAAAATGCCAGGATATATATCAGCGATATCCAGACAAAAATCAATACAATACCAGATCAAAACCTGACTGCCAGGAATTCTACTGACAGTGCAAATAGTGTATCCAAGGCAGATAACCCTGAAAAATCAGAAAACAACTCAGTAAAACAAGAGATTTCTTCAAAATTTGTCCAAAAGCAGGAAGAAGAGCTTACAAAAGGCGAAAAAATATTTCTTGCCCAGTTAAAGCAAACTGATAAAGAGGTTAAAAGACATGAAATGGCACATATAGCAGCCGGAGGAAGATATATCCAATCTGGAGCTAACTATTCATATAAAACCGGACCTGATGGAAAAAGATATGTTGTGGGTGGTGAAGTATCAATTGATACATCTCCAGTGCCCGGCGACCCCCAGGCAACAATCGAAAAAATGAGCCAGGTTAGAAGAGCTGCGTTAGCACCTGCTAATCCATCACCCCAGGATAGAAAGGTAGCTTCAACTGCTATGACCATAAGTACTAAAGCCATGTCCGAACTTATGGTTGCAAGGATTAATGAAAAAGCTGATTTGGATGAAGAAAAAGCCTTTGGCAATATAAAACAACATGCAGAAAATGCCTATGTAAAAGTCCAAAATATGCCTGGAAATCAACAAGAGCCTCTGCTTAAAATTTCAGCTTAAAAAAAACAATCTTGCTTAAATTTTGTATAAAATCTATTTAATCAGTTTTGTAATCTCCCTAAAACCTTCTGATTTAGTAGACTTCATAAGTTCAAATAGAATCATTTCACTGCTGGTTGTTAAAGCACCAGCCTGACTCATTCTTTTAAGTCCAATATTCTTATTTAATATAGTCCTTGATGACACACAATCTGAAATCACCTGGACATCATAACCATCTGAAATAAGATCACATGCTGTTTGATAAACACAAATATGAGATTCAATGCCAGTTAATAAAACCTGCTTTCTCTGCATGGATTCTATTTTTTCTAGAAACTGGCTATTTGCACAACAACTGAAAGTATATTTTGGAACTGGCGTTGAATCAGGCAGATTCAAAGCAATCTCATCAATTGTCCCGCCCAGTTTTTCAGGAACCTGTTCCATCCATATTATTGGGATCTTGAGGGTGTTCATACTTTTAACAATTATTTCAAGGTTTTTAAAAAGTTCATCTTTTCCATGCATCAAACTTGCAAGCTTGCCTTGAATATCTACTAAAATCAAAACAGTATTATCAATTGTAAACATCTGCCCTCCTAAAATTTAAGTTGATAAATCAGTTGTTTTATGTTTACAAATATAATAATTTTTCTGCAAGCTTTTTTATTAAATCTTTCTTGGTCTTCCCTGCAAAAATTCATTCAAAAGCTAAAGGGGTGTTTAAATAGGACAATATAACTATCTATTCAGGTTTGCTGGAAGGGAAATAAAACATTTTACAAATTTTGCTGAAGAACATGGCTAATCTGCCAGGGTAATCTGAGTTCCTGCATTATTATTAAAAAATGCCCCGGGGAAATGTTTAAAAAGTTCTGTTGAAGCTTTAAATCCAGTACAATGGGAAACACCAATTTTTTTAACATCAATCTTTTTTAAATCTTTAATTGTCTTTTCAATCCGTACATCAGAAGCTGCCATAAGGTGGGTTCCACCAACAACACAATGCACTCTCTCTTCCCCTGTAACTTGCTGCATATGCTTTATATTATTAATCATACCACGATGGCTGCATCCTAAAATAATTACAAGACCCAATCTGGTTTTAATCCCTAGACATAAATCATCAGCTAAAGTGTCAGGTTTAAATTGTAAATCTTCTTTTACAAAAAGTTTAGCATCTATATCTTCATAATCTGTTTTCATGGGAATCTCACCACTGGTTACAATATTTTCAGTTAACCATACAGGTTCTTTAGATAGAATAAAGTTTGCACCTAAACTTTCAAAATGTTCTCTTGGGTAGTCTTGAATGCCAATATATCTTTTTGCCTGATTTTGCTTGCATGAATATTTTAAAGTCCATATATCAGGGTGCCCCAGGACTTCAATATCATTAGCTATGATTTCAAGCAAATCAGCAAGACCGCCTGTATGATCAAAATGACCATGACTTAAGATAATTTTATCAATTAAAGAAAAATCAACATCCAGAATCTTGGCATTATAGATTAAAGCATTTCCTGCTCCTGTATCAAAAAGTATTCTATATCCATCAACATCAATAAAAACACTTAATCCCCACTCTGCAATAAAGTTACCAGTAGCTGTATTTTCACTTAATGTTGTAATATTTATCACAATACTCCTGTCTCAAAAAAAATACCCTTTAACTTAAACTAAGTTTACTCTTTTTTTTGTCCATAAACAATCCAAAGTTTTTTATTAAATATTAAAACCCTTGACATATTCTTTTTATTTAAATTAATATATGGAACAGTGTTTCGTATAGTTAAACAATGATTAAATTTTTACAGGAGGCAAACTTGTCACAACCAACATTTATTTTCATTGCAGGAATCAGCGGGGTATTCTGCGGAATGACATTATTGTATATTTCAATAAAAATTATGGGTGCTGTTGCAGATATATTTGAATCCAAAAACAAGGAGAAGCAAAATGGATAGCAGCTTTGCAATGCTTTACAAAACAACAGGCTTTCTTTCACTGACCCCTGGAATGCTGTTGATGTGGTTCATCGGACTTACTTTAATATACCTTGCCATTGCAAAAGATTACGAGCCTCTCCTGCTTTTACCAATAGGGTTTGGAATTTTGCTTGCAAACCTGCCTCTGGCAGGTTTGATGGAACCCCATGAAGGTCTATTATGGAGATTCTATCACTATGGTATAACCTGGGAAGTTATTCCACCTTTAATTTTTTTAGGATTAGGTGCTTTAACAGATTTTGGTCCCATGCTGGCAAATCCAAGGCTTATTTTCCTGGGAGCAGGTGCCCAGGTAGGTGTTTATGTTACTTTCTTTGCAGCATATTCCGTAGGCTTTTTTACACTGCCTGAAGCTGCCACAATCGGTATTATCGGCGGTGCTGACGGACCCACAACCATCTTTCTTGCATCAAAACTTGCCCCGCAACTCCTGGGCAGCTGTGCTGTTGCAGCATATTCATACATGGCACTGGTTCCAATTATTCAGCCTCCTATCATGCGTCTTCTTACAACTGAAGCTGAACGTAAAATCAGAATGAAAAAAGTGAAAAAGGTGAGCAAAAGAGAGAAACTGTGGTTTCCTTTAGTTGCAACTTTCCTGATAATATTATTAATTCCCGCGTCAGCCCCACTTATTGCAATGTTCATGATAGGAAATCTCTTTAAAGAATCAGGTGTAGTTGAAAGACTTAATAAAGCTGCTCAAAATGAGTTGATGAACATAGTTACCATATTCCTGGGGCTTCCGGTTGGTGCCACCATGAATGCTGAAACATTTCTTAAAAAAGAGGTCTTATTTATTTTTGCTTTGGGGCTTGTTGCATTCATGATCAGCACAGCATCCGGGATATTGCTTGCAAAGATAATGAATCTTTTTTCAAAAAATAAAATCAATCCCCTGCTGGGTGCTGCCGGTGTATCTGCTGTACCCATGGCTGCAAGGGTAGTTCATAAAGAGGGGCTTAAAGCTGATAAAAAGAACTATCTTCTCATGTATGCAATGGGTCCAAATATTGCCGGAGTTATTGGTACTGTTATAGCAGCAGGTGTATTTTTAACAATCTTGTCATGATAAATTTGTCATGCTGAAAAGGTATTGTAATATAATCAAATTAATTGTCTATACATCTATTTTTTCCTTGACAATAAAATACCATTACAGTACAGCTAAATAGTAGCTATTATTTAAGTAGAAAAACACACCACAAAAAATATTTTTGTGGTGTCTATTTATGAATTAAGGGGGAATTTTTTTACAATGTCGTTAAATAAATATTTTAGAACTGAAGGTCCCTGGTCAGATGCAAAAGTTGAAATACTGTGCTCTGATACTGGTGGCTGGCGATCGGAAAGACCGGTTGTGGATAAAGATAAATGTATATTGTGTGGTTTATGTGCCATATATTGTCCCATTCAAATTGTTAAAGAACAATCCAGTTGTTTCTCATCTGACCTTGCGTTTTGCAAAGGTTGCGGGATTTGTGCCCAGGAGTGTCCTGTAAAAGCAATTTCCATGATTTCAGAAGGAGAGTTCAAATGAAAACAAAAAAAGAGACACAACTAAAAGTAATGACTGGAAACGCTGCTGCTGCGATTGGAGCTACCCTGGCTCGCCCTGATGTTGTTGCTGCCTACCCCATTACTCCACAAACAGAAATTATCGAACAACTATCAAAATTCCATGCCAGTGGTGAGCTTGATGCTGAAATGATCACTGTGGAAGGTGAAAACTCTGCCATGAACTCAGTTATGGCAGCTTCCCTTGCAGGCGGACGAGTATTCACTGCAACCTCTTCATGGGGGCTTGTTTTCATGTATGATGCTGTGCTTGCAGCTGCTGGTTCAAGGGCACCCATTGTCATGGTAAATGTTAACCGTGAAACTCCTGGAATACTTGCTGTCTCTTCTGGGCAACAGGATATGATCTCTACCAGGGATGCAGGATGGATATTCCTCATTGCAGAAGATTGCCAGGAGATTATTGATACTGTAATTATGGCTTACAGGCTTGCTGAAGACTATGATATTCAGGTCCCTGTTATGGTTCATTATGATGGCTTTTATCTTTCATACCTGTCAGAAGGAGTTAATGTACCGTTGCAGGATGATGTTGATAAATTTCTATCTGTGCTTGATGACCAACCCAAAAGAACAATATTAACCCCGGGCGAACAACTTGGATGTGGTTCCCATGGAATCCTTGATGGTTATGTTGAGCTTAGATACAAACATTGCAGAGCAATGGAGAGAGCTAAGGATAAGATTGATTTAATTGATAAGGAGTTTGAAGATATCTTTGGAAGATCCTATGGCGGTCAAATAGAAGGATATAAATTAGATGATGCTGATATTGTTCTTTTAGGTTCAGGCAGTATGTGTGGAACCATTAAAACTGTTATTGATGAAAAACGAGAACAGGGGATAAAAGTTGGTCTTCTTAAACTCAGAATGTATCGCCCTTTCCCTTCTGAAAGACTGGTTGCTGCACTTAAGGGCAAAAAAGCTGTTGGAGTTGTCGATCGAAGTCTTGCTTTTGGGTTCAAAGGCGGCCCGATTTACACTGAGTTAAAAGCTTTTTCCGAAGGTTTTCAAGATACTAAAATGATTAGCTTTATTGATGGAATTGCCAATACAGACATTACAAAAAATAATATCAGTAAAATGATAAATATGACTTTAGATGCGGCTGAAGGAAAAGAGGTGCCTGAAGTCACATGGGTGTCATATTCTTTGCAGCAAGAGCAGGGAGGAATTTAATATGGCTGAGAAAAAGAAAAAAAGACTTTCAAAAGTTTTAGATCATCTGAAACATGAGGACCCGTTTGCAAAAGGCGTGGCTTTTTGTCCGGGCTGTACATTAGAACTTTTACTGCGTTTCATCCCCCAGGTTCTTGGAAATGATATTGTCATGACAGGAACACCTTCTTGTTCAGCACCAGTGCTTTTAGGTCAAAACATAGCTACATGGCATAAACTTTCATATTTTGCTACTTTAATGACAGGAGCTGCTGCCAACGCAACAGGACTTGTTCGATACTACAACAGAAAAAAAATAGATAACACTGTTATCTGCTTTAATGGTGATGGAACTGCTGCTGACATAGGGTTTGGTAATTTATCCGGTGCTGCCGAGAGAAATGAAAAATTCATATACATATGCTATGACAACGAAGGTTATATGAATACCGGAATCCAGAAAAGCAGCACAACTCCCTTTGGTGCAACAACGACAACCACACAGGTTGGAAAAAAAGCCCGGGGAAAAAACATTCGAAGAATAAATTTAGCGCTTCAAATGTCCATGCATAAAATACCATATGCTGCCACTGCGACTTTAAGTGATCTTGATGATCTTGCTAAAAAATTAAAAAAAGCAAAGGAGATGAAAGAGAGAGGTTTCTGTTTTTTGCATGTGTTTGCACCCTGCCCTACAGGATGGGGACTTGCACCAAATATGACCATTGAAGCATGTAGAAGAGCTGTCAAAACAAATTATTTTCCTTTGTGGGAAGCTGAAGATGGTCAAATCTCTTTTACTAAAACAACTAAAAAGCCAAAACCTGTAAGCACCTACACAGAGCTGATTCGAAAATTCAATCATTTAACTGAAGATGAGCAAGAAATATTACAAAAAGATATTGACTATGAATATTGCCTGCTCCAGGGGTTGAGCAGCATTGTTGGCACATGTCAGTTGCCGGAGTAAGAATTAATACAGAGGAGATAAATATAAAATGAGTGAAGTAAGATTCCACGGCAGAGGAGGACAGGGGGTTGTCACAACTTCTAAAATCCTTGCCAGTGCATTTTCCAGAATTGGTCAATTTGGAGCAAGTTTTCCAATGTTTGGTTTTGAAAGACGAGGAGCACCGGTCACAGCATTTGGGAGATTCAGTGATAAACCGGTTAGGGAAAAAACACAAATTTATGAACCAGATGTTCTTGTTGTTTTAGACCCTTCCCAGCAAGATTCTCCTGCCATATTTCAAGGTCTTGTTAAAAACAGCATCATGTTAATAAATATACCCGATGAAAACCCAGGTATTACCAATGAAAACCTTGCAAAGTTAGGCTATCTGGATGCAAATAAAATTGCCATTGAAACCATAGGGCTTGCAATACCAAACACCTGCATAGTAGGTGCTTTTGCTTCATTAACCGGATTACTTGATTTTGCACCTATAGCAGAGGGTTTATCTGATTATTTTTCCGGTACAAAACTTGAGAAAAATATTGTTTGTGCCAAAAGAGGTTTTGATGAGGTTAAAGTTATAAATTTTTAATTTGTTTAATTAAATTTAAAGATAAAACAAAAGGAGTTGATATGGCTAGATGGGGAATGGTTATTGACGTCAAAAGATGTATTGCCTGCTGGAGCTGTACTATTTCCTGCAAGGAAGAACATTTTCTGCCTCCCAATGTGTTCTGGAACAGAGTTTTAATTGGCGAGTCTGGAAAATTTCCTACAAGCAGGAAACTTATTTACCCTGTTCTTTGCAACCACTGTGCAGATGCTGCATGTGTTGATGCATGTCCCACAGGGGCTACTTATAAAAGAGAAGATGGTATAGTTGCTGTAGATTATAATAAATGTGTTGGTTGCAGAGCTTGTCTTATCAGTTGTCCCTACCAGCAGAGAACTTACTATGATGAAGAGAAGAAAAATGCTGAGTATTTCCCTGGTCAGGGGAAAACTGAATTTGAAAAAATTGGAGAAAAACTCTACCCGTTCACCTGTGGAACAGTAATGAAATGCAATTTCTGTACGGAACGCATTGAAGCAGGTCTTGAAAAGGGTTTAATACCAGGAACCGATGATGATGCTACACCGTCCTGTGTTAACGCCTGTCCGGTTGGAGCCAGAATTTTTGGAGACCTTGACGATTCAGAAAGCGAAATTTCTCGACTTATCATGGAAAAGCAAGGTAAACAATTACACCCGGAATTTGGGACAGAACCAGCAGTTTATTACATAGACTAAGATAACAGGGGGAAATATGACCTATAAAACAGATGAAATTTGGGAAGACAAATGGGTAAATACCACCTGTGGAGTCTGCTATTGCGGCTGTGCTGCACGAGTCAGAGTGGTAAATGGAGTGCCTGTCAAAATAGAAGGCATTAAAGAGTCAACAATGGGTGGAACAGGTGCAGGTCTTTGTGGTAAAGGTACTGCAGGGCTGATGTATTATCATGATCCCAACCGTATTAAAAAACCTCTTCGTAGAACCAATCCTGAAAAAGGTTTTGGTGTTGATCCAAAATGGGAAGAGATATCGTGGGAAGAAGCTCTGGAAGAGATATCCACAAAAATGAAAAAAATTATGGATGACAATCCAAATAAAATACTTTTCACCAATCAAACCATGCGCGCAAGCGATGGTCCCCATAATCACCTCTATTTTTATGCTAAAGCGTTTGGTATTCCGAACAATGGTAACTTTATAATTGGCGGTGGCAGCCTGCACTGCGGTAATGCTGCCCACATGCTTGGTGGATTAATTCACGGTGCATGGTCAATTGCACCTGACTGGAGATATACAAAATATGTCCTTAAATGGGGTTCAAGCAAAGGTACAGGATCTGGTCATTCTGCAATGACCAATGCAAGACTTCGTGCCGATGGTATCAGACGTGGTATCAAAGAGATTGTGTTTGATCCCATGGGTAACTTTGCCGGTGGTAAGGCTGCACAGTGGGTAGCGCTGTTGCCAGGTACAGATACTGCTGTCGGGCTTGCAATTGCAAATTACATCCTCAATACCCGCGGTGAAATTGATGAACTTTACATTAGAGCTAAAACAAATTTTGTTTATCTCATAAGAGAAGACGGCACCTTTATCAGGGATGAAAAAAGCGATAAACCTCTTGTTTATGACGAAAAAGCTAAAAAGATTAAAGAGTTTGATGATGAATCAATAGCTTTTGAAGATTTTGCCCTGGAAGGTGATTTTGAGCATAATGGAGAAAAATGTCGTCCCTGCTTTATGGCACTGAGAGAACATTTAAAGCAATTTACCCCGGAGTGGGCTTCAAAAATCAGTACTGTTCCTGTGGCAACCATTCTTGAAGTTGCAAAGGGCTGGGTTGATAATGCCCAGATTGGATCAACAATCACAATAGAGGGACAAACCTTTCCATACAGACCAGTATCCTCAGTTACATTTCGTGGTTCCCAGGGGCATTCCAATGGTATTCATCAAGTTGCTGCCATTGATCTTATCAGCCAGTTAGTTGGTGCTGAAGATGTACCGGGAGGTACAATGGGTTGGCCATCCATCAGACGTAAATACCCTGGCGGCCAGTATGAACGCCTGCCAAAAGTTGGTAAAGACGGAGTTATTGTTCCTTCGGTATTTTACTCCCATGATCCATGGCCTGTACATGCACCAAGCTATCCATGCACCAATTCCGGCTGTGTTGAATTCTGGTCCCACTCTACTCTTTCCCACATACCATATGTTAAGGAAAAAGATTATATTCAGGATAAATTTGGTGTTGAAAAAGTCAAACCTGAAATGATTTTTGGAATAGCTGTAAATTTTCTAATAAGTAATTCTGACTGGGATGTTGCCCTTGATAATTTTAAAGATTGCTTTGTTGTGCTCATGGATATATGGGTCAATGAAACTGACCAGGCAATTGGTGACATAATTCTCCCGGACACCTCTTATCTTGAAAAAGATACATGGTCTTCAGAGATTGACAGCTTTTTCTTTAATGGAAGTCCATCCTATGAA
Source organism: uncultured Desulfobacterales bacterium (assembly GCA_964565415.1). Lineage (GTDB taxonomy): Bacteria > Desulfobacterota > Desulfobacteria > Desulfobacterales > Desulfobacteraceae > JAIOSM01. The sequence goes on along the minus strand of CAZMEX010000025.1, from coordinate 13,700 downwards.
GACTGGTATGTTCATCTACAAAAACCTGTGGCAAAGCCTGTTGGTGAATCACGAGACTTTATGGATGTTTATCTGGATGTTGCAAAACGTGTTGGTGTTCTTGATAAATATAATGAACTTATTAACGATTATTACAGCATTACAGATGAAAAACTTAAAATCAAACCTGGTGAAGTCCTGACCTGGAAGGAAATTGGCGAAAAAATACTGACCCATGTTTATGGTGATGATAAAGAAAAAATTCAGGAACAGGGATTTGCAACCTGGCACAAACCTATAGAAGATGTCTATTGGAGATGGCATATGCCTACCCGATGCCCTGTTTACATGGAATTTTTAATCCATGACAGAAGAGCTGCTGAAAAGATCATGAAAGATACCGGATTTGAGCTTGAGATGGAGATGGATCAATATGGTCCTCTACCTAACTGGTTCTGGCCCACATCTCATACAGAGCTTGATAATGAATTTGATCTTTTAGCTTTTTCATATCGGGATATTCTCCATACAAACAATTCAACATTTCAAAACCCTCTGGTTGATGAAGTAAGCCAAATGAGCCCATACACTTTTACAATTACTTTAAACAAAGGTTTGGCCGATGACAGAGGATTTAATGATGGTGACATAATATGGCTTGAAAATAAGTATGGTGTTAAAGAGAATGGAATTGTGAAAACAATGGAAGCTCAACATCCAAAAGTTATTGGTATCTGTGGACAGGGTGGATTATGGGCAGATAAAAGACCCATTGCAAAAGGTAAGGGTAGTAATTTTTGCAAACTGCTCCCATCATACCTTAGACATTATGACCCCATCACAGGTAACATTGAAACTTCAGTTGCCGTTAAGATTTATAAAGGTTAAAAGGAGGATTGAACAATATGAAACAACCAAATGAACTTGAAAAAATTATGTTCCATCCTACGGGCACACACTTAAAGCCATATGAATGGATGGTTAATGCAACCCCGCAGCAGGAATGGATTGACAAAAAAGGAATCTTTCTTTTAATTGCATTCTTTTTCACTGAAATTGGAGCTGGAGTGTACTTCATATCACTGTTTTATAAATATACTCCCGGATTAATACTTGGGTGGTTAATTGCACTTATTCTTGGTGGAGGTATTCATGTATTATACCTTGGCAACCCTTTCAGGGCATGGCGAATGCTTATGAAACCCCAGACCTCTGAACTCTCCCGAGGGATGTGGATAATAGGTGTTTTTGCAGTGACAGGTTTTGTACAAATGGTAACTGGTAATTTCGGTTTTGTTTATAATGTGGTCATGGGCATTATCACCCTCTTGATTATTTCCCATGGATTTATGACAATGAATGTAGTGCGTGCGCTTGCTGCATGGAGTTCAACAATGGTTATCCCGTTGTCAGTAATATCCGGAGTATGGATCGGAACACAGATATTTCAATTTATGCTTGCCATCACTTCTAATCCCATTGCACAAACCTTTGAAATATGGGCAGAAGTTTTACTGATTGTCTATTTTGTTTCAGTTCTTGCATATATATGGGGAACTTTCCATGCATCTGAAACTGCAGAAGAATCCATCAGCCTCATGTTAAAAGGTGACCTGGCAAAATATTTTTATGGGGGGGTTGTCCTGATTGGATTTGTCCTTCCCCTGCTCATAACAATTAAAATGTGGGGCGGAGAGATAAATGCTGCTCTGATTTTTATAAGACTCGCCTTGATTTTTACAGGTGATCTGGCTCTGCGCTATATTATTATGAAAAGCGCCATGTACCAGCCCTTGATTTAACAACTGATTTTTAAGGCAGATAAAAAATGGACTTTTTTTCATTGATATCTGCCTTAAAATTCGTACAATAAAGTTGACAAATATTTACATTATAAGTATTAATTAATCCTTTTTTAAAAAGGTAAAATTATATGGCAAAGAAAAAAAACAGTGTGTCAGCTCAAGAAAATATCCATGCACTTTCCAAAGTCAGATTTGAGGTGTATGGCGAAGAAATGATTGAAAAAGTTGTAAAGTCCAGCGGTAACAGTGGAAGAATCTATTTACCTCCAAACTGGGTAGGACATACGGTTAAAATCATAAAAGTTGAATAAAATGGAGGATTTTTACATGGAAAATTTTCAAACAAGGGAAATAGAGCTTACAGATGCTGCTGCTGTTCAGAGGATACGTTCTCTTATTTCAAAAGAAGATGCTGATGTTGATTCTGAAAAAATTATTAACCAGCAAACCGGTGATATCAGTAATCGTGCCAGTATTGTTGCACTGATTGACAATAAAGTGATTGGCTATATGATAAGCAATGTTCTCCATGCTGGTTTTGGGCTCCAAAAAAGTGCCTGGATTGTTGCCATGGGCGTTGATCCTGCTTTTATGGGACTCGGAGTTGGTAAAAAGCTTGCCAATAAAATTCTTGAGATATACAAATCACAAGATATTAATTATGTCTACTCCTCAGTTGCCTGGGATTCCATTGACCTTTTATCTTTTTTCAAAGCACTCGGTTTTGAAAGAAGTGAGTTTATTAATTTAAGAAAAAAACTTTAATCAACAGCATTTTTTAATCAACTTATCAATACAATCAACGTACTTTAATCGACAAAATACTTGGCTGTCTCTTCTGAAATTCTTCCTGCTGTGGTTATTACCTGATCAGCTATCTTATTTAACATGTCATCACTCATACTGGATTTAAATCCAACCACCCAGACAGAAGTCAAATATAATCCATTACTTTTAACAGGGGCAGCAACAGCACGAACTCCAGGCAGATACTCTTCATCATCGACGGCAAACCCTTGTTTTCGTACCTTGAACAACTCTTGAAAATACTCATCTTTGTTAATAATGGTTTTCTCAGTAAATCTTGTCAATCCTTTATTATTGATAAATTCAACAACTTCTTTTTTATTCATTTCAGACATAAAAACTTTACCAACTGCACCTGCCAGAAGAGGAATAACAGTGCCAACAGGAGAGGTGATTTTATAATCTTTCCTGGATTCAACAACATCAAGAATAATCACATTTTCCCTGTTTCGAATTCCTAAAAAAACCGACTCATGGCAGGTTTTCATGAGTTTTTCAATAAATGGTCTTGCAATCTCTTTTAAATTTACTCTGGAATAAGCTTTTTTCCCAAGTTCAATCAGTGTATAGCCAATAGTGAAACACTTAGACCTTGGATCTTTTATTAAGGCTCCCTGCCCTTCTAGGGCTGATGTAATTCCATGTACTGTGCTTTTACTGATATCAAGGTTCCTTGAAATTTCACTTATCCCCATACCATCAGCTGTATCTGCAATTGCTGATAAAATTCTGAACGCCTTTGTTACAATTGGTGCCTGATATCTATTTGTCATCGTTCCCCATAATGAACATTAAAATTTAATTTTTTAGCTATATTTTAGCTTGACATCTCTGTTTAAATGATGTCTACTGTTCTGTATAATGAATTATTTTAAATAAATCAAGGAAATAATTATATTTAAAATGATTTATACAAGTAATTTTTAAGTTTAACCATTAATCAAAGCAGTAAGAAAGGAGGGCTGTTATGGCAATTGATTCAGAAAAACTATCAGGTGCCGAAAGTTTACGTCAAACAAGAACCTACGGTAAGTTCAGATGCCATAATCCAACCTGTATGGGCAGATTGGAACCCAAACCCGGTGATAAACATGTAAAATGCCCGGTTTGTAAATGTGAATTCAGAGTTGCCTGGATCCGCCCGGATTTTCCAAGAATCCGAGGACCAGTCTGGGAGGTTAATAGAAAACTTGCCCAGGAAGCACTAGCAAAAAGGGAGGGAAAATAGTATGGCATTGGATAGAAAAATAGCTTATATTAATCTTTCCACAGGAGAAATTGATATAAAACCAATCCCTGTTGACATTAGAAAGAAATTTATAGGTGGCAGAGGACTTGATGCTTATCTGTTGTATAATCATTCAAAAAAAGGTTGTGACCCACTGGGACCTGACAATCCTTTAATTGTAAGTGGTGGATTTTTAACTGCAACCTGTGCTTCAGCAACTGCAAGAACACACGTTATGGCAAAATCACCATTAACAGGTCTTTTAGGCAGCTGTAACATGGGAGGCTTTTTTGCTCCGGAAATGGCATGGGCAGGATTTCATCATCTTGTTATTAAGGGGAAAGCTGAAAAGCCTGTATATATTTATCTGCATAATGGTGAGATCGAAATCCGTGATGCAAAAAATGTATGGGGAAAAACAACCACAGATGCCCAATGGGCGATCCGGGACGAGCTAAATGATCAGGAAGTCAAAAGCATGGTGTGTGGACCAGCTGGCGAAAACCTTGTAACAATTGCCAATGTGATGACTGGTATAAAAAATGCCGGTGGACGATCAGGCATGGGTTGTGTAATGGGTTCTAAAAACCTCAAGGCTGTTGCAGCAAGAGGCACAATGGATATAAACATAGCACATCCCCTGGAAGCACTTGAATATAACAAACGCTTTATTGATCAAATAACCTCGGCAAAGGTTAATAAAACCCAGGGGACTCTCGGTACACCAATGATCTGGGGAGCTACAAATTCCTGGGGTGGAGTGCGTACAAGAAATTTTCAGTATAACCAGTGTGAATATGCCGATGATATAGAACCTGAAAATATTGATCAAATATGTGAAGACACTATGGGACCATATCATATGGCTGGCTGTTTTGGATGCCAGGTTCATTGTCGCGCACAATATAAAATTCCCACAGGTCCATATAAAGGCAAATATGATGAAGGTCCTGAATATACATCCCAGGGTGCATTTGGTTCAGAGACTGACACACCGCGAGCTGAAACAGTTCTTGTGGGCAACCATCTTGTTGATCAGTTTGGCATTGATAATCTTGAAGCTGGAAGCCTGATTTCATGGGCAATGGAACTTTATGAACTCGGCATTATCACAGACAAGGATACAGATGGACTTAAACTTGAGTTTGGTAATGATGAAGCAGTGATTGAAATGATAGAACGTATCTCTTTGCGAAAAGGCAAAGTAGGTAATGCGCTTGCCGATGGTGGCATAGCAGCTTCAAAAATATTTGGAAAAAAATCCTTTGATTACCTGATTCAGGTTAAAGGCATGAGCAACCTTCATTCAGATGAGAGAGCTACTCCAGGTCTTGCCCTTAATATTGCAACAGCTTCAAGGGGTTCTGATCATTTAAGAAGCAGACCTGCAATTGACCTTTATCATCTTCCCGAAGATGTTTTAAGAAAAATTTATTCCAATCCAATAGCCTATGATGGTCAATTAAGTTCAGAACATACTGAATATATAGGAAAACCATGGCAGGTGTTCTGGCAGGAAAATTGTTATATGGCAGTTGACTGTCTTGGTATTTGTAAATATCACACCACTTTTCTTGGTGCTACTCTCCCTAACTTTGAAGATTGGCCAAAAGTACTTTACTTAAATACTGGTCTTGAATACACCCCGGAAGAGATCTGGGAAGTTGCAGTGCGCTGCAATATGTTGGAAAGACTTTTTAATTTAAGGGAGGGTCTTACAAGGGATGACCTGGAAAAAGGCGATATGCTGAATCATCGATATTTTGATGAACCATGCAAAAAAGGCGCACCTGATGTTATTGGCAGTTTTATTGACAAGAAGAAATTCATTAAAATGATTGATGAATTTTATGAGCATAAAGGTCTTGATAAAAATGGTGTTCCTAAACCTGAAACCCTGAAAAGTCTTGGATTGGCAAACGAGCCATCCAGGATGATATAATTTAAAAGGAGTCTATCATGGAAAACAGAGGTAAAGTCCTTGTGATACACCCTGAAAAATGTACAGGGTGCAGATTGTGTGAAATGGTTTGTGCTGTTAAACATGACGGAGCATCAAACCCGGCAAGGAGCAGAATTAGAGTCATGAAATGGGAAATGGAAGGTACATATATTCCAGTATCCTGCCAACAGTGCCAGGATGCTCCCTGCATGAGCGTATGCCCTGCCGGTGCACTTTCCCGCAATGAAGAACTTAATACTGTGGAAATCAATCACGATCTCTGCATTGGTTGTCGCACATGTGTGGCTGTTTGCCCCTTTGGAGCAATGAGTTACAACACCACAGACAAAAAAGTCTTTAAATGCGATGTGTGTGATGGAGACCCACAATGTGTTAGATTTTGTGACGTAGAATGTTTAGAATATATTGATGCCGGGGATGTAAGCATTGAAAAAAAGAGAGAAGCTGCTTTAAAATTAATTAAAACCAATCAAAAGGCTGCTCTTCTTTAATTTAATAAAAATACATTTCAAGCATGGTTTTATGTAGTCTTAGTGCATGTTTTGGTTTATAATACTGAAACATGCACTTTTTATTTTTATCAATATAAAATTTATGAAAACTAAAAAGAAAAAATTTATAATTATCACAGGGTATTTCTCCAATGAGTCCTATGGTCTTCTCGGACCGCAAATGGCTGCTACAATTATAGAAGAAAACACACCCTATGACTGCATAGTCGTTGCTGTTACAAACAAATATAACAAGGCTGATTTAAAAAATGCCCTGAAAAAATATTTCAGTAAGAAAGAGACTGATGAACAACCGATAGTTGGATTCTCAACATTGGGAGGAAGAGTTGATCTTTTTGAACTTGCAAAGGAGTTAAAGCAGGAAGGAGCAATTACAATTCTTGCAGGACCCCAGGCAGGTGTGGATTTTCAAGGTGAAATCGGCAAAAACAGATATCCTTACAGATTCCAGGGCTTTTCTGACCATTTCAGTTTTGCAGTGCAGGGTCCGGCAGAACAAATTATTCCATTTCTCAATGCTAAATCCTCCAGCCTTGACCTGCCTGGATTTCTTTTTAAAAACAGATCAGATAAAATCGTTGCCATTCCCGCAATACCATATTCAGATAAATATCTTGAAAAAATCTCCTGGGACAATCTTTTTGTTCTTGAAAATTCATCATTTTCCCCATTAAAGGTAACCCTTGCTCAAATACTGCAACAAATAGGATGTCCCCATGCATCTGCTGCAAAAAAAAATAGCTATTGACTATCCTGAAGCTCTATCCCAAAAAAAACAATCTGTTAAAATCAAAGTAAAAGGCTGCAGTTTTTGTGATGTTGCAGCTGACAAAGGTTTTATGGGTCATTTAAAGGACAACTCAGTTGCAAAACAACTAAAACAACTCCCTGAAATTGAAAATTCCAGAAAAATTCCCTTTGAGCTTATAAACGAAACACCTGTAATTAAACTTGCAGGTTTAATAAAAACAGCTGTCTCTTTAAACATTAAACTGTCTCAAATAAACCTTACTTTGAGAGCAGACCATATTATTAATAATCTTGAAAAATTTAAAACTGTTTTACAAACAGCCAAAAAACAGGACATCAAGATTCTGATTTCTTCAATAGGGTTTGAATCATTTGCTAACACCATTCTTAATAATCTCAATAAAGGCATAATAGTTGAGGCGAATTTAGATGCTGTCAAAAAGATAAGATCCCTTGCCTATCAATTTAAAGACACTCTATATTACATGAGAAATCATGGTGCCAACCATGGTTTTATCCACCCTACTCCCTGGGATAGTAGTGAAACTCAAAAAAACAGCAATGCAGTAATTGCAAGATATAATCTTGCCCATGACATACTTCCAAATCATAGTACGCCACTGATTATACACCATGCTTCAGCACTTGGTGAATGGGCACGTCAAATTGAATCAGAACAAAAAATTAAATTTTCCCGGCACGGTTCTACAATTGGCTGGTGGGAAATTGACGGGGAAGTTGTTATTTAGTTTTTCTGTACAAATTATACTTACATATTTGGCTCATAATCCTTGACCTGCATTCTCTTTTCTGGTAATCATTTACCAGAATTTAAACGTATGTTGTTAAGATTGATTTACAGCTATTCCGTATTGTATATACAACAACGGTTCAGCCAATTTTTTTAATTTATTTAATTCGGGGGAATTAACATGAAAAAGATTATTTTATTGGGTTTAAGTTTATTTTTAGTTTTAGCTTTTACCTGTACTGCAAGTTCCAAAACTTTAAAAGTAGGTCTTGATGCAGACCCTATATCTCTTGATCCACAGGTTCAACTTTCCGGTGGTATGCTTCAATATTCACACTGGGTATTTGACCCTCTTGTACGCTGGAACAAAGATCACAAAATTGTACCTCGTCTTGCCAAGAAATGGAAAAGACTTGATAGCCTTACAATGCGTTTTTATCTTGTAAAGGGTGTAAAATTTCACAGTGGTAACGCTTTTACTGCAAAAGATGTAAAATGGTCCTTTGAACGTTTAACAAAAAGTGTTGATTTTAAAGGATTATTTGAACCTTTTGAAGGCGTGACTGTAGTTGACGATTATACAGTGGATATCAAAACAAAAAAAGCTTATCCTCTTCTTCTAAACATGGCTACCTACATTTTCCCAATGGACAGCAAATTTTATACTGGTACTGATAAAAATGGTCAACCTAAAGATGCCTGTGTAAAATTCACCCATACTTTTGCCAATGGCAACGAATCTGGAACAGGACCATTTTTTGTTAAAAAATATGAGCAGGGTGTTGTTCTTGAAATGAATCGTTTCAAAGATTACTGGAATGCAAAATCACTTGGTAATGTTGATAAGGTTATCTTAACTCCCATTAAAGAGAATGCAACAAGAGTTGCAGCCCTTTTATCAGGCGATGTTGACTTTATCTCTCCTGTACCTCCTACAGATTTTGGAAGGATTGAAAAAGATTCCAAGGTTAACCTTGTTACACTTAATGGTGGACGTATAATTACCTTTCAGATGAATCAAGACAGAGTAAAAGCTTTTAAAGATGCCCGTGTTAGAAATGCTATCTGCTATGCTGTAAACAATGCAGGTATTGTGAAAAAAATAATGAAAGGTACAGCTTCTGTGGCAGCACAGCAAAGCCCGGTTGGTTATGCAGGATATAAAAAGAGTCTCAAACCAAGATATGATCTTAAAAAAGCCAAAGATTTAATGAAAGAAGCAGGCTATGCTAAAGGCTTTGAAATCACAATGATGGCTCCAAACGATCGTTATGTTAATGATGCAAAAATCGCTGAAGCAACTGCACAGATGCTCAAAAAAATTGGTATTACTGTCAGGCTTAAAACCATGCCAAAAGCTCAATACTGGGATGAATTTGATAAAAGATCAGCTGATATGATGATGATAGGCTGGCATTCAGACACAGAAGATTCTGGTAATTTTTCAGAATACCTAACCATGTGTTTTAATAAAGATACAGGTTATGGACAATACAACTCAGGTGCTTATTGTAACGCAAAAATTGATAAACTTGTAATGGATGCACAATCAGAAACTGATCTTAAAAAAAGAGCTAAGATGCTTAAAGAAGTAGAACAAATTCTTTATGATGATGCTGCCTTTGTACCATTCCATTGGCAGAATCACTCCTATGCAGCAAAGAAAAACTTTAAAATTGAACCTATTGTGAATGCTCTGAACTTTCCATATTTTGCTGACCTTGTAATAGAATAATAAAAGAGATATAATAGTTATAACAAATATAAACAGGGATCTTATAAACCTAAGATCCCTGTTTATTAATTCAACACACTATTTTAAGAAAAATTTATGTTTGCATTTATTATAAGAAGAGCCATACAGACAATCATGGTCATGGTTGTCATAAGCTTGATAGGGTTTTCTCTTCAAAAAAAAATTGGAGACCCTGTCCGTGACCTTGTAGGCGAAAGGGTTACCCCGGCAGAAAGGGCTGCCATGGCGGACAAACTCGGACTTAACGATCCTTTTTTTACACAATATGGAAGATTTGTCAAAAATGCCCTCCATGGCGACCTTGGCACCTCATTTATTTATCGTAAACCTTGTCTGGAGGTTATTCTTAAACATGCTCCTGCTACCATTGAACTGGTTTTAGGTGCTGCTTTATTAATAATTTTGATATCCCTGCCACTTGGAGTATATGCTGCATTAAAGCCCCGGGCATTATTTTCAAGATTTATCATGAGCTTTTCCACTCTTGGGGTGTCTGTTCCTGTTTTTTTAACTGCTATTATGCTGATCTTCCTTTTTGCTGTAACCCTGGGCTGGCTGCCTTCCTATGGTCGCGGCGAGACCATTGATGTTTTTAATAATGGCTATTGGAACAGCGGACTTCTCACCATTGATGGTTTAAAACATCTAATTTTACCCTGTACTGCCCTGGCATCAATTATGCTCCCTCTTTATATCCGTCTCATCAGATCTGAAATGATGGAGGTTCTTGAGACAGAATATATTAAATACGCCTGGGCAAAAGGACTTGCTCCAAGACGTATTTGGCTTGTCCATGCATTTAAAAACACATTGTTGCCGGTTATTACTGTTTTTGGTTTACAGATCGGAATTATGTTTGCCTTTACAATCCTGACTGAAACTGTTTTTCAATGGCAGGGTATGGGATTTATGTTTTTAGAAGCTATACAACGTGCTGACACTGCATTATTAATCGCATACCTGGTCGTTGTTGCAAGTGTCTTTGTACTTGTAAATACGGTGGTTGACATTTTTTATGGATTTATCAACCCCACGGTCAGAATAACAGGAACAAAATGAAAAGTTCATTACAAAAATTTAAAGAATCATACTTTTTTTACAGTTTTAAACAAGATAAAGTTGCCATGGCAAGCTTTATCATCCTTCTAATATTTCTTATCCTTGCAATATCAGCACCTTGGATTGCACCCATGAATCCCTATGATGCAAACAATATAGATATTATGAACTCAGAGATACCACCTTCCTGGAATGATGCAGGAGAACCTGATTTCCCATTGGGAACCGATAATATGGGAAGAGATATGCTTTCCACCATGTTGTATGGTCTCAGGACATCTATAATAATTGGTCTTGGTGCAGTAACTCTCCAGGCATTCATAGGTATTATGATTGGTTTATCCGCAGGTTATCTAGGAGGAAAGACAGATTCGTTCCTGATGAGGCTTGCCGATATTCAGTTTTCCTTTCCCTATCTTATGCTTGCAATTCTTGTATCTGCTGTTTTTCAACTCACCTTTGGGCTTGGAAGATATGAAGATTTAGCAGTGCCTCTATTGGTTATCATTATAGGCTTTGCCGAGTGGCCCATGTATGCAAGGACAATCCGTGCTTCTGTTATGGGTGAAAAAAGCAAGGAGTATGTTGAGGCTGCTAAGGTTATCGGACTCTCTAAAAGAGTAATTATGGTAAGACATGTTCTGCCAAACTCTCTTACTTCCCTGATGGTTATCTCAACAATACAGATTGCCAATGCAATCATGAGTGAAGCTGCCCTATCCTTTCTAGGACTTGGCATGCCTGTCACAAAACCATCCCTTGGCTCTCTTATTAAATCAGGGTTTGATTATTTTTTCTCAGGATCATGGTGGATAACAGTTTTTCCCGGCATTTTACTCATTTTATTTGTGCTTGTCATTAATCTGCTTGGTGACTGGCTCAGAGATGTTCTCAACCCGAAACTTTACAAAGGATAGGATATATTCACAATGTCCCCTCTATTAGACATTCAGGACCTGGAAGTTAAATTCGCATTAAGAACAGGCGATATAACTGCCATTGACGGTGTCAGCTTGACTCTAAACTCTGGAGAAAGACTCGGAATCGTTGGAGAAAGTGGTGCGGGAAAATCAGTTACAGGTTTTTCCATCATCAACCTCATAAGCAAACCAGGTTTTATTTCAAAGGGAAAAATTATTTTTGATGGTGAGGAGATAAGTTCATACTCCGATGCAAAAATGCGCCAGATCAGGGGCAATAAAATCAGTATGATATTTCAAGACCCCATGATGACCTTAAACCCGGTTTTTACCATTGGCACTCAAATGATAGAAACCCTTCTTGCCCATAAAAATATCTCCAAAAAAGAGGCAAAGAGTATTGCCATTAAAAAGCTTCAAAAAGTCCAGATTCCCTCTCCTGAAAAAAGGCTTGACCAGTATCCCCATGAGCTGTCAGGTGGTATGCGACAAAGAATAATTATAGCCATTGCACTTTTAACAGATCCTAAAATAATTATTGCCGATGAACCAACCACTGCACTGGATGTAACAATTCAGGCAGAAATCATGGATCTTTTACAAGATCTTTGCGAATCAGACAATATGTCACTTATTTTAATAACCCATGACCTTGCAGTTGTATCCCAGGTTACTGAAAAAATTGCTGTTATGTATGCAGGCAAAATCATTGAATATGGCCTTACCGATGAAGTGATATCAAATCCAAAGCATCCATATACAAAAGGTTTGATCAAGTCCATTCCAGGTTCACTTAAACCCGGCGAAAAACTGGAGCAAATTCCGGGCATGATGCCCACTCTCTCAAAAATTCCACCTGGATGTGCATTTAATCCACGATGTACAGAAAAAGATGAAATTTGCTACAATACAATTCCAGAACTAAAAAAGACTGTTACTGACACAATGGTTGCATGTCATATGATATAAGATATAAGGAACTTTAAAAAAAATGTCTACACCAATTCTTCAGATAGATAACATTGTTAAACATTTTGATATCTCCGGCGGTTTTCTTGATCAAATCAGATTTAAAAATGGAAAATTCAAAATAGAGAAAACTACAGTTAAAGCTGTAAACAATGTATCTCTTTCCATCAACAAGGGAGAAACTTTAAGTGTAGTAGGCGAAAGCGGATGTGGTAAATCCACTCTTGCAAGAGTTGTCATGGGGCTTTATCCACCTAATTCCGGCAAAATTTTTTACGATGGTAAAAGAGTAGATAACCTCACCCATAAACAGATGCTGCCTTTTCGAAAAAAAATGCAGATGATCTTCCAGGACCCTTATGCATCTTTAAACCCAAGGAAAACTGTCCAGAGAACACTTGAAGAACCTTTACGATTCCATAATCCCCAAATGTCTTCCCGCAAGATCAATAATAAAATCAAGGAGATCATGGAGCAGGTCGGAGTTGATCCTGCCTGGGCAAAAAGATTTCCCCATGAATTTTCCGGGGGTCAAAGACAGAGAATAAGTATTGCAAGGGGTCTGATTCTGGATCCGGAATTAATAGTTGCAGATGAGCCTGTATCAGCTCTTGATGTTTCAATCCAGGCACAAATATTAAACCTTCTCATGGATGCCGGCAAAATGAGAGGTTTAACCTATCTTTTTATTACCCATGATTTATCAGTAGTACAGCACATCAGTACCAGGGTTGCTGTTATGTATCTTGGTACATTATGCGAACTTACCGATGCTGTAACTCTTTTTGAAAATCCTCGCCATCCATACACAAAAGCTTTGATCAGCGCAATACCAAAGGTTGGTGAAACAAAGGCAAAACACATTAAACTCAAAGGAGAAGTTCCTACTCCTGTTAACCTGCCAACAGGTTGTGTGTTCCATGAACGATGTGTTAATGCCAATGAGAGATGTACAACGGAAGTACCAAAATTCAATACATTGGATGATGGTACCAAGATTGCCTGCCACGCAGTAGAAGAAAATAGAGAAATCGCTTGATTTAATAATCACAATTGAGCATTATCTTTAAAATTCCCTACAATTTCAGAAAAAAGAAAAAACTTGAATTATACTGGAAAGGCTGATATATACAGTTTTCAATGTATGCGCCCGTGGCTCAGCTGGATAGAGCACCTGACTACGAATCAGGGGGTCGGGAGT
>CAZMEX010000024.1:0-43231 GCA_964565415.1 uncultured Desulfobacterales bacterium | reverse complement strand
TGTTTTGTTTGAACTGTGTACATACCATATCATCATTCAGCACAAATTTCTTTCCAATTTTTTCATCAAGCAGGGCATTGAGCTTTTTCAATGCTGTCCAGCAGTCACGCTGGCAGCAGCGTGCTGCATTATAACCTGCAATATCCCCGAGAACCTGATGAGAAATTTGCTGGGCAATCTGCCTGTTTTTACCATCATAGGGCGTAGCTTCAAGCAAGATGGAAACTGCAATTCCTGCACCTGTTGCAGCCCCGCAAACACCCATGAAGGCACAGGAGCCGCCCGGCATTGCCTGCCCGCGCTGAATAGCAGTGAGTATCTGTCTATCTGTAATCCCATGCCCACTATTACGCAAAGCTGCGAGGACTACTGCCGGGAGCATTGCATGGTGTTCTGGTCCGTGAACAGGAAAATATGGGTGTGAACGAATGGTATTCATAATGGCAGCTGCATCTTTCTCTTTTGTGCTGAGACACACTGTCTCTATTATTTCAGATGCATCAGCACCATGACATGCATCACATACAAAATGATTATTTTCACACGCTGCATTGGAGAGTTTAAGTTCATGGCAATAATAACATGTTTGCCTGGCATCTGTTTTTGTGTATACAAGCTTTTCACCGCAGACCATGCAATCTTTTCTATGCTTATCAGCTATTATGGGTATCACAGGCATCAAAGGTGTTAACTTTTGATTTTTCCCAGGAGTAATAAAACAGGAACATGTTGGCTCTGCTGCAACATCATTCATTAATCGCTCAAAATCTTTAAGCTCATGAAAAACAGGCAGAGACCCTTTAAGGGGTTTATATGTGGAATATGTAATGGAGTAAAACCTGTAACCTTTAACTTCACGGTATTTATAACCACTCAATACATTGCTGTCAGAAAAACCTGTATCATTTAAAAGTCCAAAAAGGTCTGTGTAGCACAATGCTCCACCAATACATTCTCCACGCAGTGTTTCATTATACTTTATATCAAGGGGTATTTCTCCTCCATAGGTTATATCTGAAACTATAAGCCGCCCCCCGGGTTTAAGAATACGCAAGACTTCTTTAAAAACAGTGCGTTTATCAGGCGAAAGATTTATCACACAATTTGATACAACTACATCAACTGAATTGTCTTCAATGGGTAATTTTTCCAAAAAAGCTTTTTTAAATTCAATATTGCAATATCCCATATTTTCCATTACAGATATTTTTGTATTTTCAGCAATGGACAGCATTGTTTCACTCATGTCAATGCCAGTAATACTGCCATTTCTGCCAACTTGTTTTGCAGCGATAAAGCACTCAATACCTGTACCAGAGCCCAGATCCACAAAACTCTCATTGATTTTAAGGGCAGCCTCTGCCACTGGTGAACCGCAACCATAACCCCGGAACCGTTTATCTTCAGGAATATGAGAAACCAGACTGTCATCATAACAGACAGGGTTTAAAATATCTCTGTTTGTATTTTCAGCAGCCTTGGAATAAAAGCTGTTTACCAGTGAGTGTGTATCGCTTCCCGGCAGCGAGAGAACACAATTTGAGTGGGTAAAAAAGAGTCCAGCACCCTCTAAAGGGCATTCACCTAATTTATCTCCCATTTTTAATTGTATGGCAGCATGTGTATCTGTCTTAAACTGGGCTGCTTCCTTACAAATCAGCCATGCTATAATTTTATTGTAAAGTGGGATATATGGATCTTTGCCTGTCACACTTCCCCCATGAATAATGCTGTGGTCCATATCTCCTCCTCCCAGAAGATATTGGTAGGGGCTGTCCATGCATCCACTGTCACTATTTAGTGAAGCTGAGCGTATTTGATTTAATACAGCACTGTTGTGCCATATATTTTTAAGCCCTTCTTTTATATGACCGCATCTATATTCTTTTGTATAAATCAGAGCAGGGGTTGGATATACATAGCCATCCGGTCCCACTGCCAAAGATTGCCAGCCCGCATTACTTAAGTCATACCGTGTTCCCGGACAGGAAAAAACTTGAGAGCGCAGGGTTTCTATATTGTCAATGCGTACACCAAGGCATTGAGCAGTATTTTGAGCATCCATAAGGTGAAAAAAAATTTCTTCAGGCTCAATAAACAGATCATCATCTGCATTTCCTTTATTAAAAACCCACAGATAATGAATGTTAAAAACTCCATGGTGTGCTGCTAACTCAACAACACTTTTCATCTCCGGGGCATTCTTTTTTGTAACCACCATGGAGAGAGTTAAATACAACCCTGCTTCCCTGGCAAATTTAATATTTTGTTCAAGCTTTTTATATGCTGAATCTCCACGCAATGCATCATGATTCTTTTCCCTACCGTCAACACTGACCTGGAAATAAAGACGTTCAAAGGGCATTTCCTGTAATTTATCCATCTTGGAAGAAAAAAAAGTACCATTTGTAAGCACTACTACATGGGTATCTGGATATTTCAGTATCTCTTCAGCTCTTTTAAAAAAAGAGTTGGACATTAAAGGTTCACCCCCGGTAAAATAAAAAATCTTACAACCAAGGGCAAGAGCCTCTTTTACAACAGTTGATGATTCATTATCAGATAATTCTTCAAAAGCCTGGGGAGAAGAGTTAAACATGCAATGCGTACATGTAAGATTACATCTGTTGGATATGTGAATCCAGCACTCTTTCAGATGCTTAAGACTCAATTTTTCACATCGGTCTTTTACATGGGGTTCAGGATTGACATTCAGCCGAGTTAATATTCCTCTTATTGGTACGGGCAGGTCTTCAGCTGACTCAGCTTTTTTAAGTGATTCATCAGCCATCTTATTTGGAACAAACCAGTCAGGTATTTCCGGCTGGATATAAATCGCTGTATTATTCTCAACTATGCGATGCCATGATTTAGAATCAATTAACAACATATATCATCATTCCCTTTTTATCTTCTGTCTGGATGACTTGCAATGGACATCAGTGGCAAATTTGATACTTATAAACAGTTGTTGATCATTTGGAATTATACAAGTTCATTGCAGCCAGGGCACCATCTTTAATGGCAGATATTGATGCATCAGCTGCTTTCTCTATCAGGTTTTTAAGGGATCTGTTTTCTTCTTTTGAAAAATCGCCAAGGACATGTCCTGTGACACTGTTTTGGTTTCCAGGGTTTGCAATTCCAACTCTTATTCGTATAAAATCTTTTGTGCCAAGAGCTTGTATTATTGATCTTATACCATTATGTCCGCCATGACCTCTCTCTTTTGAGACTCTTATACGTCCAAAGGGAAGATCAATATCATCATGTACAACAATTAAATTTGCAATGTTGATTTTAAAGTATGATATAAGCTTCTGAATTGGGAAACCGCTTTTATTCATATATGATTGCGGCTTTACCAGGAACAACTTGAACTGTTTAAAATTAGAAGCTACATATTCAGCATCAAACCGGGATTTCGAAACCGTAAGATTGTTTTGGTGGGCAATTTCATCAACAACCATGAAGCCAATATTATGACGGGTCTGGAAATATTTTCTATCTGGATTTCCCAGACCCGCTATCATAAAGATTCTGGTGTCTGACATCTATTATCAGATAAGCTATTCTTTGGCAGCTTCTTCCGATGCATCATCACCGGATTCAGAGCTCTCTTCATCTTCAGCGCCATCTTCGCCTTCAACACCTTCTTCATCAAGAAGATCTTCATCCTCTTCAACCTCTTCTTCAGCAGTTGGTGGAACAATAGTCAGTACAGTGAAATCGACATCATGGGGGATCTCAATGTTTTCATCCAGATTAATTTCTTCAACATGGACAGCATCTCCGATTTCCAGTGCAGAAATATCAATGGGTATATCATCGGGCACATCAGCAGGTTTACACAACACTTCCAATTCACGACGAACCATCTGCAGCACGCCTCTCTCTTCAATAACACCTTTTGATTCACCCACGACTCTAACAGGGACTGAAACAGTTACCTTGGTATCCAGATCAATCTCATGCATATCAACATGAAGATACTCTTTTTGGAAAACATCCATTTGAACTTCTTTTAACATGACAGTCTTGGATGTTTTATCATCTCCATCAACAACCAGTTTAATAAACACACCCTGCATTCCATTCTCTCGTATAATAGTATCAAATTCAACAGTATCAAGCGAAAGCATGATATTATCCATTTTTGAACCATAAACAATTGCTGGTAATCTTTTATTACGCCTCAGGGTGCGAGCTTTACCTTTGCCAGTATCTTGTCTAAGCTCAGCCTTTAAATCAATTAGTTCCAAAATTCTTTCCTCCATATCCATATTATTTTAATAATACAGACAATAAAAAATTATATAAACAAAGAATTTACAGAATCACCTCTGTAACTCCGTATTATTGCTTCTGCCACCAATTTTGCAACTGACAGTGTTTTTATTTTCCCACACTCTTGAGCATCTTTTAAAAGAGGTATGGTATCTGTTACAACCAGGCTTGAAAGTGCTGACTCTTCTATTCTTTCAATTGCAGGTCCTGACAACACTGGATGTGTGCAATAAGCGTGTACCTGTTTTGCCCCATTATCCTTAATCACAAGGGAAGCCTGGGTAAGAGTTCCTGCTGTATCCACCATGTCATCAAGAACAATGGCAATTTTATCCTTCACATCACCAATCAATGCCATTGCCTTTGCCTTGTTAGGTGCACTTCTTCTCTTATCAATGATGGCAAGTCCTGCGCCCAGCCTTTTTGCATAGGCACGTGCTCTTTCAACACCTCCTGCATCGGGAGAGACCACAACCAGTTCTCCTGAAAAAGTTGATTTTATATTCTCGATAATAATAGGAGCAGCATAAAGGTTGTCCACAGGAATATCAAAAAAGCCCTGGATCTGTCCTGCATGGAGATCCATGGTAATAACCCTGTCCACACCAGCTTTTTGCAAAAGCTCAGCAATAAGCTTGGCACTGATGGGAACCCTTGGTGCAACTTTTTTATCCTGCCTTGCATATCCATAATAGGGGATAACTGCATTAATTCGACTTGCAGAAGAACGTTTAAAAGCATCAATCAACAATAATAATTCCACAAGGTTATCATTAACAGGTTTACAGGTTGACTGGATTAAAAACACTTCCCGCCTTCTTACATTCTCATGAATTTCAACTTGAGTTTCTCCATCACTAAAGGTACTGACTTTTAATTTACCAGGAGACTTTGCAAGGCACTCACACACTTTTGCTGCAAAATCCGGATTTGATCTTCCGGAAAAGATTGATAATTCATCCATAATTCAGCTCTTTTTAAAAACCTTTAAAATAATTTTGGCTGGGGCGAGAGGAGTCGAACCTCTGAATCCAGGGATCAAAACCCTGTGTCTTAACCACTTGACGACGCCCCAGCAAACTTAAGTTTTAAAAGAAGTTAAAAAAACTTCTTTTGTACTCCCTTTAAATCTATCCAAAAGAAGAGAGTGTGCTTTTTTAGCTTTTCCATAATCAGTAAAAAAAGCAAAAAGAGAGGATCCGCTACCTGTCATACTAACTTTTTCAGACAGAACAAATTCCATCTCTTCCTTTGTTTGGTTTATCTCCGGGTACAGCTTAAATGCTGTATACTCAAGATCATTATGTAAATACTCAGCAACATCAATCTTTAAGGTATTATCCCAAATATTCAACCATTTATTTAACCGGACATTTATATCAAGTTTTCGCCCTGATGTCAACTTTATATCGATATTTTTAAAAACTTTAGCTGTTGATGCAGATACGCCCGGATAGCAGACAAGCACATGGTATGGCATTAAAGCATTACACTTTTCAACTCTTTCTCCTATACCCCTCACAACAGCAGTGGTGCCACAAATAAAAAACGGTACATCCGCTCCAAGCAAGAGGGCTGTTTCCATCAATTGAGATTTTGAAAAAATATTGTCATATAAAGAATTCAGCACCATTAACACACTTGCTGCATTACTGCTTCCACCGCCTAATCCTGCACCAGCCGGAATTTTTTTTTTAATCTTTATTAAAACTCTGTCTTCTATCCCAGGCTTGACCAGTTGCAGATTTTTATAAAATAGAGAAGCTGCTTTAAAAGCGATGTTTGTTTCACCATCTGGAACTTTTGGATGATCACACAAAACTTCAATCTTGTCTTTATATGTTATCTCCTTATCTGCTATCTCAATCTCAATTTCATCATACAAATCAAGGGGTGTCATAAGAGAGACAAGATTATGGTATCCATCCTTACGTCTACCAACAACATAGAGAAAACAATTGATTTTTGCAGGGGAGAGGACTTGTACCATTAATCCTTTGCCTCAACAAAAGCAATCCTCAGCTCCTGCAGAAGCGTATTCATCAGTTTTTCCTCTTCATTATCAAGATTCCCCTCTGTTTTTTCCTTTAGCACTGCAATAATATCAATTGTCTGCTTTGCAGCATTTATATTCTTATTTTTTTTCCCGGAAGTTGGGTCTTCAACCTTGCCCAACTGAACAAGAGCTGAAGAATAAAGCGATAAAATAAAACTTGAAAAATCCAATTTAAAAGTCTTTGGCAGGGCTGATTCTTCACCTGCTCCATCTTTCATTACAAAGCCATCACCTTCTGCCATGTTATTATCCTCCAAAAATTGTTCAATCAATACACCATTCAATCTCATAATGGTAATCTAAATCATTTTTTACTACTGAAGCAATGTATTTGTCAAAAAAAAAATGTTCAACTTTATATTCAATATTTTTATATGAAAGCCAGGTATTAAAAGAGTCATCAGCCTTTGTAACAACAATATCAGATAACCCTGTCAAACCTACACCCACAGCTTTTAGGACTGCTTCTTTAGCAGTAAAGCATTTAAAGAAAATTATATTATCCCTCTCTTTATTAAAACACTGTTTTTCATGCGGGCTTACAATTTTCTTAAAAAGAGGGAGAGCTATATTTTTTAATTTTTCAAGATCAATACCTGCCGGGGATTTAGATACCAGACCTGCTGCATATTCATCCTTGTGGGAGATGGACCAGAAAACACCTTTTGATGGTAAAGGTTGACCATTGTCACCCTTTTTTAAATTTTCAGGAAAAAAACCTGATTTCTCCCCTGAAACATAAAGACTTTTCACAGCACACAATGTTTGGTTTTCTTTTTTTTGTTTCAACTCAGATTTAGCTGAATCGTACCCATTGTTGTGTTGACAGCTGAGCTTTATTCTCTGAATCACAGGATAGAGGGTTGGAATTCTACACCTCCGGGTCTTCAAGGGTGATAATAACATCTGCAACCATTGTGCCGTCACCCTCTTTATGCACAAACAGAGGATTGATATCAAGCTCTTTAATAATTGGAAAGTCATCAACCATCTGCCTTAAACTGATGAGATTTTTTTCAATCGTCTCAATATCACTGGGTTCTTCCCCCCTTACGCCTTTAAGCAGGGGATACCCTTTAATACTTCTGATCATTCTTCTGACAACATTTCTTGCCATGGGAGCAAGCCTGAACGCTACATCTTTATATACTTCAACAAATATCCCCCCAAGTCCAAACATAATTGCATGTCCAAATTGTGGGTCTCTGTTCACACCCAGTATAACTTCACGTCCAGCAGGTACCATTTTTTGAACCAGAACTCCTTTAATATTTGCATCTGAATTATAATCATGGGCGTTTTTCATAATTGTATCAAAGGCTTTTTTTACTTCAGAAACAGTCTCAAGCCCGACTTTTACTCCTCCTGCATCGGATTTATGCAAAATTTCATTGGAGACTATCTTCATCACAACCGGAAATCCGATCTTTTGAGCAATTTTAGCTGCCTCATTTTTATCCTTAGAAAGTTCCATGGCAAGTGTGTTAAACCCATAGCACTTAAGGATTTCATTACCATCAAGCTCTCCCAAGGCAGTTCTGCCCTCCTTAATATATCCATCTATTATTGCCTTAGCTTTTTCCTTGTCAAACTCAAGATTATACTGGGGTAATATTTTCCTTGAGCGCCATTTTCTTGCCTCCCGAATTGCACCTAAAGACCTTGCAGCACTTTCAGGAAACTGATAAACAGGAATATTATTTTTCTGTAGAATCTCCACACCATCAGAAACATCAACAACACCCATAAATGAGCATAGAACCGGCTTATCAGAATTTTTTGATATATTAACTATGGCTTTAGCTGTGCCAATGACATCTGTCATTGACTGGGGCGTTAGAATTATCAGGACTGCATCAACCTCAGAATCACTTATAACTGTGGCAAGGGTATTCTCATAACGATCCCTTGCAGCATCTCCAATAACATCAACAGGATTATGAAAGTTAGCTGTGACAGGAAGATATTTATGCAACTCTTTGATGGTTGCATTGGAAAATTTAGCAAGTTTTAATCCTGACTGCTCACTTATGTCCGTTGCTATTATTCCAGGACCCCCGGCATTTGTGACAATTGCAATCTTATCACTGTTTGGATATTTTTTTGCTGCAAATGCCTGGGCATAATCAAAAAGCTGATTTACTGTATCACATCGAAGAATTCCCGACTGTGTGAAAATTGCATCATATATTGCATCGCTGCCTGCAAGGGAACCTGTATGAGACGCAGCAGCCGCTGCTCCTGCAACTGAAGAGCCTGATTTAATTACAAGAATAGGTAAAGGATCTGGAAAAGATGCCATTGCCCGAACTTCAGTAATGAACTCTTCTGAGTCCCTGGACAGCTCCTCCATATAAATCATAACAACATCTGTGTCAGGGTCTTTATGACAATACCGCAAGAGATCAAGCTCATCCACATCAGCCTTATTACCAATGGAGATAAATTTGGAAAATCCAAATCCCTTTTGGGCTGCAAAATCTAGTACTGCCGTACAAAGAGCACCACTTTGAGAAATAAAAGATACATTACCTGCTTTGGGCATTCTGTTGGAAAAGCTTGCATTTAAAGAGACATCAGGTGATGGATTGATCACTCCAAGGCAATTGGGTCCTACCAACCTCACACCTGCCCTGCTGCATAACTCTGCTATCTTGTTTTCAATCTCAAGCCCTTCTCCTCCCACCTCCTTAAAACCTGCTGAAACAATAACAATTCCCTTAACACCTTTTTCTATACACCCTTTTACAGCCGCAAGGGACCTTTGTGGTGGAAGAATAATCATGCCAAGGTCAACAGGGTCAGGAATTTGGGATACATCTGTATAGCATTTCACACTCTCTATGGATTTTGCCCTTGGATTAACAGGATATAAAGTTCCTTTGTATCCCCCAAAAAGAATGTTTGCAAAAATATCATGCCCGACTTTTCCTTTTTGGGTAGAAGCTCCAATTACAGCAATTGATTGGGGGGCAAAAATAGCATCCAGTTTATCCATATCACATCCTTTTTCTAAATTTTAATCAGATTTTGCATTAATTCATCAAGCTTTAATACAGATGGGGAGTCATCAGGCAAATCCATGAATGATTTTCTCTCCATATCAAAATCCAAAAGAGTGTTATCCTCCGGAATAGTGCATATTATTGGTACGCCAATCTCATCAGCCTCTTTTAAAAAATTCTTATTCAATTTTTCAGGCGCCCTGTTAACAATCAGACCAATATCTTTGACATCCAGCTTCAGATCACCAAGCATCTCTTTTATCCTTTTAACTGCTCTCAACCCCCTTAAGGCATAATCAGTGACCATGATCAACATATCCACTCTCCCACTGGTGCGCCTGCTCAAATGTTCCATACCAGCCTCATTGTCAACCAGCAGATATTTATAATTTTTTTCAAGCTCTTCAGTAAATTTATTAAGAATGTTATTGACCATACAATAACAACCCTGCCCTTCCTGCCTTCCCATAACAAGAAGATCAAAATACTTCTCTTCAACCAAACTCTGGTTCATCATCATTTCAAGATAATTAATCTTATCCATACCCGAAGGAACCTGTTGGGGATCTTTCATATACCCTTCTCTTATATCCCCCACGGTTTTATTGATTTCAAGTCCCAAAGTTTCTCCAAGATTACTGTTGGGGTCTGCATCTATTGCAAGAACAGGTGAAACACCATTTTTCGCAAATTGCCTTATAAGCAATGCAGACACTGTAGTCTTTCCAACACCGCCTTTTCCGGCAAGCGCAATTATTTTACTCATATCAACTCCAAAATTTCTTTATTATATGATTTATTAAAAACTTAATTTCAACCCGAATTCAATATAAAACATCTTATCATTAAGGCAATACTTGCACAACATCAATTTATCCAATAAAAACTTTGGATTGGATAATAATACTTGAGCCGGATCAATTCTCATATTCATAATTTTATAATTTTATGAAAAAACATTATTTTCAAAAGATATCCCAATTTTCTTTTACAAGACTTCCGATACCTTTAAAAACTTTTTTCCCAACAATTTCTAATCTATCACTTAGCAAATGCTATTTAGACTCAAAATGATAAACCACACCATTTTTTGGTATTGGATGAACTTATCTGGTAAAAGCGTATTTTTATTACAGGCAATCGCCATTCAAACACGATACCAAGAAACCGGTGAGTACTAAAAAAGGCACCAACCAAAACACAAGTACCAGTACTACAATTATTTTCTCTCTTATTTTTTCACTTTTATATTGAGTAATTATTATTAATCCAAATAAAAAACACCACAATAATTCGTCACCTTTGGGTTGCACGCCATTTGTATAAGGGATATATGTCATTATTGCCACTATGCAAGTAGGGACTAAAATGGCTATTGTAAAAACTATTAAATTTTTTTTATATCTCTTTTTTATCAAGACACCTGCCTTCAGTTGATAGTAAACTTTCTAATTATTGTGTATCAAACGGCAATGTAGATGTAAACAATAGAAAGTCATGACTCCTTGCATTGACCTGAAGCCTTTTCCCATGAAAATTCTGTTGTGTATTCTTTTGATATCTTTTATAATTTCAACCTTTGAATACTACGTACAGGGATAATAATCATAACTCAAAAATTGAGGCTTTTCAGGCTGAAAATTCATGTAAGAATGTGCACGGGGGCAAACCATAGATAATAAGGTTATCTGAAGCCCAAATTACGGTAATCCTAAAAAAAGACCACATTCAGGGCATTCGCTTGGTCCGGTTGCAAATTCTGTCAGGCAACCCGGACATTGAATGTGAGATGCATTGTGATCAACAATCATTTTAGAAATTTCTTTTTCTTTATCACTAAGGGTATCCAAGAAATCTTCATCCATTATTGATTTCGCTTTTTCCAATTGATTGCCGGCAACTGCCAACATTAATTTTGTTTGTCAAGATTTTTTACAATCTGGGCGAACAATTGCAGTTATGATTCCGGCCTCTCCAAAAACAGAGTTCCATTTTTTTATAGTGTTTATATCGCTTTCTAGAATTATTCGCATATTTGATGGTGCTTCCACTTTTGTATCCATTCTATAGATATTTTACTCCGAACCGGTTTGGATATCAAGAGGAGTTTTTTTTCAGTTTGTTGTAAAAATATTGATAAGTATTACCATGTGTGCCTTTTTTTTCTGGAAAAATGGAGACTCAAAGATACTTGCATTAACCTGAAACCTTTTTAACCAGAATTTTAATGATGTATTTATTAATATCCCTTACAATTCCAGGTTTTGAACAACCAGTACTGGGATAATTAATCTTGAGTCTGGTTAAAAGACAATAATGTATGATCTAACTCCTGTTTACAATCTCATTCTTATTTGATAGGTATTTATTAATATGGAAGTTTTTGGAGTGATTTTAACTTGTTCGAAGGCAGCATCTGACAAGGCTAATGCAGCCGATACAAAAAGTCGTATTGTTGATTAGCGGTTATATTCAAATGGGGTATCTGAGTGGATACATGATTTTTAGATATTTTCGTGATAAATTCAAATAAAGCGAGATTAATATCAATACTGATTTCATCTCTTGTAGCAATATCTATTTTACTGTTGAATCAGTGGTTTACTCAAAAGCAAGAGCGTGACAAGCTTCTTATAGCAAAGATTTCAGAATTAATATCTGTTTATAATCGTGGGGATCGTGAGTTCTCTTTTGTTTTTGACCCAAATGACATAAAAGAAGTCCAAGGATAAACTCCGCATCACATCGCAGCAAATGCAACTGAATAAATTCATCCAGATGCCCCCAAGAACTCAGGCACACGTCATCATGCTTTTTTTTATCTGAGTTTCTCTCGAACGAGATCCTGATTCAGTATGATTAGTTTTAGCGTATTATTATTAGCATCCTCAATATTTTAATTAACTTAGGAGAGTATACAACATTATTAATAAAAAATCTAGAATTTTTATTTGTAATTATTTCAGTGTGGTATGACTGCAACGATTCTCCGATTATGAGTTTATAAATTTCTGATAAAGAGGAGGTACCTATACAAAAAAATTGAACAATAGCTTTTTACTCAACAAAATTTCCATATTGACATCTTCTCCTGTTTTGTATAACTTATATATACGAGTATTATATAATAATTATATTTTTTTATAGCGAGGTTTAAATATTACAACTCAAATGATAATTCGTATAGAACCATCTTTAAAGAAAAAAGTGAGTCAACTTGCCAAATCTGAAGGCAAAAACTTAAGCGAACTTGTCCGGGAGCTCTTAGAAAAATATACCAAGGAGAGAAATATGAGCTCATACATAGACAGCCTTTGGGATAAAATCGGTAAAAAACTCAATCAAAACAATATTTCTAATACAGATATTGAAAAAGTAATAAAACAAGTACGTTCAAGAAATGCTTAAGGCTGTCATTGATACAAATGTATTTGTCTCTTCTTTTTTCGGCGGAATTCCAAGGGACATAATTAACCATTGGAAAGACAGCACAATCACTCTGTGCCTATCCCAGGCAATAGTTGAAGAATATATTGAAGTGCTGTATAGACTCGGTCTTAAGGATCAAAATGAGATGCAGAAATTAATAAAACTGTTTGCAGAGAATTACAACTCTGTTTTCACAAGCAAAACACCCAGCCTTAATATTGTAAAAGATGATCTGGATGATAACAAATTTATTGAATGTGCTGTGGCACTTGACTGCAAAATTATTATCTCAGGAGACAAACATCTGAAAAATATAAAGAGGTATGTAGATATAGATATCATGTCTCCAAAAGAGTTCAGCGGAATATACTTTTAAAAAAATTTATGCTCTGTATCTTTTAAAAAAAATTATATCACAAAAATGATGCAAAAATATAAGATGAAAAAGAGCTGATATTGTTTTTCAGGCTTGCAAAAAACATCAGGCATCTGCTGTAAAGATTGCTCTTACAGGTGCTGGATAGCCTTCGATTGTTTTATTGTGATCTTGTGGATCAAAAAAATCAATGAGGGTTTCTGTTTGAATCCAGCTTGTTTTTCTCTGTTCTTCAATGGTGGTTTTTGATACATCCACACATTTTATATTGGAAAATCCTGCACGCCCCAGCCAGGATTGCATGCACTTTAAATCTGGTATAAAAAAAATATTCCTCATTTTTGCATATCTTGACTCAGGAAAGAGGCATAATCCTGTTTCAGATTCAAGAACAAGGTTTTCAAGGATTAAAGTCCCTCCTCTTTTCATAAGCTTGTGCATTGCCTGGAGCATTTCAACCGGAGATTTCCTGTGATATAAAATACCCATGCAGAAAATCATATCAAAGTAATTTTGCATGGTGGGAAATTGTTCAAATCTGACAGGCAGGCAGGCAACATTTTCCAGTTGCAAATATTTCTGCAAAGCAAGATATTGATAGTAAAAAGAGTGCTGGGGTTCAATTCCCAATACAATTAAAGGGTTGTTGGCTGCAAGCCTGAACATATAGTATCCATTGCTTGAACCAATATCTAAAATTTTTCTGCCCGTGACATCTCCAATGTGGTTTTCAAATCTATTCCATTTAATCCATGACTGCCACTCGGAATCAACATCAATTCCAAAAAGATTAAAGGGACCTTTTCTCCACGGGCAGAGTTTGAACAGGCTTTCTCTTAATTTATCCAAACTGCTCTTATCCATGTCAGATGCCTTGCCGATTACTATCTGTTTTTTATTCAAATCAATAATTGAAGGGGTTATTCCGGGTAAGTTTCTGCAAGCTTCATTAAAATTAAAAGCATTGCCTTTAGGGTTATCCAAAAAAGCTCTCTGCTTTGTTATTAAGCTCTCAAGTTCAGAATACCAGTTATCAATTTTCAACTCTTTATTTCTTAAAAGTAACTTTTCCATATATGATTCAAAATTCCTTATAAGCAATCATTGAAGCAAAATTAAACCACTTGAGAAAAATATCAAAGTTATTAAATCCTGCTTTTTTTACTCTTTTTTCATGGTCAGCGATTGTCTCAGGTATCAACACTTTTTCCAAAGCATCTCGTTTTTGACTTATCTCAAGCTCGGAATAACCATTTTCCAGCTTAAACTCCTTATAAAAGTTCTCCTGCAGATTTTTAAACCAGGAATCGTCCTGGGTAATCTTCTCTGTAAGTAAAAGAACTCCTCCTTTAACAAGCCCTTTATAAATTTTTCTTATTAGTTTTTCCCTTGTATCCATTTCAAGGAACTGCAGTGTCAGGTTAATAATTACAATGGAAGCATTTGATATGTTGATATTTTCCAGGTAATCGCAAACCAGGTCTACAGATTCTTTTTTGCTCTTTTTTATCCTTGCCCTGTATTTCTCAATCATGGGAGATGATGAGTCAACAGCAATCATGGAAAAGTCCTTATTTTCAAACTTGTCCAAAATCATCATTCCAAGATTCCCATTTGAGCAGCCAAGATCATAAACCATTGTCCCCTGCTGATAATATCTTGATGCTATAGTTGCCTGGCAGTTTATACTTTCCTGATACAGAGGAACAGATCTTTCCAGCATATCATTAAAAACATGGGCAACTTTCTGATCAAATTCAAACGGTACAATCTTCTTCATCTCTTTTGCAAATACTCTATCTTTATTCATTATATCCCATCGCCTTTTTTTTATATTTGCTTTTTAATTTAACACCTCGTATAATACTATCTAAAATAAAGGCTCTTTGCAAATTTGCAACCAACTTAATCTATGGCAGAAAAACTTGTTTGCACCTTAAGGAGGAGGACATTATGGAAATTGTAGGCATTGATGTCGGCTTTGGTTTTACAAAAGCGTATAATGGTAAAAATCAGGTTATTATCAAATCCATTATAGGAGATGCTGCAGACATTCAATTTCATTCGCCAATTGGTGATAATTCAGCTGCATCAAATCTGCACATCACCCTGAATGATAAAAGCTATTTCCTTGGTGCTTATGCTGAACTGCAATCAAATATTCGCGATTATACTCTGGATCAGGACAAATTGATTTCTGATTTTGTCAAGATACTTGCTGTTGCTGCTGCGGGGATATGCTGTGATGGAAGAGAGCCCCTGCACATTGTTTCGGGTCTTCCTGTAGGTTTTCTCAAAAGAGATACTAAAAAATTTAAAGATGTACTTTTAGGTGATCACACAATCACTTTTCATAACCGAGGCGAAAATGACATTACAAAAACCATCTCCATTGCGAAAGTTCATATAATTCCTCAACCCATTGGAAGTGTTTTTAATCTTATTTTTAATGATGCGGGTAAAATTGTAAACAAAGAGCTTGCCATGCAAAAGCTTGGAGTTATGGATATTGGATTTAAAACTACAGATTTCAGCATATTTGACCGCCTGCAATATATTGAAAGAGGCTCTTCAACATTGGATGTGGGTATATCAAAATGTTTTACTGTAATCTCAAATAAATTAAAACAGGAGAGTAATATTAACTTGGAACTCTATCGGATGTTTAAGTTTATTGATTCTGGAGCAATTAAAATCAAAGGCAAGGAGTATAATATAACCAACCTTAAAAAAAGAGTTTATAAACACTTCTCTTCAGCCATCACATCGGATTTGACACGCCTATGGGCAGATGACTGGGATTTAGACTCAATTCTTCTGTCCGGCGGTGGCAGCCTTGAACTTGCTGAATATTTACTTCCTAATATTGAAGGAGATGTCATCCCCATTTCAAAAAGCATTGATGCAAGGTTAAATAATGTCTATGGATATCTTAAATTCGGCAGGTATAAATGGGGGTATAACACGGCTTCACCTAAAAAAAAAAGCAGTCAGGTAAGTGAACCTGTTGAAGGGGACCAGGAAAACCTTGATGGTATTGAAAATAGAGAGACTAAACCTGCAAAAACTGCAAAGGGGTTGTCCTGGCTAAAGAAAAAGCAGGCTTAAATATATTAAATGACTGAATACCAATGTGCTTTAACTTAAGTTAAGTTGTATAAAAAATTGATCCACAATAAAATCAAAACTATTCTCAAAGAACTTACCTGCGATGCAATATCCATTGAAAAAGCTGAAAAACTCCTTGGAGATCTCTATTTTGAAGATATTGATTTTGCCCATATAGATCATCACAGATCCTGTAGAAAAGGCTTTCCCGAAGTGATTTTCGGTGAAGGGAAAACCAGCAGCCAGATTATTAGCATCATGGAAAAAATGATGGACAAGAACAATATCATTCTTGCAACACGTGTTGACAAAGATAAAGCCGAGGATATTGTTTCAAAAATCAGAAAAGCTGAGTATTTTGAAGAGGCAAGATTCATTCAGTTAAAACAGAGTGAACCTGAAATTACCGGTCATGGTGAGATCGTTGTGATCTCTGCCGGCACATCTGATATTCCTGTTGCAAAAGAGGCTCTTCTCACGGCAGCTGCCATGGGGAATCAAGTCAAATCAATCTTTGATGTTGGTGTGGCAGGTATTCACAGACTGTTTGCCCATAAAGATATTATTGAAAATGCAAGCGTTATTATAGCTGTTGCAGGAATGGAAGGAGCTCTCCCCACTGTTGTAGCAGGATTAGTCAAATCCCCTGTGATTGCCGTTCCAACAAGCATTGGCTATGGTACCAGTTTTAATGGTCTTACAGCCCTTTTTGGCATGCTTAATTCCTGCAGTTCAAACATCTCAGTTGTCAATATTGATAATGGTTTTGGGGCAGGCTACATGGCATCTGCCATAAACCATACAGGTTAAAAAAAATAAAAAATAAATTTTTACTTGACATTGCTGCCAGTTCAAGTCTATATAGAGTTTATATATATTAAAGATTATTTACATATATTGAATTTAAGGTTGAAAATGATTAAGAAAAGCTCAATGAACATTCTGCTGGTCCTGATAATTATTGTGGAGGTCCTGATTGACTCCATTTACCGGGGCACTTAGTGGCATAGACCTGAATTAAACTTCAAAAGCCGTTATCAGCCCCAAAGGGGCAGATAACGGCTTTTTTTATTTTATGGAGAAAAAAATGAGAAGCGACACAGCAAAAAAAGGGATTGAGAGAGCACCCCATAGAAGCTTGATGAAAGCAATCGGGTACACAGACAAAGAGATCAAGCAGCCCTTTATCGGGATTGCAAACTCTGCAAACCAATTAATTCCAGGGCATATGCACTTAGACAGAATTGTTGAGGCTGTCAAAACAGGGGTCAGCATGGCAGGTGGAACCCCCATGACTTTTTCCACAATAGGAGTTTGTGATGGAATAGCCATGAACCATAAGGGCATGCATTACTCCCTGGCAAGCCGTGAGCTTATTGCAGATTCCATTGAAACAGTTGCCATGGCACACCCTTTTGATGCCATTGTCATGGTGCCAAATTGTGACAAAATAGTTCCAGGTATGTTAATGGCAGCAGCCCGCCTTAATATTCCAACTATTTTCATAAGCGGCGGTCCCATGCTTGCCGGCAGCCACCCGGACAATTCAAAGAAAAAAATAGATTTGATAACTGTGTTTGAGGCTGTTGGTGCTGTGCATGCAGGAAAACTTTCCAAAGAAAAACTAAAAGAGATTGAAAATTCTGCGTGCCCCACATGCGGATCATGCGCAGGGATGTTCACGGCAAATTCAATGAATTGCCTTACAGAAGCTATTGGTATGTCCCTTGCTGGAAACGGTACAATACCTGCACCTTTTTCCCAGAGAATCAGGCTTGCAAAAGAGGCAGGCATCCAGATCATGGAACTTTTAAATAACAATATTACTCCTGACAAGATCATGACAGAGCATGCCTTTAAAAATGCATTGGCAGTTGACATGGCTCTGGGTTGCTCAACAAATACAGTGCTGCACCTTAAAGCTGTTGCCAATGAGGCAGGTGTGGATATTGATCTTGATCTTATTAATCAAATAAGTGAAAAAACTCCCCATCTTTGTAAACTCAGCCCCGCAGGTGAGCACAGAATAGAAGATCTGCACCATGCCGGCGGCATAAAAGCTGTCATGAAAGAGCTTGGTGATAATAATCTGATCTTTAAAGAGTGTCTGACAGCTAATTCAAAAACCGTTGGAGAAAATCTTGAGGATACACAAATACTTGACCCAAACGTTATTAGATCTTTTAACAACCCATATCACGTTGAAGGAGGACTTGCTGTTCTTTTTGGTAATCTTGCCAAAGACGGCTGTGTAGTCAAACAATCTGCTGTCATTGAAAAAATGTTGCAGCATAAAGGTCCTGCAAGGGTTTTTAACTCTGAGGAAGAGGCTTCAAAAGCAATAATGGACAACAAAATAAACAGGGGTGATGTTATTGTTGTACGTTATGAAGGTCCTGCAGGGGGTCCTGGCATGAGAGAGATGCTGACGCCAACTTCAGCAATTGCCGGCATGGAATTAGATGACTCTGTGGCACTTATCACCGATGGAAGGTTTTCCGGAGGCACAAAAGGAGCTGCCATTGGTCACATATCTCCTGAAGCGAGTGAGGGCGGTGTCATCGCCATTGTCCAGGAAAATGATGAGATAATCATTAATATTCCGGACAAGAGTATTGAGCTTAATGTTACAGATCAAGAGATCAAAACACGACTAAAAAATTTTAAAAAACCAGAGCCAAAAATCAAGCATGGCTATCTTGCAAGATATGCAGAGCAGGTTACCTCTGCAGCAAATGGCGCAATATTTAAAAAGCCATATGGTATAAAAAATCAAGGAGAATAAGAGATGAAACTTTCAGGCGCTGAAATACTGATAAAAATGATCAAAGATCATGGAGTTGACACTATTTTTGGATATCCCGGCGGTGCAGTTATTGATATCTATAATGTACTTTTTAAAACAAAAGGTTTAAGACATATTCTTGTCCGCCATGAACAGGGAGCTATCCATGCTGCCGATGCCTATGCCCGGGCAAGTTCAACAACAGGAGTTGCCCTGGTAACTTCAGGTCCGGGAGCTACCAATGCAGTTACAGGCATTGCTTCGGCACACTGTGATTCCATTCCCCTTGTAGTGTTTACAGGGCAGGTTCCCACAGCACTTATTGGCAATGATGCTTTCCAGGAAGTTGATATTGTGGGTATAACGCGACCATGCACAAAACATAACTATCTTGTAAAAGATATAAGCAGGCTTGCATTAACAATCAAGGAGGCTTTTTATCTTGCAAAATCAGGAAGACCAGGACCTGTGCTTGTTGATCTTCCCAAAGATGTTCTCCAGG
Organism: uncultured Desulfobacterales bacterium; assembly: GCA_964565415.1. Classification (GTDB taxonomy): domain Bacteria; phylum Desulfobacterota; class Desulfobacteria; order Desulfobacterales; family Desulfobacteraceae; genus JAIOSM01. The sequence goes on along the minus strand of CAZMEX010000024.1, from coordinate 23,683 downwards.
CAAGTATTGATTTTAAAGAGCCCCAACTTAATTTAAACTCATATAAGCCAACCTATAAACCAAACAAAAAGCAGATCCAGAGGGCAGTTGAATTGCTCACAAAAGCAAAAAAGCCTCTTATATTTGCAGGGGGCGGAGTTATATTGTCCAGGGCATCAGATGAGGTTACAAAACTTGCAAAGATGAGCAATATACCTGTCACAGCATCTCTCATGGGACTTGGCTGTTTTCCAGCCCCGGATGATCTCTGGCTTGGCATGCCTGGCATGCATGGAACCTATCGTGCAAACATGAGTATTAATGCATGTGATCTTATGATTGCAATAGGAGTCCGTTTTGATGACAGAGTAACAGGAAAAATAGATAGTTTTGCACCCAATGCTAAAATTATACAAATAGATATTGACCCTACTTCAATTCACAAAAATGTGGCAGTTTTATGCCCCATTGTCGGCGACTGTAAAGAGAGCCTTTTAGAATTCATTAAAACCCTTGAAAAAGTCCAGAAACAAAAGCCGGACAATAACCAATGGCTTAAGACAATCAATGAGTGGAAAGCCACAACGCCTTTAAAATATGAACAGGGCAATGATATTATAAAACCCCAGTATGTAATTGAAAAGCTGAGTGAGCTAACCAGGGGAGAAGCTATTATCACAACGGAAGTAGGTCAAAATCAGATGTGGGCAGCACAATTCTACAAATTTACAAAACCCAACCGCTTTATCACCTCAGGTGGTCTTGGTGTCATGGGTTTTGGACTTCCTGCAGCAATTGGTGCCAAAGCTGCATGCCCTGACAAATTAGTCATTGACATTGCAGGAGACGGAAGCATACAGATGAATATCCAGGAACTCATGACTGCTCTTGAAGCAGAACTCCCAGTTAAAATTGTTATTTTAAATAATCAATTTTTAGGAATGGTAAGGCAGTGGGAAGAGCTGTTTTATGACAAAGTTTACTCTTCAACCCAAATGAACCATGCACCAAACTTTGTTAAACTTGCTGAAGCTTATGGTGCAAAAGGGCTTAAGTGTTCCAAGCCTGCTGATGTTGAGAATGTATTAAGAGAAGGGCTTAAGGCTCCCGGTACTGTGATAATGGAGTTTATGGTGGAAAAAGAAGAATCTGTGTATCCCATGGTCCCTGCAGGCAAAGCCATAACAGAGATGCTTCTTGTTTAATTAATAAATTTTTTTGGAAAAAGCATTATACAGATTAAAGGATCATAAAAATATAAGGACCATAAAATGAATTCAAATAAATACCTTCTTTCAATTTTGGTGGACAATGAACCCGGGGTTCTTTCCAGAATTTCAGGGCTTTTTTCAGGGCGGGGATTTAACATAGAAAGCCTGAGTGTGGCTGCAACAAACAAACCTGATGTTTCAAGGATTACAATGGTTACAAAGTGCGAGCCCCAGATTATCGAACAGATTAAAAAACAGCTGAATAAACTTATTAATGTCATAACAGTTAATGATCTTACAGAAAAAAGATTTATCCAGAGGCAGCTCTCCCTTGTAAAGGTCAATGCTCAATCTGAAAAAAAAGCTGAAATATTAAGGATTGTGGATATCTTTAGATGTAAAATTATTGATGTTGGAGCTGAACATTATGTAATTGAAGTTTCTGGAGATATGGAAAAACTTGAGGCTTTTCTAAACTTATTAAAACCCATGGGAATCATTGAGATTGCAAGTACTGGATCCATTGCACTGGCAAGGGAAAACCATAAAAATAAAAAAAATAAAAAATAAAAAACATACTATTATAAAAGGAGAAATAAAATGTCTAAAATTAATTTTGGTGGAGTGGAAGAGACCGTAGTAACAAAAGATGAGTTCAGTATTGAAAAAGCAAAACAGGTGTTAAAAGATGAAGTGATTGCAGTAATTGGATATGGTGTCCAGGCACCTGCCCAGGCAAAAAATATGCAAGACAATGGATTTGATGTAATCATCGGTCATGACCCGAAAAGAGATGGATGGGAAAAAGCTAAAAAAGATGGATGGGTCGAAGGCGAAACTCTTTTCCCGCTTGAAGAGGCAGCTGAAAAAGGGACTATTATTCAGTATCTTGTATCTGATGCTGCCCAGAAAGCTCTATGGCCAACTCTGAAAAAGTGCCTTAATAAAGGAGATGCCCTCTATTTTTCCCACGGTTTTTCCATAGTATTCAAGGAGCAAACAGGGATCATTCCCCCTGATGATATTGATGTAATACTTGCAGCTCCTAAAGGTTCCGGCACCAGTGTACGTGCAAACTTTCTTGCAGGAGAAGGTATCAACTCAAGTTATGCAGTATTCCAGGACTTTACAGGAAAAGCTGAACAGAGAGCACTTGCCATTGGTATTGCAATTGGATCCGGGTATCTTTTCCCAACAACATTTGCCAACGAAGTGCACTCTGACCTCACAGGTGAACGCGGAGTTCTAATGGGCGCACTTGCAGGCATTATGGAGGCACAATATGATACCTTGAGAGCAAATAACCACTCTCCTTCTGAAGCATTTAACGAAACTGTGGAAGAGCTTACCCAGAGTCTTATCAGGCTTGTTGATCAAAACGGAATGGACTGGATGTATGCAAACTGCAGCACAACTGCCCAGCGAGGTGCCCTTGACTGGAAACCAAAGTTTAAAGCAGCAACACTTCCTGTTTTTAAAGAGCTGTATGAGTCTGTTATCTCAGGTAATGAAACTGCAATAACCCTTAAAGCAAACAGCGCACCTGATTATAAAGAAAAACTTGAAGCAGAATTAAAAGAGATCCACGACTCTGAGATGTGGAGCGCAGGAAGGGCAGTCAGGAAACTTAGACCTTTAAACAGGTCTTAGGAACAAATTAAGTTAAAACAGGTATAAAATGAAAAAAGCACTTTTATATGATACAACTTTACGCGACGGAATGCAGGGAGAAAATATATTTTTCTCCCCGGAAGATAAAATCAAAATTGCGAAAAAAATTGATGACATTGGAATTCACTACATTGAGGGCGGATGGCCCGGCTCAAACCCCGGGGCAGAGCAATTTTTTGAACTTGCAAAAGATATTGAATTTAAAAATGCAAAGATTACAGCTTTTGGTTCAACAAGGCATCCTGATAAACAAGTTGAAGATGATGCAAATCTTAAAGCTCTCATAAAATCCCAGGCCCCTGCAGTTACAATCTTTGGCAAATCGTGGGATCTCCATGTTGAAAAGATCATGAACAATACTAAAGATAACAATCTTGCCATGATCACCCAAAGCATTGAATATATTCTTAAACACGACCGGGAAGTTCTCTATGATGCTGAGCATTTTTATGATGGATATCAGGATAATCCAGAGTATGCTTTGCAGACCCTTGATGCTGCAATAAAAGGTGGAAGCAGAACCATTGTTTTGTGTGATACAAATGGTGGCACCCTGCCCTCAAAGATCAGTGAAATCACCAGAATAGTTACAGAGCATTTTAAAATATCACAACCTGAAACAATTATTCTTGGCATCCATACCCACAATGATTGTGCCATGGCTGTGGCAAACTCTGTTGCAGCAGTGGAGCAAGGTGCTTTAATGGTCCAGGGAACCATTAACGGTTATGGAGAGAGATGCGGTAATACTGATCTCACATCCATAATCCCGATTCTTTCAAAAAAACTTGGGATTAACTGCATGTCAGATAGAAATCTTAAAAACCTTTTAAGTCTCTCACGTTTTGTAAGTGAAGCTGCCAACATTCCTCCGCTGGGTAACAGACCCTTTGTAGGCAAAAGTGCATTTGCCCACAAAGGCGGGATTCATGTAAGTGCTGTGAACAAGGTATCAAGGGCGTACGAACATATGGACCCTGAAGCAGTTGGAAACAAACGCCGCATACTTGTCTCGGAACAGTCAGGAAGAAGTAATATTGAGTACAAGGCAAAAGAGTTGGGTGTTGATCTGAAAAATGACAGACAAAATGGTATCAATATTGTATCCAACATAAAAGAGCTTGAAAACTATGGATATGAATTTGATATTGCCGATGGCTCTTTAAAGCTATTAATGGAAAAACTCACTGGACAGTTCAAGCCGAACTTTGAGCTTGAATCCTTTAGGGTTTCTGTGGAAAAAGATATGGAACGCCCATGTTATTCCCATGCAATGATTAAGGTGAAGGTCGGGGATAAGAGTGAGATAACTTCTGCTGAAGGTGAAGGACCTGTAAGTGCTCTTGATAATGCCTTGAGAAAAGCTTTATCCACTGTTTACCCTGAACTTAACAACATGCGCCTTGTGGACTTTAAAGTGCGTGTAATTGACGGCATTGACGGGACAAAGGCAAGGGTACGAGTTCTGATTGAATCAAGGGATGAAAACACTGTTTTTACAACTGTTGGTGTGTCAGAAGATATTATTGAAGCAAGCTGGCAGGCACTGGCAGACAGTTTCCAATACAAACTTTCCCTTAACAGCTGATAAAAAAATAACATAAGAAGGAAAAACAATGGCTCAGGATAATCAAGACAACAAAATAATAATTTTTGATACCACCTTAAGAGATGGAGAACAATCACCCGGGGCAAGCATGAACAAAGCAGAAAAACTTCGCATTGCAACCCAGCTTGAAAAACTTGGCGTGGATGTAATTGAAGCGGGATTTCCAGCAGCTTCAAAGGATGATTTTAATGCAGTTAAAACAATTGCTGAAACCCTTAAGAAAACACAGGTGGCAGCACTTTGCAGAACTGCTGAGAATGATATAAACAGAGGCTGGGACGCTGTTAAGAATGCTTTTAACCCACGGATTCATACATTTCTTGCAACTTCAGATCTGCACATGGAATACAAACTCAAGATGACAAAGGAGCAGGTCCTTGACCAGACAATAAAATCAGTAAGACAAGCTGCATCTTTTACCAGCAATGTTGAGTTTTCAGCAGAAGACGGGTCTCGAAGTGACCCTGATTTTTTATGTAAAGTGTTTGAAGCAGCCATTGATTCAGGGGCAACAACAATCAATCTGCCTGATACAGTGGGCTATGCAGTACCTGTAGAATTTTCTGAGCTTGTCACCCATGTCATGGGGCACACACCCAATATAGACAAAGCCATACTCAGTGTTCATTGTCACAATGACCTGGGGCTTGCAACATCAAACACCCTCTCTGCAATAACAGCAGGAGCAAGACAGGTTGAGGTGACAATTAACGGCATTGGAGAGAGGGCCGGCAATACATCTTTGGAAGAGATTGCCATGACACTCATGACAAGACCTAATTTTTTTCCCCAAACCTGTTCAATTGATACAACAAAGCTCTATCCTACATCCAGGCTGGTTTCCATGATCACGGGTATTATGGTGCAGCCCAACCGTGCAATTGTGGGTGCAAATGCTTTTGCCCATGAAGCCGGCATTCATCAGGATGGAATATTAAAGAACCCCATGACCTATGAAATAATGAGACCTGAGACAATTGGTTTGAGCAAAAACAACCTTGTATTAGGTAAACACTCTGGTAAGCATGCCCTTCAAAACCATATTGAAAAAATGGGCTATACTTTGAGCACCGAGGAGTTACAAGTTGTTTTTGAGAAATTCAAACAGCTTGCAGACAAGAAAAAAACCATCATGGATGAAGACATTGAAGCTTTGGTAAATGAAGGTGTATTGAGAAACTCCCAGGTATTCAGCCTTGAATATATCAATGTTATCTGTGGCAACACAATCTACCCCACAGCAAGCGTTGAGATAAATATAAACAAAAGACCGATTAGAGGTGCCAAAGATGGAAATGGTCCCATTGATGCAGTATTCAATGCTATTTCAGAGCTGACAGGCACAAAATCTGAGCTCTTACGATTCTCCATAAACGCACTTACAAGCGGAACAGATGCCCAGGGTGAAGTTACTGTAAGGCTTTCTGAAGATGGTATTATTGCGCTTGGCAGAGGTGCAGACCCTGATATCATAACAGCAAGTGCCCTTGCATATATCAACGGGCTGAACAGGCTTGAGTATTTAAAGGAACATCCTGTCATAAAAGCAGAGAGCATATAAACAATACAAATCTGCACCGGTATCTTTAAATCAATAAATCCGAGCCTGCAGGCTGCTAAAAAGCAAAAATTCAACGCCCGGGCTCGGCAACATTTCCCTTGTTTGTTATGGGTACCAACTACTTATTGAGCAGTCTATTAATGCTCTCAACATAATCTTTATTCTGGCAGGGTTTTGAAAGATGATCAAGGTTTAAATCCTTCTTTTTCAAATCCTCAATGGACTCTAAAAATTCAATATTCCCTGAAACAAAAAGTATTGGAACTTTTTTATTGGTTTCTCTGATATTATTATATACATCCATTCCATTCAGACCACCCGGGAGAAGATAATCAAGGCTGATAAAATCATATTTGTTCTCGTGGAACATCTTGATTGCTGTGTGCCCGGTACTGGCAATCTCAACTTTATGGTTAAATGGTTTTCTTGACAATACCCTTGATTGAACATCTGATATCGCTTTCTCATCTTCCACCAGAAGAATATTTTTCTCTTTGTGCATGGTTGTTTTTCCAACTTCTTTTATCTCTTTACCTGTTAACTCTTTTTTTATTAAGGGGAAAGCCAGGGTAAATTTTGTTCCTTTATCAACTCTACTTTCAAAAAAAATTTTCCCTTTATGCTTTTCAACATAATTTTTTACATTTGCAAGCCCGTAACCTGTCCCTTTAATATCATTTTTGTACGATTGACTTATATCCTTGCCGCCTTTTAAAGTAAAAGAAGGCGTATATACATCATTAAAATACTCTCCGGGGATTCCACATCCATTATCTTCAACTTCAATAAATATTCTGTCATTAAAATAATATGTCTTTAGAATTATTTTTGGTGACTCAGTTTTACTCAAAGCATGGACTGCGTTTTGAATTATATTCACAAGCGCGTGCTCAACCATACCCGGATCAGCAATTAATGTTGGTATTGATTGCGTGAATGTTCTTTTTATTTTAATGCCTTCCAAGTCACGCTCCAGCAAATTTATAACAAGATTAATTTTTTTATTGACATTAATTGTCTCCTGCCTTGGTTCCTGATTTTTTGCAAAAGCTACAAGGTTTTGGGTAAGGCTTTTGCCTCTCATGCTCTGTTCAACTATTAATTGAAGGCTTTTTATAACCTTCTCATCTTTGCTGTGCAGGAGTGACAGTTGTGCTCTTCCCATTATTGCACCAAGTATATTATTAAAATCATGGGCAAGTTTTCCTGCAATCTGACCCACCAATGCTTTTTTATCCTGCTCTGCAGCATGTTTCTTGGCAGCCTTTTTCTCTTCTTCTGCAAGCTCTCTAAGCGTAACATCCCTTGCTGAGCCAGATATAAAAACTGGTTTTCCATCAGAATCAAAAACAAGTATATTATGGTACTCCACAAATACAACATTACCATCCACTGATCGAATTTGAAATTTACCCTGATCCTGTTTTTCCATCAAAATCTTTTTTAAAGATCTTTCAAATCCGGGGACGATCTTCTTTGGCATAATCTTTCTTGCATCCACTCCCTTTAAAATTTCATCGGGATACCCAATAACATTTTTAAAGGTTTGATTAACCTCAAGGAAATATCCGTTTAAATCATAGGAGTATAAAAAATCTGATACAGTATTAAACAAATCATTAAATTTCTTATCGGATTTTTTCTTCTCAAATAACAAATCAGCATGGTCAAACCCTTTTTCAATGGAATGAATTAATATAGAATGATCTGTAACAGGTTTAGTTAAAAAATCCCATGCTCCTATTTTCATGGTTTTTATGGCTGTCTCTATACTGTTAACTCCTGAAACAACAATTATAGGGATATCAGGTGACTTTTTATGGATATATTTTATAACTTCGTACCCATCCACTTCAGGCATGCGCAGATCCACCAGAACAAGATCGGGATGTTCTCTATCAAATATTTCAATGCCTTCACGCCCGTTTTCAGCGGTCAATGTTTTATAAAAATTATCCTCAAGATGCATGGAAATACTTTTACGAATTGACAACTCATCATCTATTATCAAAACAGTCTTTGTAGTAGCCCTGGCTCGTCTCTGGAATCCCATGATATTTAATTTCCCTGTTTATCTTTCATAAAATTTCTTGGAACCTCTGTTTTCAGTTTAAAAAAACTAACGCATAAAGTCAAGAATGATTAACAATGAGTATATAATATATTACACTTTATCAATTCACTTAAACAATATCTGTTAGATTCATTGGATATTTTCCTTGACAAGGAACAAACTCTTATTCTATCTATACTACCTAGTGGAATGTATAAACTAAAGATTTTAGATTGTTTTGTGACAACAACTTAAGTCATGTGTATACTTTATATTAATATAATGATAAGGCTTAAAATGGAAAAACTCAAAATTAAAAATAAAACTGCCCGATATTTTTTTATAGTTTTTATAATATTGTTTTTGGTAGCAGTTGACAATACACTTGCTGCCCAGCAGGATATTGAACAAAAAATAGATATGATCATCAATGTATTGTCATCACCAAAAGATGACAGAGCAAAGAGACAAAATAGTAAAAATGCCATTCTTGACCTGTTAACTGAAAAACAGGATATCACCAAAAACCCGCTGGTCAATGATCTGATAAATGTTTTTTTAGGTAACGGTACAACCAGAGAGGATTCCAGATCAAGCAGGTTACTTCAGGACAGCAAAATTGGACAAATCGTTGATATTATTAATCCCAACGTGAACAATACAAAACGGCAGCGATGGAAAAAAACAGTAAAAGAGATATTAAATGGTACCTATGGAAAGGAGCCTGAACGCCCGGGTGAAGTCAAACCTTCCAAAATTATTCGAAAAGGAGTATCCCTTACTACCTCTGCCACTGTATTGGTTTCCGATCAAATCAGCAATCGGTTCAAAGGAACAAATGCCATTGATGGTTTGGAAAATACTGAATGGGTTGCCAAGGGGTCCCGGGGGAAATGGCTAACCCTGAAGTGGCATGATCCGGTTGATATAAAGTACATTGGACTCTTGGGCAGACGACAGGACATAAGTGTACACATCTGGAGCAGTGACATTATTTTCAGTGATGGAACCATTATTGATTTTGGCTCTCTGGAACCAGCCAGGTTCAGACAGATTTCTGTTAATAAAAAACAGATAACCTGGCTAAAATATTATATCCGGGAAGGAGAAAATAATGTTGGCTTAAGCGAAATAGAAGTGCGGGGGGACATCACAGTAAAAGGTGCGGTCAAACCCAGCCTGTTTCCTGCTAATCTTGCCCAGAAAGCAACCATATCGGTTTCAAGTTCCCTGAAAAACAGATATTCCGGTAAAAAGGCGATAGATCGTAACCCAATGACAGAATGGGTTGCAAAGAGTGCTGAAAATCAGTGGTTGCGGCTTTCCTGGAACAAGGAGATACAGATTGATCACATAAAGCTGAAAGGAAGAGTTGGAGATTCCGCCAGCAGAATTGAAGATGCGTTTATCGTCTTTAGCGATGGCGATATTACCAAAATCAAGGGAGGGCTGGATGCAAACCAGGTAAAAACCATAAAAGGTCGTCATAAAAAAATTATGTGGCTGAAGTTATATATTCGCTATGGACAACATAAGGCAGGGCTGGCAGAAATAGTAGTTAAAGGGAATATCAAACAAAAACAGAAAATTGCAGCAAACCTTGCCCAGAAAGCAACAGCCCGTGTTTCAGATCAAATCAGCAGAAAATACAGAGCAGAATTAGTTAAAGATCGCAACCTTGATACTCAATGGGTAGCAAAGGCAGGGAAGGATAAATGGGTATCTCTGGAATGGGATAGACCTGTGTCTATTGGGAAGCTTTCACTGACAGCTGGCAAGGGTTTGGAAAATGGTCGCATACTGGACAGTGTCCTTATTTTAAGCGATGGTTCCCTGATTCCTGTTGGCAAAATAAAACCTGGGAAAACAATAACACTCTCCATTGATCGGTCTGAAATGTGGTGGGTCAAATTCTTTATCCGCAAAGGGCAGGGTAAAATTGGAGTAGCTGAAATTGTTGTAAGAGAGTGGTAAATAATTATGAATATAGCAACTCAAATCAACTGCCAGAACGGCTTTGATTTCATATTTAAAGTAGAAACAATACCTGGAAAAGGAAAAAAAGAAGATTGAATTATTCCCTTGACAAAATATATTGCCATGTCATAAATATTGCTCAAGTTAGTAAACTTAATTTTAAAGGAGTCATTATGCTTGGATCACGCTTTTTCATTAGTATAATTTTAGTATTAGCCTTATTTATAAGTGCCTGCACTACTATTAACCCCTACACCAGAGAAAAAAAAGTGAGTAACCTTGCCAAAGGTGCAACAATTGGTGCTGTTGGTGGAGCTGTTGTGGGTGCAGTTGCTGGTCGTGACAGGCGGTCAGCATTGATTGGTGCAGGAATTGGTGCACTGGCCGGGGGTAGTATTGGTTACTATATGGATGTTCAGGAGGCAAAACTGCGCCAGGAGCTTGAAGCAACCGGTGTCAGTGTGACAAGACAGGGTAATACCATTATTTTAAATATGCCGGGGAATATCACATTTCAAACAAACTCCAGCGCAATTTCCTCCAATTTTTATAGAGTGTTGGATTCTGTTGCAAAAGTTTTAAATGAATACAAAAAAACCTATGTGGATATTTATGGACATACAGACAGTACCGGATCTGCATCATATAATATGGCTTTATCCAGACGTAGAGCAAGTTCTGTTTCCAGCTACTTGCAAACACGCAGAGTTCTGTCTCAACGTATATTAACTCAAGGTATGGGCGAACAATCTCCCGTGGCATCAAATAATACAGCAAGTGGTCGGGCACAAAATCGACGTGTCGAAATTAAATTGACACCAATTTCATAAAATTTTTTACGGTTAATATTAATATAGGATACATAGCCTGTAAGAAATATGATAAACAGCTAGTGTAATAATAACAAGCAGGGAGACTATTTATGTCAAAGAAATTATTTATTATTTTGTTTTGTACTCTATTCTCATTATTATTTTTAGGCAATGCCTATGCTAAGGACTCATCCATTACCGGACTATGGAAAACAATTGACGATGAAACAGGAAAAAAGAAATCAATTGTAAAAATTTATGAGCAGGATGGTAAATATTTTGGGCAAATAGTCAAGCTCTTTCTGGAACCGGATGAAGATCAGAATCCAGTATGTGATGAGTGTGCTGATGATGATCCTCGCAAGGACAAACCAAGCCTGGGCATGGTTATCCTTAAAAACCTCGAAAAAAAAGGGAATAAGTATAAAAACGGTGAAATTCTTGATCCGGGCAATGGCAAAGTATATGATTGTAAACTCTGGATTGAAGATGACAAGCTTATATTAAGAGGTTATATCCTCTTCTTTTTTCGTACCCAAACCTGGCTTCCTGTAAACTCAGTAGACGAATAATGACAAAAAGACCTTTGAATAGTTTTGAGTAAAAACCATGACTATTCAGGGGTCTTTATATTTTTAAAAATCAATTAGTTGTCTGATTTTAAAACTGATAAAAATGCTGACTGGGGAATTGGAACCTTGCCTGCCATTTTCATCCTCTTTTTCCCCTTTTTTTGCTTTTCCAACAGTTTCCGCTTTCTTGAGATGTCACCACCATAACATTTGGCTGTAACATCTTTCCTGAATGCATTTACTGTTTCCCTTGCAATGATTTTCCCTCCTATGGCTGCCTGGATTGGAATCTTAAACATCTGCCGGGGAATTTCTTCTTTTAATTTTTTACATGCAATCCTTGCCCGTACCTCTGCCTTATCTCTGTGTATCAATCTTGACAAAGCATCAACCCTCTCTTGATTTACAAGGAAATCAAGTTTTACAAGATCGGTCTTTTGGTACCCTGCAATTTCATAATCAAATGATCCATACCCCTGGGTTACGCTTTTTAAATGATCATAGAATTCATAAATAACTTCAGCAAGGGGCAGCTCAAACTTCATCTCTACTCTATCGCTTGTAAGATACTGATAATTTTTGCTCTCCCCCCTGTTATCATAACAGAGCTGCATCACATTACCCATATATTTATCAGGCACAATAATGGTAGCATTTATATATGGCTCCTTTACCATATCAATTTCAGCAGGATCAGGACAGAAACAGGGATTATCAATGATAATAACCTCTCCATCTGTTTTTGTTATTTCATATTTTACTGAGGGTGCTGTTAAAATCAAGGAGATATTATACTCTCTTTCCAGACGTTCCTGAACAACCTCAAGATGCAGAAGTCCTAAGAATCCACATCTATATCCAAAACCAAGTGCAGCAGATGAGTCTTTTTCATATATAAGAGAAGCATCATTAAGTTTTAATTTTCCCAGGGCATCGGTTAGCTCTTCATATTCATCAGAAGCAACAGGATATATTGAAGAAAAAACAACTGAATTGGGCTCTTTAAACCCTGCCTCAGGTACATCGCACTTATTTTTTTTAAATGTTATGGTATCCCCGATTTTAACATCACTGATAACCTTTATTCCGGCAATAATATATCCAACCTGTCCTGAAAAGAGCTCTTTTTGAGGTTTTCTTTCAATTTGGAAAAGACCTGTCTCCTCTATTGTATACTCAGCACCATTGGACATGAACATAATTTTGTCTCCGGGCTTGACACTTCCCTGGAATATTCTTAAATGTACAACAATACCACGATAGGAATCATAATGAGAATCAAAAATAAGTGCTTTTAAAGGTTGGTCTGATTTTTCATGGGGTGCTGGTATATCATTTACAATGGTTTTAAATACTTGCTCAATTCCAATTCCATTTTTCGCTGAGATCAAAAGAGCTGAGTCACCGTCTAATCCAAGGTCTTCAGTGATCTGATTTTTTACCCACTCGATTTCTGCCGAGGGAAGATCAATCTTATTAATAATCGGAATAATTTCAAGGTCATGTTCCATGGCAAGATATATATTTGCCAGGGTCTGTGCCTCCACGCCCTGGCTTGCATCAACAATAACCAAAGCTCCTTCACAGGCTGCAAGAGCCCTTGACACCTCATATGTGAAATCAACATGACCAGGAGTATCAATAAGATTTAAAAGATATGTTTTCCCATCATCAGCTTTATAAGAGAGAGAAACTGTCTGGGATTTAATTGTAATCCCTCTCTCTCTTTCAATATCCATTGTATCTAAAATCTGATCTTTAAAATCACGGTCAGACACAAGGTCTGAAAGCTGAATCATCCTGTCTGACAGGGTTGATTTCCCATGATCAATGTGGGCAATAATACTGAAGTTTCTAATGTTTTCTGCTTTATAATCCAAATTAGCTCCAGACAATTGACTCTAAATAGAAGTTGACTTTTATTCTTACAAAATATAAGTAAGTTATAATTAACATTTTAGAAATGTAGATATCTATCAGGTGCCGATACAATAGTCAAGGAAATGAGTAATGAGCAATTTAATTTTAATTGTGGATGATGATGATGCCATAAGAGATTCTATGAGAGATTTCCTTGAAACAAAGGACTATATTGTTGATTCAGCCTGCAGTGCTGAACAGGCAATGAAAAAATTAGATACTTATAAAGCTGACATAGTCATAACAGATATTTCAATGCAGGGTATGGATGGCCTGGAACTTACAAAACATATCAATGAAAACTTTGATACAAACATTATTGTGATGACAGGGTTTGTTGCAGACTACTCTTACCAGGATGCCATAGAAACAGGTGCCAATGATTTTATTTTCAAACCTTTTAGATTTGAAGAGCTTGACTTAAGAATCAAAAGAGTCCAGCAGGAGAGAGCATTAAAAAAAGAGTATGATAAAACAATGGACAAGATAAAAATTCTTGTTATTACCGACGACTTAACAGGTCTTTATAATTCCAGACATTTTTTTAATCTCATTAAAACAGAAATTGAAAGGCATCAAAGGTACTCCAATCCTCTTTCATTGCTAATGCTGGATATAGATTTTTTTAAAAATTACAATGACACATGGGGTCATATTGAAGGAGACAATGTATTAAGCGAGCTTGGTAAAGTTATCAATTCCTGTCTGCGGGCTACTGATATAGCCTTTAGATACGGAGGAGAGGAGTTTGCAATACTGCTTCCTGAAACCAGACTGAATAAAGCATGTATAGTGGGAACAAGAATAAGAGAGAGTATCAGTTCCCATGTTTTCAATCCCGAACCTGGCAAAACTGCATCTATCACTGTGAGTATAGGTGCCACAGAATTGCTTAAAAAAGATACCAGCAAATCATTTGTCAAAAGGGGGGATAAAGCATTGTATCTTTCTAAAAACAGCGGTAAAAACAAACTGACTTATCTTATCAGCCCGGATGATTGATTAAAACTTAATTGTTAATTCTCATACTTAAATCCACAGCCCTTGCCTGATGAGTCAGTGCACCAATGGAAATGACATCAACTCCGGTTGACACAACTTCATTAATATTCAGTCTGTCCATATTACCCGATGCTTCAACAATTGCTCTTTTATCAATATATTGAACAGCCTTTTTCATCAGGGGCAGATCCATATTATCCAGCATAATAACTTCAACTTTAGCGTCAACAGCCTCTTTCACCTGTTCCATGGTGGTAACTTCGACCTCAATTTTTAAAAGATGAGAAATTTCCTCTCTTATTTTTTTTACAGCTTTTTTTATTGAACCTGCAATGACAATGTGATTATCTTTTATTAAAACACCGTCAAAAAGTGACATGCGGTGATTATAACCGCCTCCGGCACGTACAGCTGCTTTTTCAATACTTCTTAAACCCGGAGTAGTCTTTCTTGTGTCCAAAACACGAACTTTTGTATTGATATCAAGTGCATCAACAATTGAACGCGTGTAAGTTGCTATTCCACATAGTCTTTGCAAAAAATTCAAGGCAATCCTTTCACCCTTGAGCATACTTACAAGGTCACCTTTGACTTCCAGAATAATATCATTTTTCTTTAATGTGTCGCCATTGGAAAAAAAGAGTTGAATATCAACATCTGGATCAAGTCTCCTAAAAACCTTTGAAGCGATATCAATACCACTTAAAATTGCAGACTCCTTTGCAATAATCACTCCGGAACCTGTAACACCATCATCTATCAGGTTTTCAGTTGTAATGTCTCCAAAGCCTGAATCCTCAAAAATGGCAAGTTCAATCAATTTTGTTAAAATATCCATAGCACAACCTGAAATTTAATCTTTTTAAATACCTTTTATTCTCTCAAGATTATCATGCAGTTTATCATTTTTCTCCTCAAGCTCTCTGCATTGACTTTTTACTTTATTTATTACATCTTCAGGAGCTTTCTCAAGAAAACTTTCATTATTAAGCCTGTTTGCCACAACCTTTAACTCTTTTTCGACCTTTTGAATCTCCTTTTCAAGGCGTTTTTGCTCTTTTTGAAAATCAAGAACACCTTTTAATAAAACATAGGCAGTGCTCTTGCCTACAACAACAGCAGCAGATGATTTCGGCACTTTATCTGTTTTAATGAAGTCAAGACCATCAAGCTTGGCAAGATTTTGAATAATTGATCTATTCTCCTCAATTATTTTATTCTCTTTTTTGTCAGATACCAGCATCATAACATTGAGATTTTTTGAGAGGGGAATGTTCATCTCACTTCTCACATTTCTAATTGATGTAACAAGCTCAAATACAAACTTCATACCTTTTTCAATTTGCCGATTGTGGACTTTTTTAAACTCTTTTGCATCCCCTGGGAATGAGGCTTTCATAATTGAGTCCTCTGTTACAGGAAGAATACTCCATATCTGCTCCGTTACAAAAGGCATAAAAGGATGCAGTACAACAAGAATATCTTTTAACACTAAAGAGAGAACTGCTTTTGCTTCATTCTGCCTCTGCCTGCCTTCTTTCTCAAAAAGTGCAGGTTTTGAAGCCTCCAGATACCAATCACAAAATTCATGCCATACAAATTGATAGATATCACCTGCAGCTTCATTAAATTTGTACTCTTCAATTGCAGCTTTCACTTTATTAACAGTATCTGCATACCTTGAGAGTATCCATTGTTCAAGATTTGAGAGTTTGGATATATCTTTAAGATATCTGTTATCCATGCTGTTTTCATCAATATGCATGAGGGCAAATCTTGAAGCATTCCACAATTTATTTACAAAATGACGATATCCTTCCACCCGGTCTACGGACATCTTTACATCCCTGCCCTGGGCAGCAAATGCAGCAAGTGTAAAACGAAATGCATCAGCACCGTATTGATCAATTATCTTGATTGGATCAATAACATTACCCTTTGACTTACTCATCTTCTTCCCATGCTCATCCCTGACAAGCGCATGGATATACACATCCTTAAACGGTACTTCATCCATAAAATAAAGCCCCATCATCATCATTCTTGCAACCCAGAAAAATAGAATATCAAATCCTGTCACTAGCAGATTTGTTGAATAAAAAGTCTTTAAAAGGTCAGTGTTTTCAGGCCATCCCATGGTGGAAAAAGGCCATAATGCACTTGAAAACCATGTGTCTAAAACATCCTCTTCCTGCACTATTTTTTTTGAACCACACTTACAACAAGCTATCGGATCTTTCTCCTCAACAGTATAAGCACTACAATCAGTACATTTAAATACAGGTATTCTGTGTCCCCACCATATTTGACGAGAGATACACCAGTCTCTGATATTTTCCAGCCACTCAAAATATGTCTTTTCCCAATTGGAAGGGATAATCCTGGTCTTTTTCTCTTTAACTGCCTGCATTGCCTTTTCAGCCAGGGGCTTTGCCTTGACAAACCACTGTTTTGAAAGAAATGGCTCCACACTGGTTTTACACCTGTAGCACTCTCCAACACTATTTTTCAAAGGTTCTTCTTTGATAAGAAGCCCCATTTTTTTAAGATCCTTAACTGCTTTTTTCCGACAGTCAAACCTGTCCATACCCTCATAAACTCCAGCACCCAAAGACATATTCCCAGCTTCATCAATGACTTTTATGGTCTCAAGATCATGTTTTTCTCCAAGGGCAAAATCATTAAGATCGTGGGCAGGTGTGACTTTTAAAGCACCTGTCCCAAACTCAACATCAACATATTTATCTTTTATTATGGGAATAATCCTGTTGGTCAATGGGAGCAGAACATTTTCATAAGAGAGATCACCATATCTTTTATCTTCAGGGTTTATTGCTACAGCAGTATCACCAAACATTGTTTCAGGACGTGTAGTTGCAACAATAAGCCCATCATCTCTATTATTTTCAAAAGGGTATTTGATATAATAAAGCATACTATCTTTTTCAGCATACTCAACTTCCAGGTCTGAAAGTGCTGTTTTACACCTTGGGCACCAGTTAATTATATATTGACCTTTGTATATAAGCCCATCTTTATATAATTTTACAAACACTTTTCTTACAGCATCTGAAAGTCCGTCATCCATGGTGAATCGTTCCCGTTCCCAATCACAGGAAGCACCAAGCCTTTTCAGCTGATTAATAATTGCCCCACCAGAGATATCGCGCCATTTCCAGACTGCTTTAATAAACTCTTCTCTTCCAAGCTCATCTCTTGTTTTACCTTTTTTTGCAAGATCTTTTTCAACAACATTCTGGGTTGCAATACCGGCATGATCAGTGCCAGGCATCCAGAGGACATTGTCCCCCATAAGTTTTCTATACCGACACATTATATCTTGAATGGTTATATTTAAAGCATGGCCCATGTGCAGGACGCCGGTAACATTAGGTGGTGGAATAACTATGGAATAAGCTTTTGCATTACTCTTGTCCTTTGCATGGAAATATCTGTTCTCTTCCCAGATTTTATACCATTTTTCTTCAATACCGCCTGGGTCATAATCTTTTGCAAGCAGATCAGTGCTCATAAAATAACTCCTGAATCTCATCTAATTAAAAAGGGGGTTTATTAAAACCCCCCAAAGGATAGTAAAAATAAAAAATAGGGCATCAACTCTTGATAATATCAGTAATGTTATCAAGATCTTTTTGTAAATTCTTTTTAACTTCCAGCATCTCTTTCTCTATAACTTTTTCCATAATTTCAAAAAGTGCTGATTCCATATTTGCAGAAAATTTCTTCTGAATAACTTTCTCAATAGCAGCCTCGATTTTTTCCGATTCGATTTCAAGTTCACTCTCAATATCTTCATCATTGTCATCATCTGTACTGTCATTGATATCAGCCAATTGACTGCTTATCTCCTGCTTAACCAGCTCTTTGATTTTTTCCATATCCAACTCCCTGGCAACAGGCTTTTTTGACTCTTTTTCTTCATCTTTATCAATCTCTTCAATTCCCAGGGGTTCATCCACTACTTCGATATAATCTTCATCAACTTCCACAAACTCATCATCAGTATTTTTATCCATTAATTTCTTATTTGGCTGTTTTCTCTCTGAATCCACTGCCTTGGTAAGATTAATAATAGCTGTTTTTGCATCAGTGGAAGAATCCTTATCAGCTATATTTGTAAGGTCAATAATGTTTGTTTCTTCCTCCTGAGAAGAATCTTTGTCAGCTATATTAGTAAGCTCAATAATATCATCTTCCAAGTCAGAAGCAACACTTCCGTCAACTATATCAGTAAGTTTGATGACTCCAGGGGAGGAACCATTCTTCGCACCTTTTTTGCCCGTTGAATTTGCCATATCAGCAGCATGCCTCCATAAAATGGTAATATTGCATCTTTATACAATCTTAATAAAAGTATCAAAGTGCCTATACCGTGTCAACCTAATACAGCTTTTATTATAAATTAAAAAGTATTTACATATAATTGACTTTGATTTATTAATTCTTTATTATGCAAAAATTTTTCATACCAAATGATAATATCGACAAAAACACTGCAATCATTAAAGGGCAGGATGCCAGACACATCGCAAAAGTTTTAAGGATGTGCATTAAAGACAAGATCCTTTTTACAAATGGCAAAGGTATAGATTTCAGCTCAACAATAACAAAACTATCTCCCAAAGAGATAACTCTTACAATAGATAATACCTACAGCTCAGAAGTTGAATCACCTGTAAAAATCACTGTTTTCCAGGGCATGCTAAAAGATAAAAAAATGGATACCCTCATAAGGCATCTCACTGAACTAGGTATCAGTGCATGGACACCATTTTTTTGTGAGAGATCAATACCAAAACCAGATGAAAAAAGAGTAGACTCTCGTCTAAAAAGATGGGAAAAAATCACCATAGAGGCTCTAAAACAATGTAACAGAAGCATTATCCCTGAAATAAACAAACCTGCGACATTCACTGATATTATAGAAAAAACCGCGCCATTCGATTTAAAAATTACTTTCTGGGAAAATGCAAGTCTCCCCATTAACAAGCTGAAATTACAGCAAAAAAATATTGAAACAATTGGTATTCTAATCGGTCCTGAAGGTGGATTTTCCAAAAAAGAAGTAGACTTTGCTGAAAATGCAGGTTTCCAAGTCTGCGGACTTGGTCCAAGGATATTAAGAGCTGAAACAGCTTCATTAACAGCATGCTCCCTGATTCAACATTATTTTGGTGACATTTAACAAAAATTTCTTGACATGGGACAAAAAAAAGCATATATTCTTTCTCGTTTTTACATTTTGCCCAGGTAGCTCAGTCGGTAGAGCAGGGGACTGAAAATCCCCGTGTCAGCAGTTCAATTCTGTTCCTGGGCACCACAACAAAGTCTTTAAAATCAAGAGATTAAGAGAAATCAGCTTAGTCTCTTTTTTTTTGCTTCTGCTTTTCAACCGCTTTCATCCTCCTCTGGATGAGGATGAAAATTTTTATTTTATCCCTTTACCTTTTTCCAATCCACCGTTGCTTTGATCCCATAGGAATTACCGTTCATGTTTATCATGTAAGCTTTATAGGTCAATCTATCGACCAATGCTGTGGTAAGAACTTCATCATTAAAAATTTCATTCCATCTATCAAGTGAAAATTATTAGATAAAAATGGTTATTTTGTTAATGATTTATTAAACAGTACCGTAGTAAAATACCTCCCTTAGGAAAGGCTATTCTTGCCAAATCTCAGCGAATTAAAAAGAAATAACATTTATAAACGACAATAATTTTACAATTTGACTTTTCTTTGATAGCTTAAATTATGATATTATTTCTATAATGATAGATCAGGAGAAATAAGATCATACTTAAAAAAAATTAAAATTTCATTAATTTTATCAAAAAAATATAAATGTTAAGGAAATATAACAATAATGGCAAAAAAAATTAAAAAACAAAAATCAATGGAAGAAACCCTTTGGGATTCTGCCAATAAGCTCAGAGGGTCTGTAGAACCTGCTGAGTATAAACATGTGGTTCTGGGCTTGATTTTTCTTAAATTTGCCAGTGATAAATTTGAACATCGAAGAAAAGAACTCATTAATGAGGGTAAAGACCAATACCTTGAGATGAGAGAATTTTACAATATGAAAAATGTTTTCTTCCTTCCTGAAGATTCTCGCTGGAGTTTTATTATAGAAAACTCAAAACAAAATGATATTGCACTGAAAATCGATACTGCCCTTCATACCGTGGAAAAAAACAACCCTGCTTTAAAAGGTGCCCTGCCTGACAACTATTTTTCGAGATTGCAGTTAGAGGTCAGTAAACTCTCTGCCCTGCTTGATACCATTAATAATATAGATACAATAAAAGACAAGGAACAGGATATTGTCGGCAGAGTGTATGAGTATTTTTTAAAGAAATTTGCCATTGCAGAGGGTAAAGGAAAGGGAGAGTTTTACACTCCAAAAACTATTGTTAATCTGATTGCTGAAATGCTTGAACCCTATAAAGGCAAGATTTATGACCCTGCCTGTGGTTCTGGTGGAATGTTTGTCCAGTCCATCAAGTTTATTGAAAATCATCATGGAAATAAAAAAGAGATCTCCATTTATGGGCAGGAATATACTAATACCACCTACAAACTTGCCAAAATGAACCTTGCCATCAGGGGGATTTCTGCAAACCTTGGTGATATTGCAGCCAATACATTTTCCAATGACCAGCATAAAGACTTAAAAGCTGACTTTATTATGGCGAATCCGCCGTTTAATCAAAAGGACTGGCGTGAAGCTACTGAACTGATTGATGACCCAAGATGGCAGGGATATGATGTGCCTCCAAAATCCAATGCAAATTATGGCTGGATACTTAATATGGTTTCCAAATTGTCAAAAAATGGTGTGGCAGGTTTTATTCTTGCCAATGGTGCTTTATCTGGTGGTGGTGAAGAATATAAAATCCGTAAAAAACTAATTGAGAATAATTTAGTTGAAGCCATTATTATAATCCCGAGAAATACTTTTTACACAACCGATATTAGTGTAACGCTTTGGATTCTCAACAAGAATAAAAAAAAGAGAACTGCTCATATAAATGGAAAAGATAAAAACTATCGTAATCGTGAAAAAGAAGTCCTATTTATAGATTTAAGACGTTGGGGAAGCGAATATGAAAAGAAATATGTTGAGTTAACAGAACAAGATATTGCAAAAGTGGCTTTGAATTACCACAACTGGCAACAAATTAATTATAAAAATACTTACAAAGATATACCAGAATTTTGCAAATCAGCCAAATTTGAGGATATAGAAACAAATGATTTTTCGCTTGTGCCAAGTAAATACATTGAGTTTATAGACAGAGATAGTGGAATTGATTTTGATGTTGAAATGAAGCGAATACAAAAAGATTTTACAATACTACTGCAAGAAGAAAAAGACTCACAAAACCAATTAATTAACGCTTTTAAGGTATTGGGATATGAGTTATAAGCGTTTGGGTGATTACATACAATTGGTGGATAATCGGAACAGAGATTTGGCGGTTACTAATCTTTTGGGCATTAATATTTTTAAAAGTTATATGCCTTCTGTTGCTAATCAAACAGGACTTGATCTATCCAAATATAAAGTTGTTTCAAAAGGTCAATTTGCAACGAATCTAATGCACGTCAATAGAGATGAAGTTTTACCTGTTGCATTATATAATAATAAACGACCTTCCCTTATTTCACCTGCTTATAAAACTTTTGAAGTTATTGATGAAAACAAATTATTGCCTGAATTCTTAATGATGGAATTTCAAAGACCTGAATTTGACAGGAAAGCTTGGGCTTATTGTGATTCGAGTGTGAGAGGTGGTTTAGAATGGGACAGATTTTGTGATATGCACATTCCTGACATTGATATTGGCGAGCAAAAGCAATATGTAGCACTTTACAAAGGTTTATTAAACAACCAGAAAGTGTATAAAAAAAGTTTGGAAGATTTGCAGTTGATTTGTGATACTTATATTGAAAATTTAATCAAAACCGAAAAACCAAAATTGTTGGGTGAATACATTCAACAATCTGATGAGCGAAATACTTATTTAGAGATTGATAATCTTTTGGGAATAAGTGTAAACAAAATATTTATTCCAACTAAATCTAAAAAAGAGCAACTCGATTTATCAAAATATAAAATTGTCAGAAAAAAACAATTTGGCTATGTTTCTGTTACTTCAAGAAATGGCGAGAAGATTTCAATTGCTATTTTAGATGGAAAAGCTGGATTAGTTTCCAGTACATACATAGTTTTTGAAGTAAAAGACACAAAAGAATTATTACCAGAGTATTTATATCTCTATTTCCAAAGAACAGAATTTGACCGCTATGCTCGCTTTAACTCTTGGGGGAGTGCCAGAGAAACTTTTGATTGGACAGAAATGTGCAATGTAAAACTACCTATACCCGATATAAAGATACAAGAAGCCATAGTAACGGTTTACCATACCTTGGAAACTCGTAAAAAAATAAATGAACAACTAAAAAATAGTATTAAACCCCTTTGCCCTGTCTTAATGCGTGGAGTTGAGGAGAGTATGAAAGCTGATATTAAACAAGGAAATTATATCAAATGATAAAGAAATTACAATTCGATGAATTTTTAAGGTCAGTTACAATAAGTAAAAATGACTCTTATTCTTTATTGTTAGGAGCGGGATGCTCAATTAGTTCAGATATAAAATCTGCGAATGATTGTATTTGGGATTGGAAAAAAAATATTTACAAAAGTAATAATTCATCTGTTCAAGATTGGATTGATAATTATAAAAACCCAAAAGCACAAACAGTTATCCAAAACTGGTTAGATAATCAAGGTGTGTATATTGAAAATGGTAGTATCGAAGAATATTCTTTTTATGCAAAAAAATGTTTCCCAATTGAAGAAAACAGAAGACAGTATTTTCAAAAAAACTGCTCTAATAAACAGCCAGCAATTGGTTATAGAACAATTCCATTATGGGTAAAACAAGGAATTTTAGATACTGTATGGACAACAAATTTTGATAATTTAATTAGTGACTCATGTGTATATGGAGCCATACAGGGGATTGATATTTCTTTAGATACTGTACAAAGAATAAATCAAAGAGCTCAAAATAAAAATGAATTACCTATTATTAAATTGCATGGTGATTTTAAATATGGTGATTTAAAAAACACTGATGAAGAATTGAAAAAACAAGATAAGACTCGAAGATATTATTCGATTTGGAGGACATTAAAATCAAAGAAGTCATATTTAGAACGCTACGAAGAATATGTTTTTCATAATAACGTAAGAAGAGTTTTAACTTTGGCAAGCGCACGAGTTG
>CAZMEX010000023.1:0-43895 GCA_964565415.1 uncultured Desulfobacterales bacterium | reverse complement strand
TAATTTCAGCCTCTTCTTTTTGTTGTGATTTTGTTCTGAAAATTGAACCGATCACTCCTTTTTTTGTCCTGCAGTGCCGTGCAACCATAGCATTTTCCATGGCGGTCATCATGGAAAAAAGGCGGATATTCTGGAATGTCCTGGCAATACCCTTTTTAAAAATCTTATGGGGATTATTACCAAGAATGGTTTTGCCATTAAAAAGCACATCTCCTCCGGAAGCTTGATAAACTCCGGTGAGAACATTAAAGACCGTTGTTTTCCCAGCTCCGTTGGGTCCAATCAATCCTACAATTTTCCCATCTCCTATTGTAAAGCTTAAATCTGACAATGCATGGAGCCCACCAAACCTTACGCTGATATTCTTCAATTCTAATTGTGCCATAAAGATTTAATACCTGCTTCCTGAATTAAAATATTGTTATTGCATCTCAGCAATAATGACCTCTTGTTTTCTCATAGCCGCAATAAAAGTGTTGACATGCTTTTTTGCAACTAACGCAGCATTAGTACTGTCGCTCTTTTTTATTGCCATAACAAGTTGTTCTAAATCATTATAAATCTCTTGAATTGCGCTGTATGTATTTTCAAGATATTTATCAAAGTATTTTTTAATATTATCATGGACAACATCATTAACATATTGATAAAGAGCGTTGCCTGATATCCTTGCAATTTCCATGTGAAGCTGCTTATCTGCTTCAAGAAAATTTTCCCATGCTGGAAGACCTAGATCTTTATACTCTTTTAATTTTGCAAGGAGCTGGTCTAAAAGTTCAATGTCCTCACCAGAAGCTTTTTGGGCTGCAAGGCTTGCAATCTGGCTTTCTATGCCAACACGAAATTCACCAATATCAAGGACTGAAACAGTACCAAATCTGATTAACAGAGCAAGGGTCTCTGTAAGCTGCTCAATGCCAGCGCTTTTAATCACTGCACCGCCACCTGTCCCAAGCCTGATCTCCAAAAGCCCTTTATGCTCAAGCACTCGGAGGGCTTCACGTAATGTTCCTCTGCTTATATTGAAGGTTTCGCACAATTCTCTTTCCGGCGGAAGCCTGTCACCCTCTATCAGCCTGCGGGAAAGTATTGCTTCTTGAATTTGCTCAACAACGTCCTGAAATATCCTGCTTTTTTTTGCTTTTATAAAACCAGTTTGAAAGTCAGTATTATTTGTTTCAGGCATTGATCCCCTTTTGTTTACCATGTTTGATTGGTCGAACCATTGTTATGGTATAATTTTTCATTTGTCAATAGAATTTTTATCTTTTTATAAAAATAGAGCGTAATATGAAAAAAGCTTGACTTTCCACTGGTTTATAGCTTATTTTTTATAGTTGAGCAGGTTATTATTGCAAACTGCATAATTATAGTAACATTAACTTTTATGGATTCAAAATATGTTTGTCCTGGGATATTTTTTAAATGCAGTTGCAGTTGTATTAAAGTATGCATTAACCATATATAAGTGGATAGTTATTGCAAGAGTTGTTCTTTCATGGGTCAGCCCTGATCCTGGCAATCAGATTGTAATGGCTATTTACTCTGTTACAGAGCCTCTGTTTTACCAAATAAGAAAACGACTTCCAATAATCTTTGGAATGATTGATATTTCACCAATTATTGTATTATTATCTATTTATTTTATTCAAGTGTTTGTAGTGAACAGTTTATTTCGTTTGGCAAGTACCCTTGTTTAACTTTAATTAAAGGGGAGGATAAAATGGGCATAACACCTACAGTAGTAAGGCAAAAAGAGTTTTCAACCAGATTTAGAGGTTTTGATATTCAGGAAATAGACTCTTTTCTTGAAGAGGTTGCAAGGCAAATTGAAGATCTAAACAGTAAAATTGAAAAAAACTTGATGGAAAAAGAGAGGCTTTATCTTGAAAATCAGGGATACAGGGAGAGGGAAGATACCACAAAAAAATCCATAATCCAATCCCAGAATGTTCTGGATCAAATGAAAAAAAATGCTGAAAAATCTTCCCAAACTATTATTGCCGAGGCAGAAGTCCGGGCTGCAAAAATTCTTTCACGAGCACATAACCGCCTCTCGCAATTGCACAATGACATAAACGAGTTGAAAAGGCAGCGGATACAATTGGAAATGCAGATAGGCTCAATCCTTGAATACCACTCAAAAATGCTTGAGATGACCAAGGATGAAAATAAAGCTCAAGATGAAACTGATTCAACAGTAAAGTTTTTAAACCACGGTTAAAGTTAAGCAATAGATTAGATATAGATCTATATATAAATAAAATTTTTCAAGGCAGGTTTGCCAGAAGCTAATACTAAACAGGAGTGACAATAAATGGCTGAGATTGATGCTTTTTTTAAATTATTAAATGATAAAAGTGGCTCTGACCTTCACCTTTCTGCTGGAGAACAGCCTGCGCTAAGAATTGACGGTGATATAGAGAGAATAAAATACCAAAAGCTTTCCAGTGACATATTAAGAAAGCTTTTATATGAAATCACTCCTGAGGAAAAAATTAAAATTTTTGAAGAGACAGGAGATGTTGATTTTGGTTATGAGATCCCTGGGTTAGCACGTTACAGAGCAAATTACTTTATGCAGAAAGATGGCGTAAATGCAGTATTCAGGGAAATTCCAAGTAAAATTCAATCTGCAGAAACCCTGGGGCTTCCTCCTGTAATAAACAAGCTTGCAACTCTTCCAAGGGGGCTTGTTCTTGTAACCGGACCTACTGGTAGTGGAAAATCCACAACACTCGCTGCAATTTTAGATCAGGCAAACCGCTTAAGAAAGGATCATATTATTACCATTGAAGACCCCATAGAATTTGTGCATACAAGTAAGAACTGTATTGTCAATCACCGTGAGGTCAGCGTACATACAAAAACTTTTACTGCCGCCCTGAGAGGGGCTCTGCGTGAAGACCCTGATATTATTCTTGTGGGTGAGCTTCGAGACCTTGAAACCATATCCCTTGCAATCGAGGCTGCCAACACAGGTCACCTTGTATTCAGCACTCTTCATACTTCCAGTACAGTAAAAACAATAGACCGTATTATTGAAGTATTTCCAGCACATGAACAGGCACAAATTCGCTCTTCCCTTTCTGACAGTTTAAGAGCTGTTATCGGGCAAACCCTTTTTAAAAGACTGCATCGATCAGGAAGATGTGTTGCTTTAGAAGTGCTTATAGCAACTCCTGGAGTTAGAAATTTAATACGTGAGAATAAAAGCCATCAGATTCCTTCCATGATCCAGACTGGTAAAATATTTGGAATGCAGCTCATGGATGAGTCAATTATGGCACTTTTTAAGAAAAAATGGATAAGTGCTGAAGAGGCCTATGAAAAATGCTTTAACAAGGAGCAATTCAGACCGTTCCTCAAAACACCACCAGCTGATTTCACGGAAATATAGTCAGGTTGGAATCTTAAAAGAAAGGATGATTTAACAATTATGCGAAGAAAAGAGATTGATTATATACTACTGAAGATGCTTGAATATAAAAAAAATCTTTCTGATCTTAATTTTACTCCTGGCAAGCCTATTCAAGTTGAGAGTGATGGTGAGTTAATGCCCGTTAGAATGCAGCCAAACTTCAGCTGTCTTACAGCTTTTCAAACTGAAATAATAGCCTTAAACCTTATCAATAACAACAGAGAGTTAACAGAAACTCTTATAAAACGAGGCTCCTGTGACTTTAGTCACCAACTTAAAGATGGAGTTCGCTTCAGAGTAAATGTATTTTCAAGATCAAGCAAATACTCCATTGCCATGAGAAAACTTGAAACAAGAATTCCCACAATCAAAGAGCTTAACCTGCCGGAAGTATTCTTCCAGATGTCAGAAGAAAAAAATGGTCTATTATTTGTAACAGGTGCCACAGGAGTTGGAAAATCAACATCCCTTGCAGCCCTTTTGAACCAGATCAATGAGACCAAAGCATATCATATAATTACCTTGGAAGACCCCATCGAGTTTCAACATTCTCAAAAAAAATCAACCTTTAATCAGCGGGAGCTTGCAACAGATTTTGATACCTTTCAAAGCGGCTTAAGAGCAGCCATGAGACAAGCTCCAAAAGTTATACTTGTGGGTGAGATGCGTGACAGGGAAACCATTGAAATTGGACTGGCTGCAGCGGAAACAGGTCACCTTGTTGTAACCACCCTGCATACAGCAGATGCAGGACAGACAATTAATCGTATTCTTGGAATGTTTTCAACCGAGGAAGAAAAACTGATAAGGGTCCGGCTTGCAGACTCTCTTAAATGGGTTGTATCTCAAAAATTACTGCCCCAAACAGGTGGTGGCAGAATCGCAGCCTTTGAGGTAATGTGTACAAGTTTGCGAGTTAAAGATTCAATTTTACACGGTGAAAAAGAGGGTAATTCCTATGCTGAAATCATCAAGCAGGGTAGTGCCAGAAGCATGATAAGTTTTGACGAATACATAATAAGACTTTATGAAAAAGGATTAATCGAAGAAAACACTGCACATGCATATGCTACCCGTAAAGATATTGTGGGAAGGGGGATTGACACCATCAAATCTTCCCGGGGTGAAGCAACCTCAGACATAGAATCCCTTGAAATGGATCGTGGATATAGAAGGAGCCATCAATAATGAAAATTACCTGTATTGCCTGCCAGGCACAGTTTAACATATCAGATAAAAAAATCCCCAAGGACAAAAATGCCTTTGTACGTTGTCCAAAATGTCAGGACAAAGTTCAAATACCCAGCTTTCAACCGGAGGAACGCAGAGGCGCAACAGCTCTTCCTGACATTTTTGCGACTTCATTTATGTCTGATATAGAAAAAAAAGCCCTGGTATGTGTTGATAATGATTCCTATAGAGAAATTATATTTAGAGGACTTACAAAGAATGAATACCAGGCAAATGCTGCTGAAACTTCAGCTTTAGCACTGGAATTCCTTGAAATTCAGCAATATAATACAATCATCATTGATGAAAATTTTGAAAATGGGAAGGGTAAAAAAGTGGTTATGCAGGAGATTGAACAGATGGATATGTCCTTTAGAAGAGATATCTGCATAGTCCTGCTGAGTGAACAGATAAGGACAGGAGATAATATGTCCACTCTTTATTCAAGTGTTAACAAGGTAGTAAACTATAAAGATATCAATATTTTTGATAATTTTTTTCAAAGTGCCATAAAAGAACACAAGCAGTTTTATTCAGTGTATAACATGGCAAGGCAGACAGTCGGTAAAACATAAGTGAAACAGCAAAACACTTTATTCCCCTTTACACAAAAAAAATTTAAGCTGCTGAAAAAAGAGACACAACACACCTGGGTTATCAAGTGGCTGACTGCTATTTATCAAAACCTCATTACAAACAGAATCAACACTAAAAGTATCCATCTGTTCGCATCAAATTATGACATGATATTAAAGTGGTTGGAACTACCTTGTAAAGAAAAACCTGAATCAAATGAAAACCGAGTCTGGATTGAATTTGTATCAGATGCCATACATTTTCACAGAACCAAAACCAATATCTTCCCAAAGGATCATGATCTGCTTGATAACTCTGCAATAGATGTTACAAGCAGTGACAAATCAAGGACAGCAATAGAAACCTTGGATTATCATATTGCAATAGACTGTTTTAGAAGCGTTTTCAATGTTGGCTCAATTTTTCGAACCTGTGATGCAGCAGGTTTTAGATCTGTAATATTGGGAAACACTCCCGGAGCTGAACACTCTTTGGTACAAAAAACTTCAATGGGGACATTTTCCTTTGTTCACTCAGAAAAGACAGATGATCTTATAGCCACATTAATTAACAAAAAAACCGTGGGTTATACTATCATCGGTATTGAAACTATTAAAAATTCAAAGGCTTACACAAATTTTTCCTGGCCTCAAAGAGCAGTCCTGGTACTTGGTAATGAAGAGTACGGTATTTCAAGGCATGTGCTAAGAGTTTGTGACAAATTTGTTCATATACCAATGCATGGTAGAAAAAATTCAATTAATGTTGCCAATGCTGCCTCTGTAATAATGTTCCATGTTGCTGGAAAATTAACACAAGAATAGAAACTACCCATGGGCATATTCTTCAAATATCTTGAAAACATTGCTGAGATCAACAATCTTGATATTATGCACTCCATCAATCAAAACAGGCAGTGGATATTTCACCATGGTATGTTATTTTCAAGCTGTTTTAAATGGTGGGAAAATCATGGTAAACGTAAAACCTTGCATGAAGGAGTTGATATACTTTATTATAAAAATAAAAAACAGCAGATTCAAACGCTTGATGCCGGGACACTGATCCCCTCAGCAACAGATGGAAAAATTATAAATATCTGTGATGATTTTATTGGTCAATCCATTGTTGTTCAGCACAATATCTCTTTTAGACAGAATCTTGATCTGCTTTTTATTTATGCCCATATTTTGCCTGATAACAGAATACAAATTGGTACTGAACTCAGCCAGGGGGAAATTATTGCATCCATTGCCAATACCCAAAAAAAGCAAACAACTCTCTTAGCCCACCTTCACTTCTCAGTCATTGAAGTATCAAAAGATACAGCACCTGAACATTTAAACTGGGAGTTTTTCTCGGACAGAAAAAACAGAATTAATCTAATTAACCCTCTATTCATATAAAGGAGTTTATATCCGTGATTAAACAACTATCCTTCTAAAACAATTTTAACCATGATTTGAATATTTTCCAACCTTACAGGGATGTCTTTCATAATTCAGTGGTACCCATTATCCCTCCTTTTTTTAAAAACTTTAAAAAGTATTTGACTTTTCTGTTTGCTAATAGTAAACAGAAGGTTATTATGAGTCAAATACAAAATGAGAAAAAAAGCCGGGCATTAGAAAAAGCTATTGCCAAACGGATTAGATCTAAAAGAGTTGAACAGGGATGGACACTTGATCAACTTGCCAAGGCTACGGGTCTTTCTAAAGGTTATTTATCCCAAATAGAAAATGATGATAAAACACCAACGCTTGGAACCTTAACTAAAATTGCATTTGGTCTCGGCTTAGATGCCATCTCCCTCATAACTGGAGAAAAAACAGAGCAGACACAAGAAAAACTATCCATAGGTCGAGTGAAGGATCGCCAGCCCATCACTCATACAGGGGCAGCTCCCAGCTCAATATATGAATCTTTTGCATTTACCAAATCCGATCGATTTATGGATGCCTATATTGTCACCGTCAGCAACGAGTTTAACCCCAAACCCCTGATGCATGAGGGTCAGGAAATAATTTTTGCCCTGGAAGGTACAACTGAATTTTACTACGATGGTCAGACATATATAATTGAAGCAGGTGATGCAATGTATTTTGATTCCAATCGTCCCCATATGAGTCGCAGCATTGGTCCAAAACCTGCCAAAGTACTGATGGTTTTTTGCAATCCCATACGTGGAGAGTAATATTTTGCTGATCCAAGTTTACTACAAGCAAACAAAAGGATATTGAATCAAAAATGAAAAAAACAAGTTTACTAAGACAATATATACTTGAAAAATCTATACTGGTGATGCCGGGTGCCCATGATACACTTACAGCGAGAATAGTGGAGCAGGCCGGATTTAAGGCAGTAACCATCGGTGGCTACTCAGCCAGTGCCTCTATTTTGGGAAAACCAGATCTGTCTTTTTTGACCTTGACTGAAATGGTCGATTGTGTCAGCCGCATTGTTGATGTAACAACCATCCCTCTATTTGCAGACGGTGATACTGGATATGGTGGTGTACTCAATGTTAGATGTACAGTAAAAAAGCTTGAAAAAGCCGGAGCAGCCGGAATGTTTATTGAGGATCAGGTTTTTCCCAAACGGTGCGGTCATATGCTTGACAAACAAGTCATTGAAAAACAAGAAATGATTGCCAAAGTTAAAGCAGCAGTTGATGCCAGAATTGATAATGATTTTATCATTATGGCAAGAACCGATGCTCTGGCTGTTAATGGTATAGAAGATGCCATTGAGAGAGGAAACCTCTATGCCCAGGCAGGAGCAGACCTTATATTTGTGGAAGCACCCACAACCATTGAGCAGATGCAAATGATTACAGCCCGCATAGATGCACCTTTGCTTGCCAATAATATCGAAGGGGGAAAATCCCCTCTACTTTCTGCTGCTGAGTTGGAAAAGATCGGTTACAATACAGTTGTATTCCCAGTGGCTGCCACATATGCTGTGGCAAAAGTCGTTGGAGGTCTGATGGCTGAACTCGCAGCCAACGGGACAACTGCTGGTTTCAACAGGCAGATGGTCTCATTTGATGAATTCAATGATCTGGTTGATCTTGAACAATTGCGTTCCCTGGAACGTAATTATTTTCAAACCTAATACAACAGGCTCCAGGGTATCTCTGTTGGAGGAGAAGGAAAATGAAACTAACTAATTTTATTAGTGCCCTAATTTTTGTATTTGTCTCCCTATTGATGGTCATGGGTGGTTGGGACTGTGCTGTTGCCGGCAAGAACAGCTTAACTTTTGCCACTACAACACCGCCAAAAAGCAACCATGAAATAGCTGCTCAAAAGTTTGTTGACGCTGTTGCAAAAAAAACCAATGGCAGAATTAATATTAAACACTATGGAGCAGGATCTTTGTATAATGCAAAGACTATCATGTCAGCCATGTCAAACAACCAAATTGATATTGGTCTTCTGCATGTAGCCTTGGTAGGTCGACGTTCCCCAGTGCTTGAGTTTGTAGGATCTTTTGGCGCACTGGGTTGCTGGGAAAGCTATGAACATTATTATAAATTCCTTGATAACCCAAAGACTCGTAAGATAGCTTCAGCTGAATTTGAAAAGTATTTCAATGGCAGGCTGCTTGCTGCATGGTCTTTTGGCACCAGTTTACTCGGACGTAGAGACAAAGCTATTAAAACTGTTGAGGATTTCAAAGGTCTGAAAATACGTACTGCAGGAACAGCCATGGCAACCATGTATAAGGCATTGGGAGCTATCCCTATTAGCCTTAGCTCTAAAGAACTCTATACGGGTCTGCAGCGTGGAACAATCCAGGGAGCCGGTTCTGGAGTTTCAAGGTGGCGACGCTCTAAGCTCTATGAAGTAGCCCCATATTTAACTGTTGACCCCACAATACCATACTTCAGCATGTGGATTGTGATCAACAACAAATCCTGGAGCAAACTTTCCAAAGAGGATCAAAAAATAATATCTGAAACAGCCAAAGAGTTTGAATCCTGGACAAGAGATTACGCTGCCAAGGAGAGGGAAGAGGATTTTGCCTTCCTGAAAACTAAAACAAAGGCATTTGTAGAACTTTCAAGTGAACAGAAAGCAAAGCTCGTTAGTACAGTCAAACCAGTTATGAAGAAGCTTGCAAAAGAGCAGCTTGGTGATCAATATAAGGAACTATGGGATTTGTTGGAAAAGTCAAAATAGTAGAGATTATAAGCATCCTATAATAGATTTTATTAAGGAAGTAGAATGGATAAAATAGCGGTTTCACCAGAGCAGGGGCTTGGGCTGATAATAGATCGTACCTCCTTTGCCTTTGCTCTGGTAGCTGGGCTAATGATGCTGTCAGTGGCATTATTTATGTCTTTTGAGGCATTTTCACGGCATTTTCTAGATAGTCCTACTTCATGGGTTTTAACTGTTTCAACCTTGATATTTATTTGGTTCACATTTCTGTCAGTTCCATATGGAATAAAATCAGACAAGCATGTTTCCTGTGATATCTTTGTTAATCAACTACCCGCCCGAAGCAGGCAAGCCATTGGAATAGCCACTGATTCTGCATCTCTGATCTTTATTATTGCCCTGGGTATTTACGGGTTTAACCATTTCATGGAAGCTGTAAAATATAATTCCATGAGTGACGGTCTATTCCGTTACCCAATGTGGCTTGTTGCTCTATCAATTCCCATGGGCATGACCTTAAGTGCCATTCAATTTATAAGGAAAATTCAGGCAAGAATTTGCTGGATAAAAAAGAATCCTGAAAATCCCTCTGATACACCATCTGTTTCCCCAGTCCTCATGGTTGGTCTTTTTTTACTATCAGCTTTAGTAGGAATCACTGTTTATTTTTTCAGCCAGTCTCTGGGTATTCTTATCCTTGCCCTGGCTCTTTTGTTTTGGGGAGTGCCCATAGCCTTTGCCCTTGGGTTGGTTGGCCTTACCGGACTCCTGTTCTTCCATGGAAGCCTTGGTGGCTTAAACACTCTACCCATTATAGCAGAGCATACATCCACTAACTTTATTTTACTGGCTATCCCTTTGTTTACCCTTGGCGGGCTGATTCTATCACGGAGCGGGCTAGGTGAACAGATATATGATTTGAGCAGCAAATGGCTTGGCTGGATGCCGGGCGGCCTGGGCGTGGGTACCTGTATCACCGGAGGTATACTGGCAGCCATGATAGGGTCAAGCACAGCAGTTACCGCAATCATCACTCTTGTTGCCATGAAACCACTGCTGAGCCGAGGCTATGATAAAAAACTGGTTATTGGCACAGTGACCGGAAGCAGCCTTGGATTAATCATTCCACCCAGCATTGGATTCATTGTTTATGGTTTTCTGACCGATACATCAGTGGGAGATCTTTTCATGGCAGGGGTTATCCCTGGAATAATGCTGGTCGTCATGTTCAGTATATATATTGTAATCAGCTGCAGGATCAGCGGCAAATATAAGGCTGTCTCTTTCACCTGGGCAGAGCGCCTGGTCTCCTTGCGGAAATCTTTTATAATCATTCTTGGTCCTGTATTTGTCCTTGGCAGTATATACACTGGTGTTGCCACGCCTACTGAAGCAGGGGCAATATTGGTAATCTACAGCCTTTTTTGTGCCTTAATTTTTCGCAAGATAAACTGGAAAGGCTTTGTCCAGTGCCTGATAGACAGTAGCATACTTTCAACAATGATCATAATGATTATGGTTGGAGCTCTAGTTATGTCCAATGTGATAACGCTTCTTCAGATTCCAGCAAACCTTACTGAATTCATCTTCGCATCTGGCATGCCTACCTGGGGAATTATTCTTATGATTGTTGTGCTTTACCTTTGCCTGGGAATGTTTCTGGATGGCGGATCAATAACTGTTTTAACTGTTCCTGTAATCGCTCCCATGCTCCCTGCTCTGGGAATTGATACCATAGCTTTTGGGGTTATTCTGATGATGCTTATTGAAACAGCATTGCTAACCCCGCCAGTGGGGCTTAATATATTCACAGTCAAAGGCATTGTTGATGAACCACTCTCTTTTATAATCAAAAGTGTTGTTCCATTTGTAATCATACTTATTTTTGGTATTATTCTGGTATTCATGTTTCAGGATATAGCTTTATGGTTACCTTCACTAATGAAATAGATTAATCAAAAAACATTTCAAACTCCCTTAATGCGTCACTATATTCCGCTCTGGTAATTTTCTTATACTTAAATAATCGGGTCAGTAAAAGCTTTGTTCTATATCTTAATCTCCGGGTGGGTTTGTTTGGATTATATTTTCTTGGATTTGGAATGATTGAAGCTAATCTTGCAGCTTCAAAAACAGTCACATCCCGTGCTGATTTTCCAAAATACGTCCAACAGGCTGCTTGTACCCCAAATACACCATCTCCAAATTCAATATAATTCATATACAGACTAAAAATTCTAAATTTCGAAAGCTGATTTTCAAGCTTAAATGTTAGTACTGCTTCTTTTATTTTTCTTACTATTGATTTGTCAGAGGATAAAAACAAATTTTTAACAAGTTGCTGAGAAATAGTGCTTCCACCCCTTGCAAACTTTCTCTTTTTAATATTTTTTTTAATTGATTCTTTGATCTCAGCAAAATCAAAACCATTATGGGCAAAAAAACCCCCATCTTCGCTGATCCTGACAGCATCTTTTAAATCCTGATCAATATTTGAATAATTTAAATATTGATGAAATATCTTTAAGTTTATTCCCTCTGCCTTGGCAGCATCTATTCTCATCTGCATAAAAGATGTTATTCTAGGATTTTGATTAAGAAAAGTTTTGGGTTCTGGGGTGAAAAAATAGACCCCCAGGAGCCCTGTCACGCACAGTAAAACAATAATTAACAGGTATTTAAATATCTTCTTCATACCTTAAGTTTGGGTTAAATAGTATTTGATGTCAATCCCTGCAGTGGAATATTCTTGACACTTTTATGAATTTGCATTATGTTGCTATTAAGGTAGCAACATCAAGACGAGGAGATATCATGGATAATATTTCAAGCTTAAAGAAGCTTGGGTTTACACAATATGAAGCTGCATGCTATATGGCGCTCATAAGTAAACACCCTGTCAACGGTTCCAAACTAAGTAAAATTTCAGGCATTTCACGGTCCAGGATCTATGATGTTTTAAGAAGTATGATAGCTAAAGGATATGTGCTTGAAACAAAATCATCTCAATATGCTCCATTTCCTCCAGATGAATTAGTAAAAAAACTTGCCATGGATTTCAATCAAACAATTAAGCTGTTTGAAAAGGAGGTTGCAAAAGCATACCAGGAACCAGAATATGAATATATATGGACATTGACTGGCTATGAAAACATTATGCAAAAAGCAAAGCAAATGATTAATAGTGCTGAAGATGAAATCTATGCCCGCCTGTTTTCAAAAGCAAGTAATTATCTTGTAAAATACCTGCAACAAGCAGATGAACGCGGTGTAAAAATCAGGTATGTAGCCATGGGAGATGTGTCTGTAGATTTTGATGTCCAGGTGGTTCACCCTGCAAAAGACTCATTGATAGAAAAAATTGGGGGACGTTCTTTTGATATTATTACAGACAAAAAAGAGTCCCTTGCAGGAATATTTGAACCGGAGAATGAAGATAGCTCACCCATAAGCTGGACCAGAAATAAATGGTTTGTAACTGCCAACAGAGACAGTTTACGCCATGATTTTTATCATTGTTTTCTTGAAAAAGTCTATGATGACAATAAAGAGCTTACTGAGAAAGAAAAAAAGATCTATCAAATAATAAAAACAGATGATTAAAGCAATACAAGTTTTATTGTTTAAAGGAGGACAAAATGGAAGCAGCAAAAAAAAATACAATAGATACAGGGTTTTCCACCTATAGGGATTCTGATATTTTTGAGTTTGAAGAAAATTGTGGAGCACATCATTATGAAAGGGTAAAACTGGTTGTAAGACATGCAATCGGTTGTTGGCTCTATGATGAAAAGGGCAATAAATATCTTGACTGCCTTGCTGCATACTCGGCTGCAAACCCCGGACATCACCACCCTGAACTAATTAAAGCAATTACCAATGCCCTTGAGGGCAAATTTGCATCTGTACTGTCAAATGTTGTTTATACAGATCCTTTGGGAGTATTTCTCTCAAAGATGGCTGATTTCACTCCCCCGCTTGCTCCCCGTTTTGGAAACAGAGGCAATAAGGTTCTTCCAAAAAATGGCGGAGTCGAATCTGTTGAAACAGCCATTAAAACAATGAGGTATTTTGGCTACAAACACAAAGGTATTAAAGATGGTGATCAGGAGATAATTGTTTTTAACAATAACTTCCATGGTCGTACACTCTCTGTGATCTCTTTTTCCAGCAGTGAAAAATCAAAACAAGGCTTTGGACCTCTTACGCCAGGTTATGTATCTGTTGAATATGGCAACCTTTCTGCAGTAAAAAAAGCAATTAATAAAAACAGCTGCGGCATTCTGGTGGAACCTTTGCAGGGAGAGGGTGGAATGATAGTTCCTCCCAAAGGTTTTTTAAAGGGTTTAAGAAAACTCGCTGATGACAATGATCTTCTTTTAATATGCGATGAGATCCAGGTGGGTTTAGGAAGAACCGGAAAAAAATTCTGTTTTGAACATGAAAACATTATCCCTGATGGTGTAATATTGGGCAAAGCTCTGTCCGGCGGCATTATTCCTTTGTCAGTTTTTATAACAAATGCTGAAATCATGGATATGGTATTCAGCAAGGGCTCAGACGGTTCTACCTTTGGCGGTTATCCCCTGGCATGTGTTGCAGGAGTTGCCGCTCTTGAAATAATTGAAAAAGAGAACCTGTGCCAACGAGCAGCTGTCAAAGGCAAAATTTTAAAAGAGAAAATTGAAAAAATTGCAGCAAAATCTGACCATGTAAAAGAGGTGCGCGGTAAAGGGCTATTTATTGGAATAGAGGTGAAAAACGGTAATGCCATGGAGTTTTGTCAAAAGCTTACTTGTCTTGGTGTGGTTGCAAATGACAGCCATGGTCATACAATCAGAATTTCACCACCTTTAATTATAAATGATCAGGAGATAGACTTCCTGGTAGCACAGCTTGAAAAAGTTCTGGTTAAAAATTGCTGATATCAGTTATATCAATTGGTATCAAGTTTTTTTCTCGGCTTCATTGTTTGATGAAGCAAGCTTAATAACTGATTCAAACAAATCAAGCCTTTTGCTGACTAAAGTTTTATATTCAGATAAAAATTTCCCGGCAAGGGGCTTTCCCGGAGTAGATTTTATTGTATTTGGGTTAACAGGTTTTCTATTAATTCTCACTTCATAGTGAACATGGGGTCCGGTTGTTTGACCAGTACTTCCAACTTTTGCAATAACTTCGCCCTGGCTTATGAACTTTCCAGGGTTTACTAGAAGCTTACTGCAATGGCCATAATATGTCTCATATCCATTGGGATGTACAACAATAACAAGCTTTCCATACCCTTTTGACCAGCCTGAAAACCTGACCTTGCCATTTGCTGTTGCAAATATTGGTGTTCCTGTCTTTGCGCCATAATCAATACCTGTATGCCTTCTGTATTTTTTCAAAACAGGATGGAATCTGTGCAGAGAAAAAGATGAGGTGATTCTGCCTAATTTAATAGGAACACGTAAAAACATCTTTCTCAAAGGTCTTCCATTTTGATCATAGTAGTTATCATGTTTCCCATCCTTGAAAAGAAAAGCTGAAAATATTTTTTTGTCAGTAATATAACGGGCAGCAAGAATTTTTCCATACTTTACAAATTGATTATCTTTACTAAATTTTTCAAATTCGATTTGAATTCTATCTCCTTTTTTGGGAAAAAGAAAAAAATCAATGTCCCAGGAAAAGATTTCAGCAAATTCAAACGCCAATGTATGTCCTTCACCGCTTGATAAGATTGTCTGGAATAACGACTCTTTTAATATAAACTCTTTTACAACTACTTTTTTTGTGAGTACAATCTCTTGTTTAGCAACATCATATCTGCCAGATTTATTTTTTATTGCAATATACTGAGTTAGAACATTCCTGCTATATAACATCTTTTCAAGCTTATTCTCTTTTGAAAGAAAGAGAGTATATTCATCCTTTTTCCTTGCTTTTTTAAAATCAAAAACAGCTTTAAAATCTTCAGAAAGTTTCAATATTTCAGCAGGAGAGATTTGATGCTCCCGAAGCTCACAATAGAGTGGTCTATTACTAATAGTACCTTGTCTGATTATAAATTCAGGCTCATTTTTTTGTTCTGATCTGGCAAGTGGTGCAGTAAGGTTCAGGAAAGCAGCTTCTGACTTCACCTTACTATTTTGCCTTGCAATATCAATTTTTGTATCGGTTTTTGAAAAAGATGAGAATAATAAATTCGACACCATGATCATTGAACAAATTATCAGCAAACTGAAAAATGTATATCTTTTTTTAAATCTTTTTTCTTGTACCAAAAAAATACCAGCCTTCTTAAATTCAATATTAAATTCTTAGAAACACGTACTACCACTATATGACAAACGTGTACATGTCAATAAAATATTCAGGATTCCGGGTTTTTATCTTGCTTTTTTCTATTTAGACTGGTCTGATCTTTATGTATTCTATCACTCTTACACCTTTTGATTGTTATCTGGATTAAAAATATACCATAATTGAATTACAATATAATCCCTTGATTTTCAATCTTTTATACTCCATATTACAGATTACTTGTCAGATGTAATAAAATATTATTTTAATTAAAAATGGAGGAGCTATGGATGCAAATAGTTTAATTATGTTCTTAGTCATAGGAGCACTTGCTGGCTGGTTAGCGGGTAAAATTATGAAAGGGGAAGGATCTGGTCTCATAACTAACATTGTTATTGGAATTGTTGGAGCTGTATTAGGAGGATTTCTATTCTCTTTATTGGGCATATCAGCCGGAGGATTTCTAGGTTCTTTAATTACAGCTACTGTAGGTGCTATTGCTTTATTATTTGTAATCCGTTTAGTTAAGAAGAGTTAAACCAATATCATATAGCAAACTTGTACACAAGATAGATAAAAATGAATATCAGTTTAAAGGTTCACAAAACTATTTTTCTTTTTTTATAATATTTCTCTTGATAATAAAGGTCTGTTCAAAACCAACAGATGATAAGGTGGTCTCTTCCAAACAGGCTGTTGAGGCAATACAGGCAGAAAAAGGGGATTGTTTTATTCACCCATGTAAAATATTATTCAGAAGAGCAGGTCAAACCATAGAAAGATTATTGACCTTATAAATTTTATGGAAATATATGGATAAAGAAACAATAATATATTATATCCTGAAAAGTCTGTCATTTTTGTGCCTTGGAGGTATTGTCTATAACCTTTTTTGCTTTAGAGGTTTATGACCAGGATCAATTCTTACCAGTTTGGTAACAAGGATTATTCCTCTATTGGTTATATATTATATTTTTGATTCCATTGCAGAAAGATATAAAATATAAATACAGCAGAAAGCTATAGAGTAATTCTCAAAAAGTTCTAAAGTATTGTAATATCATCGGGAAAGCTTGCAAAAGCTTTGAGACCGTTTTCTGTGACAAGGTG
The DNA here is from genome assembly GCA_964565415.1 of uncultured Desulfobacterales bacterium. GTDB lineage: Bacteria > Desulfobacterota > Desulfobacteria > Desulfobacterales > Desulfobacteraceae > JAIOSM01. The sequence goes on along the minus strand of CAZMEX010000023.1, from coordinate 27,104 downwards.
TGTGTTTTCTATACCAACCACCCCCTGTCCCGGAATAACAATTTTAGGCTCAATTGCTAGCACCATATTTTTTTTGACTTTCAGCTTTTGCCCTTTAGCTATAAAAGGAAATTCATCAAGTTCAAGACCAACACCATGACCTGTAAATTTTATTCTTCTTTTACCTGCCCCCATGAAATAATCTTCCAGACCAGCTTTTTTTGTATGTTCAAACATTGCAAAATAGATATCTTCACACACAGCACCCGGAACTGCTGTTTTTCTTGCAATTTCCTGAACTTCAAGCATTGTTTCATGGGCTTTTACAAGTTTGCCCGACAGTTTTCCAATGGAAAAAATCCTTGTGTTGTCAATAACATATCCATCAAAACCAAAACCATAATCAATTAATACAGGTTCATTTTTTTTAATTTTTTTAAAACCTGCTCCTTGTCCTGATGCAGCACATGTTCCAGGACCTCCGGTGGGTGATGCAAGGTGACTTGGGATAGAAGCGTTTGCTCCTGACATGAAATGACCAAACAAGAGTTCTCCTGTCCACATGCGCATACGAATAAAACCCTGATGTCCCAATGTTCTGGCATATCCTTCAATCAATCCTGCTGCTTTAACTTCACTTATTCCCTCTTTAATGTAATCAGAGGCTTTTTCCATCATCATGTCCCATTTCCCGGCACACAGCTTTAAAAGATTGATTTCATATTCTGATTTAACAGCCCTTGTAAGCCTTATTTCAGTTGAGACATCAACCAGTTGAGTTTCAGGAAAAATATTTCTATACATATTGAATTGATTTACAGGCAGTACATCAAGCTCCATGCCAACAGAGCCAGTTGATCGAGGAATTTGATACCCAAATTTCTTTAAAGTTTCAGGAATATACTTTGCCCCTTTTATGGAAACAATTGTGTCTAATCCTGATTCGATCCTTGCTCTGTCAAAGTCTTTAAATACCATGAACAAAGGCTTGCCTTCAGCAGGAATATAGAGCCACCCCTGCTGAATAGTGCCTGCAAAGTAAAAAAGATCTGTCTTGTAAACTATCAGAGCTGCATCAATCTGATTTTTTCTTAATACTTTTTGAAATTTATCAACTCTAGTGTGCAGCTCTGTTTTTGGTGTGCTTAATTTAAACTCATCCATGGTTAAATGGTCTTAATACTGATAAAACCCTTTACCTGATTTTCTTCCAAGAAAGCCTGCTTCAACATATCTTCTTAAAAGAGGGCATGGTCTGTATTTTGAGTCTTTAAATCCATCGTATAAGGTCTCCATGATTGCAAGGCATGTATCAAGCCCTATAAGATCAGCAAGACCAAGAGGTCCCATGGGGTGATTCATTCCAAGTTTCATGACAGTATCAATATCTTCAACATTACCCACACTCTGATACAGACAGAATATTGCCTCATTTATCATGGGCATAAGAACACGGTTTGCAATAAATCCAGGATAATCACCTGCTTCTGCAGGAGTTTTACCAAATTTTTCACTCAAATCCCATGTAAGTTTAAAAGTTTCATCAGATGTAGCAATACCCTTAATAATTTCCACTAACTTCATGACAGGCACAGGGTTCATAAAATGCATACCAATCACTTTATCAGCTCTGCCTGTCTGGGCTGCAATTCTGCCAATGGGAATAGAGGATGTGTTAGTGGAAAGAATTGTATCTGCAGGGCAGATTTTATCCAAATCCTGAAAAAGTTTAAACTTAAGGTCTTCTCTTTCAACAGCTGCTTCAACAACAAAATCCACATCTTTCATATCATTGAGATTTGTGGTGGTGTTAATCTTGCCAAGAATGGCTGTTCTGTCATCCTGGGAAATTTTCTCTTTTTTAACCATTCTATCAAGATTTTTTGTAATTGTAGCTATCCCTTTTTCACAAAACTCATCTTTGATATCACTCATTATAACTTCAAGCCCTGCTGCTGCTGCAACCTGAGCAATTCCATTTCCCATCTGTCCTGCACCAATTACACCAAACTTTTTAATATCCATGTTTTTTCCTTATGATAATAATTTTAAATTACATGTTTAAAATCAGAGCAACTGCTTCTCCACCACCAAGGCAGAGAGAGGCAAGTCCTTTTTTTGCAGACTGTTTTTTCATTTCATAAAGAAGTGTTGTAAGAACCCTGGCACCGCTTGCTCCTATTGGATGCCCCATGGCAACACTTCCTCCGTTAACATTAACTTTTGAAGTATCAAGTTCAAGAACCTTGTTAATACCAACAGAACTTCCTGCAAAAGCTTCATTTATTTCAAAAAGGTCAATATCTAAAAGGCTGATCCCTTCCTTTTTCAACACTTTGGGGATTGCATATATGGGCGCCATCAATACATATTTCATATCAATACCATGGGAAGCCTGGGCTCCAATTTCAGCCATGATTTCACAGCCTTGCTCCTTTGCCTTTGTTTCACTCATAACAATAACTGCTGCTGCTCCATCACTGATTATGGAAGCATTGCCAGCTGTGCCTCTGCCGTCTTTTTTAAAAGCAGGGCGCATTTTAGAAAGCTTTTCAAAATTTGTCTCCTGGGGGCACTCATCAGTATCAAATATTAGAGGGTCGCCTTTGCGCTGGGGAATCTCAACAGGGGCTATCTCATCTGTAAATTTTTTCTCTTTTATGGCCTGGCATGCACGCTTATAAGATTCAGCAGCAAATTTATCCTGATCTTCCCTGGTAATTTCCCACTTTTCAGAACTCAACTCATTGGACATACCCATATGAAAATCATTTACAATGTCCCACAAGCCATCGTGGACCATGTGATCCTCTATTTTGCCAGGTCCCATTCTATGTCCCCATCTTGCTTTATCAAGATAATAGGGTGCCATGCTCATATTCTCCATGCCGCCTGCCACAATAATTTCAGCATCACCGCATTGTATTGCCTGGGCTGCGAGCATAACAGCTTTTAGAGCAGAACCGCACACTTTATTTATAGTAATGGACTCTGCATCCCAGCCAAGACCTGCTTTGATTGCAGCCTGCCTTGAAGGATTTTGTCCGTAACCACAGGGAAGCACCATGCCCATAATGCACTCGTTTACCTGCTCTCCTTCAATCCCTGCTCTTTTTACTGCCTCTTTTATTACATGGGCACCAAGATCAGTTGCACCTATTTTACTTAAAGAGCCTCCAAAACTTCCAAGAGGCGTCCTTGCTGCACTTACAATTACTGCTTTTTCCATATCAATTTTTCTCCTGAATCATTATAAACTCTTATTTTCACATATTTCTTCTGTATTTTCCACCCACATTATACAAAGCTTGAGTAATACTTCCCAGAGAACAATATTTAACAGTCTCCATCAACTGGGCAAACATGTTTCCACCTTCAAGGGCTGTTTTCTGCAGTTTTTCCAGTGCTTTTTCAGATTTATCCCTGTTCTTATCTTTAAAGTCCTTTAATCGTGCCAGTTGTTGATCTTTTTGTTCATCAGTTGACCGGGCAAGTTCAATAAAATCTGAAATAGAATCATTTTCAGTTTCACTTTGAAAAGTATTTACACCCACTATGGGAAAATCACCAGAGTGTTTCAGGTGCTCATAATACATGGATTCTTCCTGGATCTTACCTCTCTGGAAACCGGTTTCCATGGCTCCTAACACTCCGCCCCTCTCTGTAATTTGATCAAACTCCAGTAATACAGCCTCCTCAACAAGATCGGTTAATTCATCCACAACAAAGCTGCCCTGGAGAGTATTTTCATTTTTTGAAAGTCCCCACTCTCGATTTATAATCAATTGAATTGCCATGGCTCTTCTTACAGATTCTTCAGTGGGTGTTGTAATTGCCTCATCATAGGCATTTGTATGAAGGCTGTTGCAATTGTCATAGACTGCACACAACGCCTGCAAGGTTGTCCTTATGTCATTAAATTGAATCTCCTGGGCATGGAGAGATCTCCCGGAAGTCTGGATATGGTATTTAAGTTTCTGGGATTTTTCATTTGCCTTGTAAAGATTTTTCATTGCAACGGCCCAGATACGCCTTGCAACTCTGCCAATCACAGTGTACTCAGGGTCCATGCCATTGGAAAAAAAGAATGAAAGTGAAGGTGCAAAAGTATCAATGTCCATACCCCTTGAAAGATAATATTCAACATAGGTAAAACCGTTGGCAAGGGTTAATGCAAGCTGTGTTATAGGGTTTGCTCCAGCTTCAGCAATATGATATCCAGAGATTGAAACAGAGTAAAAATTTCTTACATTGTTATCATTAAAATATTGCTGGATATCTCCCATCATCTTCAAGGCAAACTCAATGGAAAAAATGCAGGTGTTCTGCCCCTGGTCTTCTTTTAAAATATCTGCCTGGATAGTGCCCCTTACATTTGACAATGCTTTTTCTTTTATCTTTTTATACTGCTCTTTTGAGGGTTCCTTTTTATTTTTTTCCCTGTACTGATCCACCTGCTGTTCAATAACAGTATTCATAAACATGGCAAGCATCATGGGGGCAGGTCCGTTAATGGTCATTGATACTGATGTGTTTGGGGCACACAAATCAAACCCGCTGTAAAGCACTTTTGCATCTTCAAGGGTACATATTGAAACACCTGAGGTACCAATTTTACCGTATATATCAGGTCTTCGATCCGGGTCTCTTCCATAAAGCGTAACTGAATCAAAGGCAGTTGAAAGCCTTTTTGCAGGGTAATTTTCCGAAAGAAGTTTAAATCTCTTATTTGTATCAAAGGGACCGCCCTCGCCGGCAAACATCCTTGTGGGGTCTTCATCAGCGCGTTTTAAAGGAAAACCCCCTGCAGTGTAAGGAAAATTGCCTGCAACATTCTCATTTCTCATCCATCTATAATATTCGCCCGGGTCTTTATACTTAGGAAGGGCAATTTTAGGAATTTTTGAACCGGAAAGAGATTTGGTAAAAAGAGGTATCTTAAACTCTTTGTCGCGAACCTTGTAGACAAGATTATCTGACGTATAAATCTCTTCTAATTTCTCAAACTCCTGAAGTGTTTCATCTGTCTCTTTATCAATCTTATTGTCAAAGGCGTGTATTGCATCTTTTAATGCCTCAATTGTGTCTGCAAGATTATCTGAGCCGGGCTTGGTTATTAATTTTTCAGTCTCTTGAAGGTGCCAGCGCTCCCTTACAGCTTTAGATTGTTCCTCAGTTTTTTTATGGTATTTTCTCACGGAGTCAGATATCTCAGAAAGGTATCTTGCCCTGCTGCCCGGAATTATAATGGTTTTTGAAGTTGACTCTTTAACACTCTTTTTTTGCAGTGAAGTTTTAAGATGGATACCTTTTTTTTGTTTGATCAACCTCAAAATTTCATGATAAAATGCAGTTACGCCATCATCATTAAATTTAGATGCAATTGTACCAAAAGCCGGCATCTCTCCCGGCGGTTTATCCCAGGCTTTCCTGTTTCTCTGCATCTGCTTTCGCACATCCCTTAAGGCATCTTCACTCCCTTTCTTCTCAAATTTATTTACAGCTACAATATCTGCATAGTCGAGCATGTCAATCTTTTCAAGCTGGGAAGGAGCTCCAAATTCTGCTGTCATAACATAGATTGCTATATCACACAGGTCAACTATCCTTGAATCACCCTGACCAATACCTGCTGTTTCAGCTATAATAATATCGTATCCAGCTGCTTTTACAACTTCAATTGCATCGGGAAGGATTTCAGGAAGTTCACTCTGTGCTTCTCGTGTGGCAAGGGAACGCATGTATACTCTGCCTGTCTCAATAGAATTCATACGAATTCTATCGCCCAAAAGAGCTCCGCCGGTTTTACGCCTTGAGGGGTCACAACTTATTATAGCAATACTGAGGTCGCTAAAATCCATGAGAAGCCTCAAGATTATTTCATCGGTGATTGATGATTTACCTGCTCCGCCAGTCCCTGTAAGCCCTATTACCGGCACATTTTTCCCGGCAGCCATTTTAGATATTTTAGAGGTAATCTCTTTGAAAATATTTTCATCTTCCGATTTAGCAGTTTGAACCGCAGATATAAAATTTGCAGTTATATATTTTTCACTCACTTTAAGTTTAGAATAATCAAGACTCTTGAAATCTACAGTTGGGAAATCCATGCTTTTGATTTTATCATTAATAATTCCCTGGAGCCCCATTTTTGCACCATCTTCTGGAGAGTATATTCTGGTTACACCATACTTTTGCAGCTCTTTTATTTCAGAAGGGATAATAACTCCGCCGCCACCGCCAAAAATTTTAATGTGAGAAGCATTTTTTTCTTTTAAAAGATCCACAATATATTTAAAATATTCAATGTGTCCACCCTGATAACTTGAAACAGCAAGTCCCTGGGCATCTTCTTCTATGGCAGCATCAACCACCTCTTCTGCTGATCTGTTGTGTCCAAGATGAATCACTTCAACTCCAGAATCTTGAAGAATTCTTCTCATAATATTAATCGACACATCATGACCATCAAATAATGAAGTTGCAGTCACAACTCTTATTAAATTCTTTGATTTATATATCTCTTCTAAAACAGCCATGTCTATCTCCTGATAAATTAATTTTGAAAAGCAAACCCAAGAATAAAATCAGTCTGGGTTTTTATATATTGCTCAATTGAGTAATCATTTTTCAAATTCCATCGCCTGAATGCCCACATATGACCAAGCACTGAAATATTATGCCCCATAAGGTTAATTGTTTTATCATCAAATTTAGGAAATTCCCCTTTCCCGCAAAGATCTTTTAATATATCAATAAATATATTTGTAATATTAAGCTCATTTTCAAGTACTCTATGCTCCCATTTTTTTGGCAGAAATTGGGTCACCTGGTACATTAACAAAACATGATCCGACATTTCATCACATACATATAAATACTCACGTATTACTTCGGCAAGTCTTTCTCTCTCATCCCCCTTGCGGGACAAGGCTTCTTCAACCGCAGTATTAACCTCGCTGTGTATGGTCTGGCAAACAAGATATAACAAATCTTCTTTAGAACTTACGTACTCATACAGTGACCCGATGGAAAATCCAGATGCTTTTGCAATCATCCTGGTTGTAGTATTGTGGTATCCATGCTCAATAAAAAGTGTAACAGTGGAATCAATAATCTGCCTTCTTCTCTGTTGAACAAGCTCAGGGTTTTTTATCTGAGTCGGGACTTCATTTATATCTAAGTTCTTCTTTTTTTTTGTCAAATCACAACTCCTTAGCAGTAAAACCTTTTGGTTCTTTGAACGAGCGCTCAGTCATATAAATTCTTTACATTTTTACCTAACCTTGTCAAGGTTTTATCTTATTTTCACCCAAGCCTTGCTCCTGTATTATCAAAATATTTTAAGTTGATTTTTACTATTAAAACAGTATTATCCTAAGGGATGTATATGAAAGATTTTAAAAATAAAAATGTATTTGTCCCCGGTGGATCAACAGGTATTGGACTTGCCATTGCAAAGGAGCTGGCTTGCCTTGGATCTGATGTGATAATCTTTGCCCGCAGAAAAGAAAAATTGCAACAGGCAGTTAAAGAGATATCTCAATGCTGCAAAGCAGAACAGAAGATTTCATTTATGCAGCTTGATGTTTCTGACAATTCAGAAGTGAATCAAAAGATGACCCAGGCTGTAAATTCCTTTGGTGTTCCTGATCTATTAATAAATTGTGCCGGCAGATCAATCCCCAGATACTTTGAAGATATCTCCCATGAACAGTTTGATGAGACAATGAAAATTAATCTTTATGGAATATTTAATGCTGTATCCTGCCTTGTACCATATATGAAAGAACAGGGTGGTTATATTGTTAATGTATCCTCCGTAGCAGGGTTTGTGGGGGTTTTTGGGCTTACAGACTATTGTGCTTCAAAATATGCCATTATCGGTTTTTCCGAAGCCCTTAAAAGCGAATTGAGAAAATATAACATTGCAGTGTCAGTGCTATGCCCGCCTGACACTGACACACCCGGATTTAAAAATGAAAATATTACTAAACCTGAAGAGACAAAAGAGATATCAGCAAAGGCAAAGCTGATGCAACCTGCCCATGTTGCAAAAGTTCTTGTTAAAGCTATGCAGAAAAAAAGATTCATGATAATTCCCGGATTTGACGGCAGACTTGCTTTTTTATTAAAGAGATTATTCCCTTCAGTTATCGAATTTATTATGAATATTGCAATTAAAAAAATTGAAAAGGAAAAGTTGAATAATAAATGAAAAAAATAATTGGAACAAGCAATCAAGTGTTAGAGGTTAATCTTGAAAGCCAGACCCACACAATATACAAGGTAACTGATGATGAACGCCGTCTTTTTCTGGGAGCTAAAGGTCTTGGTTTAAAACTTTTATTTGACCGTTTGACTCCGGGTAACGATCCATTGGAACCAGATAATATCATTGCCTTTATGCCCGGGGTACTCATGGGGACAGGAGGTCCCTGTTCAGGGCGGTTTGAGGCGCTTACTAAATCTCCCCTTACAGGTATCATGGTTTCATCTTCCTGCGGTGGGCCTTTTGGTCTTGCTTTGAAAACTGCAGGCTGGGATGGACTGCTTATCAAAGGAAAAGCAGCAGCACCTATATATCTTGATATCACTGAACAGGGCATTGAATTCAAAGATGCAAAAAAAATTTGGGGCATGGAAATCCCCGATGCCCAGGCAGTACTTGATGTTCAAAAAGCAAAATCTTTAGTTATAGGACCTGCCGGAGAAAATCAGGTACTTTATGCCAACATGGCCTCGGGACACCGCTTTTTGGGAAGAGGTGGTCTTGGAGCTGTCATGGGCTCAAAAAACCTTAAGGCTGTCAGAGCGACAGGGGGTGCTTATCTTATAAAACCTTGTGACCCCATAATGTTTAAAAAAGTTAAAACCAGGGCAGCAAAATACATAAACCGGAATAATATGACAGCTGTCAGGTACAGAAATTTCGGCACCAGCTCCAATGTCCGGGATTGCCTTAAAGCAGGTGTTTTACCGATTAACAATTTCCAGGACAGCAAACATGAGTTAAGTGATCAGGTCTCTGGAGAATTCATGGCAGAAAAACATGAAACTTATCATCACACTTGTAAACCCTGCATAATCCGCTGTGGTCACAGGGGAAAATTCAAGACAGGAGAGATGTCTGCCCCGGAATATGAAACCATTGGACTTATGGGAACAAGCCTTGGTATTTTTGATTTAGACACAATTGCTGAATTTAATCATATATGCGGCAGGCTGGGTCTTGATACGATCTCCACCGGAGGAACCCTGGCGTGGGTCATGGAAGCTTCATCAAAGGGTTTGATTCAAAGTGATCTCAAGTTTGGATCAGAAAAAGGTATAAAACAGGCGATTTATAACATTGCAAATATGAAGGATTTCGGGGCAAAAATGGCCCTTGGCACAAGAGTTTTATCTAGAGAGTTTGGAGGCAAAGACTTTGCAATGCATGTCAAGGGAATGGAAATATCAGCTTATGACCCAAGGGGATCATTTGGACAGGGGCTTGCCTATGCTGTTGCCAACAGAGGTGGGTGCCATCTCTCTTCCTATCTTATTGCCCAGGAGGTCTATTTTAATTTTTTAAATCCAGACTCCTTTTATGGTAAGGCAAAGTGGGTGAATTTTATTGAAAATTTGGGTTGCTGCATAAATTCCCTTCAAACCTGTTTTTTTACCTCCTACGCTTTTATTTTTGAACCGCCTTTGACAAAATATACACCTGATTTTATTTTAAAAATATTGATGCAACACTTTCCATCATTGGCACTTGCACTTATTGATTATTCGATCTACACCAAACTGTACAGCTCTGTCACTGGTATCACTGTTTCCAATAAAGAATTTATAAAGGCTGGCGAGCGTATCCATGTGTTGGAGCGATATATGAATATTCGTGAAGGAGTCACCCATAATGAAGACACACTGCCCCATAGATTTTTAAAACAGGGGCGAAAATTTAATAATGATAATACAGTTGTGCCTTTGGATAAAATGCTGCCTGAATATTACAAAATTCGACGATTTAATGACCAGGGAGTTCCCTTGGAGGCAACACTTAAACAACTGAATATTATTTAATTTGATCTTTTGACGAGTTGATGTAAAATTTTTTTGGATAGGGGCGTATGGAATTTAAAGCTTATTAAATAATTATCAAAAAGGTTATCGCAAAGGCTGACAATCCATCCTTTCTTAACTCCCACTGATTCATTTGCACTGTTTTTTAAGGTGAGTTTGATAATGGCTTTAGACCCCAATAAAGAACGTGCATATTCCTGGGTTGATGATTTTATTGTAAAGGCAGCACCGCCAATGGATAAATCATGGAAGGACCCTTGAAAAGGTTGCTCACTTGGCTTGCCATCAGGCTCCAGAAGGTGAGCTGTTACCCATCCCTTAACAGGAAATCTTTGATGCTGGCGACGTTCAACACTCTGTTTGTTAATGACATCAGTTGTATCAATTCTTACCAGACCCTTACATAACCCATGCAATTTCGTATCAAATCCTGATACTTTTTCTGTAATATCTGAGAGTTTTTTTTGTGTAATATAGCTGAGGTTGACTTCACTATCAGCTATAACAGATGTAGTAGCTGTGGAAATCAAAAAAAAGGTTGGCAAACCAAAAACTTCTCCTGCAAAGATTTCCTTTAAAAAAAACTCGCTTGCTTCTGACCTGTAGATATTTTTAAGCTTGCCTCTATTGACAAGAAACAACTTGTCATTAAGTTTACCCTGTTGAATAATAATTTTTCCCGGCTTGATATCTGTAGTTTTCAGACTGCAATAGAATTCAACCGCCTCCTGGTTTGAAAAATCTCTATAGAGTTTTCTCCAGGCTTTTTTATGGTCCGGGTCAATTGCCCTATATTTTTTCTCCTCTAAAATTTCGCCTGAAGTTACGATTTCCGTTAAGGCCATTGAATTTGTCTGGACAAGCATTTGCCTCAGACTCTCTGCCTTATCAAAATCGCTCTTTTCAGCAGAATCAACGATCAGGTCAAAGAGCAGCTTAATTGACTCATCTCTTCGCCCTTGTTCAATAAGCCCAAGCACTTGTTTTTTTATTTGATCCATTTCGTACCTTTATTAAAAAGGGGGGATACTTATTAAAATAAAGTATAATAGTTGTTTTGTCAATAGTGAGAAAATCTGTGCAAAAAACAGCTGATTATTTCAAGGTTGTAACCTTTATGTAACCTCTGCATGTTATGAATTAAAAGTTTGGTTCAGGGCTGGTTTTTGTCTGATGCAATTAATGTGCAATAAATCTTCAACAATTGGATCAATGACAAAAACAGAAAACTAACAACTTTTAAATAAAGGAGTAAAGCTATGCAGGTTACACGACGGAAGTTTATCAAGATTTCCGGTGCTACTGCTGCTGGGCTTGCAGTGAGCAGTCTTGGTTTTAGTTTAAAAGAGGCAAGGGCTCATACTCAAATGCTCAAGACAAAGTATGCCAAGGAAACTACTACTATTTGTTGTTATTGTGCAGTTGGGTGCGGAGCTATTGTGCACACAAGCAAAAAAGGTGATGGAAGGGTTATCAATATAGAAGGTGATCCTGATCATGTAATTAACCGTGGTTCCCTCTGTTCCAAGGGAGCAGCCATAAGTCAGCTTACAGAGAATGAAAACAGGCTTACGGAACCTATGTACCGGGCACCTTATTCAAATGAGTGGAAAAAGGTTTCCTGGGACTGGGCACTGGACAAGATTGCCCAAAAAGTAAAAGCAACCAGAGACAAGGGCTTTACTTTAAAAAACAAGAAAGGTCAGGTTGTAAACAGAGTAACCAATATTGCTTCCATTGGAAGTGCTGCCCTTGACAATGAAGAGTGTTGGACATACCAGGCTCTGATGAGAGCATTGGGTCTTGTTTACATTGAACATCAGGCAAGGATCTGACATAGCGCAACTGTATCGGCTCTGGCAGAGTCGTTTGGTCGTGGTGCAATGACAAATCACTGGATTGATATCAAAAACAGCGATTGTATTTTAATTATGGGAAGTAATGCTGCTGAAAATCATCCAATCTCTTTTAAATATGTAACTGAAGCCCAGGAAAAAGGTGCAAAACTTATTAGCATCGATCCAAGGTTTACAAGAACATCAGCAAGGGCAGACATATATGCCCCCTTACGTTCTGGTACTGATATTGCCATTCTTGGCGGTATGATAAAATATATTTTAGATAATAAACTCTACCAGAAAGAGTATGTTTCTGAATATACCAATGCTGGATTTTTAGTAAATAAAAAGTTTAAATTTGATGATGGTAAATTTTCAGGTCTTGATGCAAAAAAGAAAAAATATAATAAAAGTTCATGGGGCTTTCAGTTAGACAGCAACAGAGTTCCTAAAATTGACAGAACTCTTACAGATAAAGATTCTGTATTTGCCCATTTAAAAAAACATTATGACAAGTATGACATCGCAACTGTATCAAAAATTTCCGGTACAGGTGAAAAAGAGCTTGCTGAAATTTACAAAACCTATGCAGCAACCGGTGCAAAGGGCAAAGCCGGCACAATCATGTATGCCATGGGTTGGACTCAACATACAGTTGGTACCCAGAACATCAGGTGTATGGCAATGATTCAACTGCTTTTGGGTAATATGGGTGTTGCAGGCGGTGGTGTCAACGCACTCCGTGGCGAATCAAATGTTCAGGGTTCCACAGACCATTGTCTGCTCTGGCATATTTTACCTGGATATCTTAAAACTCCCAGGGCATCAAATAACAATCTTGCAGCATATAATAAAAAATGGACGCCTCAAAGCAATGATCCGCTAAGTGCAAACTGGTGGGCAAACACTCCAAAATATTCTGTGAGTCTTTTAAAATCATTTTTTGGTGAAAAAGCAAACAAATCCAATGATTTTGGATATTCATGGCTGCCCAAGGTTGATGATGGAAAAGCGTATTCATGGTTTGATATTTTCGATGATATGTATAAAGGTGATATCAAAGGCTTCTTTGCCTGGGGTCAAAACCCTGCATGTGGTGGTGCAAACTCCGCTAAAACACGTAAAGCTCTGGAAAACCTTGACTGGATGGTCAATGTAAACCTTTTTGATAATGAGACAGGCTCTTTCTGGAAGGGACCAGACGTCAAACCATCAAAGGTCAAGACAGAAGTCTTTATGCTTCCAGCTTGTGTCTCTGTAGAGAAAGAAGGCTCTATTACCAATAGTGGTCGCTGGATGCAATGGCGCTATCAGGGACCAAAACCACTTGGTAATTCAAGGGCAGATGGTGATATAATCATTGATCTTGGAAACAAGATTAAACAAGCCTATAAAAAAGATGGAGCTTTTCCAAAACCCATACGTAATTTAAAATGGGATTATCAAACCAATGGTGCGTATGACCCGCACAAAGTTGCAAAAGAGATAAATGGTTACTTTACAAGGGATGTTACAGTAAAAGGAAAACTTTGTAAAAAAGGTACCCTGGTTCCAAGCTTTGCATGGCTTCAGGCTGACGGTTCAACATCTTCTGCTAACTGGCTGTATTGCAACTCATATACTGAGAAAGGCAATATGTCAGCCCGGAGAAGTAAAAAAGATGCTGAAAATAATATTGGGCTATACCCTGAGTTTTCATGGTGCTGGCCTGTTAACAGAAGAATTATTTATAACCGTGCATCCGTGGATCCCCAAGGCAGACCGTGGGATAAAAAAGACTGGGTTGTTAAGTTTGCCGGAAAACAGGAAAATGGCAAATATACCTCTAAAAAATGGTTGGGCGACGTACCGGACGGTGGGTGGTATCCATTGGAAAACCCTGACGGTACCCGGAGAAAAGATGCAAAACTTGCATTTATCATGAGAAAACACGGTCATGCTCAGATATTTGGTCCTGGTAAAGCAGACGGACCATTTCCTTCCCATTATGAACCTGTTGAAACTCCTGTAACAAAGAACCTGCTCTATCCAAAGCAGCTTCAGAACCCGGTTGCAGTTACATATTCAACTGATCTTGATAAATATGCAAAAACAAATTCAAAATATAAGACTGTATGTACAACTTATCGTGTGTCAGAACATTGGCAAACAGGCTTGATGACTCGTCCTCAACCGTGGTTAATGGAGATGCAGCCCCAGGTTTTTGTGGAGATGAGCGAAGAGTTTGCAAAACAAAAAGGAATAAAGAATGGTGAGAGGGTAATGGTTGAATCAATTCGTGCTGACCTTGAGTGCACAGCCATTGTAACCAAACGCTTTAAACCGTTTAAAATTAATGGAAAAACCGTTCACCAGGTTGGTGTGCCATGGCATTATGGATGGAGATGGCCGGACAGTTCAAAGAATGCATCGATAAAAGAAGACAGTGCAAATCTTCTGACACCATCGGCAGCTGATCCCAATACCAGAATCCCTGAAACCAAAGCATTCCTTGTTAATGTAAGAAGAATGTAAGAGAGAGGAGGAAATAAAAATGAGTAAGTCATTTTTTATAGACACTACAATATGTACAGCATGCAGAGGATGCCAGGTTGCATGCAAACAGTGGCATGATCTTCCTGCAACAAAAACAGTTAACAGCGGATCATATCAAAACCCTGCTGATTTGTCTTTTGAGACATACAAACTTGTCAGATTTAATGAAAAAGTTATTGATGGCAAGCTTAACTGGCTGTTTTTTCCTGATCAGTGTCGGCATTGCGATGAACCGCCCTGCCGGGATGTTGCTGCTGACCCAAAAGCAATTTTTAAAGATCCGGCAACAGGCGCAGTTATTTTTACTGCAAACACAAAAAGCCTTGATGCCCAGGAAATAATTGAATCATGTCCCTATAATATTCCAAAAAAAGCAAAAGATGGAACTTTAGCAAAATGTGACATGTGCCTTGACAGAGTGCAGAATGGTGAAAAACCAGCCTGCGTAAAAACCTGTCCCACAGGTGCAATGAATTTTGGAGACAGCGATGAAATGCTCTCCCTTGCGAAAAAGAGACTTTCAAAAATCAAGAAAAAGTTTCCAAAAGCAGCACTGCTTGATGCAGATCTTGTTCAAACCATATATCTTACAGCATATGATCCCTCATTTTATTCAGAATTTGCTGTTGCTTCTGCTACAAAGAGAGGTATATTATCACCTGGTTTGGTGCAGAACAAAGATATAACTCGTAAGGTTGCATTGCAAAAGATGTTTAAACCGTTTATTGCAGCTGCAAAGGAGTTAGTGTAGTTATTTAGTTCAATATTATCAGGAGGGATAGAAGGCAGTCTTCTGTCCCTTCTGATTAAACTTAACAGGAGTTAACACATTATGGCAGGGACCAAGATCACAAAGGACAATAAATCTGTTTTATACAACATAGCAAAAGTTGCCAACTTACTTGAAAAAGAAAAACCTTTTTTAAAAGAGGTAATAAGGTTCTATGAAAAAGTGTTTTCCCTGCAACATGAGACAGATCCTGATATTACAAAAGATTATTCCGATTTAAAAAATAAAAAAGAGTACCCTCTTATAACCAGAAAAGATTTTTATATTGATTTTGAAAACTCTGAACTGCTTTTTAAAAAAATCTGTGACCTTTGTGCAGATTTTGAGATTAAAGCAGATACCACAGCAAAAATTATAAAAGAGTATATAGTGGATAAAGATTTTTCTTTTCAATTTTTAGCACAAAACTATCTTGCAAAAGACCTGTCTCTGCCGGAGACAGTAACAGGCAATCAGGAATTTAATTATAATGTTTTTGATTTTATTTTATACAATTCATTAAAGCCTTCCATTGTTAAAACCTCGAAAATAATCTCTTCCTATTTTAAAGATCAAGATCATTCAGGGCAAAGGTTTTGTCCAGTATGTGCAAGCGCACCTTCTCTTTCGCTCTTTTCCAAAGAAAATGGATCGCGCTCTTTAGTGTGCAGCTTCTGCTGGCATGAATGGGAAACAAACCGGCTCTATTGCTCATTTTGCAATAACAGTGACAGCACAACCTTAGGATATGTTGCCCTGGAAAACGAAAAAGGTATTAGGGCAGATTATTGCGACAAATGTAAAAAATACATTAAAACAATTGATCTGCGCGAGTACAGGCAAAATATCTATCTGCCATTGGAGTTGATCGCCTCCATTCCCTTTGATATGAAAATGACTGAAGAGGGATTTAAGGCTGAATAAAAATTATCAGTCATTATTGCCAAATAAGCCGTGACTAAGCCTCCTTTATCTATTGATTATAACCAGGATTAAACAGATATCTTATTTTAAAAAAACATTGACATGCTACTGCTTTATATGCCAGATTATTTATAATTTTGATCCTTCATTGTCAATAACCGATCAGTAGAAATTTTGTTTAAGATAGGCTTGGTGGATAGACTTTATGGATAGATTAGGTCAAACAATAAAAAAAAATGTCAAAATAATGAGATCGCGGGTAACCAGATATGCTGTTTATGGGGTTATTATTGCTCTTTCTGCCATAGCTCTGGCTACTTTATTGTCCAGCTATTTCCAATATGGCGCAATCTCCCTTGAAAGTATTGTAAAGTCACAAAAAAACAATGTAACCCTCTGGTTCCTTGATGCCATGCCCTTTATCTTTGCTTTCTGGGGTCAATATACAAGCTCCATCATGGCATATGAAGCAAGTACCATGATCATTGATCAAACCGCTGATTTAAGAGATATGACTGTGGCAATGGAACATAAAGCTGCCCATGATGCAACCCATGATTCTGTTACTGATCTTCCCAACCGTGTGCTTTTGCTGGATCGACTGGATCAGGCTATTCAGTCAGCTATACGCCAGAAGTCATTGCTTGGCTTCTTGATCCTTGATATTGATAATTTTAAAGAAGTTAATGATACTCTGGGACATTACAGTGGCGATCGCTTATTAAAACAGATTGTATCAAGGCTTCTTGGAGTTGTAATGCAGTCTGATACCCTGGCAAGGCTTGAAAGTGATGCCTTTGCTATTATTCTACAGGGGGTTGCAGAAAACGACAACATCATCACCATGGTTAAAAAAATACAAAAGATATTTATAGAGCCTTTTTCCATTGAAGGGCTTGGGCTTGAGGTACAGGCAAGCATTGGTATTGCCATATTCCCCAAGCATGGAAAAAATGGCGATACTATTATACAGAGGGCAAATGTAGCTCTCTATGAAGCACAACAAAGCAACAAAAAATATGCGATCTATGCAAGCCATATGGATAAAAACAGTCCCCATCGCCTGACCTTGATGGGTGAATTAAGACAAGGTATTGAAAATGATGAACTTTGCCTTCACTATCAACCTAAAATCAACTTGCAGACACTTAGTGTCAAAGGCATTGAAGCTCTGATTCGCTGGCGGCATCCAGAACATGGATTTATGCAGCCTGAAGATTTTATTCCCATGGCTGAACGTACCGGACTGATCAAGCCACTCTCCATCTGGGTTCTGAATAATGCACTGGGACAGACTGAAAAATGGCATCGCCAGAATCTTAAAATGAGTATCTCCATCAATTTGAGCCCCTTAACTTTTTTGGATACTGATCTTCCTGATCTTATTACTGGTATGCTTTCCCGCTATGACGTTCCTGCTCATTTTCTCATCCTTGAAATCACAGAAGGCTCCATGATAAAAGATCCTGATCTTGCCATGGAAATCCTCACAAGATTAACCCAGAGGGGAATAAGAATATCAATTGACGATTTTGGCACTGGCTATTCTTCCCTTGCTTATTTAAAAAAATTACCAGTAAGTGAGGTAAAAATTGATAAGTCATTTGTTAAAGATATGATAAACAATGACAACTCTGCTGTTATTGTTAAGGCAATAATTGATCTTGGGCACAATCTAAGCCTTAATGTTGTGGGAGAAGGCGTAGAAAACAAAAAAACTGCGTCACGACTGAAAGAACTCGGCTGTGATGAGCTTCAGGGGCATTACTTCAGCAAGCCCCTGAGCAGTGATGATTTTTTTAAATTACGATTAAAGAAAAAAAAAGGAAAAGTTAACCGCTCTTAAGCTTTTCATGGGCAGTTAGCAGCAACTCTTCACTTTTCTGCCATGAAATACATTTGTCAGTAATGGATACACCATATTTAAGTTTTTCAATGTTGTTGCTGCATTGCTGATTTCCTTCAAACAGATGGCTTTCAAGCATCACACCCTTAATACCATTATTACCTTGAATTCTCTGGTCTAAAACAGTTCTGAAAACATGGGCCTGTCCTTCATGATTTTGACCAGAGTTATCATGGGAACAATCCACAATAACTGCTTCAAAAAGATTTTTTTCTCTAAGATTGTCCAAAGTTTTTTCAATACTTAAGGGGTCATAGTTTGGATGAATGCCACCCCGGAGCACAATGTGACCAAATTTATTGCCCGATGTTTTTACAATAGAAGATTTTCCAGCAGGATCAATTCCTAAAAAATGCTGAACTGATCTGCATGCCTCTAAAGCATTGACAGCAGAAGAAAGGCTTCCATCTGTACTGTTCTTAAATCCCACAGGCATGGAAAGCCCGCTTGCCATCTCCCGATGGGTTTGGGACTCTGTTGTCCTGGCACCTATAGCACACCAGCTAATAAGCCCTGATATGTATTGAGGAATAATAGGGTCAAGCATTTCAGTTGCTGCAGGAAGCCCCATATGGTTGATATTAATCAAAAGTTTGCGTGCTTTCTTTAAACCGTGATCAATATTGCAGGTTGAATCCAGCAACGGATCGTTTATCAATCCTTTCCATCCGACTGTGGTTCTGGGTTTTTCAAAATACACCCGCATAACAATACAGAGAGTTGAGTTTACTTTCATACTCAAGGCTTTAAGTTTTTCAGCATACTCCATTGCAGATTCCTCATCATGGATGGAGCAGGGTCCAACAATTACCAATAGACGATCATCACACCCTTTCAGGATCCTTTCAATATCCCTGCGCCCATCAATAACTGTCTTTTTTGCCTTGTCTGTCAAGGGCAGCTCTTCTTTCAAAGATTCAGGTGAAAGTAGAGGTGTGAATGTCTGGACATTTAGGTCATAGGTCAGTGCCATGGTTCTTTTCCTTAATTTATCGCCTTAAAGCAACCTTGAACACCTGACCAGAACAACAAAAGCCGCAGGCAAGAAAGGCTGCCTGCGGCTTTTGTTTAGTTTCTTTAGAACTTAATGCAAATGCAACAGACAGAATCTATAATAATAAAAATAAAAAAACTGACTGCTGATTTTAATTAAATTCATATTTTCCCTTTTTTTTATAATTCGTAAACACTCTAATACAAGAAAAATAAAAATGCAAGTCAGGTAGCTCTAAATATCTGCTTTACTGTTTTCACAATTGTATTGTTCCATTCAATGACTGTACAACTCCACTTGATTTCCACTTAATCTGACAGGCTGACATGCCTGGATACCATACATCATTTTATGGAGAAAACGCCTTTTTGTCTGTCAAAAATCTGTTAAAAATTCCCCAGAATTTGATGAAAAAATGGCTTTGCCACTAAAAAATTGACCTGAATTACCGGTGCAACTGGCTTACTGGTTTCCAACCAATTTATTTTGGAGAAAGCCCTGATAATATTTTATGTTGACAATTATTTGGAATATGTGTAAGAGAGCATATTATGGATTTTGGGCAGACAGAAAATGATATTCAAAAGAGGCGGATTAAAGATAAACTTAACACCTCTTATTGCTGCTGGTGGTGCTATTATTGGTTTTTTGGAAATACCTGCGGTCTGTTTTCTGTCTGATACATACGTGAGAGCATAGTTAATCAAAGGGCTGCAGGTTAAATCTTCAGCTCTTTTCGTTTTTAAGGCTGGAGAAAAAATCTTCAGCCTTTTTTTAATTGCTCAAATTAGGTATTTAATACTACTTAAATTGAAGTAAATGGAGGAAACACTAATGTTGGTGGTAATGAAAAAAGATGCAACTGAAACTAATGTACAAGCTATTGTTGATGCTGCTGAAAAACGAGGTTATGTTGCACGACCCATCCCCGGAGGCGACAGAGTTTCCATAGGGATTTTACATAATAAAGGTTCAGTGGATGCAGGCTATTTCTTAGAATTTGAAGATGTAAAAGAGGTTATTCCTGTGACAAAATCCTATAAACTTGTCAGCCGGGAAAAGAAAAAAGAGAATTCCCTGATAAAAGTCGGTGATGCTGTTTTTGGTGACGGCTCTTTACCTGTAATTGCCGGTCCATGTGCCATTGAAACCCTTGACCAGGCCATTGCTACGGCAAAGCATGTAAAAAAGGCCGGAGCAAAGCTTTTCAGAGGTGGAGCTTTTAAGCCAAGGACTTCTCCCTATTCATTTCAGGGACTTGGAGAAGAGGGACTTAAAATTCTTGCAAAAGTAAGAGAAGAGACTCTGCTTCCTGTTGTAACTGAAATTATGGATTGTGAAAATTTCCCCCTTGTTGAAGAGTATGCTGATGTTTTGCAGATAGGAACCAGAAACATGCAGAATTACAGCCTTTTAAAACGTGCCGGGAAATCAAAAAAGCCAGTTGTTTTAAAACGGGGAATGTCGGCAACACTGGCTGAGTGGCTAATGGCTGCTGAGTATATCATGGAAGAGGGAAATCCCAACGTAATTCTTTGTGAACGAGGTATTAGAACCTTTGTAAAACACTCCAGAAATACACTTGATCTTTCAGTGGTTTTAGCTGCAAAAAAAGAGACCCATCTGCCTGTTATCGTCGATCCAAGCCATGCAGCAGGTGTCAGGGCACATGTTATCCCCCTTGCCTGCGCAGCAACTGCCATGGGTGCTGATGCTCTCATGATTGAAGTCCACCATAACCCAAAAGAGGCTTTGAGTGATGGACCACAATCTCTGTATCCTGATCAATTTAAAGAGTGTATGGAAAAAATTAAAACTATTCACTCTATTATATAAAGACAACAGAAAAAATAATAATGAAAACTTTTCTGATAAAAGGGATTACAAACACCTCAAGTATATATATTGACGAAAGGCTGAAACATGTAACAAGGTACCTCCCTTGTAAAAAGACAATTATTATTACTGACAA
This sequence comes from uncultured Desulfobacterales bacterium, assembly GCA_964565415.1. GTDB lineage: Bacteria > Desulfobacterota > Desulfobacteria > Desulfobacterales > Desulfobacteraceae > JAIOSM01. The sequence goes on along the minus strand of CAZMEX010000023.1, from coordinate 6,116 downwards.
GAGTGTTAAAAAATATTATTTAAGTGATTTCCCTGATTTTCCTGTAATTACAATTTCAACGGGTGAATCCATTAAAACCCTTGCAACCGTGGAATCAATTTTCAGGCAGCTTATTGATCTTGCTGTGGACAGACAGACTTTTATTCTTGCCATTGGTGGAGGCATTGTTTGTGATATTGCAGGATTTGTTGCTGCAACCTTTCTCAGAGGCTTAAGGTTCGGCTTTGTCTCAACTTCACTTTTAAGCCAGGTCGATGCAAGTGTAGGCGGAAAAAATGGAGTAAACTTTGACTCTTATAAAAATATGGTTGGAGTATTTGCCCAGCCAGAATTTGTTATATGCGATATCAATCTGTTGAATACGCTTCCCAAAAAAGAAGTTGCCAATGGATTTGCCGAAATAGTAAAGCACGCATTAATAGCAGGTTTTTCCATGTTTGAATATATTACACAAAATAAAACAAAAGCTTTAAATCTTGACCCTGAAACTATTATACAACTTGTTACAGATTCTATCTCAATAAAATCAAAGATAGTCCAGGAAGATGAAAAAGAAGCGGGTAAGAGGCGTATATTGAATTTTGGGCATACCATTGGGCATGCAATTGAAAAAATCGCCCAGCCCGGTCATGGGAATGCAGTAAGCTTAGGCATGGTTGCTGCAACAAAATTTTCCTGCCAGAAAGGCTATATTTCTAAATATAATCAAAATCTAATAATCAATCTTCTTTATGATCTCGGTCTTCCTGTGGAACACAGTTTTGAGACAAAAGCAATCGTTGATGCCCTGCAGGCAGATAAAAAAAGAGAAGGAAATTTTATCAATTTCATCTTTCTTACCCACATAGGTCAAAGTGTGATTGAGAAAGTAAACTTTACTGATATTGAAGATTTTCTATATAGTATGGAACTCCGATAGAGGTACTTGAGTTGTTCATTCCTCTTTTTACTCTGTTTTATCACTTACTATTCAGCAAATGAAGGTGGCAGGTTTTATGATTCCATGTTATTCTCTGCCTTGATTTAAAAAAGCCAGGAGTTGATTCATGGATCGTGTGAAAAAGAGTGTAAGACTCTTTTTGTTTATCTTGTCTATTATTCTTATTTTTGCTGTTGGGTATCAAAACCTTGAATATAACTGGCAATGGTACAGAATTAAACAATATCTGTTTGTATTTGACAATGGTATATTCATTAGAGGTTTGTTACTTGATGGTCTTTTAATTACCCTTAAAATATCGTGTTCAGCTCTTTTATTTTCACTTGCTATTGGATTATTGTCTGCCCTTGCAAGGCTCTCTTCATCACCAGTGTTTAAGTTGGCATCCTGGTGTTATGTGGAAACTATCCGCAATACCCCACTGCTTATACAAATATTTTTAATGTATTTTGTAATTGCACCTGTTTTTAATATTTCGGCGTTCTTTTCAGCAGTTATAGCATTGAGTCTGTTTGAGGGTGCCTACTCTTCGGAGATTATTCGGTCGGGTATATTAAGTGTTCCAAAGGGGCAATATGAAGCTGCCCAAAGCCTTGGGCTTTCAACTTCCGGGATTTATTTAAAGGTGATTATTCCCCAGATGATGAGGCAAACGCTTCCAATGCTGGCAGGACAGAGTGTTTCACTGATAAAGGATTCGGCTTTAGTAAGTACAATCTCCATTTATGATCTTACCATGCAGGGACAAAGGATTGTTTCTGAAACATTTTTATCCTTTGAAATATGGTTTGTTGTTGCTTTATGCTATTTGTGTGTTACAGCCAGCCTCTCTTTTGTAATCAGGCGATTTGAGAACAAGCTTAATTTTATTGATCAATAAAAACTAAATGTATATGCATTAAAGAGTTAAAAAAAGGAGAATAAAATGAAGAAAATTATATGCTTGAGTGCAGCATTCTTGCTGTTTATTTGCAGCCCCTCATTTGCAGGTAAAAGTATTATTGAAACAATTCAAAAGCAGAGAGTGATCAGGGTGGGTATGTCCACCTTTGTACCCTGGGCAATGAAAGACAAGCATGGCAACCTTATAGGTTTTGAAATTGATGTGGCAAAAAAGCTTGCTGGTGATATGGGTGTTAAAATTGAGTTCGTTCCCACAGCATGGTCAGGTATTATTCCAGCACTTCTAACAGGTAAATTTGATGTGATTATTGGTGGTATGGGAATTACACCCAAACGAAATTTAAAAGTAAATTTTACCATACCCTATGACTATTCTGGTATGTCCATGGTTGCAAGCAAAGCTTTAGCCAAAGGCTTTTCATCTATTGATGACTTTAATAAAAAACAGGTTACCATTGCTGCAAGGTTGGGTACAACAGCTGAGCAGGCAGCCCATAAATATATGCCGAATGCAACATTGAGGTTGTTTGAAAACGAAGGCCAGGCACTTCAGGAGTTACACCTTGGCCGAGTCCATGCATTTATATCTTCAGCACCCATGCCTAAATTTCATGCACTCAAGTATCCTGATAAATTGTTTGTTCCCATCAAGGATAATTTCACAAAGGAACCAATCGGGTTTGCCATAAAAAAAGGAGACCATGATGCCCTGAACTTCCTTAATAACTGGATTTTGAATATGCATGCCCAGGGATTTTTAAAGGAGAGAAAAGCATACTGGTTTGAATCTAAAAAATGGGAAAACCTGGTTAAATAAGTGTTAAACAAACCTTTAAAATTTACAACTATTGATATTGCAGCAATTGCTTTTATTGTTGCTGCAATTTTTCTGTTTTTTTTTCGGATGAGCAGTGTACTTGAGTATCAATGGGAGTGGGATGTAATCCCATCCTATTTTTTTTATCTGGATGATACCACGGGCAAATTAAAAGCCAATATCCTTGTTAAAGGTTTTTTTACCACTATAAAACTTAGTGTCTGGGCAACTACCATTGGATTTTTTTCAGGGGTTATATCCGGGATTATGGGGGCAAAAGGTTCTTTTGAACAACGGTTTATAAGCAGAACCTATGTGGAGACCATTAGAAATATTCCATCCCTGGTCCTGGTGATAATTTTTTATTATTTTGTATCCAGCCAGTTTTTAGATATGCTCGCCTTGGATAAATGGTTAAGGAACAGCTCCAATATAATCCAGCATCTTACAGCTTTTCTGTTCACGGGGCCAGGTCAGATAAATGCCTTTATCTCTGCGGTTATTGCCCTTGGAATTTATGAAGGTGCTTATGTGTCCGAGATTGTCAGAGGAGGAATAAACTCTATACCAAGCGGTCAATGGGAAGCTTGCATGTCCCTGGGTTTAAACCGGAAAAAAACATTTTTACTTGTAATTTTACCCCAGACATTCAGAAAAACAGCCTTTCCCCTTGCAGGACAATTTATATCCACCATAAAAGATTCCGCAATTGTGTCAGTCATATCTATTCAGGAGTTGACCTTTCAAGGTATGGAACTTATGGCTGCCACCTTTTTAACCTTTGAAATCTGGATTACTATCACAGCACTCTATTTTGTCTTAACTTTTTCTCTCTCAAGCCTTGTTGCCTTTCTTGAAAAAAAATATGCTTTAAAACAATAGAATAGTTGTAAATAAAATAGAGGCTTTCCCTTTTTTTACACCCTTATCCACATGGCAAGGGGGTGGTTATTTTTCAAGGCTTTCAGGAAGGCTCCTGATATACCATTTAATCTCATCTCTTACTTTTCTATAGCAGTCAAGTTTTTTACCTATGTTTTGATATTGTTCTGCCATTTTTGGCGGGTCATCAAAGGGAACATGGATTACTTTTGAATCTCCCGGAAACCACGGACATGTTTCATGGGCATGGGAGCAGACAGTGATTACATAATCAAAAGCAGTGTTTTTAAAACCATCAAGAAGTTTGGATTCATGGTGTGATATATCCACTCCTGCTTCTTTCATTACAATAACAGCATTTTGATTAAGCCCGTGGATTTCAATGCCTGCTGAGCAGACATCAATATGATCATTTTTCAAATGCCTTGTCCAACCTTCTGCCATCTGGCTGCGACACGAATTTCCAGTGCAGAGAAACAGTATTTTAAGTTTATTTGTCATTTATCAAAACCCCAAATAATATTTTTTTAATACAGTTAACATTATAGGTTTCCAATTAATAATCAAACAAATTCAGCACATAACCAATAGTAATGTATTTTTTGTAATCACCCAGACCAAGTGCTTGTCTTATAAACTTTTTTTAAAATATTGACAAGCTGAAAATTTATCAACATATGGTGGAGAGAATCAGGGCTACCAAGCGGGTTTTAAAGTCACATGGTACTTTTTTCCCGAGCCATGTTCATATACTGTTCAATACTGTTTTCAGGGATGGTTACTTTTTCAACTTCTTCTCTCTCTACAAGAGTTATTGCATTGAATTCACACCTTGTGACACAAAGACCACAACCAATACATCTTGCAAGGTTGACAACTGCTGATTCATTTTCCACTGTTATGGCACCCATCTGGCATATATTTTCACAACCATGGCAACCAGTGCAATCATCTTTATCCACAGTGACATAATAATTAGTACATGCAACCCTGGCTGGCTCCTTCATATGATTTAAATTTTTCAGCACCATACAGCAGCATCCACAGCACATGCAGATAACAAAGGGTTTTTGAGAATTTGAAGGTTGCAGCACAAGACCTGCATCAATCCCCCTGTTTAAAATATCTAGGGCTTCCTGTTGTGAAATAGAACGCCCAAGGTTGTTTTGTTCATAGAAATGGGCATTGGCTCCCAGCATAAGGCATGCTTCCAAGGGCTTATCACATCCCTTACCAATTATTCTCTGTTCTTTCCTGCAAATACAAGGTGCAACCACAATTAGCGATTGATTTTTTATAATATTCTCAGCCTTTTCATAGGGCATAATATTGAGTTCCACTGAGACGCTTTTTTCCACAGGAACTACCCTGTGTTGCTGGGTTTTTTGTTTTGCCCATCTTTTCTCCCATATTTGCGGAATATATTCATTGACATCGCGAACCAATTCTTCATAAAGGCTGTTAACATGGTATTCCCATATACCATTAATAAAATTGGCTGCCATGTATTTATTCTGCTCTTTACCTGAACGACCGATGAGTCCTTTTCTGGACATACTGGAAAAAAGGGTTTCAACGTCTGATTCCTTCCTGCCAAGTCTCTTTGCAATTACCTCAGCAGGCTCAGGGAACATGGTGAGTACCACAGCCGCATCTGCTTCTTCAGGAGTAAACAGACGTTTTAATATCCTGAGTTCAACTCCTGAAGCAGTGGCTGGGAAGCCTGCAGGAAGCTTGTCAAGGTGTTTTGCAAGTCTTTCATATCTATCCATAATATCTCCCTTCTCTTTTTTATTTAACTCTTTTTATTCATCAATAAAATAACAGCGTGTTTAACCATTGCTACAATCCCTGTTTATCAGTAAAAAAATTGTTTGCCATCACCCATTCAGGGGGTTTTTAATTTTTTTCTTGTAATTTTTATATTCGTGTGAATAATGAACCAGTATAAACAGAAGGCAGGAGTCTCCAATGTTTATAAAAAACTATTATAAGTTTCGATGTATCATACCACTGTATATGAACTCATCATCAGATACTGATGACTCAACATTGCCTCGCCTGTCAGCGAAAGTGCAGTCTACCCGGTTTTTGACAAGAGTGGTAATATTGCAGAATCAGTTTCTTTACAAATCAATACATCTGCATTAAAAAATCAAATCCAGAAGCAGCATGAGCAAATCCTTATGTTAAAAGCTTCTCTCAAGGTCAATCAAAAAAATAAAAAACAGGGTGACGCGCCTGAACTATCAGAAAAAAATAATTTCAATCTAACAAACAGGGAGATTGAAATACTTAAGCTTGCTGCAAAAGGATATACCAATAATGAAATATCCGGGATTTTGTTTATCAGCTCCCATACTGTTAAGAGTCATATGATAAATATCTTTAATAAATTTAGTGTAAATGATAGAATACATGCTGCGGTAATTGCCACACAGAATAATATCATCTAAATTTTTTTTAAAAAAAACCTGGGAATGGAGAGGGCCCAAGAAAAAACCCACTGGACAACAAATTATTTAACATGAATTTCTTGACACAACTGACCTAATTTTTTATATATCAATATTG
>CAZMEX010000022.1:0-45709 GCA_964565415.1 uncultured Desulfobacterales bacterium | reverse complement strand
ATTCAAAAAAAATTGATGTATGGTGGCAGAATGATGATACAAGCCGGCTCATGCTTTTACTGGCGCACCTGACAAGGCAGAGTAAAGGATGGGAATCTGCCGGTATCAGGCTTTTGGTAACCCATTTTGATCGGGATAATCACCAGAATCAAAATCAAATCAGGGAGATGCTGGAAGAATTCCGTATTGAGGCTGATCTTATTATAGTGCTGAATCCGGAAATACAGACAATAATCAACTATTCTAAAAAAGCAGATCTGGTCTTCCTTGCAATCAAATGGTACCAGAACAAATTTGCTCTTTTTTCCAATGATGACATTGAATCTGTTCTGCCTTCTTTAAAGGTCTGTGCTCTCTCTGTCTCAGCACAAAAGATTGAATTGGATGCTGATCCTGAAGATGGTAAGATCAAAGAGGTGGCACTTATTTATGACCAATTTCAGCTGGCAGAAAAGCGGGCAGATCTTGCAGAAAAATATGCTGTCAGAATAGCAAAAGAGGCTAGAGAAAAAATAAAAGAACTTACAGCCTCAAAAAAATCCGGGAATAAATCCATGGAAAAAGAGATAAAAGATGCTCTGGAAATCAGACAAAAAGCAGTTGCAGCAAAAAAAAGAGCCCAAAGGGAAAAACTAAAACTGATTGAGGTTCAAGACAAAGCCAAGTCTCAGGGTATACCAACAGATAAGTAGACTAAAGGGAGATAGAATGACATCAGATACCAATGATAAATTATTTAAAATCTTATTGGAGTCAGCTCAAAAAGTCATCAATCTTTGGTATGGCTCTTTTTGTACTCTACTCCTGAAACTGTGGCGATGATTAAGCGTTTCTCTTCAAAAGCACAACAATTGATCTTTTCATACCCAAATCATCTTTTTTAATTAAAACCAGTAAACTTTATATTGACAATACTGGAAGCTTAGTTTATGGTAAAAAATTATTTAGAAGGAAATAAATAAGACAGATAGTCTTAGCAATGATAGAAAACTTATTTTTAACAGGAGGTATTTTTAAATGGCAACAGTAGAGATGAATGGAAAATCATTCGAAATTGATGAAGATGGATTCTTGCTTGATTATAGTTCTTTTAATGAAGAGTGGATAGAATATGTAAGAGGTCAGGAAGGTATTGACGAACTTAACGACGAGCATTCAAAAGTAATCAAAGTTCTTCAGGACTATTATGAAAAAAATGGAATTGCTCCCATGGTGCGTGTTCTTTCCAAACTTACCAAATTCAAACTTAAACATATCTATGAATTGTTTCCATCTGGACCTGGTAAGGGTGCTTGTAAAATGGCAGGTCTTCCAAAACCTACCGGATGTGTATAATCAACACCATTCTTTGGAATTAAAAAATTTTTAAGCTCTGTAATCTAATAATATTCAAGTTTACAGAGCTTTTTTTATGTATTAAATTCATATCAAATTTAAGAGTATTTATATATGTACTTATTAGATGACACTGACAAACAGATACTGAACAAGATACAATCGAATTTCCCAACCAATGCCGAGCCTTTTTCAAAAATAGCAGATGATCTTAACCTGCCGTGTGATACAGTAATTCAAAAAATACAAAAAATGAAAGAAAATAATATTATAAGGCGCATTGGGGGCAATTTCAGCCCGGATAAAATTGGATATAAAAGCACTCTTTGTGCTGCAAAAGTTCCTGAAAATGAGATTGAATCATTTGCAAGAGTTGTGAATTCATATTCAGGTGTTACCCACAACTATGTCCGGGAGCATGAATATAATGTATGGTTTACATTTATTGCGAAATCCCGCGCCACAATTGAAAATAATCTAAAAGAGATATCAATAAAAACCGGAATTAAAGAAATTCTAAATCTTCCTGCAACAGATCTTTTTAAAATAAGTGCTGAATTCAAAGTATGAAAGATACCACAATTGCACTTGCTTCTCAAAACTCCATATGCGGTCTGTATAAAGAAAATCTTTCCAAATGTATTAAACTTTCAACTGAAGCTAGTGAAAAAGGTGCATCACTGATTCTTTTCCCTGAAATGAATCTTACCGGATATGCTTCAGGAAAAAAGCTTATTGACATTGCAAGACCAATATCCACTGAACTGATAGATACCCTCCAAGACATCTCTTCAAAGGAATCCATTACAATTGTTGCAGGACTTGCACATCTGGATGCTGACAATAAAATCTATGCCTCGCAGTTTGCTGTCATGCCTGACAAAAAACTCTTTATTTATAAAAAAATCCATACAGCACCACCGGAAAAAAAATTTTTATCCAGCGGTAATAAAATTAAAACATGCCATGATAAAAAAAATAACTTATCTTTTGCAATCCAGCTTTGTTATGATGCTCATTTTCCCCAGCTTGCTACTTTAATGGCCTTAAAAGGAGCTGATTTAATAATGATTCCCCATGCATCACCCAGGGGAACAAGTGAAGAAAAATATCAATCCTGGATGAGACATTTAACAGCAAGGGCGTTTGATAATTCAGTTTATATTGCTGCCTGCAACCAGGCAGGAAAAAATTGTAATGGGTTATCATTCCCTGCAGTTTCTATGATAATAGGACCTGACGGCAAAGTTGTTTCAAAAAAAACTGATAATAAAGAGGGGTTGTTAATTTCAAAATTGTCAGGCTCTGCCCTTGATAGCATACGCAGCCACAGAATGAAATATTTTTTACCAAACCTCAGGGATGATCTCTACTGATTTTTTTAAGAGATTTGCCTGCCGTATATTGCATAATATGTAACAGGGATCACAAGAAGAGTGAACAAAGTGGATGCAAAAAGTCCAAAAATCAATGCCCATGCCAATCCTGAAAAGACCGGATCAAAAATAATAGGGAACGCTCCGATTGCTGTGGTTAATGCAGTTAATATTATTGGACGCATTCTGACTATTCCGCTTTTAAGTATTGCATCTTTTAATTTCTCGCCTTGACTTACAGCTTCTTGAATAAACTCTATGAGAACCAATGAATTTCTGATCACAATTCCTCCCAAAGCAATCATACCAATCATACTTGTGGCTGTAAAAAAAACCGGGTTACTAAATCCACTGATATTTTGAGTAAAAAGATTTAAGATAAAGAATCCCGGCATAATCCCCAGCACAGTTAAAGGTATTGCCATCATTATAAGGACAGGCATTAAGTAAGACTTTGTATTGATCACAAGTATCAGGTATATTCCCATTAAAGCTGCTGCAAAGGCAAGCCCCATATCTCTGAACACCCTGAGTGTAATTTTCCACTCCCCCTCCCCTGCAAAGTTGGCAGTGATACCTTTGGGCAGTGGATCATCCTTTAAAACTTTTTTCATGTGCAAGACAGCTTCAGCAGGAGCTCTTCCAGCCAATTCACCCAATACATATACTACAGGTTCTAAATTTTTATGATAAATCTGTTTGCGAAAAGGCTTCTCTTCTATTCTTACAAGTTCAGCAAGGGAGATCATGTGACCTGTGGCAGATCTGATGGGAATTTGACCCAGGGCAAGAAGGTCTGAACGTTTTTCTCGAGGCATAATCACCTTGACCCACAGGGGGTTTCTCTGGCTACCAATATGAACAGTGGCAGGAGTAACACCTTTAATGGCAGCATTAAGGGAAGAGAGAATCTGTGCTGTTTCAATTCCATGGAGTGCTGCTTTTTCTCTGTCCACCTCAAAATCCATACGAATTTTATCCTTTTCGTTCATAATTTTTATGTCAGTGACAAAGGGCTCGTTTTTCAAAATTGTTTTGATATGCTCTGCTCCATCAAGCAGTTCTTCATAGGTTTTTCCTGTGTCACCACATATCTCAACCACGATTGTTGATAAGACAGGTGGTCCCGGAGGCACCTCAACAAGTTGTACATCGGCATTGTTTTCAATGGCAATTTTTTCAAGATCCTTGCGAAGGCGCAGCAAAATGGCATGGCTTTGCTGCTTTCTAAATTTCTTATTTACAAGATTGATTCTGATGTCAGCAAGATGGCTGCCTTTACGCATAAAATAGTGTCTTACCATGCCATTAAAATCCATGGGGGACGATATTCCTGTATAGGAGGTTATATCTGTAACTTCATTAACTTTTTGTAAATAATCCTCAAACAGAGAGACAACACGGTTAGTATGTTCTAAAGTTGTTCCTTCGGGCATATCAATGACAACTTGAAACTCATTTTTATTGTCAAACGGCAATAGTTTTAATGGTACCAGCTTAAACCACACAAGGGAGCATGACCCTAAAAGCAAGAAACCAATGGTTATAAAAAGGGTCTTACGCAATCTTGCCCTTTCAAGAAATGGCATTAAAACAGATTCATATATTTTTGCAAGATTGCCTTTGGATGTTGTATTTTTTTTATCTTTTTTGGGTTTTATATTTTTTAAAAGTTTGAGTGAAATCCAGGGGACAATTGTTAATGCACATAAAGTTGAAAATGTGACAGTCAAAGGAACATTTATTGCCATGGGTGCCATATAAGGTCCCATCATACCTGTAATAAAAAACAGAGGTGCAAAACTTACAATTATGGCAATGGTGGACATAATAACCGGGGGCAACACCTCATTTACAGCAAAAAGCGTAGCATTAAAAGGTTCTAATATACCTTGTTTTATGTGGCGCTGAATATTGTCCACATTGGTAATGGGATCATCCACCACAAGTCCTAAAGAGAGAATCAGGGCAAAAAGAGTGACCCTGTTTATGGTGTATCCAAAAATATAATTCATAAAAAGAGCCAGGGAAAAGGAGATGGGAACAGCCAGGGCAACAACACAAGCTTCGCGCCAGCCAAGAGCTATTGCCAAAAGTATCACCACTGAAATAATTGCAAAACCCAGGGATTCTAAAAGTCCATTGACCTTCTCTTTAGCAGTTGCACCGTAATTTCGTGTTACATGAACATATACAGAACCTGGGATTACAGATTCCTTCATTTTTTCCAACTCTTCCAGAATCGCCTCGGAAACCTTAACAGCATTGGTCCCTTTTTTCTTGGACAATGCAATGGTGACAGCCGGGAAATGGGTTCCCTGGAGTTTCTCCCTGCCAATACTTTTCAATAAATGGTTGGAAAAACCAATTCTGGTATAGGATGTCTGCTCTTTTGGACCATCAATTACCTTTGCCACATCGTCCAAAAATACAGGTCTTAAATGACCACCGCCCACAACAAGCTCTTTCACCTCATCAACAGACATTAAAAAAGATGAACTTGTCAATGTTATCTCTTGATTGTTTTTGTTTATGGTGCCTGCATTTAGGGATACATCTGCTCCTTTTAAAGCATTGGTAATATCCAGTACTGTAACTTTAAACCCTTTCATTTTTTCAGGATCGAGCTCTACCCGTACTTCCCTTTGTCTACCTCCATGGATGGAAGATTTTGAAATATTCTCAAGGCGGGAAAGTCTTGTGCTTACTTCTTCTCCAATACGTCTTAAGTCATGATCATCATAACTATCAGAGTAGAGTGTTAAATTCACAATGGAGACATCGTCAATCTCTACTGGTTTAACCACCCATCCCGATACCAGGGGGGGTACCCTGTCAATATTCATCTGGATTTTATTATGAAGCTTGAGCAGGGAATTTTCCCTCTCTTGTCCCACAAAAAAACGGACCGTAATTACAGCTTTTTCCCTCATTGATACGGAATATACATATTCGACTCCATCAATCTCCCACAAAATTTGTTCCAGGGGAGTTGCCACCAAAGTTTCAATCTCGTGGGGGGTTGCCCCGGGAGCATTTACAAATATGTCTGCCATGGGCACAACGATCTGTGGTTCTTCTTCTTTGGGTGTAACTATGATTGCCACTATTCCAAGGCATATTGACAAGATTACCAGCATGATGGAAAAATTGGAGGATAAGAATGATTTAACAATACCTGAGATGATCGAAGTATCCTGACTCTTCATATTCAATAATATCCTGCCTGATATTCTACTTAGTATCCAAGGGTTTCACTGCCTGTCAACCCTGACAACACTTCTATTTTATTTTTAAACTGCCTGCCGGTTTTAATATAAACTGATTTCCAGTGCCCTTGTTTATCCTTGATATACACTATTTCCAGCTGACCTATATTCTTAATTGCTTGTCTGGGAATCAAAACAACCTGCTGCTCCTTTACAGGAATCAGCAAGCGCCCAAACATACCCGGATATAAACCCGGGACCATGGGGAGTGTTGCCTTGACTAAAAATGTTCGGGTACTGGGATCAGCATAGGGTACAATCTCTTCTATAACAGATGGAATAATTTTATTTATGGTTTCTATGTTGACATCATAGGTCTCTCCCTGGTGAATTTTAGAAATCATCCCCTCCCTTACACTTGCTTCCAGCCGGAGAGACCCACTGGTCTGCAGTACCAGAAGCGTCTTGCCAGGAACTGCAAGATCACCCGGGTCAGCAAGGCGGTCTATAATCACTCCTGCTGCCGGAGCTTTGATAACAGAGTATCCTAGAATGATTTGAGTCTCTTTAATAATCTGTTCAGATTGTCTGATTCTGGTTTTAGCAGCATGGATTGTTTCATTGGCATGCTCCAGCATAGCTTTTGCCTTTAAATATCTGGCTCTATCAATCTCAAGTTTTTGAGAAGAAACCACTCCGGATTTAAACAGCTTTGTTGTCCTGTCAAACTTAAGCTTTGCCTGATTCATATCTGCCTTTGCACCATCTTCAGATTTAACTGCCTGTTTGAGATTATTTTTTGCAAAGGCAAACCCTTCTCTAGCTTTTTTTACCTGGGTCTGCTCATTTCTGGCATCCAGTTGAATTAACACATCACCTTTTTCAACCTTTTTGCCGGGAGTTACCATAACTTTTAAGATTTGCGCATTTATCTGTGCCTCAACTTTACTCTCTGTTAAAGGGCGCACTGTTCCAACAGCTTCATAGGTTTGAATGATTTTCTCTTTTTTCAGATGCAAAACAGTTTTAAAATCTTGTGAATTTAAAACAACTTGTTCAGTAATACCAGGATCAATTTTATCTTCTCCACAGGAGGAAATACATGGTAATAATAGTAATAAAACAATCACTGCTTTTTTCATAGGGATACTCTTATTGTTTAATTTTCTCTATTCGCTGCTGGATATAACCATTTTTCAAAGCAGCATAGGGATCAATTGCACCTTTTCTCAAGGCATCATAATCACCAATTCTATACGATGTGGAATTTATTGAATATAGAGTACGTGACCCAATTACTGCTCCAGGTGAGTTAAGGTAATTGGGAAGGTATAAAAAGGAATCACCTGCCATTCCTATTGCATCCCTTAATGTTGATGGTCCCATCAACGGCAGTACAATATAGATACCCTCTCCCACATTATATTTTCCCAAAGTTTGTCCAAAGTCTTCATCGCAGACATGCAGATCAAAGGTCTCCTGAGCAATTTGAGCAAGACCCAGCATGCCAACAGTAGTATTGAGAAAGAAAATCCCAGCTTCGGTTCCAGCATCTTTAAACTCTCCCTGCAAAAAACAGTTAACAAATCGTACAGGGAACAGAAGGTTTTTAAAAAAATTACCCACACAGGAGCGAATGCCACCTGGAACTACGATCTTATACCCTTTTGCAGCAGGTTCTATAAACCAATTGTACAGTTTATCATTAAATTTATAAACACCATAATTAACCCAATATAGAGGATCTGCAACTTCAGTCTGTAAATTCTTCTCTTCATACTCACCCATCAGCTCTGCAAACTCTTCGTCACCTGCTGCAATTACATTGGATGGAATAGTTATAAATGCAAAACAACAAATACTGATCACTAAAAAAAAAGGTGCTAAAATCTTGAATTTTATCATTCTTCCAGTTTCCTTCTCAATTCACTGATTATTTTTTCAGGAGGTTCCAGAATCTTCTCTTTATATGTTTCCCGGAAATTAGCTACCAGGCTTACACCTTCGATTAAGATGTCATAGACCTTCCACGGAGCAGATTTTTTCTTGATCATTCTATAGACCACTGGAGTCTCAACATTGTAATGCAATACTGTATATACATCAGCACGTTTTGATTTTGTTTTTAAATAAATTGTTTTTAAATAATCAACTTTTATTTTACCAAATTTATCACCTCTGATTTTACTTAGATAAATATTTGCTAAAAGTCTTGAAAAATATTTTATAAAATCATCTTTCTGACTTGAAGAGAATCTTTTCCAGTTCCTGCCTAAAACAAGCATGGAGATTACCTTAAAATCAAAATTTGAAATCGAATTTTCATACATCTCTTTTTGCTGCCCTTTTTCACTCTTATTAATAAAGGAATCACTTTGCAGCATCAAAACTATTTTATCAAAATTTTTTTTCACATGATCCATGGGAGAGTTGTCAGCACAACATACAGCCGGGCAAGAAATAACCATTAACAAAAATATAAGAATCAGCTGTTTTATCTTACTTTTCATTATCAGTATCCTTTGTATTAAAAATATATTTTCTTACCAATGATTCCAGGTCAACAGATGACTCAGTATTATATATGATATCATTGTTTTCAAGTATAACTTCAGAGCCACCCGGAGATATATCAATATATTTATCTCCAATTATACCCGTGGTTTTCACTGAAACAAAAACATCTTCGGTTAATTCAACACTCTTTAGTATGGAGAGTTCCACCTTTGCAAGAAACTGCTCAGGGTCTAAAGAGATTGAAGCAACCTTGCCAATTGCAACTCCTGCCATCTCAACATCTGCACCATTGCTCAAACCTGAAACAGATGTAAAATAAGCATATACTGAATACTTATCATTTTTGAACAAATTTAATTCGCCCAAAGTAATAATAAGGTATCCTGAGCAGACAATGCCAAGAATCATAAAAATACCCACATAAAATTCTAATTTTTCATTTTTCATCTATACTATACCCTCTCAAGTGGTATTCACACTATATCATACTCTCTCTTTTCCTGTAATAAAAGATTTAACAGCTTTATTGTCTGATTTAAGTATTGCACTCTTATCACCCTCAAATACAATTTTACCCCTGTCAAGCATGGCAATTTTCTGGGCAATATCAAAAACTTCCGGGATTTCGTGGCTTACCACAACAGCTGTGAATCCAAATTTTTCCTGATACTCTTTTATCATTGAATGGACACTGTTTTTTCTCACAGGGTCAAGTCCGGTTGTAGGCTCATCAAAAAGTACTATGTCAGGATCAATGACTAATGCCCTTGCAAGTGCTACTCTTTTCTGCATGCCTCCAGAGATCTCCGATGGAAAGCTTTTATCTATTCCCTCTATTTCAAGCTGGCTCATGCGTAATCTTACTTTCTCTATTATTTTATCCCTTGAAAAAAAAGATTTTTCCACAAGGGGCAGGGCAATATTGTCAAAGATATTTAACGAGTCAAATAGTGCATTACTCTGGAACATATAACTTAATCTGTTTTTAAAAGCTTTTTTCTCTTTTTTATTTAATTGTGAAAAATCTTTACCCGATATCAAAATCTTTCCGGAATCCTGACTGATAAGCCCTATTATATGCTTTAAAAGAACTGATTTACCACATCCGCTTTTCCCAATAACCGCAGTTATCTCTCCTTTGTATATTGAAAGGGTTACCCCCTTCATTACATGGTTTGTGTTAAAACTTTTTTTTACATCAACAAATTGTATTAAAGGCTTTTGCATACAATTTAACTCTACATAAGAAAATAAGTAATAATATAGTCAAAAACCAAAATAAGTACACAGGAAGTCACAACCGCGTTGGTGGTTGAGAGACTTACACCTTTAGCACCATGTTCACCTGAAGGATTCATATGGGTATAAAATCCATTAAAGCAACATATGGTTGTGACAATAATTCCAAAAACAAGGGCTTTTATAAAACCCTCGGTAACATCTTCCATAACTACGCTCTGTATAACCTTTTGGGCATAAATACCTTTATTTGCATTGGTCATTAATGCCCCGGACAGATATCCGCCAAAAATTCCCACTGCATCAAATATTGCAGTGAGTAAAGGAAAGCTGATAAAGCAAGCAACAATTCTGGGGCTGAACAAAAACTTTATGGGATTTATATCCATTGTTTCAAGGGCATCAATCTGCTCTGATATTCGCATCACACCAATTTCAGCAGCAATTGCTGAGCCAGCTCTTGCAGTTATCATAAATGCTGCCAGCACAGGACCTAATTCACGGATCAAACTTAAGGCAACAACAGAGCCCAGCATACTTTCTGATCCAAACTTGGAAAGGGTATAATAGCCCTGTAACCCCAGAACCATACCTGTAAAAAGCCCTGTAAGGGTAATTACAAGCATGGATTTAGCACCAATAAATCGAACATGTTCAACAATTTTCGCAAACTGAAAAGGAGATGAAAATATTTGAACAATTCCTGAAACAAGGAAGATAGTTGTGCGACCAATGCTTTTAACGTAATAAATAGTTAAATATCCAATTTTTTTTAAATAATTTTTTGCCATGATTTTTTATACTCAGTTTTACTGATAAATTCAAGTTTTTCATTAATCTGTATGTTTCTTTCAAATTATTGTTGACACGGCAATGTTTTTTCTATACGTATTACCATGTTAATACGTATAAAATTTTTAACACATAATTACTAACCTTACAGGCAGGTGTATCTATGGCACAAAAAGTTACTTTGAGCATACCAGATATGCTCCATGAAAAGCTGAATAAGTGGCGTGAATCCTTTAATCTTTCTAAAATGTTTCAGGATGCTTTAGATGACGCAATACAGAAAAAAGAAGATTTCCAGAAAAGGATTATTCATGATTTTGACATGTCTGAAACCATCTCCAGATTAAAAAAAGAGAAAAAAGAATCGGAAAAAAACTATCTGGAAATGGGAAAAACCACAGGGCTTGAATGGGCAAAGAGAGCACATTATGAAGATCTTGTCTATGCTGTAGGTTTTGATGACTCTTACAATATTGTTAAAGACAGCAAGTTCAATTATTATTTTAATGAAATATTCAATTCATACCACCTCATACAATTTTCCAAGGAAAATTTTAACCAACATGCAAAAAAATTTATTGATGGCTGGTGCAAAGGTGTAACTGATTTTTACAATGAAATAGCAAAGAAACTTTCCTGAATGAAAACCCAAACTTATATTTTAGGTGTTGATATTGGCTCTGTATCCATATCAATTGCCAAGCTCAATCTAAATAAAGAGATAATAGACACAGCTTATCTTTTTCACAACGGCAATATTGATTTAAGCCTTGAAAAAGCTTTAGACAATATCGATTTAAAAAACATTGATTTTATCTCTGTTACATCCTCCACTGCTTCATATATTAAAAACAGTGCACAATATGATCAGATTGTTTCTGTAATAAGGGCATGTAAACACCTGCATACCAGGTTTGGCTCTATTTTAAATGTTGGAGGAGAAAAATTTAATTTAAGCTATTTTGATGAAACTTTAAAATATTCAGGCTCCAAGCACAACACTTCTTGTGCAGCTGGTACGGGCAGCTTCCTTGACCAGCAGGCAATCAGACTTGGTCTTGAATCATCCCAGGAGCTTAGCAAAAAAGCATTATCAAATTTTTCACAACTGCCGGATATTGCCACAAGGTGTGCTGTATTTGCCAAGACTGATTTGATCCATGCCCAGCAGGAGGGTTACTCAATACCACAGATTTGTGACGGCCTTTGCAAGGGTCTTTCTAAAAATATTTTCAATACTTTATTTACTGGTGCTGATATACGTTACCCTGTTATTTTCTGTGGAGGTGTTTCAAAAAACCTTTCAGTAAAAAAACATCTTGAACAACTTTTACAAAATAAACTTATTGTTGATGAATATTCTCATATCTATGGAGCACTTGGTGCAGCCTTATGTTTTATTGATGAACTCTCTCAAGACAATAATATTCATAATGGGAAAATAGAGTTAGAATTATTTCCTGACATTTTAAAAACAGGAGAGAAAGAGAATAAACTTTTCTACCCTGCCCTCTCTTTGTCAATGTCAGACTATCCTGTGTTTGATGCCTTTGATAACTTCTTATATGAAGATGTTGAAACAGATATCTATATTGATCCTTTAAAGTTTAAATCAAAAAATTGCTACCTTGGTATTGATGTTGGCTCCACAAGCACTAAAAGTATTATCATGACAGACACCCAGGAAGTTGTGGCAGGCTTTTATACAAGGACAGCTTCTAAGCCTGTGCAGGCAATACTCTCCATCTTAAAAGCCCAGGATCATGTAATTAAAAAATATGATATGGATATTACCATTACAGGATGTGGTACCACGGGCTCAGGCAGAAAGCTTGCTGGTAAAATTATTGGTGCTGATATTACACCTGATGAGATCACTGCCCACGCAAGGGCAGCAGTTAAACTAAATCCCGATGTTGACACAATAATTGAGATTGGTGGTCAGGATGCAAAATTTACCACCTTAAAAGATGGAAATGTTACTTCATCAACAATGAATGCTATTTGCGCAGCAGGTACTGGAAGTTTTATTGAAGAGCAGGCCAATAAACTTTCATGCCCCATACTTGATTATTCAAAAAGAACAGAGTCGGTTAAATCTCCTCTATCCAGTGACAGATGCACTGTATTTATGGAGAGGGATATGAATCACTTTTTAACCCTTGGCTACTCTGTTGATCAGGTACTTGCTTCAGCGCTTCACTCTGTCAGGGATAATTACCTTTCAAAAGTAGCTCCTGAAGGTGAGATTGGAAACACTATTTTATTCCAGGGAGCCACAGCAAAGAACAAAGCCCTTGTGGCAGCTTTTGAACAAAGACTTAAAAAACCAATACATGTATCAAAATACTGCCATTTAACAGGTGCACTTGGCATTTGCATGTTATTATCTGAACAAAATATGCAGTCTGACTCATTTAAAGGTTTTGAGCTTTATAAAACTGAAATACCCATACGGCGCGAAGTATGCAAGCTATGTACAAATCATTGTAAAATCACTATTGCCAATGTAAACAACAAGGACGAAGCCTTTGGTTTTTTATGTGGAAGGGATTATGAATCAAAAGCATATGTTCCAAAAACACAAAATTTTAATCTCTTAAAACAGAGGGAAAAAGTCAAAAACCAGGATAGACTCTCAACAGAAAAACATCACTTTACCCTGGGAATCCCAGCAGCTCTTCACATGGTTGATGATATTGATTTCTGGGAAAATTTCTTTAATAATCTTGGTATTAAAACCATTATAAGCAAAGATTTAAAAGCCCCTGTCAGAGCAGGAAAAAACATTGCCAGCGCAGAATTTTGCACACCAATACTATCGCTGCATGGGCATGTTGCCCAGCTTATGGATAAGGCTGACTATCTGTTTTTACCATTCTATTTTGAAGAGCCAAGGGAAGGAAAAGGCAAAAGAAGACAACATTGTTATTATACTCAGTTTGCCCCATCAATTATATCAAATATTCCAAGTATTGATAAAAATAGAATATTATCTCCTTTAGTAAAGTATTTATACACTAGTTTTTATACTAAACTTGAACTGTACAAATCCTTAAAAAACACAATTGGTCAAACAATTTCTTTTTTCAGCATATCCTCTGCATGGGACAGAGCTTATGAATTAAAAATTGACAATCAAAAAAAGCTTACAAACATCTATTTAGGTCACAAAAAAGATGCATCGAGCCTGAATGTAGTGCTTGTGGGCAGACCATATACAATTTTGTCAAAAAGTTTAAATAATAAAATTCCTGATATCTTTGCCAACCTTGATGTTAAAGCATTTTATCAGGATATGCTTGATTATGACAATTTTGATTTTTCAAATATAGACGGGCTGCTTAAAGAAATCCACTGGCATCACGCTGCACAAATCTTAAAAGCTACATATATAGCGGCAAACACAGATAATCTTTATCCTGTGTATATAACCTCATTTAATTGCTCACCAGATGCTTTTTGTAAAGACTATTTCAAACAAATTATGGAGAGCCATAAAAAACCATACCTGATTTTAGAGCTTGATGAACACGATTCAAGTGTGGGCTATGAAACAAGAATCGAAGCTGCCATTGAGGCTTTCAGCAATCATAAAAAATACTCACTTTCCCAACAACCAATTGATTTTACAAAAATTAACCCCAGTGTCATGCCTGATCTTAAAAATAAAGATATACTATTTCCAAACTGGGATGATATTACTGGAAAATTTCTGGTGAGCATACTGAACAGTGAGGGGCACAATGCATATCTAATGGAAGAGACTGAAGAGACACTAAAAAAATGTCTTAGAACAAACACCGGACAATGCATCCCTCTTAATGCAGTTGCCAGCAGTTTTATTCATACAGTGAACAAATATAACCTTGATCCATCAAATTGTATATTATGGGTTGGGAAATCTGAAATTGCCTGTAATGTTAAATTATATTCCCATCACATACGACTGATATTGCAAAAGGAAAAAAACGGTTTTGAGCACTCTGAAGTATATACAGGAGAAGTTTCATTTATGGATATCTCCATGAAGGATAGTTCCAATGCATACTTTGCATATATGTTTGGGGGCTTGCTCCGCAAAATAGGATGCCAGATACGACCCTATGAACTATATGCCGGTGAAACTGATGCAGCAATAAAAAATGCAACTTCTATTATCTCCAAGGCATTCAGAAGTAAAACATCAAAAGATGTTGCTCTGAAAAAAGCTCTCTCTCCCTTTACTGATATTCAGATAAAAAAAGAGGAGCGGCCCAAAGTATCAATTTTTGGTGATTTATACATGAGAGATAATAATATTATAAATCAGGATCTAATAAATTATATTGAGCGCAATGGCGGAGAAGTTGTGACAACCCCATACTCCAGGTTTATAAGAATGATCGCCTCTACATATTTTAAAAAATGGTTTAAAGAAGGTAAATATATTGACCTTGTTTCAAATAAAACCCTGCTTTTTGCAACCACTCAAATGGAAAAAAAGTTCTATAAATATTTTGCCCCTCTATTAAAAGAGAATGAAATAGAATATTCTGATGATCCTGAATCTATTCTTGCTGAGTATGGCATGCGCACGGAACATACAGGTGAATCCATGGATAATATACTAAAAATTCATTATGTTTTAAAAGAACATCCTGATATTGCGCTTTTTGTCCAGGTCAGTCCATCATTTTGCTGCCCTTCCCTGGTCACTGAAGCAATGAAAGAAAAAATTGAAAAGAATACTAATGTCCCGGTGGTAAGCATTACCTATGATCTTTCAGGAGGGAATAAAAATAGTGTGATTATCCCTTTTTTAAAATTTTCAAAAAAGGAAAAAAATCAAAAAAAGCTGATCGAAGATTGTTTATGAATATTAAAAACAGCTGTCTGTCGAACTCCTGGCAAATATGTTTCAATTTTAGGATGCTCTTTTACAAATGCACTCTGGTACTCATTTCTGTATGAATTGTATTTGCTGAACTTTTCTGCAGCTCTTCGATATTTCAGATAGTATGCATCATAATTTCTTCGAGATTGTGCATCTCCCAGTTCAGAAATCTTGTAAAAATTTTCATATGAAAACATTAGAACATCCTCAAAGGAATCAAGATATTCTCCTAAACTATCAAGATGCTGTCGTACTATCTCATTGTCATAATACTCTTCAATTTTAAAAATCCATGTGATTTTTTTTTTAGTATAATAGCTTCTGTAGTTTTCAATTGAGTTTATAAGCTTTGATACCATAGCTTTGTTTACATTGCCTGCCTGCCTGACTGTTTCAATAAAATTGGCTGTTGCCTCAATCTTTTCAAGCCCTGATACTATTCTGCTCATCTCTTCAAGCTCAATAATAGCATGATCAAATTTTGCCGTTGTTTTTTTCAGTTCATCAGCTGTCCTCAATGTCTGCCGCATTACAGGCGGCATATCCAAATATTTTGTTTTCTCTTTTTTTAAAGTATATAATGCAGCTTCCCCTGCAATAACAGCAGAAAAACTTGCAATAAATATCATTATCCATATGATGCCTTCTTCTTTTTTTGTTCTGAAAATATAATATGGTGCTGTTATTGGGGCGAAAAAAATAATCAATGCCCAAAGTTTTGATTTCTTTTTCTCAACAAAGGCACCAAGTAATATTAGAGATAGTAATACAGCGTATGGGAAATAAATATAATACACTCCTAATCTCCTCCATAAGTTACTATATTAAAAGATTTACCATTTGAAACAACTTTAACTGCACCATGTAAATCAGTTCTATAAAAATTAATATGCCGTGCATCATATCTTGCAATGACTTTATCATCAGGAAAATTATACCTGTTATTCCAGCCACATGATATTATTATACTCTTAGGATCAACTTTATCAAGGAACAAAGATGTGCTTGATGTACTACTCCCATGATGGGGTGCAATCAAAACATCAGCCTTTAGTTTATCGGGAAATCCAAGTGCAAGTTTATGTTCAGTTTTTTCCATAATATCGCCGGGAAAAAGAGTTTTAAATTTTTTATATCTAACCTTAAACACAAGTGAATTATTATTGTAATTGTTTTTCTCAAATTTATCCATATTTTTCTCATTTAAAACAGGGTGTAAAAACAGAAAATGCAACTCACCTATCCCTCTCTCTTTGCTTTTTTCCAATGGAAACTCAATAATTGGTGTTCTCTTTTTTAAACAGATATTGATAATATCTTTGTAACTTTTTTTCTCTCTCGTATCAAAATTTTTTATGAATTTCCTTACTTTGAAATTTTCAATAATATATACCAATCCATTCATATGATCTTCTTCAGGATGGGTCAAAATCACCGCATCAAGTGATGTAATCTTACTATTCCATAAAAAAGGGGCCACAATATGTTTTCCAGTATCAAAGGAAGAATTATATGAAAATCCTCCACCATCAACAAGTATTTTTGTACCTTTCGGACCCTCAATTAATGCGCTGTTTCCCTGTCCCACATTTAAAATAGTAATTTGTAATTTTCCACTGAAATACCTTTGTTTTAATGTAAAACCAACACTGCAGATAAAAAATAAAACAGAAAAAACAATAATATAAACACCTTTTCTGCCTCTCTTTAATATTATAAGGAAGGCTCCTGATATAAACGCATAATAGCATGTTATTTCAAATATTGACGGAGTCACACATCTTGCCCAGGTAAAGGGCAGCAAGGAGAGATATTGAGTAAAAGAGATTGAAAAAGATAAAACCGGGATTAAAGGTTTAAAAAAAATAATAGAAATTGTGTCAGAAAATGGAAAAGTGAAAAAAGCTGCCAGGGAAAGAGGTACAACAACAAAGCCTAGAGCTGGGATTATTACAATATTTGTAAAAAGTTGTACAAAAGAAATAATATTAAAATAATACATAATTAAGGGCATGGTCCCAAGTCCCGCAAAAAAAGAGATAATAATAAAGACACTAAGCCTTGAAACAAGGTCCTTCTTTGTAAAAAATGGGATATCTCTTATTATGTACACTCCTAAGATAATAAACAAAACTGCGGAAAATGACAGCTGAAAAGAGATGGCAAACAGAGCACATGGATTAATAACAAGTATTATTATTCCTGCTGCTGCAAGCGAATTTAAGACATCTTTTTCTCTCTCAATCACAAAAGAGAACATATAAATCGTTATCATTATAAAAGCTCTTTTTGTTGAAGGAGAAAAACCAGATAAAAGAGCATATGACATCAAAGGGATCAATGTTGCCAGTGCTGCCAGCTTCCCTGCGACACCTCTTAAAAGAAGAGGTGTTATGCAGGAAAAAACTATATTAAAGATAAAGAAAAAAATAATAGCTACAATGGAAAGATGGAGCCCGGAAATAGCAAGGATATGGCTTGCTCCTGTTTTTGAAAAATCTTCCCTCAGCTTTTCAGGAATATAATCTCTAATCCCTGTTGTAAGAGCACACACAATGGAAGACACTTCATCGTCCTTAATCGTGTTTCTTACAAACCTTGAAAACTCTTCTCTTAATTTATTTATCTCTCTTTTTAAATCTGTTAAAAGGTTTTTTTCTCTTTTTTGATGTAAAACTTTAATTTTTTTACCACTTATATAAGCAACACCTTTAATATTGTTAAAGGCTAGATATCGAACATAATCAAACCCACCTGGGTTTGCAAAGTTCCTTGGTTTTTTGATTGATCCTTTAAAACTGATCACATCACCATATTCCAGGTCAGGAGTATTGTAATAACTATACAGCCTTATTCGTCCGTTTACATCCTCAGCTCTATGTCCTTGTCTCTTCTTTATTTTATAAAGCTTAAGGATAAAGTTTGTCCTGATATTTTTCTTTTCCAGTCTTGAATCAACTTTACCAAAAATATGAAGTTCTTTTTCATCAAAATATTGTGCCATTTGTTGCGTTTCAAGAGCTTTGGGTAAATGTGGCAGGATTGAAATAAAGCCTAATGAAAATATGGCTAAAAAAAGAAAATAAGTTTTTCTAAAATTGTTTTTCTTTTTACAGTAAAGGAACAATATAAAAGAAAAAATTGCTGCTGCAAAAGCGAAATTATAATAAATTGGGATAAAGTTACCAACTGCTATTCCAAAAGCAAGTAATACTGCTGGAATGGCCAAAGGAGGGTTGAGTGTTATCTCTTTTTTTTTCACATATCCTTTTTATTTCAAAATTTCATTCCCTGATACGTCTGATATCTGCACCGATTTTGGAAAATTTTTCTTCGATAGAGTCATAACCCCTGTCCATATGGTAAACTCTACTTATTAAAGTTGTCCCTTGTGCTATCAAACCTGCAATTATCAATGAAGCGCTTGCTCTCAAATCAGAAGCCATAACCTGGGCACCCTGGAGTTGCTTAATTCCCCTCACCCTTGCATAATTGCCGTCGGAGACTGAAATGTCTGCACCCATACGCAAAAGTTCATTGGCATGGGTAAATCTATTTTCAAATATTGTTTCATGAATCATGGAGCTTGTGTCAGCAACAGTCATCAAAGCCATAAACTGCGCCTGCATATCTGTAGGGAAACCAGGATATGGCAATGTCTTGATATCTACACTTTTAACTTTTTTAATACCTCTCACTCTTACTGAAGTAGCAAGGACATCTACCTTTGTACCAGTTTCTCTTAATTTGCTGATAATACCACCAATATGCTCGGGATTACACCCATTAATCTTCACATCTCCGCAAGTTGCAGCAGCTGCTACCATATAGGTTCCAGCTTCAATTCTGTCAGGAATAACAAAAATTTCAGCGGGTTTTAATGCTTTCACACCTTTAATCTGAATAATTGCTGTACCTGCACCTTTTATATCGGCCCCCATGGCATTCAGAGCATCAGCCAAAGCTAAAATTTCAGGCTCCCGGGCTGAATTTCTTAGGACAGTTGTCCCCCTGGCAAGGGTTGCTGCCATCATAATATTTTCAGTACCAGTCACTGTGGGCATATCAAAATAGATATCATTGCCCACTAATTTATCAGCCTTTGCTTCGATATAGCCGTGTTCGATATTTATCTCTGCACCCAGAATTTCCAGCGCTTTAAGGTGCATATCAACAGGTCTTGCTCCAATGGCACATCCGCCGGGCAGAGAAACTCTTGCATAACCAAACCTTGCCACAAGAGGTCCTAGGACAAGAATAGATGCCCGCATTTTCCTTACAAGATCGTAGTCTGCCTGGGTATTGTTTATGGTTGAGCCATCAATCACAACATGATTATTATCTAACTTGCACTTGGCACCAAGGTTTTGAATAAGCAGTAAAATGCTTTTAATATCCATGAGGTTTGGGACATTAGTGATTGAAACTATACCATCAACTAAGATAGTAGAAGCAATAAATGGCAGTGCTGCGTTTTTTGCGCCACTTATCAGTACTTCTCCCTCTAATTTTTTGCCGCCTTTTATTTCAATTTTATCCATGGAAATTCTTCATATATAAGATTTTTTTAAAGATTTAAAAAGGACTTTAGAAAATGCTTTCTAAAATCCTTTTTAATATATGGTACCTGGGACGAGAATTGAACTCGTACAGAGATTACCTCCGAGGGATTTTAAGTCCCTTGCGTCTACCAGTTCCGCCACCCAGGCAAAAGAGTAATTACAAGCCAAGTATGATGCAAATACAAGTCAAATGTAAGATTGAATAGATATAATATTTTTCCCATTTTTGCAAGGAAATTTTTCCACAAGATTGTTAAATTTATAAAATTTTGATAAAAACTAAAGATATGAAAAAAATAACCAGGGAAAGAATAATACTTGCTTCACAATCTCCAAGAAGAAAAGAATTGCTTGAGCAGACTGATATCACATTTGATATTATACCTTCCAGCATAGATGAAACCATTATAAAAAAAGATGACCCTGAGGAATTTGTCAGGACTCTTTCTCATCTTAAGGCAATGGATATTGCAAGAAAGAATATTGATGCGTGGGTCTTAGGTGCTGACACCATTGTCTATTCAGGTAAATCAATACTTGAAAAGCCAAATTCAAAAGCCCATGCAGCTACAATGCTTAAAACTCTGAGCAACAGGTCACACTCTGTATATACAAGTTTCACACTCTGCTGCATTAGCAAAAATAAAACAATTGTTGATATTGTAAAAACAGATGTTTTTTTCAAAAAAATCTCTGATCAAGAGATTAAATGGTATGTGGACACAGGGGAATATCTTGATAAAGCTGGAGGTTATGCTATTCAGGGAAAGGGCGGTTTTCTAGTCGAGAAAATCCATGGTTCCTACTCAAATGTTGTGGGTCTCCCAATTTGCGAGGTTATTGAATGCCTTATTTCACAAAATATTATTGAGTTCTGACAAAACCGTATATGTACAATTGGAAATAAAACAGGAAAAAATAAAATGGATCAAATTAAACAAAATCTTGAAATAATTACTAGTGAGATATCAAATGCTGCCAAAAAAGTAAAAAGAGAGCTGAAAAATATTACTATCATTGGTGTAAGTAAAAAGCAGAGTATTGAAACTGTTAAAAATGGAATTAAGGCTGGTATTACAACCTTTGGTGAAAATTATATTCAAGAAGCAGTAGATAAAATTGACTCCATTGATAATCCTGATTTATCATGGCATTTCATAGGTCATCTTCAATCAAACAAAGCAAAATTTGCAGTAAAATATTTTGATCTTATCCATAGTGTTGACACACTAAAGCTTGCAAGTCAGATCAATAAACAGGCTGAAAAAATCAATAAAATCCAGAAAATATTGATACAGGTGAATATCAGTTTAGAAAAATCCAAATCAGGTATTGACTCAAAAGATGCCTGTTTCCTTGCAAAGAGGATAAGCTCACTTGAAAATATAAAATTAATGGGTATTATGGGCATGCCTCCATTTTCCAAGGACCCTGAAAATGCACGACAATATTTTAAACAGCTTAAAAACATTCAAGACTATATTAAAAAACAAAACATACCCTGCGTTGAGATGGAACATCTTTCCATGGGCATGAGTCAGGATTTTAAAATTGCCATTGAAGAGGGGGCAACAATGGTTAGAATTGGCACAAAATTACTAGGGTCAAGGATATGAAAGTTTTACTGCACATCTGTTGTGCACCATGTTCAATTTTCCCAATTAAAGTTCTTAAACAAGAAAAATTAGATGTCATGGGGTTCTTTTTTCGTCACAATATTCATCCCTTTACTGAATGCTTGAAAAGAGAAAACACTTTAAAAAAATATGCTGAAAAAATTGACTTGAAAGTTATATATCAAAAAGGATATGAACTTGAAAAATTTATTCAACAGATTGTATTCAGAGAATCAGATAGATGCAGATTTTGCTACCATGAGAGACTTTATGCTGCCTGCAAGGTTGCAAAAAAAGGCAACTTTGATGCATTTACCAGTACTTTATTGTACAGCAGATTTCAAAATCATGATCTTATTTGTGCAACAGCTAAAGCCCTGGAGAAAAAAGAGGGGATAAAATTTTTATACCGTGATTTTAGAGATGGCTGGAAACAAGGCATAGAAGAATCTAAAAAACTTGAGATGTATCGACAGCAATATTGCGGATGTATCTACAGTGAAAAACAGAGATATTACAAAGAAAAATAATCACAAATGCTTTACTTGCCGCATCTGGGTTGCCGGGACTGGTTTGACAGGGGCTGGATGCCCGGATTTGGATTGAGCTGGTCTAGGGGCTGCATTTGGATTTGGCTTGCCAGGTTTCCTTGCAATACCAGGTTTCCTTGCAATACCAGGACCAGGATTTGGCAAAGGTTTAGTTACAGGTCTGGGTGCAGGATTAGGCTGACCTGATCGCGGTTGTACTGGTCTAAGCTGTGTGGGTCGAGGAGCAGGTCTGGATTGGGCTGGTCGTGAGACTGGCTTAGGTTGGGCTGGTTTTGCTATTGCCGGTCGTGATGATGTGTTTGCTTGAAAATTTCCTTGCTTTGCCGGTTGATTCGGTCTTACACCGGGCTTTTGCTTTATTAATCGCCCCTGGGGGATCGGTCGAGCAGGTCTTGTTGCTGGATTTTTCTGAACTGGTTGTGTTGCAGGTTTGCGGACACCGACAACTTGACGTGGTTGTGGATGTTGTTTTGACCTCAACAATGATTTTTGTTTTATCCTACTGTTTTCTTCAATATTTACAGCAAGTTTCTTATTTGTATCATGGAGTCTTCCTGCAGTTACTTCAAACAGATGTTTTGCAACATCAGGGTAATCCTGAATCACCTCAGCAAGTTTATCTCCAGGGTAGCGTGTCACTCTGGATCGTCCGTTTGAAACAATCGATGCTGTCCTGGGTTCATCAATAAGAGCTGCCATCTCACCAAAATAGACTCCAGGTTCAACTATTTCTGCAATTTTTTTACCATCTTTGATTACATTTAAAGCACCTTGATCTAATTTAAAAAAATCTATATCTTTGTTACCCTCCCTGATTATAAAATCCTTATCTTCATAATTTTCAACATCAGGATTGATAAGGTAAGCAGGCAGTGCCTCCCTTGTTACAACTGTTCTCTTTAAAACCTCTGCATATGAGGTTACACCCTGCCGTGCCTTTTCCAGAGCAGCTTCACGCAAAGTACGCATTCCTTCCCTTACAGCAACTTTTCTTAACTGGTCCTCAGGTACGTTTGCATTAATTGCCTTGGAGACCTCATCTGTAACTTCCATTAGTTCATAAAAACCTACTCGTCCTTTATATCCTGTTCCATTACAATGTTTACACCCTTTTGGACCATATAATTTTAAATCAGGAATCTCTTTTCTTTTAAACCCATGGTGTTCAAGCTCTTTGGGATCAAATCCTGTTACTAATTGCTTGCACTGCTGGCAGAGCCTTCTGCCAAGACGCTGGGAAAGAACCATGGTAACAGTTCCCGACAGCATGTATGAAGGGATTCCTATGTCTATAAGTCTTCCAATTGTTGAAGGAGAATCATTTGTATGCAGTGTACTGAAAACAAGATGACCCGTCATGGCAGCCTTTAGACAAATTTCAGCAGTTTCATGGTCCCTGATCTCTCCAACCATTACAATATCAGGGTCCTGTCTTAGAAAAGACCTTAATGCTGCAGCAAAAGTCATGCCCACATCTTCTTTAACATGTACCTGATTAATACCTTTAAAGTTAAACTCAACAGGGTCTTCTGCAGTAAGAATTTTTGTATCTTCCTTGTTAAGCCTGTTCAGCACTGAATAGAGAGTTGTTGTTTTTCCGCTACCTGTAGGACCTGTAACAAGAACAAGCCCATAGGGTCTGTTGATACATCTTTTGAGGCTGGCAAATGTATCGTGTTCAAATCCCAACTTTGACAAATCAACATTTAAAGCGCTCTGGTCAAGAATACGAAGAACAACACCTTCACCATAGAGAGTCGGGAGAGTAGATACCCTGAAATCTACTGTTTTTCTTTTCCCGAATTTCATTTTAATCCTGCCGTCCTGGGGAATTCTTCTCTCTGCAATATCAAGTTGAGCAAGTATTTTCAGCCTGGATGTAACAGCACTTTTAATGGCTGTAGGAAGATTCATTGATTTATAAAGACTGCCATCTATTCTATATCTTACCTGAAAAGATTTTTCATAGGGTTCAATATGAACATCACTTACACCATCACTCACTGCTTTGGATAAAATACCATTAACAAGCTTTATAATAGGAGCTGTTTCTGCACCAGCACCAAGTTCTTCCTCCTCCATATCAATTTCCTGGCTGACTTCAATTCTCTCTTCTGCTTCAGAAACCAGGGAGCCAAAATCCTCAATATTGACTTCTTCTTCTTCCTCTTCATCTTCCTCAAATTGAATAAGTTCTTTATAATCCTCATCACTTATATTATAGTAATCTCTATAGGCCTGAATAATATCATTCTCAGTAGATACACACACTTTAAGATTGTGTCCGCCAGCATCGGACTCTATCTTTTCCACGGCCTCAGTGTCTGTTGGTTCAGACATGCTGATAACAAGAACCTGCTCATCACCTTTTCCTGTAATTTTAACAGGAAAAGCCATATATTTTTTTGCAATTTCAAAGGTAAAAGTTTTAAGAATAGCAGGATCAGGTTTAAGGTCCGAGTATTTCAGAACATCATAATTATATACCCTTGAAAGAACATTGGTGATTGTATCAGGATCAATGTATCCTCTGTTAAGCAAGATTGAACTGAGGCGCTCCTTAGTCTTCTGCATGATTTTTTTTGACTCATCCAGCTGAATACTTGTAATTTGCCCCTCTTTTGAAAGGATTTCACCTATTCTGATCTTGCCTTGCCCACTTTGATCTTTTATGGTAGTGGCTTTTTTAACAATCCGTTTACGTGCAGGACGTTTACTCTTCTTTCCCCCATTTTTTGCCATAAGCTAGACATCTCCGGTTCTATTCAAGGTTTTAAAGACTTTCATGACACCCGCAAGGACTAACAGTCCTCCTAATATGTATAAAGAAAACTTAATTACTAAAGCAGCATTGGCAAAATAATTTATTGTAGCCATTCTAGGCATTACATAGGGGATCTTAAAAAAAACTCCAACCCCTGTAATGATCAATAAAATACCATATCCAACCTGTAATTGCTTTTTATCCATTTACTTTTTGGTTACCTTGGCTATTTTCAAGAAAATCCAATCTTTCTTCATAGGATATTTTTTCCAGCTCAAGTTCATCAAAATACTCTTCAAGGTTTTCATATAAAACATCAATTTTATTTTGTGTTTCTGCAATTCTAACAGACAAATCACCTATTTTATTCCCTTTTTGCTCTTTTGTAGCATTAATAATCTCATTATTGAAATTATTTAGATGATTTTCCAACTCACCTATCTTTTTTTCCGCTTTTTCAATTTTCAGATGAATTGGTTTCAAAACTTTGGAACGTTCTGCCACTAATTGTGAACGTTTCTGCCGCATCTCCCTTTTTGAGACTTTATAAGCATCATTCTTAGAAACCTCAACTCTGTTTTGTTCCTCTTCAAAACCTTCTTTCAAAAGAAAATCAGCATACCCCCCTTCAAATGTATACACTGTATTGTTATTAAAAACAATAAGTCTATTTGCAAGTGTATTTAAAAACATTTCATTATGGGTAATTAAAACAACTGCTCCTTCAAAATTATCAAGGGCTATTAAAAACGAGTCAGATGTTTCCATATCAAGGTGGTTATCAGGTTCATCAAGCATGAGAAGGTTCAAGGGAGTAACAAGCAACTTGCCTATCATTGTTCTGCTCTTTTCACCTCCAGAAAGTACAGAGACTTTTTTTAAAGCTTTGTCACCATCAAACATCATTGCACCACAGATATTTCTAACTTGCTGCCTTTGTAAATCAGGATATACGTTTTGAATCTCTTGTTCAATAGTAAAGTTGTTATTTAGTGAATTAATGTTTGTCTGTTCAAAATATCCCATCTTAACATTTGGATTATAGTTAATATTTCCTGAATCAATTTTTAATTTTTCTGATAAAAGCTTAAGAAGAGTTGTCTTCCCTTTTCCATTTTTACCTATGATTGCGACTCTGTCTCCCGGATTGACTATTATGGAAAAATTATCAATCAAAGGCTCTTTATTTTTATCATACCCAAAAGTAATATTTTCAGCATTTAAAACTTGCTTTCCCTTAAACTCAAAATTGTTAAATGAGAAATCCAATGATTCTATCTTTTCAAGTTTCTCTTTTGACTTGGACCTGTCAAGTGCCTTAACTCTGGATTGAACAAGATTTGCAAGCCTTGCCTTTGCTCTGAACCTGGTAATAAATGTTTGAATCTCTTTTGCTCTTTTCTCTTCATTAAGCCTTGTTTTCTCATAGACTTCTTCATCTAAAACAAGCTTATTATAGTATTTTTCAGTATCACCCCTTACTTTTCTTATCTTTGCACGGTGAACCCCTGCAACGTGGGTAACAACCTTATTCATAAAACTTCTATCGTGGGTTACAAGTAACAGCTCTCTTTCCCAGGAGCAGAGAAAATCTATAAGCCATCTTATGGATGTAATATCAAGGTAATTTGTGGGCTCATCAAGAATAAGGAGATCAGATTCTGATACAAGCACCTTGGCAAGGTTAAGTCTTATTTGATAACCTCCTGAAAACCTATCTGGAGAGGTGTGCATATCCTGCTCGGAAAATCCAAGCCCTGCAAGAATTTTCTCAGCTTTCCAGTAGTGCTCTTTTTCATGCTTTAATAATCCAAGGCGACACTCATCCAGTACACTTTTTTGAGAAAATTCCAATTTTTGTGAAAGATAACCTGTCCTATAATTTTTTGGTGCTTTTATAATTCCTTCATCAGGCTCTTCATCACCAATAATCATTTTAAGTAATGTTGTTTTCCCATGCCCGTTTCTCCCAACAAACCCGACTTTCTCGCCCCTGTTTATTTGCAATGAGGCAGAATCAAACAGGAGATTTGCTCCATAACCTTTTTTAATAGTTTCAATGGTGACCATAGTAAAAAAATTTTGATAATTATTGCAATATTTATTTATATTAAATTTTAAAATATTTACAATACCATATCATCGGCTGATTCACAAAGAATAAAAATTATCCTTGACTTGGATTCTTATTAATTTTAAATTTCAAGATTAACAATGTCACTAAATTTAGGTATGGAGAAACAATGAAATACATCTATGAATTTAATAAAAAGGTAACAGAGGGTAATGCATCTCAAAAAAACCTGTTGGGTGGCAAAGGTGCTAATCTTGCAGAAATGGCAAAGCTTGGGCTTCCTGTCCCGCCAGGATTTACAATATCAACGGAGTGCTGCAATAGCTACTTAAAAACCAAGGGTGCTTTCCCTGATGAACTTTACAGCCAGATTGATTCTGCCATGGAAAATATGGAAAAAGAGATGGGTATGAAATTTGGCAATGGAGAAAACCCTCTTTTAATATCATGCAGATCAGGTGCAAGGCAATCAATGCCAGGCATGATGGAAACCGTGCTGAATATAGGTATCAGCTCCAAAACAATTCCAGGACTCCTGGAAAAAACAGCTAATGAATGGTTTGTCTATGATGCATACCGAAGGCTTATAATGATGTACTCTGACGTTGTTATGGAAAAAGCTGAAGATATGAAACCTGAAAATGGGATGGGTATAAGACTCAACCTTGAGATGATTTTAAATGATCTTAAAAATGATAAAGGTTATAAAAGCGATACTGATATTAAAACCGATGAAATGAAAGAGTTGTGTGAAAAATTTAAGAGAAAAATCAAAACAACTTTTAATAAAGAATTCCCTGACAACCCAAAAGAGCAACTCATGGGTGCAATTGGAGCTGTTTTTAAAAGCTGGAACGGCAAAAGAGCAGTTTCATACAGAAGAATCGAACATATCCCCGACAGTTGGGGAACAGCTGTAAATGTGCAAAGCATGGTATTTGGCAACATGGGAAACAATTCAGCAACTGGTGTTGCTTTTTCAAGGGACCCTGCAACAGGTGATAACAAATTTTATGGTGAATGGCTTATTAATGCCCAAGGTGAAGATGTAGTAGCTGGAATCCGCACACCAAATCCACTTAATAACGATACAAAAAATAATCAGAATGATCATCTGCAATCCCTTGAAGAGAAAATGCCAGCTATCTATAAAGAGCTATATGATATTCGGACAAAGCTTGAAAACCATTATAAGGATATGCAGGATATTGAGTTTACAATTCAGGATGGCATCCTTTTCATGCTGCAATGTCGCTCAGGCAAAAGAACTGCCACTGCTGCTCTTAATATGGCAATGGATATGTTTGAAGAAAAATTAATTGATGAAAAAACCATGGTCAAAAGAGTTGACCCGAAACAACTGGATGATATTCTCCACCCTGTGGTGGACCCTGAAGCAGAGCAAAACGCTGTAAAACTTGCCGAAGGTCTTCCAGCAGGTCCTGGAGGTGCCTTTGGACAAATTGTTTTCACATCTGAGGATGCTGTTAAATGGGCAAAAACCAAAAAAGTTGTCTTGATCAGAGATGAAACCAACCCTGAAGATATTGAAGGCATGCGCGCAGCATCTGCGCTTCTTACTGCACGGGGTGGTATGACAAGCCATGCAGCACTTGTGGCAAGGGGATGGGGAAAATGCTGCATAGTTGGTGCAGGTGCATTGAAAATCAACTATGAAAAAAAAGAGCTTACCAATGGAACAAAAACCTATAAAGAAGGCGACTTTATAACATTAAACGGAACAAAAGGTATTGCCTACGAAGGTAAGCTTAATATGCTTAAACCAACTGAAAATATAAGATTTCAACAATTTATGGAGATTGCTGATAAATACCGCCAAATGGGTGTCAGAACCAATGCTGAAACCCCGGAAGATGCAAAACTTGCCCTGAAATTTGGTGCCGAGGGGATTGGTCTTTTCAGAACTGAACATATGTTTTATGGTACTGATTCTGACAAACCTCTTTTTCTTCTCAGGAAAATGATTCTAAGTAAATCCCAACTTGAAAGAGAAGATTCTTTAAAAGAACTATTCCCTTTTGTTAAAAAAGAGATACAATCAACCTTGGAAATCATGGGAAAATTTCCTGTAACATTTCGCCTTCTTGACCCACCTCTCCATGAATTTGTACCACAATCTGAAAAGAGACAAAAAGAGATGGCTAAGGCACTTAACATAAGTGTAGCTGAGATCATTCAACGCAGCCAAGCCTTAAAAGAGACAAATCCAATGATTGGTCATAGAGGTGTCCGACTTGGTATAACCTTTCCTGAAATTACTGAAATGCAGATAAGAGCTGTTCTTGAAGCAAGTGCAGAACTAATAAAACAGAAAAAAAATCCTCTTCCGGAAATCATGATTCCTGTTACCTGTAATGAGAAAGAACTTGCATTTACAAAAGAGATTACAGAAAAAGTATATAATGAAGTGATTGAAAAATTCAATATCCCTGCCATTGATTACAAATTTGGTACAATGATTGAAATTCCCAGAGCAGCAGTCATATCTGATAAAATGGCAAGATATGCTGAATTCTTCTCATTTGGTACCAATGATTTAACACAAATGACCTTTGGATTCAGCCGTGATGATATTGGTTCTTTTATGAATGAGTATATTGAAAATGCAATCCTCGATGCTGACCCCTTTGAAACCCTTGACATTGAGGCTGTTGGTGAACTTATAAAAGCTTCAGTAAAACTTGGCAGGACAACCAGACCAGACATCAAGCTTGGCATCTGTGGAGAACATGGAGGGGACCCTGCATCTGTTGAATTCTGTTATAGAGAAGGACTTACCTATGTCAGCTGTTCGCCGTACAGAGTACCCATTGCAAAATTAGCTGCTGCCCAGGCAGCCATCAAATACGGCAGCAGAGATTGATAAATAAAAACACTGAAAACGCAAAAAACATGGTGCCGAAGGGGAGATTCGAACTCCCACAAGCAGATGCTCACTTGTCCCTGAAACAAGCGTGTCTACCAATTCCACCACTTCGGCACATTGTCAATTCAAAATAAAATATTGCATTAAAACAGTGAACAAAGTATATATTAATGTTCGAAACTTTTGTCAAGTATGGATGCAATAACTTATAAAAAAATTTGCACATATTGATTTAAAGACTATTTTATCTAAGGATATAGTTTTAAAGGAACTTTTAAGAAAATACAATGAAACTCATAGAAAATATAAGTGAAATAAAAAAACCTTTAGAAAACAGTGTAATAACCATTGGTAATTTTGACGGTGTACATAGAGGACATCAGTCTCTTTTTCACCATGTCATACAAAAGGCTGATGAAATTAATGGAATATCAATTGTTATCACATTTGACCCTCACCCGTTGAGAGCTTTGGGCAAATCTTCTCCCCCTTTAATTACCCGGCGGGATCAGAAAATTGAACTTATAAAACTTGCAGATATTGATTATATTCTCTGCCTTCCTTTTACAAAAGAGTTTTCTAAAACCCCTCCAAAAACCTTTATACATGATTTTCTTGTATCCAGACTTGGCATGAAAGCCATAATAGTAGGCCCTGACTATCTTTTTGGAAAAAACCGTAAAGGTAACATCTCTCTATTACAACAAGAGAGTGAAAAAGGCAGCTTTTCTGTAATTGTACCTGACTGGATAAATGATTCTGAAACCAGCAAAGAGAGAATAAGCAGTACAAAAATACGTAACCTGGTTATGGAGGGTCGAGTCAAAGATGTGCCAAAGTACCTTGGCAGGTTCTACCAAATCCGCGGCAAAGTAATAAAAGGCAGGAATAGAGGCGGCAGCCAGCTTGGTTTTCCCACTGCCAATATCAAGCTCCATGATGAATTATGCCCTAAGTTTGGAGTTTATGCTGTAACTGTTGAGTGTACAGAAGGTATTTTCAAAGGAGTTGCCAATATAGGATACAGCCCTACATTTGATGATCACATATTTACAATTGAAGTCCACATTTTAGATGGTTTTTCTTCTGATATTTATGACACTAGAATTCGTGTAAATATTATAGAACGCTTAAGGGATGAAAAAAAATTTTCCAACATACAAGAACTCTCCACTCAAATTGCAAGAGATATTGAAAAGGC
Source organism: uncultured Desulfobacterales bacterium (assembly GCA_964565415.1). Taxonomy (GTDB): domain Bacteria; phylum Desulfobacterota; class Desulfobacteria; order Desulfobacterales; family Desulfobacteraceae; genus JAIOSM01. The sequence continues at coordinate 14,710 of CAZMEX010000022.1, read as the reverse complement.
AAAGGAATTATTGAGCAATGTCAATTCTTAAAATCCTTCAATACCCTGAAAATTCATTGCTGCAACCATCAGAACCTGTAGGCACCATTGATAATACTATCAAAACTTTAATTAATGATATGGGCGAAACAATGTTTGCAGCCCCTGGAGTCGGGCTTGCAGCACCCCAGATTGGAATAAATAAAAGAATTATTGTCTATGATACCCAGGCAGGAACATCTTCAGACTCGGAAGAAGAGACACAAACAAAAGAGTTCAAAGCAGTTATCAATCCTGAGATAACAAAAAAAACAGGAAGTATTGTTTCAGAAAACGAAGCATGCTTGAGTGTTCCTGACCTCACATCAAATGTTAAAAGATATGAAAAAGTATCCATAAAGGGTTTGGATATTACAGGTGAGCCAATGGAATTTGATGCAGAAGGCATAACGGCTGTTATCATGCAGCATGAAATTGACCATCTTGATGGAATTTTATTTTTTGAAAGACTCAGCCTTCTTAAAAGAAAAATGTACATAAAAAGGATTAAAAAAAAACATAAAAAGAGTGAAAAATAAATTCAATATAGTTTTCATGGGAACTCCTGACTTTGCAGTTCCTGCTTTGAAAGCACTGCTTGATTGTGGACATAAGCTGAGCCTTGTTGTAACCCAGCCTGACAGACCCAAAGGCAGAGGCAGAAAAACAACACCCACCCCAGTAAAAAAAGCTGCCCTGGATTATGGTATAAAAGTTATTCAGCCTGAAGATATAAATCTTTCACCGGTTAAAAAAAAACTCAAATCATTAAATCCTGACCTGTTTGTTGTTGTTGCATTTGGTCAAAAATTATCTAAAGAGACATTAGATATCCCAAAACTTTACCCAATCAATATACATGCCTCCCTTTTACCTAAGTATAGAGGCTCTTCACCAATCCAGGCTGCCATCTCAAATATGGATAAAACTACTGGTATAACTACAATGGTTATGGGAGAAAAACTGGATGATGGTGATATCCTGCTCTCTTTAAAAACTGATATTGCCTTTGATGAAACTGCTGAAACACTCCATGACAGACTTGCTGACATGGGTGGTGATCTTATTTGTAATACACTTGATGCGATGGATTCTTTAACTCCAATAGCTCAAAACCATGAGCTAGCAACATTTGCACCAATGCTTAAAAAAAATGATGGTAAAATCAATTGGAGAGAATCAAATGAAAAAATATGTGCCAAAATTCGAGCCATGACACCCTGGCCCGGAGCTTTTACCTTTCTTAATAATAAGTTGCTGAAAATTTTTAAAGCTGAACCAATTAAAGCAGCTATGAATGATACAATGCCCGGCACAATAATTGAACATCAATATAATGAAATCCGTGTTGCATCAGGAGATGGTATAGTCAACATTCTTGAACTCATGGGTAAATCAGGCAAACGCCTTAAAGCTGAAGAATTCTTACGGGGCAATAAATTTGAAGAAAAAGCAAGATTCACGCAAAATGGCTCCTGATTCCCGCCATATTGCTCTCACTATTCTAACCGACTCAGAAAAAAATAAAAGCATACTTGATGAGAGCCTTGCAAAATTTTCAAAAAATCTTGATAAACTCTCCAAAAAAGACAGGGCACTTACAAATTCAATTATTTTTGGCACCTTAAGATTCAAAGCAAAACTTGACTGGACAATTGCGCCATTTTCAAATAAAAAAATTACAGAACTTGACAAAACAGTTATCTGGGCAATCAGAATTGCTCTTTTCCAAATGATGTTCATGGATAAAATCCCAGTGTCAGCTGCTGTCAATACCGCGGTTAATATTGTTAAAGCTGAATCTGGACGAGGAGCTGCGAATTTCACCAATGCGGTTTTAAGAAAAATATCCAGAAACTTCTCAAAGGTTAAACCGCCGGACAAAAAAGAAAACCCTGCTCTTTACATATCCATTAATAAATCAATGCCTTTGTGGCTTTCTAAAAGATGGTTAAAACAATATGGTTTTGCTGATTGCATAAAATTGTGTGATGCCATTAATTTAATCCCACCAATTACAATCAGAACCAACACATTAAAGAGTGATAGAGCATCCCTTTTTAAGCTTATTAAAGAGGATGTGAAAAACAGCTCTTATACAAAGTATGCAGAAGATGGAATATCATTTACAAACCCTTTAAAACCCATAAATGAAACTAAAAGTTTTAAAGATGGCTTATTTCAGGTTCAGGATCAGGCTGCACAGATTACAACCATTCTGCTCAATCCAAAACCAGGAGAAATCATACTTGATGCCTGTGCAGGAAATGGTGGAAAAACTGCCCATGCAGCAATGTTAATGTCAAACCAAGGCAGAATTGTTGCCACAGATACCAGCGGTAAAAAGCTTGCCAACCTTGAAAAAGAGATAAAAAGGCTCTCTTTGAAAATAGTTGAGACAAAACAGATAAATATTCTTAAAAATGATGACAAATCTTTTGATAAAACCTTTGATAAAGTGCTTCTTGATGCCCCATGCTCAGGGCTTGGTGTTTTAAGAAGAAATCCCGATGCTAAATGGAACAAAACCCATAAAGATATCAAAAGACTTGCTGCCAGACAAAAAAGGTTTCTCTCCTCAGTGGCTGGGTTTGTAAAACCCGGTGGAAAAATACTCTATTGTGTCTGCTCATGTGAAATTGAAGAAAATGAATATGTAATAAAAGATTTTCTCGGACAAAATCCTAATTTTAAAATTGATAAAAGCCTGAAAGACCAATGCTTTCAAAGCCATAAGCCCTTAATTGAAAACTTCTTTTTTACTGATAAAGGGTTTTTTAAAAGCTTTCCCCATGCTCCTTTTATGGATGGTTTTTTTGTGGCATGTCTGATAAAAAAAAATATATAGATGACATACTTGTCAAAACCCAAACCACTAATCCCTGGAAAACAGGGCAAAATTCAGGAGAAAAATAATGACAATAATCGCACCATCAATACTTTCCGCTGATTTTACAACCCTTGGCAAAGAGATAAATGATGTAGAGAAAGCAGGAGCTGACTGGATACATATAGATGTAATGGATGGTCAATTTGTACCGAATATCACCTATGGTCCAATCATTGTTAAAGCTTCCAAAAAAGCAACCTCCCTACCCCTTGATGTTCATTTAATGATTAAAACTCCAGACCTTATCATCCCTGATTTCATAAAGGCTGGTGCAGATCTTATTTCTGTCCATGCTGAAGCGTGCCCCCATCTGCACAGAACAATACAGCTAATCAAACAAAATAATGTTAAAGCAGGTGTTGCCCTCAACCCTGCAACACCCATAGAAGCTGTGGAGTGGATTATGGATGAAGTAGATTTTATCCTTATCATGAGCGTGAACCCTGGCTTTGGTGGACAGAAGTTTATAGCATCAAGCATTGAAAAAATTGAAAGAGTTGCCTCCTTGAAAAAAAAGAAAAACCCTGACCTTATTATTCAGGTTGACGGTGGTATAAATGATAAAACAGTTCAAAATGTCTCAAAGGCAGGGGCAACCTCATTTGTGGCAGGTTCATACATATTTAACGCACCTGATTATGAAAGACAGATATCTTTGCTGAAAAGCAATGCATAATAAATTTTAGTTTATGAATAAAAAAATTATTTTTGCACTGACCCTTGTGCATTTTACAGGTGATTTGTACTCCTCTTTTATTACACCGCTAATACCTGCGTTTGTTGATAAACTCTCACTTTCAATGGCACAGGTTGGTCTTATGACCGGAATTGTCCGCCTTTTATCTTTTGTTGTCCAGCCCTGTGTAGGCTATTTTGCTGACCGATATGAGACAAGGGCTTTTATGCTGTGGGGACTTTTTTCCGTAGTTTTCTTTATCCCGCTTTCAGGAATAGCATCTAACTTTGTTTTGCTAATTATTGTTCTTTCAATAGGTTCCATTGGCTCATCAATGTTTCACCCTCCCACCACCGGAATGATACCTCTCTACAGCGGAGCAAGGACTGGTTTCAGCCTTTCCCTGTTTAATACAGGAGGCACTCTTGCCTTTGGTATAGGTCCCATATTTATCTCCTGGTATGTGACCCGATTCGGTCTTGCAAAAATGCCTTATACAATGGTCTTTGGATTTATAATTTCTCTATTTCTAATAAAAACAATACCAGTACCAACCAGTGAAAAACTTCAAAGTTCCGGGTTTCTAGGCTCCATAAAAGAGACCCTTGGTCCTGTCATAAAACCAATTTTTCTCATCTGGATTGTTATGTTCCTAAGAGCAGTTACAGGGCAGACCTTTATAACATTCATGCCTGTCTATCTTTCAGACAATGGGCATGACCTTATGTCCCTGGGTATGATAGTTGCTGTGTTTATTCTTGCAGGAACCTTGAGCGGGCTTATTGGCGGATATCTTTCAGACAAAATCGGTTTCAAAAGAATTTTTTTCATGTCCCATGCATTTATGCTACCAACACTTTTACTATACCTTTATCTTCCAGGAAATTTTATATACTTAGGGGCATTTCTTGCTGGATTCTCAGTGTTAGCATCTCTGCCATTGGGAGTTGCCATGGCTCAAAAGCTTGCGCCAAAAAGCCGCTCAATGGTCTCAAGTTTAATGATGGGATTTGCCTATGGATTAGGCGGTGCCATCTCACCTTTTATTGGTAAGCTTGCAGATATGTATGGGCTTGAAAGTGTATTATTTTACACATCGTTCCTCCCCCTTATAACTCTTCTTTTTATTGCAAAATTTCCCAATCTTGACAGCAAAGCCTAATCAGTATGGTGGTTGTTCTGCCTATGGTGTTGTATTAAATCAATTGTATAAAAAATAAGAGCAATCCATATAAGCACAAAGGTAAAAAGTTTCTCAAAGGTAAAAGGTTCATTATAGACAAAAATTGCTAAAAGAAATGAGGTGGAAGGCGCAAGATACTGCATAAATCCAACAGTTGCAAAGGTGGTTCTTCTGGCACCTGCGGTAAAGAAAAGCAGAGGGAAGGCTGTGAACACACACGTTCCTGCCAAAAGGAAATCTGTTTTTAAATTTATATTTAGAAATGATCCACTATTATTTAATTTCAGATAAAGAAGATACAAAAAAGCCGGGACTGTAAACAACATGGTTTCAACACATAAGCCTGGCAAAGCCTCCACGGAAATCTGTTTATGCACAAGCCCATATATACCAAAAGTTGTTGCCAGCATAAGAGCAATCCATGGAAATGTCCCAACTGATATTGAAAAATAGATCACACCGCAGCTTGCAATAATAAGTGCAACTATCTGAAGCTTTCTCAAGCGTTCTTTTAAAAAAAATATACCGAGAAAAACAAAAAACAGAGGATTCATATAATAGCCAAGGCTTGTCTGGAGAATTTGACCATCATTAACTGCAAATATAAATACAAACCAGTTTGAGCTGAGTAAACTCATTGTCAAAAACAGAGTGAACAAAATCTTTTTTTGCCTGAAAATAGCTTTGATCTCATTAAATCTCGCCTGGAACAAAACTACAATCATTAAAAACAAAAATGACCAGATTGTTCTGTGCAGTATACTTTCAAATGGAGTAACATGTCCAAGGGTTTTCCAGAATACAGGGGAGAATCCCCATAAAAGATAAGCTTGCAGCAAAAACCATATACCCTTGTTTCCAACTTTAGGCAATCAATTTTTCTCCATATTTTGCACATAGAAATCATGGACCATATCTGCTGCTTCCCCGGGGGATTTATCCTCAAACTCTTTATAGCTTATTTCATCAAGTACTTTTACTCTCATCTTTTTTTTCCAGGCAAATGTGGCACTGTTTTTTGTAAGTACTTCCCGTGTTCCCTGCATAATTACTGGGAGGATATTGACTTGCATCTTTTTTGCAAGGATAAAAGCCCCAGGCTTAAACGATTTTAGTTCACCTGTTTTAGATCTTGTTCCTTCGGGGAAAAAAAACAGTGAGCAACCCTGCTCTAAAATTGCTTCACATTGCTGCATCATCTTTTTGATACTCTCTTTATCACCCCTTTTAATGCCAACATATTTATTTAAAACCATATTCCACCCAAGAAAAGGCAGATAAAACACTGCTTTTTTAGAAACCCATCTAAATGGGATAAACAGGTTAAATGCAAGAAGAATATCTATCTGGGATTGATGGTTTGAAATAATAATATAATTTTTTTTTAAGCTGAATTTCTCCATGCCCTGTTTTTCAATCTTCCATGTGGGTATACACCAGAGATAGCAACTTGCCCAGAATGACGAGAAGAGATTCAATAAAATCAGTTTTTTGTCAAAGGGGGATACTATAATTCTAATGACAAGAGCAATAATAAAAAAGAAAAAAGAGGATGTCCAGAAAAAAGACATGTAGTAGATTGTTATGAGTAAATTTATTAGTCTATTCATATCATTATTTACAATTCAAAGGGTGTGAGGCTTTCATAGCCGGTTTCAGTTACAAGTATAGTTTGTTCAAACTGTGCTGATAAAGAGTGATCATTGGTAACTGCTGTCCAGTTATCATCTAAAACATGCAGTGCTTTTTCTCCTAAATTAATCATGGGTTCAATGGTAAACACCATGCCCGGGACTAACTCTATCCCATCACCTCTGATCCCGTAATGGAGCACTTGAGGCTGTTCATGAAATTCAATGCCAACGCCATGCCCAATAAATTCTCGAACAACTGAACAACCTGAAGATTCAGCATAACTCTGTATTGCCCACCCGATATCTCCAAGGGTTGCACCGGGCATTACTATATTAATCCCTCTCTTTAATGACTCCTTTGCAATATTCACAATCTTCAATCCATCTTTTGAGGGTGTTCCCACAAAAAAAGTTTTGCTTGCATCGGCATAATAGTTATTCAAAACAGGAGTGACATCAACATTAATAATATCACCATCCTCTAAAATATGATCTCCTGGTATACCATGGCATACCACATCATTTACTGAGGTACAGACACTTTTAGGAAACCCTCTATAATTTAAAGGAGCAGGGATTGCTCCAGCTTTTAAATGCTCCTCATGCACAAGATCATTAATCATATCAGTTGTGATCCCGGGTTTTATCATCTTTTCTACCTTATCAAGTATGGATAAAAGCAGTGTGCCACTTTTTCTTATGCCTTCAATTTGATGGGGCTCTTTTAAGATAATATTGTATTTTTTTTTATACTTCTGCTTAAAATTGTTAGATGGCATTGATTTATCCATGCAGCATTTTTTATACTTTTTTCCACTGCCACACACACAAGGATCATTCCTTCCAATTTTTCTGTGGTTAAGCCTGTTCATGCTAAAGACCTCCTAAGATAGTGCCCAGCAATGAATGGGGAAAAGCTTTCTCAATTTTAACATCAACTATCATTCCCGGCACAACATTCTCTGCTAAAAAATGAACAATCTTGTTTGATTCAGTTCTACCCATCATCTGGGTTAGCGTATCTGTATCTGTCAACCTTTGATTGGCTTTCATCTTTTTCTTACTTTTCCCCTCAATCAGCACAGATTGAGTTTTCCCAATAAGTTGTTTATTATTATTAGCTGTATATATTTCCTGCACTGAAAAAAGTTCATTCAATCTTGAAAGTTTCTCTTTTTCATCAACTTTACCATCAAACTTGATTGAAGGTGCAATGGGTCGATCTGAATACGAAAAGGCAAAAACAGAATCAAATTCAACCTCTTTCATCAAATCCAATGTGGCTTGAAAATCTTCCCTTGTCTCCGATGGGAAACCTGTAATCAAGTCAGTTGAAATTGCAATTTGAGGGCACTCTTTTTTCAGTTTTGCAATCCTTGCAAGAAAATCCTTTGATGTATATCCTCTGTTCATTTTTTTTAATATCCTGTCAGATCCGGACTGTACAGGCAGATGTAAATGGCAGCAAACTTTTTTAAGATCACGGATGGCATATATTAATTCGTCGGAAAGATCTTTTGGATGGGATGTTGCAAAGCGTATCCGCTCAATGGCATTAATTGAATTGACTTTTTTTAAAAGTTTAGCAAAAGAGATATCATTCTCTTTAATACCGTAGGAATTTACATTCTGACCTAAAAGAGTAACCTCTTTTATACCAGATTCGCCAAATAGTTCAATCTCCTTGACAATTGCTTCAGGATTTCTGCTTTTCTCCTTTCCGCGCACATAGGGGACAACACAATATGTGCAAAAATTTTCACACCCCTGCATTATTGTTACAAACTTTGAGATATCATCCCCATTGTTATCTGATAAAGCAGGCATAACTTCAAAGATTGAATCATTGGGTTGGATATCTACAATATTTGATTTCCCCTGCTTTACTTTTTCAAGCAACCCTGCAAATCGTGAAAAAGATTGGGTACCCAGAACAATATCAATTTGAGGCAGTCGCTTTATGGCTTTTTTGCCATCTTGTTGTGCAACACATCCTGCTATCACAGAAATAAGGTGTGGTTTCTTTTTTTTAAGCTTGGTAAGCCTGCCCAAAAAACTATATGCTTTTTCCTGGGCTTTCTCTCTTATGGTGCAGGTGTTACACACCACAATATCAGCCTCATCAAGTGATTCAGTCTCTTTATACCCCATGGACATCAAAACAGCTAAAAGTTTAGCTGAGTCATAAACATTCATCTGACAACCAATTGTATAAATATAGGCCGATCCTTTAAACTGCATCAAACAAAAAATCCTTTTTAAGATCCTTTACAATAAGATCAGAAATCTCAATCAAATCAGGTGCAACAGAAAGCATTATTAGATTCTTTTGTGCATCAATTGTTGAAACAACTGCAACCCCCTCATAGGCTTCAAAAATAAACTTAACAAAACCTATCATTTTTCTGTCAACTCGATATTTTTTCTGTATAGTTTCCATCTTCATTTAAAAATCCACTGAAAAAACCATGGTTAAATAAACACTTATAGCACAATATTGCAAAACCTTTAATCTATAATTCTTAAAAAATCCCTCCCAATAGAACAGAGCATATCTTCTCAAATCAAAAAAGCCTTATAATTGTGTTGATGTTATAGTGCAAATGATTGTCATTATATCTTAAATTTGACTGCAGTATATGATAAGGTTAATCTACGGAATAAAGATAACTAACAAAATAAAGGCTTTATTTGATATGTTTACTGCATGCACAAAAGATTGCCCGGATTCCTGCTCAATCATAATTAAAAAAAACCTGCTAGATGAAAATACTGGAAATATTAAAGTCTCAGGAAATCCTGAACACCCAATCACCAAAGGATTTACATGCGCAAAGGTTAAAAAGCATATAAACAGACTCAAAAGCCCTGATCGAATCACAACCCCTCTGATGAAATATAAAAACAAATTTGAGAAAATTTCCTGGGAAAAAGCTTTGGATATATGCAGTGAAAAAATTTCTAGATGCTTAAAAGATGATCCAAAAAAAATGCTCCATATCCAGGATCATGGAGCAAGGGGTGTTACAAAAATTGTAACAGATAATTTTTTCACCTCCTTGGGATGTACAAAAACCCATGGTTCTTTATGTGATATAACTGGAATTGAGGCATGTATAGATGATTTTGGAACCCTTGATCATAACAATATCAGTGATATTGAAAACTCTTCACACATTGTAAATTTTGGAAAAGATTTCTCTTCTTCTTCCATACATCTCAGCCAGATTATCAAAAAGGCACGCAGGAGAGATGTTCATGTCACCTCCATATGGCCGGGGGGTGGTGATTATTACAAATATGCCGACAAACTGATAGTTATTAATCCTGGAACAGACAGGTTTCTTGCACTGGCAATTGTAAAATTGTTAATTAAAAATGATAACCTTGACATGTCCCGTATTAACAACTGTATAGGGAGAGATAAATACTCTGAACTTGTTAATAAATTTTCCCTCTCTTCTCTTTCAAAACAATGCGGTGTTTCATTGGATAATATTCAATTTCTCAGCAAGATATATTCAAAAAACTCTAAAAACAGTGTAAGTACAATTGTTGGCTGGGGTCTTCAAAGATATCTTACTGGCAAGGAGTCGGTAAGACATATTAATGCTCTGGCATGGCTGAGCGGGAATGTCGGTCATACAGGTGCCGGAGTATATTTTGGCATATCTTCAATAAGAAATCTTGATTTTAACTGGGTAAAGCATGATGCAAATCGTTCTTTTTTGCTGCCTGTTCTGGCTGATGAGATTGATAAGTCAACTCCAAAAATTGAAACTGCCTGGATAAACTGTAGTAATATTGTGAACCAGGCTCCGGACAGCAGGCATCTGGCCAGAACTTTAAAGAATATTGATTTTACCTGCGTTGTAGATGCCTTTATGAATGACACTGCTGCCCTGGCTGACTTGATTCTTCCCTGCACACTTATGTTTGAGGAAGATGACATAGTGGGTTCCTGTATGCATGACTACCTTCAATATGCTAAAAAAGTTTTCACTCCTCCTGCACAATGTCGTTCTGATCTTTTTATTGCCCGGGAGTTAAACAAGAAACTCAATTGTGGTTTTTCTTTTCCCAATCGAGAAGAGTGCTTCAGGCTAAGCTTTCCCGAATCACGTATTGATACTTCTTTTAATACATTTAAAAAAAAAGGATTTGCTTTTGCAGGGAAGCATGAGCCTGCCTTTTATAAGGGCACAAATCACAAGTCAGGTCGATTTTCACTTGTTAACACCTTAACTAAAGAACCTGAACCAGATCCTGTTTTTCCCATGTGCCTTTTAAGCTTAATAAATAGAGACTTTATTCACTCTCAAATTCTACCTGAAGATCAACAAACTCTCCCGGTTATAACAATCAACCCCGACTCAAATCATATGGAAAATATATGCCAGAGGAAAAAAGTCTTTTTAGTTTCAACCCTTGGAAAACTTGAAGTTAAAATTAAATTTGATAAAAGTTTACACCATGCTGTTATCATTTATAAAAGAGGTGACTGGATGATGTACAAAGGTGGTATCAACGCTCTTATTGAGGCGAAACTAACTGATTCCAGGACAGGAGCTGCTTTTTATTCCCAAAAGGTACGGCTTGAAAACTAAATACTTTTTTTTACAATCATGGAGCTATGAAACCTGAGATAAAATATTTAAACAGCAATGCTGATGATAAAATAGATGCAATAGTTGACAAACTTAAATCAAAATTCAATTTAAACAAAATCACTGCGACTCTCCTTGCAAACAGAGGGATTAAAACAGTTGATCAGGCAGAGCTTTTTATAAATCCTACCCTGTCAAACCTTAAGGACCCTTATTCATTAAAAGATATGAACAAAGCTGTCAGACGTTTGTGGACTGCCATAAAAAACAGAGAAAAAATACTGATATTTGGTGACTTTGACGCTGACGGCGTAACATCGACTTCCCTGTTGGTTGATTTTCTGAATCATATTGATGCTGATGTTTCCTGGTATGTCCCCCACAGGATAAAAGAAGGTTATGGAATGCACAAACAGCATATTGACATGGCTGTAAAACAAAATATTGATCTTATTATTACGGTGGATTGCGGGTCAGGCAGCCATGAAGCTGTTGATTGTGCAAACAAAGAAGATATAGATGTAATTATCACAGATCACCATGAAGCCCCACATCCTCTGCCTCTTTGTGCAGCTATAATTAACCCTAAAAGAGAAGATTGCACATCTGGTCTAAATCATCTTGCTGGTGTTGGAGTGGCATTTTACCTCCTTATGGCACTTAGACAATACATGCGGGGAAAAAATTTTTGGGTACAAATTAAAGAGCCAAACCTTCTTGATTATTGTGATCTTGTAGCCCTGGGAACAATAGGAGATATGGTTCCTCTAAAGGATGAGAACAGAATTTTATGCATTTATGGACTTAAAGTACTCCAAAAAGGGAAAAGAGTTGGACTTAAGACTCTTATGGATATCAGCAGGATACCCATTGACAGTATGGATTCAGATGATATTGGATTCAGACTTGTCCCAAGAATAAATGCAGCAGGCAGGCTCTCCCATGCAAGAATTTGTGTTGACCATTTAACATCAAAACAGAGAGTATCTTCTGTTAAAACCAGTGCAATCCTGGACGATCTTAATCAAAAAAGGCAGAAAATCGAACAAGAAATCATCATTGATATTAATAATAAAATAGAGAAAAACAAGAAACTTTTAGACAAAAAAATCCTGATAATGTGGGACAAAACCTGGAATGCAAGTGTACTTGGCATTGCAGCTTCAAGACTTGTAAGAAAGTATTCAAAACCTGTAATCTTGATAAGCTCAGTTAATGATCCATTTGTAGGTTCATGCCGAAGTATAACTTCAATCAACATATATGACTCTCTCTCTAAACACTCCTCTCTACTTGAAAAATTTGGCGGTCATTCCATGGCAGCAGGCGTTACAATCAAAAAAGAAAATATTGAAAAATTTGCACAAAGTATGGAAAAATATGTAGAGTCAAACTTCTCCTTTTCTGATTTTCAAAAATCCATCACAATTGACCTTGTTATCAAACTTGATGAGATAACTTATAAACTTGCAAAGGAGATAGATATTCTCAGACCCTTTGGGACTGATAACAGAGAGCCTCTATTTCTTTGTGAAAATGTTAAAGTTGTCTCCTCCATAATTATTGGAATAAACCATAGAAAAATGATCCTTGCAAGTTCTGATCATAATATTAATGATAATACAGAAAACAGTGGTATAGAAGCAATACATTTTAATGTTCCAGACTTGAAAAACTTGCCGCTTTTTTACAAAAAAATCGTATTCAAAATAAAAATAAATAAATTCAAGAAAAACTCTCCTCAAATTATTATTGAAGATTTGTAATATTTTTCTTGCAAATCACTGCATTTGTGATGTATTATATTTAGTTACTTTATTGCTGCTTATTTAAGGATAAATTTATGGGTAAAACATTTCGGGTTGGAGACAGAGAGACAAAACTTCTCTCAAAAATCGAGTCATCAAAAGAGAGGGAGAGGATCCAGATTATCAACTCCATAAGAGATAACACTGATACTTTTAGTAATAAAATTGCCATGAAACTGATTGAGCAGGGTCTTATTGAAACTGTCAGCAAAAACTCAATTCAGGAGCAACTGGTAAAGTGCCTTACAGCTTTATACACATCAGAAGATTTTGATATTGATTATCAAATTGCGCCACTAAGGGGACTTGTTGCAAATCCCAACATAGCAAGTTTGTACGTTACAGCTTTTGTCATTGAAAACCTTATCAACCATAAAGATGTTATTGATATTTATGGCAGTGACGAAGAAATTTATTTTTGTATAAAAAAAGAGATCACACAACTCGTTCAAAGATAATTTTATTTTTCGTCTAATTTATTTTTCGCACTTGACTTCTCATTTCTTTTGATTTATTATTTAATAAAGATATTCCAATTATTTCGCAGATTAAGTACTGGCTGAATTTTCAGTTTTTGGTAATTTTATTATTTTAAAAGAAGGAGATTTATCATGAGTGATTTTCTAAAAAGCCTGAGGACTTCTAAACATAGAGGTTCTAAAACAAGAAAATCCATGGACAGCTATTACGGTCCAAATTCTGAACGCAGGAAATTAAAAGACAGACGCAGTGCAAATTTTAATAACCTGCCACAGAGTGATGAACTAGCAAAAAATCTAACCGAGTTCGCGCCATTAATCAGCGAAAACATATCAACAATTGCTGCTAATATCGAAAAAGCAGTAGAGACCCAGAAAATGCTCGCTCAATCAGAAATAGAAAAAAATGAAGCATTCACAACCCTATTGAAAAACCTTGACGATTTTTTAACTGGGAGTAATATTCCACCCACAATAGCAGGAGAACCCATAATCACAACCAGCTATGCCTCAGGCACAAGATATACAAAAGATGAAGTCCTTGATATTATCAGGACCATGCGTAAAGAGAGAGCAACCTTTGCAACAATAGCTTCCTATCTTACTGAGAAAAAAATACCCACTTTTTCAGGAAGAGGTGTATGGCATGCTCAAACAATACATCGACTATGCAAATAAAATTAATTTTTCTTTAACCCCTTTTTAGCAATGCTAAAGGCAGTTCTTAAAGTTGATTTTACAAAATCTTTCTGGTCATTGAGCAGACGCTTACTGTCAACCCACAGCACAACACCTGAAAAGGTTGACCAGATAACATCAGCTAAAGCCACCGGGTGTTCATCAATGAAAATCCCCTCTTCAATACCACCTTTAATAATAGATGTTATAGCAGCAAGAGCTCTCCCCGATGTCTGTTTCAACTTATTTAAAACCTCTTCAGATAAATTCTTTAAAGTCTCACCTGCCTGCAAATGAAAAAGGCTTATCAAAATCATTGGATCATTTTCATAGACTTCAATAAAAACATCACGCAGATTGTCAAGTTTAATCTCAGAAGAGACACTCTTTTGTACAACAAATTCAGCTTCAACAGCAATGTGTTGTAATATGTCAATGGAGAGAAAAGTATGTAATTCTTCCTTATTTTTAAAATATATGTATAAAGTTCCAGGGCTCAGCTCAGCCACATCGGCAATCTCTTCCATGGTTGCAGCATTGTATCCTTTTGAAGAGAAAACCTTTTTCGCTGCTTCAAGTATCTGATACCGCCTCATCCCCTTCTCTCTTTTTTTACGCTCCTGTATTCCCATGTTGCCCTCTTCATATTTTGAATATAATTCATTTTTTAATCACTAATTTAATACAGCAATTTTAAAAAAATAACAAGGGGATAACAGACGATTTAATGATTAATA
>CAZMEX010000021.1:9768-47647 GCA_964565415.1 uncultured Desulfobacterales bacterium | reverse complement strand
CAAACGCAAGTTTGTCAATGAAGCATTCAAGGATATAATTGAAGCCATGTATTGATACAACAATTGTTGACCATATTTAACCTTATTTCTTGATATATATTATTTGTAAAATATATCTATTCTATGAAAGATTTGAAAGAAAATAGTTATTTTTACAATTAGCCCTGTTTAAAATAAAATGCAGAAAAAATGCATAGTTTCCCATTGTTCTAATTTAACCTTGGGTATCTGCTCCTGTTTTGGACTTGATATGCACATCTCGCTGGGGAAATGGTATTACTATCCCCTCTTCAATAAAGCGTTTATAGACTTTTGTATTGAGCATGTGTAATACCCTGCCCCGGAGTACAGGTTCCTCTACCCAGCACAGTAATTCATGATCCAGGCTTGAATCGCCAAAGGCGCGAAACCGTACACGCGGTTCAGGATATGTACATACTTCCGGCTGTTGTACTGCAATATCGAGTAAAACATCATGTACTTTATCAATGTCAGAGCCATAGGCGACACCGATCTTGACAGCAACTCTGAACTTTTCGTGTCGCCCTCCTGCTTCATTGATAATTCTGGCATTTCCCATTATTGAATTTGGTACTGTGATCTCCTCATCAGATCGGGTAAGAAGCCGTGTGCTTCTTATGCCAATATTAGTGACTTTTCCCCGCTCTCCTGAATCAAGTATGATAAAATCCCCAAGCTTGTAGGGTGCATCAGCAAGGATAAAAACACCTGAGAATAAATTGGCAAGGGTATCTTTTGCTGCAAAAGAGATGGCAAGACCAAGTATCCCGGCGGAAGCTACCCAGGCAGTAAGGTCAATATGCCAGACAAGAAAAACAATATAAATGGAAATGGCAGCAGACACAAGCACTAAAAGATTATTAAACAGGGACAAGGTGCTTTGCTGTATGAATTTAAACCGACTCTCATTATTGCTGAGTGCACTTAATAAAATTTTTATGATACGCACAATTGCGATTGACCAAAGCAGAATAACCACTGTTTTCAAAATACACAAAGTTATAAAAGCTATGTTTGGTTTCAGTGCAAGTCTTTCGATTGCCAGACCCATGCCAAAGACAATTATGGTTAAAAAAATAGGTTTATGGACTATCTTGATAAGTTTATCATCCAGTTCCATTGAAGTCTTTTCTATCCATTTTTGCAAAATCTTAGAAATCAGCACATCAACAAGTTTTGCAAGGCAGATGGATACAATAATGATCAATAAGGCTTGAACATAATGATTCGGGGCTATTTTTGTTAATAATTCAATGAATTCTTCTTTTGTAAAGTCCATTGGTTTTCCTATTGTTTAATTGTTCTTTTAATTAAAAAAATATTACTGATATTTATTATATCAGTAAAGATTTATCCGGGCAACATGGCAAACCATATAACACAATTTTATTTATTCCCCATTGGGAAAAAATCACCAAGGCTATTTATTATAAAAGGAGAGTCAATTCAAATAGCAAGTATAATCTTGCATGATAAAAAGAATGTCTACCCTTATTTTTTACTTGACATATCATAATGTTTGATATACCTAACTTAATATTTTTGAATTTTAATTACTTCAAAAAATGAAAATATTTTTAATTACCTACAATACTCAGAAGGAGAAAAAAAATGAAAAAAATTTTATCAGGTCTCATAACTATTATGTTTTTAGTTACAGCAGGTATACAACCTGTTATGGCTGCGACCAATGCAGAACTTGAAAAAAGGATAGAAGTGCTGGAAAAGCTGTTAAAAGCAGCATATGAAAATCCGGCAATGCAGGGAGAAAAAAATAAGAAAAACTCGGCTGAAGTAAAAGAGCTTTCTGACAGAGTTCGTCAACTTGAAGAGCAGCCTGAAAAAAATCTTCGGCTGGGAACATGGGCAGAAAAGCTAACCTTAAGTGGGCTCATTGAAGTAGAAACTAATTATTCAAATTATGATTTTGATGCCCCTGGTACTTCTGATGAAGACTCTACTGATATTGCCCTTGCGACTGTGGAACTAGGCATTGATGCAGATATTGCAAAACATGTTGGCGGTCATATCCTTTTAAAGTGGGAAGATGGAAGCAATGGAGTTGATGTAGATGAAGGTTTTATTATCCTCGATGGCAAAGATGTTGTGCCTCTTTATTTGAATGCTGGAAAAATGTATGTGCCGTTTGGATATTATGAAAGTCACTTCATCAGTGATCCTTTAACATTGGAAATTGGCGAGACAAATGAAGCTGCACTGAAGTTTGGCTATGCTACAGACTGGATTGATGTCAGTCTGAGCGCTTTTAACGGTGACGTAGATGAAACAGGTGACAGCGACCATATTGATGATTTTGCAGCGAGTCTGGTTGTAACTCCTGACATCTCTGAAGCATTTGGTATAGCATTTGGTGTCTCTTATATAACCAATATTGGAGAAAGCAATGGCTTAGAAGGTGAGATTACCGGAGCCGGCACTGTTAAAGATGATGTCCCTGGAGTCGGAGCTTTTTTAAGCTTTAATTTCAAGGAACGATTTTTTCTGGAGCTCGAGTATGTCAGTGCTCTGGACGATTTTAAGCCAGGTGAGTTGAGTTTTGATAATGGTAATGCTTTTGAACCTGTGGCGTGGAACATTGAATTTGCATTTCTGCCCATTGAAGATTTAGAACTAGCAGTTCGTTATGAAGGTGGTAATGACCTTGGGTCTAATTTCCTGCCCGAAAGAAGATATGGTGCAGCTGCCTCCTATGGATTGTTTCCCTACACAACCCTTGCAGTTGAATATTTGCATGCTGACTTTGAAAACAATGATAAATCAGATAACCTTACTGTTCAACTTGGCATAGAATTCTAAATATAAGATGGTCAGACTATTGAATCAATAATTTGTCTGACCATCATCTTTAATATACCTCATATGTAAAAATTATTGCCTGCCTTGATCTGTTTCCATTTACTTTTTTATCTTTTACCTCTATTTTCCTTGACAAATACAAGGACTCATATGTCTAATCATAAGAGAACTTTTTTTAAAAAGAGAAGAGAGATAATGATATTAAGCAGCATTTTCCCGGTTTTTGCCCTGATAATAACAGGAAAAATTTTAAAAAAAACAAAATTTATCAATGATGATTTTCTGGATATTTCAGACAAACTAATCTACTTTATCTTTTTCCCTGTCATGCTTTTCTGGAAAATAGGTACAAGCAGCCAGGGGGCAGGATTTAATCTGAACATTGTTTATGCCTCTTTATGTACAATCTTTTTCATCTTTGCCTTAAGCTCTCTTTATATCATTTTCTTTAAAGTAAAAAATTTTGATGCCGGCAGTTTTTCCCAAAGCTGTTTCAGGTTTAATACATACATCGGCTTTGCTGTTATAATTAATGCTCTTGGTGAGGATGGCATACGTTTTTTTGGTATTATTATCTCTTTTTCCATCCCTGTTATAAATATTCTTTCCATCTCTTTGCTGTCATATTTTTCAGGGTTTTCCAAATCAGCCCATGGAATAAAAAAAAGGGTGGGTCACATGGCAGGCTCTATCCTTAAAAACCCACTGATTATTGCCTGTGTAAGTGGTCTTCTATTCTCAAGTCTGAACTTCAATTTTCCCCAATACCTTGAAAACTTTTTCCAACTGCTTTCAACTGCCTCTCTTCCGTTGGCACTGATCTCCATTGGCGGATCATTTACCTTTGGAAAGTTAAAAGACTACTTGCATCTATCCATTGTAAGTTCCCTATTTAAACTGATTCTATTTCCCCTGTCCGGGTTTATCTTTCTGCATCTATTTGACGTTACAGAGATTGCTTTTAAAACAGGATTGATCTTTTTTTCGCTGCCAACAGCAACCTCCATATATGTTCTCTCATCACAGATGAACAGCAATACTGACCTTGCTTCGTCAACCATTGTTGTGTCTACAGCACTCTCTTTTATTTCTCTCTCGCTTGTTATGCTGTATATTGCATAGATATAAAAGGTTTGACAAGATTTACCACATCACCACTTGACACGTATTTCCAAAATAGCCTGGGCCGTGGCATCCTTTATGGTATATTTAACATCATTTATTTCAATGACTGCACCAACAGGAGGTATCTCCCGCGCTTTTTCCAGAATGAGTCCTGCGATAGTGGCAGACTTGCTTTCCGGTAGTTTAATGCCCAGCTCTTCTTCAAAATTATCAAGTTCAATGCGGGCACTGACCACATAATCCCGGTTGGAAAGTTTGCGCACCCATTGCTGTGGCTGTTCATTGGTATCATACTCATCTTCAATGTCTTCAACCACCTCCTCCATGATATCTTCCATGGTAACAAGCCCTTCAGCTCCACCAAACTCGTCCACCACAACAGCTACGGACTCACCATCCTTGCGCAGCTCCAGCAGCAGATCTTTAATACTCTTGGATTTTGGTATATAACTTACTTCCCGAATATAGGACTTAATCTTTTTTCCAGGCTTTACACCAAGGAGATCAAGGGAATTTAACACTCCCACCACATGATCCACACGTTCGTCATAGACCAGCAGACGGGTATGGGATTCCTCAACAGCTTTTTTAACAGCTTCTCCGCATTTTGAGTTAATTTCAATAGCGATCACATCAACCAGAGGCACCATTATTTCATAGGCAGTGGTTTCTGAGAAACTGAACAGACGACGGATCATGGTTTTTTCCCGGGGCTTAATATCCACATTTTCAGCAGGCATTTCCAGCATTGAACCGATCTCTTCTCTTAAGGTAAAAGGGCTCTGACCTTTAACACCTATCAATCTTGTAAATAAATGGCTCAGGGAAGTAAAAACTATTAATATGGGGAAAAACAGATAAGAGGCAAAACGCAGGAAAAATACCACATAGGGAGTAATGGTGTCAGCACGCTGCTGAAAGATGCTCTTGGGAACAATCTCACCAAATATCCAGATAAGGGGAGCTGCAATTACTACAGCAAGCCAGCTTCCATGCTCTCCAAAAAATTGTATCATTAAAGCTGTAACAATAGTGGTATTTGTAACCACTGCAAGATTAGTTCCCACCAGGGTAGTAGAAAGCAGCCATTCAGGGTTTTCCAACATTTTAAGAGCAATTTTAGCACCCTTTGAACCCTGGGATGCATCATGGCGCAATTTAACCTTGTCAGCACTTACCATCCCAATCTCAGAGCCGGAGAAAAAGCCCTCTACAAGCAGACAGGCTGCAATAATAATTATGGACCAGAAAATAGACATGGTTAATTATCCTTACTGCATGAATCAGAGCCTTTAGAATCTTCTGACTCATCATCACCAATATTATCAAAACTATCTGTTTTGCATGGATGTTCCATCAGTACGGTATTTATGCGATTGTTCTCTATCTCTGTCACTGTAAAACTCAATTCATTAATTTTAATAATGGTGCCTTTTGGAGGCAGTTCGCCAAAATGATGCAGCAGCAAACCTCCAATGGTTTCAGTTATATCTTCAGGTAATTGACAGCAGGTTTCGCGGTTAAAATCCTCTATGGGCATTGCTGCATCAACCAGTAATCGATTGTTTACCTGTTTTTTAATATAAACCTTTTGAGTCATATCTGAAGGGCTGTGGATATCCCCAAATATACATTCCAGCAGATCTTCCATGGTAACAAGACCTGTAACACCTCCATACTCATCCACGGTAAGCGCTATGGAGAGCTTGCGTTTGCGAAAGGTGTGGAACAACTCTGATGCAAGTCTGGATTCAGGCACAAAATAGGGTTTCAGCAACAATTTTTCCATGCCTCCTGGTTCCCTGGATACCTTTGCAATATCGACACCCAGCAATCCTCTTGTGTGAAGGATACCAACAATGGAATCTCTGTTTTCTTTATACACAGGAGCCTTGGTATGGCGGATACTGCGCATCTCAGACATCATTTGCTCTAAAGTCATTTTTGATGATAAAAAAAAGGTGTGGGAACGCGGGGTCATTATGTCTTCCAGGGTTTTATCGTCAAAGGAGAGAATATCATCAATAAACTGAGCCTCCTGACTGTCCATGGCTCCTTCCCCCACTGCATCATATGCCAGGGTACGTACCATATCTTCAGTAACAAGGTTACCGCGGGAGCGCTGTTTTCCTACAATTAAGGTTATGAATCTGTCAGCTATAAACCTGACCATCCAGAGCACTGGTTTGATCATTCGGGCAAACATTTCAATGGGACCGCTTTCAAAACCGGCAAATGCCATATTGTTTCTTACAGCCAGAGTTTTAGGGATAATCTCACCAACAAGTAAAAGTATTGGAACCATAATAGAGATGTTTATCCATTTATTCTCAGCACCGAGCAACCGGATTACTACTACGGCGGACAACACCGAAGCTGCAACATTGACAAGTTCATTTCCTATAAGAATTGTCATGATGAGCCGGCGTGGTTTATCCAGCATGCTCTCAATCAGATCAATCCTGCGATGACCATTTTGCCTCATCTGCTCCAGATGGATGTGCTTAAGGGAAAACAAGGCAGTTTCTGAGCTGGAAAAAAATCCAGACAACCCTATCAGGAGTACAAATACAATTATTTGAACCCACAAAGTAAAATCCACTATTTTTGCTCCTGATCAGAAAGAAATATAATTTTCATGGTATAAAATATGACAAAATATTATAATTTGGTGTGATTCCATTGGTGTTCTGTATTGTCACAACCTTTTTTATCTTGAAAAAGCGTCCACTCTGACAAAAGGATAACATTTTAATACTTTAAGAATAAAATCGCTTTTTGTCAATATAAGATAACTTCCATCAACACATATTTGAGATCTGTGTTTGCTAAAATAACAATTGACAAAATACAATTTAAGAATATATCAATACTGGAACAGTGTTTAAAAAATGAGCAGTATACATAAATAATTTTAAAAGGAGATCCGATTTGAAATTAAAAGGGAAAACTGCACTTATAACCGGCTCCGGCAAAAAAACCGGCATTGGTTATGCCATTGCAAAAAAATTTGCATCTTCAGGCTGCAATATCATTATTGCAGATTACGGAAGTAAAAAAAGCCTTGAATCTGATGTAAAAACAGGAACCATGGATCAAATGCAAGAGATTGCACTTGATTTGCAAAAAACTTTTGATGTTGCCACCCAGGCGGTTAATCTTGATGTGACTGACACTGGTATTATAGAAAAAATGATGTCAACAGTGTCAGAAAAATTCAGCAGTATTGATATCCTTTGCAACAATGCCGGTGCAACATTTGGAGTACCCAATGGTATTCACACCTATGGTGAAAATGACTGGATAAAAACAGTAGATGTTAATCTCCATGGTGTTTTCCGCATGTCCAAAGCAATCATTCCAATGATGCAGGAAAACGGCGGTAATATTATCAACATTGCATCCCGTGCAGGCAAGGTTCCAGGTCTTTTTAACGGGGCTTATTCTGTATCCAAGGCCGGGGTAATCATGTTAACCAAGGTTATGGCAAAAGAGGTTGCAGGGATGAATATAAGAGTTAATGCCATCTGCCCGGGACAGATAATGACTGATCTTGAAAAATGGCGGTTTGGGCTTGAGGCACAATTTTTTAATACAACTGTTGAACAGCAGGAAAAAAAGATGTGCGAGACCATACCCCAGGGGAGAATAGGTTCTCCTGAAGAGGTTGCTGACATGGCACTGTTTCTTGCATCAGATTCATCTTCCTATGTAACAGGTCAGGCATTAAATGTTTGCGGCGGTCAATTAATGGAACTTTAACAAAATCTACCAGCAAAAGGAGCATGCAAATGACAGAGACAATAACTGGAGCAGAACTTGTTGCTCAAGCATTAATCAATAGAAAAACAGAGTATATTTTTTCATTAAGCGGCGGGCATATTACACCGATATATCAATATCTTGATAAATCCGATGTAAAGATTTTTGATACCCGGCATGAACAGTCAGCTCTGTTTATGGCTGAAGCCTTTGGAAAACTTACCCGAAAAGCAGGTGTTGCAATGGTAACAGCAGGTCCAGGGTTTACCAATGCCTTAACAGGTATTGCAAGTGCCCATTTTTCAAACACTCCCCTGGTGTTGATGGCAGGCTGTGTAGGTCTTGATAATAAGGAGAAACTTGATCTCCAGGATATGCCCCAGGAAGCTGTTATTAAACCCATGGTAAAAAAGGCTCTTGTGTGCCAGAAAGCTGAGCGTGTCAATGAATATATTGACCTTGCCTTCAGGATTGCTGAAACAGGAAGACCCGGTCCTGTGTACCTGGAATTTCCCATTGATGTGTTAAATACTCCTGTGCAAAAAAATGCGGTAAAATACATCTGTACAGATGTCACTTCAAAACCCACAGATCCTGGCAAAGCCAAAGAGTTGATTCAAATGATAAAGGCTGCCAAAAACCCGGTTGTCATAGCTGGGACAGGAACCTGGCAGTCAGATGCCACAGCTGAACTTAAGGAATTTATTGAAAAAACAAATATGCCTCTGTTCACATCCTTATCAGGCAGAGGAGTTGTATCAGATAACCACCCTCTATGTTTTGAGGGTGCTGTTGCAGTTCGTCCCGGCTGCAGTTTCACAGCCTATATTGAGGCAGATCTTATTATTATTCTTGGATCCAGAATTTGTCTTTATTATCTTTTTGGTGACATTTTCAACCCGGCTGCTAAAATTGTCCAGGTGGATATAGAGCCTGAAGAGATTGGCAGGAACAGAAGTATTCACCTTCCTGTTGTGAGTGATGTCAAAGGCTTCTTGCAATCATGCAATAAACTTGTCAATGATGAAAACATAAGTGCTGAGCTGGGGGCAAACTTTGCAAGCTGGATAAAAAAACTTACCAAGGCACATAAAGAGAGTAAAGATTTATCACAAAATAACTGGGAATCTGACAATATCCCGATTCACCCTTTACGTCTTGCCAAAGAGATCAATGAATTTATGGATAAAGAGACAGATATTGTAGTGGCAGACGGAGGGGACACCACAACATGGATGGGAATGACCCGGACAGCAAGCAAGCCTGGAACATACCTTGATTATGGCATTTTTGGATCATTGGCAGTTGGACTTCCCTATGCAAATGCTGCAAAACTTTTAAATCCTGATGGTCGAGTCTGTCTAATTACTGGAGATGGATCAGTGGGATTTAACTTCATGGAGTTTGAAACAGCCATTAGAAAAAATCTGCCCATTGTGGTTGTTATTTCCAATGACTTAGGCTGGGGCATGATCAGGCACAGCCAGGAACTTCGTCTAGGTCATGCCATTGAAAATGGAACATTTATCGGAAAGGTAGATTATCACAAAATGGTTGAAGCAATCGGTGGCAAGGGCTTTTTCATTGAAGATCCAAAAGATATCAAGCCTGCACTGAAAAAAGCTTTTGCATCTAAAAAGGTGTGTTGCATCAATGTCATGACAGACCCGACAACTGTCAGCCCTGCAAGTGAGATGCTTGCAAATGTGGGAGCATATAAAGCATAAACAATAAAAAAGGAGACCATTATGGATCCTGTAACCATTGATCAGGTAGGGCTTAATTTCAACCCCACAGGCATTGCAATTATAAATATTGCCATTGGATTAATGATGCTGGGTGTTGCTCTTGAACTTAGATTTGACGATTTTAAAAGGATTGCAAAAAGCCCTAAAGCACCTTTGATTGGGCTTGGAGCCCAATTCATCCTACTTCCTGCCTTTACCTTTTTACTGATTTTAATCATAAACCCCTACCCCTCTATAGCTCTTGGGATGATACTTGTTGCAGCATGCCCCGGTGGAAACCTTTCAAATATAATGACCTACCTTTCCAATGGCAACTCTGCTCTCTCCATCAGCATGACAGCTGTATCCACCGTTGCAGCAATATTTATGACCCCTTTTAATATCACCTTCTGGGGCAGTATGAATCCTGCAACAGCAAACATTTTAAAGCAGGTGAGCTTAAGTCCTGTTGATGTGTTTATAACTGTTTTCCTGATTCTCGGAATACCACTTACAGTTGGCATGTCTTTGGGACATTATCTGCCTGCCTTTGCCCGGAGGGTGAAAAAACCATTTAAAATCTTCTCCCTTATCTTTTTTGTTATTATTGTTTGTGGTGCTCTTGCCACAAATTTCCAACATTTCCTGAATTATGTAGGTATTGTAATGCTGGCTGTACTTTTCCATAATGCCCTTGCATTAAATATCGGGTATTGGGCCGGAAGAATTTTTAAGCTTAAAGAAGAAGATTGCAGGGCAGTCTGTATTGAAGTTGGAATACAAAATTCAGCATTGGGGCTTGTACTGGTTTTCAATTTCTTTGATGGTCTTGGCGGGATGGCGATTCTGGTTGCCTGGTGGGGAATCTGGCATATTATTGCAGGTCTTGTTACTGCATTCATCTTCAGCCGAAAAAACCTGCCACTTTATTTAGAATGATATTCGTGATATATGAGTATGCGTTTTTAAAAAATCATTATAATTAAAGATCAAATATATGCTGAACATAATAAAAAAATTGGGCGGGCACGAAGTCAGAATTGCCGGGAAATGGCTTTTAAATTTTGTTTTAATTGGAATAATTGCAGGTTTGGGTTCTATTGTTTTCCACTATCTTTGTGATCTTGGAATGCATTTTTTCCTTGATATGATGGCAGGATACCGCCCGGATCTCCCCGCAGGAGAACACCACCTTTTTGCATCCACAACCACCTCCTATGAAAAATGGCGGTGGGTGCTGTTCTTTCTTCCGGCATTGGGTGGTATTTTCAGTGGCTGGCTTGTTTACACGTATGCTCCTGAAGCTGAAGGTCATGGTACTGATGCCGCTATTGAAGCTTATCACTTAAAAGGTGGTTTTATTCGGAACAGGATACCTTTTATAAAAACCATTGCTTCTGCTGTAACTTTGACAACTGGTGGATCAGGCGGTCGAGAAGGTCCCATTGCACAGATTGGTGCAGGGTTTGGATCTTTTCTTGCCACAAAACTGAAACTTTCAGACAGAGAGCGAAGAATTATGATGGCAGCTGGCATTGGTGCAGGAGTCGGAAGCATATTTCGAGCACCGCTTGCAGGTGCACTTTTTGCAGCAGAAGTTTTATACAGAGACCCTGAGTTTGAATCTGAGGTTATAATCCCTGCTGGAATTTCTTCAGTAGTTGCTTATTGTTTATTCTGCCTTGTTTTTGGCTGGGGCTCTCTTTTTTCATCACCTGATTTTATATTTCAAAACCCTGTAGAACTGGGACCCTATTTAATACTTGCATTGGTACTTGTTGTCTTTGGCATTTTGTATGTTAAGACATTTTATGGTGTAACTGAAATGTTCCACAACCTTCAGGTTCCAGATCACATAAAACCTGCAATCGGTGGTCTTGTTACAGGAGCTATAGGTTTCTTCCTTCCATATACCCTGGCCTTTGGATATGGAATGATCCAGAAAGCAATATTTAACGAAATTGCCATTACAACACTCCTCTTTCTTGCCATTGGTAAAATTGTAACCACCTCATTTTCCATTGGCTCTGGTGGCAGTGGAGGTGTTTTTGGACCTTCTGTTGTAATCGGTGGTGCTTTGGGAGGTGTTGTAGGGAAACTTTTTTACAAACTCTCTCCAGGTATTGTTTCAGACCCTGGAGCCTTTGTTATTGTGGGTATGGCAGGATTTTTCACAGCGGTTTCCAACACTCCGATCTCCACAATTATATTTGTAAGCGAGATGACAAACTCCTATCATCTACTTCTGCCAAGCCTGCTTGTGTGTTCTATTTGTTATCTTATTTCCCAAAAATGGACAATTTATAAAAAACAGGTGAAAAACAAAGCAGGATCACCTGCCCATGCAGGTGAATTCATGATGGATATCCTGCAGACCATTCAAATTAAAGATTTAATGCATCGCATTAAAAAAGTGCAGTGTGTTGATGAAACAATGACTTTCAGTGAGTTCAAAAAATTTTTTGCCAGCACAAAACAACACTATTTTCCAGTAATTAATAAGGATAATAGGTTTATCGGTATTTTTTCTTCAACAGATATAAGGGAAGTTATATTTACAACCCACTTAGAGGATCTTATTGTGATGAATGATATAATGACTTTGGATGTCATAACCATCACGCCGACAGATCACCTGGATGCTGCATTGCTGCATGTAACAGAAAAAAATATTGATGCTCTGCCAGTGGTTCAGGAAGATGATGATGGGCTGTTAATTGGTTTAATTTACCGGCGCGATATGATAGCACACTATAATGAACATATTAAAAAAATGCAAAATGTTGAAAAATAATCTTAATTAGCAATCTTAATTATCAAGGATGATAACATTTGAGAAGAGATACTAAAAATGACCTCATACACATCAGTAATATTCTTGATACAACGCTTCATAATTACCGTCCCAAAGCAGATCTTGAAATGACCAGAATCTGGGGTCTCTGGGCTGAAGCTGTGGGCGCTGAAGTTTCAAAAAATGCCAAACCTGCAGCGTTTAAAGATGGAACCTTGATTGTTAATGTATCAAGTTCAGTGTGGATACAGCATTTAAAATTTTCAGAAAACGATATAATGGTCAATATAAACAGACTCCTTAATAAAATTGTGGTTAACCGATTAAGATTTAAAATTGCAAAATTGCACACTTAAATTACCTTTTTTCAAAAATCTTACAATCCATCAACCAGAAAATGGTTACAGGTTTTCCATTGACCCTTTTCTTCTTATGGCTCAAATACCACCTCTAACCAATGAAACCATATTGGATATTGGCTGCGGTTCAGGAGTAATACCACTTACTTTAAAAACTAAATTTCCCGATGTAAAAATAATTGGTGTTGAGATTCAAGAAGAACTTGCAGAACTTGCAAAAAATAATGTTAAGATTAATTCAATGCAGGCTGACATAAGTATCATCTGTAAAGATATTAAAAAGATTTCTCCTGATGATTTTAATAAAAGAATTGATATAATTATATCCAACCCTCCCTATAAAAAAAAAGGAAGCGGCAGGTTGAATCCCAATCAACTAAAAGCCCTGGCAAGACATGAAATAAAACTAACTATAAAAGAGCTATTAAACAGCTGTAAAAAACTTCTTTCATCCAAGGGTAAGGTATTTATAATTTTCCCGGCTGAACGCATTACAGATATTATTGACAATATGCATGAAAATAACC
This sequence comes from uncultured Desulfobacterales bacterium, assembly GCA_964565415.1. Lineage (GTDB taxonomy): Bacteria > Desulfobacterota > Desulfobacteria > Desulfobacterales > Desulfobacteraceae > JAIOSM01. The sequence goes on along the minus strand of CAZMEX010000021.1, from coordinate 34,515 downwards.
TGAAGCCTGAAACAATAAGGTTTATCCATACAAAAAAAAAGGGGAGTGCAAAGCTTGTAATTGTCTCGGCCAGCAAAGATCGAATTGCCTTTCCCATGATTGTACCACCCCAGAATATACTACAAATCTAAAGCCGTTGCTTACTTTTCAGCTAAAATATAATACGATACCAGCTATTTAGCTTAATTTTTTAAAGATATTACCGTATACCTGTTAATAATTTTTTTTTCAGACTTTTCTTGACAAAAACTGATTGTTTAATCTATGATGCAAAAAATGAGCACTACTGTTAATTTGTTTGATAGGTTTTAATTAAAGATGCCCAAAGGGTGTCTGTTTTATTAACATAATCTCAAATTTAGGAGGATGTTCCATGAAAAAATGTAAAGTAGCTCTTCTTATCACCAGTATCTTTTTTTTAATGTCAATCATGTCGTCAGGGCTCATGGCAAAGGACTTGAGCATGTCGTCCTGGCTGCCGGCAAAACATCATATTGTGACTGGTATGATGCAACCATGGATAGATGATGTTAAGAGAGTAACTGATGGACGAGTCAGTATTAAAATACTTGCCAAAGGACTTGGTCATCCAAAGGCTCATTTTGATATTGCAAAAAATGGTCTTGCCACCACAGCTTATAGTTGTAATGTTTATATCCCAGGTCGTTTTTCACTACCCCAGGGCATGGAACTTCCCTTTCTTGGTGACAGCGCTGAAGCAATGTGTGTAGCTTACTGGCGTACCTATAAGAAATTTTTTGAAAAAGCTGGTGAGTATAAAGGTGCAAAGCTTATATCAGTATTTGTACATGGTCCAGGACAGATACATAATTCTAAAAAACCCATCAAAACCATTGCTGATCTTAAGGGCATGAAATTTCGTATTCCAGGTGGTATTGCAGCTGAAGTTACAAAAACACTTGGTGTTGTTGGAATTCAAAAACCTGCTTCTAAAAGTTATGAGATCCTTTCCCGTGGTGTTGCAGATGGTATTTTCTTTCCAAAATCATCTATCAGCGCATTTAAAATAACTAAACTTGTTCCTTATACTACTTTAGTTCCAGGTGGACTCTACAATACAGCTTTTTTTGTTGTAATGAATCAAGACGCCTTTGATGGTTTTTCAGCAGCAGATCAAAAAGCAATAGATGCAGTATCAGGAGAAGTTTTTGCAAAACGTGCAGGTCAAGTATGGGATGCTAAAGACAAATCAGGTCTTGCAGCAATAAAAGCTGCTGGCAACAAGGTAACATTTGCATCTCGTAAATTTATGGCTGAATTGAAAAATGCCACTAAAGATATTGAAGGTGTCTGGATAAAAAGAGCCAAAGCAAAGGGAGTTGATGGTGCTGCAGCATTAAAATTTTTCCGAGGTGAAGTAGCAAAATATGACATTATCAAATAGCAACAGTACAGAGACAAGCCTTTGGGGCAGATTCAATTCACTGCTCCATATGCTTATTGGACCTATTGTATCAATAGTATTATTCTTTATGATGGCATTAACTTTTGCTGATGTAGTGGGGCGGTATATATTTAACTCTCCAATTACTGGAGCACTCGAGCTAACAGAGTTTTCCATGGCAATTGTCATTTTCCTGGGACTGACTCTTTTGTCCACAGATGAGGGTCATGTTACAGTTGATCTTTTTGACAATTTTATACCTGCCAGGATAAAAGTTATTCAAACCATTATTGTTAACATAGCGAGCGCAATTATCATGGGTGTTATCTCCTGGCAATTGTGGGTTAAGGCTGCCGAGACAGCTGATTATGGAGATACTACTCAGTTTTTAAGAATGCCATTGGCACCATTGATTTATTTCATGGCAATCATGACAGGTATAGCAAGCGTAGTTATGATTTTGATAATGTTTAAACCATCTAAAACGGAAAAATAGTATTATGGAAGTATCACTTATTGGATTTGCAGTTCTTCTACTCCTGATTTTTTTAAGAATACCAATTGCTTTTGCCATGGCACTAGTAGGATTTGTTGGATTTGGAGAGTATCTAAACTACCATGCTGCCCTCAGTATGATATCTCAGGTGGCATCGGAAACTGGCATGTCCTATGGCTTGTCTGTAGTACCACTTTTCATTTTAATGGGTAATTTTGTAACTGAATCCGGGCTTTCCAAAGAACTTTATGATGCTTCCTATGCTTTTTTGGGGCATAAAAGAGGCGGACTTTCAATGGCAACCATTGTAGCATGCGGCGGATTTTCCGCAGTATGTGGCAGCTCCCTTGCAACTGCTGCAACAATGAGCAAGGTTGCCATGCCTTCCTTTAGAAAATTCGGGTATGCTGACAGTTTAGCAACAGGTTCCATTGCTGCAGGTGGAACACTGGGGATTTTAATTCCCCCCAGTGTTATCCTGATTATTTACGGTATTATGACTGAAACAGATATTGGTAAATTATTTGCAGCAGGGGTTTTCCCAGGTCTTCTTGGTATTTTCTGTTATCTGGGTGCTGTTGTTGTAGCAACAAAAATGAATCCGGAAATAGGACCTCCAGGGGAAAGAGCCACATGGCCTGAAAGACTGAAAAGTCTTAAGGGTGTATGGGGTGTATTACTGCTTTTCTTCATTGTAATGGGGGGAATTTATGCTGGAATTTTTACGCCTACAGAAGCTGCCGGCATCGGTGCCACAGGAGCATTCTTTTTTATCTGGGGTCGTGGAAAACTTACATTGTCACTATTAAAAGGCGTTTTGATCTCGACAGCCACCACCACAGCCATGATCTTTACCATATTGATTGGGGCTTTAATTTTTGCAAATTTTGTTAATGTTGTTGGAATGCCTTTTGCTCTGGCAGACTTTGTGCTGGGCTGGGATGTCTCACCAATTGTTGTTGTGATGATTTTAATGGGGATTTATGTTGTACTGGGGTGTGTTCTGGAAAGCCTTTCCATGATAATGCTGACAGTTCCTGTTTTTTACCCCATGATTGAGGCATTGGGTTTTGATCTGATCTGGTTTGGTATTGTGGTTGTTTGTATTACTGAAATCAGTTTGATTACACCGCCCATTGGACTTAATGTATTTGTTCTAAAAGCAGTTTTACCAGATGTAAAACTCGGTACTATTTTTAAAGGTGTAACGCCTTTCTGGATGGCAGACATTGTTCGATTAACTCTTATTGTACTGTTCCCGACAATTTCGTTATTCCTTGCTTCATATATGTAACGAGTTAACCACTGCTATATTCAAAAGCCGGAATTTAAATATTCATCAATAAATTTTAAATTCCGGCTTTTTTTTTAAAAATTATACTTTTTTTTATATATAATAATTCTTATCAAACTTATCCCAGAAATCCTTATCTTTTTCTTTCCAGTCATTACCAAAACGCTTGTTAAAAAAAGATCCCATTTTTTCAAACAGAAGTTTCCAGGCAGGACGACCTTCATTGTGTGCACCAAGTAAATCAGCAATTAAGGTATCAAGATCACTTAAACGTTCTTTGGGCAGATAAGATATTGCCCCTTTTTTTATGGAACTTACTAAAGAATCAGGGTTCATGGCATGGGCAGTAAGCATGATAGCCGGGATTCCTTGTTCCACACACTCATCCAGCAGCTTGATTCCTTCAACACCCATGATATCTAATATTGCAAGGTCGTATTTAGTTTGAACAATTTTTTTTGAAGCTGTTGTATAGTCATAGGCAACATCAACATCTGCCTGCTCTAATATCTCCTCAATGGTCTCAACAACATCTTTTTCATCATCAACTGCCAGTATATGTTTCCCTTTTAAAAAGGATTGTGCATCTTCCATGAAAATCTCCTTATGCTCTTGTCATCTAAATTAAAATTACTTAGCTGTTAGCAGAAAATAGTTTACTGAATTAATCATCTATTCTGTTTTAATAAAGTATTGCAGGGCAAGCAAAAAGTCAAGCAAATGTTATGTCTGCTTGCCTGAAAGCTCTCTTAAGACCCATTGCAACAAAAGTTTTTTTACCGAAATAAAACCAGACCTTGAAAAAACCAGTGCCTATTTAGATTTGATTTAATTCCAGGTGTGGCAGTGTATGAATTTATCTAAAATTATTAAATTAGTGCTTGACAATAATTAATTGTATACAGTATACAATTATAAGTTCATGGTCTTCAATAAAAGATATATAACTTAAGATAAGGGCACATATCATGGCTGCAAAAGAACACGGCAAAGAGCTTGAAAGATTAAAAAGCTTACAACTGCGCGCACACTTGGGCGGCGGTGAAAAAGCAATAGATCGTCGCCATTCCCAGGGAAAATTGACTGCAAGGGAACGAATAGAGTTGTTGTTTGATAAGGATAGTTTTGTTGAGATAAGCGACCTTGCTGAAAGTCAGTGTATGGATTTTGGCATGGAAAAAAGAAAAGTCCCCGGCGATGGTGTGGTAACAGGATTTGGTACCATTGATGGACGAACTGCCTTTGCCTATGCACAGGATGCAACAGTATTGGGTGGATCTGTTGGAACAATCCATGGACAAAAGATTTGCAGAATCATGGATGAAGCTTTAAAGGTCAAGGCTCCCTTGATTTGCCTGAATGACTCTGGTGGCGGACGACTCCATGAAGGGTTTTTTGCTTCCAAAGGAGTTGCCGGCATGTTCATGAGAAATACTGCTGCTTCAGGGGTTATCCCGCAGATTTCCTGTATCATGGGACCTTGTGCCGGTGTATCTGTCTACTCCCCTGCATTGACAGATTTTATTATCATGGTGGACAAAACAAGTCAGATGGTAATTACAGGTCCTAAAGTTATTCAGGATGTTACAGGTGAAAAAGTTACACTGGAAGAGCTTGGTGGTGCAGATGTTCACAGCCGTATCACAGGGCAGGCTCACTTTGTCTCTGAAAATGATCAGGAGAGCATAACTCTTATAAGATATCTTTTAGGCTTTTTACCATCTAACCATGATGAAGCACCGCCCTCTTACTCCTGCAATGATGATCCTTTAAGAAAAAATACAAACCTTACTGATATTGTGCCGGCAGATTTTAAACAAGGTTATGATATGCATCATGTTGTCTCTGAAATAGTAGATAACAATGAATTTTTAGAAGTTCTCCCTGAATTTGCTCCCAGCATAATAACCGGCTTTGCCCGCCTTGATGGGAAAAGCGTTGGTATTGTTGCAAATCAGCCATCTGTCATGGCTGGATGTCTGGATTATAACTCGTCGGATAAGGCAGCACGTTTTATCAGGTTTTGTGACTGCTTTAACATACCCCTTGTGAATCTGGTGGATGTGCCCGGCTATTTTCCCGGAGTTAATCAGGAACATGCAGGTATAATTCGCCATGGTGCAAAAATGCTTTACGCCTATGCCGAGGCTACTGTTCCAAAAATTACACTTGCCTTGAGAAAAGAGTATGGTGGTGCTGTCATGGCAATGTGCTGTGCTGGCATGGGGGTTGACCTGATGCTTGCCTGGCCTGTTGCCCAGCTGGTTGTACTGGATACTGCTGCTGCAATCAATATTATATATCGAAAAGAGATCCAGGCAGCAGACGACCCTGAAGCTTTTAAAAAGGAGAAAATTGAAGCTTATAATTATAAATATTCAAACCCTTTCCATGCAGCATCTAATATGCTTGTGGACAGGATCATTGAGCCTTTGGAAACAAGAGCACAGATCATCAAGGGGCTTAAAATGCTGAAAAACAAAAAACAACCCAGACCTTTTAGAAAGCATGGGAATATACCTTTATAACATAATAAGAATCGGACATTAGAGGAGACCAGATGGATTTTTTACTGACAAAAGAACAAGAATATATCCAAAAAGCTGCCAAAGAGTTTGCAGTGGGTGAGATGGCACCTGTGGGTCGTGAATTTGACTTAAATGAAACCTACCCGGAAGATATTGTAAAAAAAGCACGAAAGCTTGATCTTATTGGGCTTTTTATTCCTGAAAAATTTGGCGGTCCCGGATTAGGCTATCTGGAGCAGGCAATGGTCATGGAGGAGTTCTGGAAAGTTGATCCTGGCATCGGTCAGCAGCTTTGTTCTTTAACATTTGGTGCAGAAGAGTTCCTGCTCTTTGGCACAGATGATCAGGGTAAAAAATTCCTTGACCCCATCTTTACAGGTGATGCAGTTATGGGTTTTGCCATAACAGAACCTGATGCAGGTTCTGACACGCTTTCGGCAAACACTACTGCTGTAAAAGACGGCAATGAGTGGGTTATCAACGGATCAAAGGTTATGATTGGAAATGGTGTCAAAGGTACATTCATGCTGGTTTTCTGTAAAACTGATCCTGATGCTCCAAGAGCCAGACAACATAGTATTCTTATTGTAGAAACCGACAGAGAAGGTTATAAGGCAGAGCCTATGCACGGTAAAATGGGACTTCGCTGTTCAGATACTGCTGCAATCTATTTTAACGATGTTCGGGTGCCGGAAGAAAATCTTTTGGGAAAGCAGGGCAATGGTTTTCATCAGCTAATGGCGTTTTTTGACAGAAGCCGAGCCTATGTTAGTGCCCATGGAGTCGGACTTGCACAGGGTGCGTTGGACATGGCACTAAAACACATAAGAGAAAGAAAACAGTTTGAAAAACCCATTGGGAGCTTCCAGGGAGTTCAGTTTAAAATTGCTGATATGGCAGTTAAAATAGAGCTTGCCAGAAATTTGATGTATAAGACAGCATGGCTTTTGGACAATGGCACGCCAGACACACACATGACTGCCATGGCAAAACTTTATGCATCCCGCATAGCTGTAGAAGTTGTGGATGAAGCACTACAGCTCCATGGCGGATATGGATATTTTGATGATTATCCCATAGAGCGTTTTTACAGGGCTGCAAAAGTCCTTGAGATATATGAAGGTGCAAAAGAGATAGAAAAGATGATTATTGGTCGAACTATTATTGGCAAGTAAATGAAAATTTTTATTAATCATAAATTGAGGTTCTTACAATGAAAGAAGAATTCTTATTAGGAAATGGTGCCATGGCTCTGGGCATTTTAGAGGCTGGCTGCCAGATCATGACTTCATATCCCGGGACTCCGTCTTCAGAAATACTTCCCGAGACAGTAAGGTTTTCAAAAGCTTTTAATTTGAACACAGCTGTTGAGTGGTCTATTAATGAAAAAGTGGCTTTTGATAATGCATTTGCAGCTGCCATCTCCGGCAAACGCGCTGCCTGCTGCATGAAAATGGTTGGTCTGAATGTGGCAGCTGACTCATTTATGTCAGCAGCATATATTGGCAACATAGGAGGTCTTGTAATTATCTCCTGTGATGACCCGGGACCACACTCTTCCCAGACAGAGCAGGACTCAAGGCTCATGGCTCGCCTTGGTAAAGTTCCAGTGCTTGATCCTTCAAGCCCTGAAGAGGCAAGAGAAATGATCAAAAAAGCCTTTGATCTTTCCGAAGAATTCCAGGTCCCTGTTATGGTGCGACCTGCAATAAGAATCTGCCATGCACGACAAAATATTAAGTACGATAAACTTGAGAGTAACATGACCAAGGCTGACTTTAAAAAAGAGCCCACCCGCTGGGCATCTACACCAAAGTTTAGATTTATGCAGCATAAAGCCTTAAATGAAAAACACATTAAAATAAGTGAAAAGTTCAACACTTTTTCACCTTTTAACATTCATAACTTAACAAAAGGCAGATCATATCCTTTTGGTGTTGTTACAGGGGGTGTTCCCTCAAGCGTTGTAAGGGACATGCTTGAAGAGTATAAAAGAGAGGATATCCCTGTGCTGAAACTTGGTGCTCCCTACCCTTTTCCTGAAAAACTCGCCAGCACTTTCATGGATGCATGCGACAAGGTTTTGGTGATTGAAGAGACAGACACATTGATTGAATATATGTTAAGGGACAAAGCTAAGACCCTGGGACGGCTTTCCGGTCATGTACCCATGGAAGGCGAGCTTGTTCCTGAAAAAATTGAAGGCATTTTAAATACAACTTTGTCTTACCTTGAACTTCCCCCCCTGTCTGATCATGACTGTGGCAGGCAGGCTTTTGAACTTACAGCTGACCTTGAACTCCCCATTAGAAAACCAACCCTGTGTTCTGGTTGTCCCCACAGAGCCTCCTTTTACGCAATCAGAAAAGCAATGCCCAAAGCTATTTTCCCATCGGACATTGGCTGTTATACCCTGGGCAGCAATTTAGGTGTTGTGGATACTGTGCTTGACATGGGTGCAGGAATCACAATGGCATCGGGGTTTGATAATGCCTATTCCCAAGATGATGTTAAAAAGCCCATTGTGGCAACCATGGGAGATTCCACTTTTTTCCACTCTGGAATTACTGCCTTGATCAATGCTGTTTATAATGATTCCAGATTTGTACTGGTGATTTTAGATAATCACATAACAGCCATGACCGGAATGCAGCCGGCAATTACCCAGGGGCTGCGGGTGGATGGCTCAAAAGGTAATGCCATTGCACTTGAGACAATTATCAAAGGATGCGGTATTGATTATTTAAAGGTAATTGATCCCTTTGACACAAAAAATATGATCAAGGTTGTCAAAGATGCAGCAAAGCATGCCGAGGACCCAGATGGTGGTATTGCAGTGATTATTTCACGCCACCCTTGTGTAATCGGCTTTAAGGATGAAGCTATCCCTGAGAAAATTAAGGTGGATATCAATGATAATTGTGATGAGTGCGGATTCTGCCACTTAAGGTTTGAATGCCCTGCCCTGTATCAGGATAAAGAGAACAACAAGACTGCAATTGACAGGCTTCTTTGTGTAAATTGTGGTGTTTGTATAGAGGTCTGTCCCAAGGGTGCAATTGAAAGAGTTTAAAACTTTATGGAGAAAAAAATATGAAAACAATCAATTATGTAATAAGCGGTCTTGGCGGACAGGGGATTTTATTTCTAACAAAAATACTTGCCACAACTGCTTTAAATAAGGGATATAATATTTTAGGTGCTGAGACCCACGGCATGGCACAAAGGGGAGGATCTGTTGTGTCTCACTTGAGAGTCGGGAATGCAAGATCAAGCCTGATTCGTGCAGGGGCTGCTGATTTTCTTTTATCCATGGATGAATCTGAAGCATACAGATATCTGCCATATTTGAAAAAAGGTGGAAAACTGTTTGCCAATGCACCAACTTCAAGCTTTCCTGAAAAAAAAGTTGCAGCATATCTTGAAAAAAATGAGATTGAATCCCAGGCCATGGAAGCATCAAAAACTGCAATGGAGTTAGGGGGACCAAGATCAACCAACCTTGCTCTTGTGGCATTTTATGCAGCTTTTGGTCATGGACCTTTGCCAGCAGATGATTTAAGAGCCACTGTGGACAATATGAGCCCTCCGCCTTTTAAGGAGACTAATCTGAAAATATTTGACAAATGCTACGAGACTGGCAAGGGCATGCTTGAAAACATAACATGACTTTATTTTAATAACTTTATTTTTATATTGGGAGACTAAAATGGAACTTTTTAAAAACCTGACTGTTCTGTCACTTGAACAGGCAACTGTTGCACCATATCTAACATATAGACTTGCCCAGGACGGAATGAATGTTATCAGGCTTGAACACCCGGTATACGGAGATCCCAACCGGTTCATAGGAGACAATGTCTTAGATGAAAAAAGGATGAACTCCTATTATCTCTGTATCAACTCAGGGAAAAAAGCATTGTCATTGAATATGGCTGATCCCAAGGGTCAGGAGATATTTAAAAACCTTATCAAAGAGCTTGATGTTGATATTTTTATCACCAATCAACTGCCTAAAAATTATGACAAACTTGGCATGTCCTATGATATAATAAAGGAAATCAAGCCTGATATTATATGGCTTGGACTTACAGGATTTGGTCCTGACTCCAATGAAGGAGCCTATGATCCGATTTTACAGGCAAGATCAGGATTAATGGAGCTAACTGGTGAAGCTGATGGTGATCCCCAGGTTTTAGGTATTCCTCTTCCTGATATGGGTACAAGCGAGCATGGATATGGACTTTTAATGAAGGCACTTTTTAAACGCGCTGCCACAGGCAAAGGCACAAGGATTGATCTTTCCATGTTTGAATCCACTGTCTCATGGCTTACTGTTCCCATTGCTCTTTCAAAAAGCTTTGGTGCAAATATTTCAAGACGTGGAAACACCCATGAATTTTTCAGCCCGGTTTCAGTGTACAAAACCAGCAACGGATTTATCTACCTTGCTGTGGGTAATGATAAACAGTGGAATTCCATGGTTTCACAAGATATATTCAAATCCCTTGCAAAGGAGGAGTATAAAAATAACAAGGGTAGAATTGAAGATGTAACAACCCTCAACAGGGACATCAATGCAATTACCAGCCAGCATACTTCAGAAGAGCTCATTGAGTTATTTAACTCTATTACTGTACCTGTTTCAAAAATCAAAAATGTAAATGAAGTTGTTGAAGACCCTCTGGTTGCAAAACGGATTTTAAGTTCAAAGGACCCTGCAACCGGTACAAAGATAACACTTGCACCGCCGCCCAATATGACCCCTTTTCTTGAAGAGGCTCATCAGCAGTTAAGCTTTCCCCCAAGATTTGGTGAACAGAATGAAGAGATATATGGTGGTCTTCTTGGATATGATAAAACTTCCCTTGCAGAATTTAAAGAAAAAGGGATTATTTAATGAAGCTTTCCAACAGCTTTAAAGAGAGAAAGTCTCTTGGTCAGGATGTGTTTGAATATTTAAAAAAAGCTATTATTGACCAAACCATTGAGCCGGGAGAAAGGCTTGTGGAGAGTAAAATTGCTGACATGCTTGGTATCAGCAGGACCCCTCTGAGAGAGGCTTTGCACAAGCTTGAAAGGGAAGACTTTATTGAGAAAATTTCCTCCGGCGGATTTAAAGTGGTTACTTTGACAAGGGAGGATATTGAGCAGACTTTTGGTATTAGAAGTGTTCTTGAAGCTTATGCAGCACGGCTTGCAACTGAAAACCACAAAAAAAAAGATCTCATCCCCCTGGAGAAAAAAATAGAGGAGTATCAACTCTGCCTCAAGGAGAAAAAAGGGAGTGATGAGCTTCAAAAAATCAATACGCAGTTCCATGATTTTCTCTATGCTTTGAGCAAAAGCCCTAAGCTTATTAAAATGATCAACCAGCTCAGGGCACAAATCTCAAGATTCAGACGGATTATTTTAGAACAGACTGAATATGCAAAAAAAAGCAATGAAGATCACATAAAAATGCTTGCTGCCATTAAAAACCATGATGTAAAAACTGTTGAAACGCTTGTAAGAGATCATATAATCAATGGAAAACATGCTGTTTTAAATGGATTGAAAAATGAGGAGGCAGAAAAAATCAGTGCCTGAAATCAGTGACATATTTGCCGGAAATCAACTTGCAGGAGCAAGAATGATCCGTCTTATTGAAGATAATGATCCCAATGCTTTTGATATGTTAAAACAACTTTATCCCAATGCTGGCAAAGCATTTATCATTGGAATAACAGGAGCTCCAGGTGTTGGGAAATCCACATTAATAGATGGGCTGATACTTAAGTTTTGTGAACTTGATTATAAGGTTGGAGTAATAGCTGTTGATCCCTCAAGTCCTGTCTCAGGAGGTGCTGTTTTAGGTGATCGATTCCGTATGCAGCGTCATGCAGCAAATAAAAATGTATTTATCCGCTCCATGGCATCCCGGGGACAAAAAGGAGGACTTTCCAAAACAACAAAAGATGCAGTGATTGTCCTTGATGCAATGGGATATGATATTATTATCATTGAAACCGTAGGTGCAGGACAGGCTGAGTTTGATATTGCTGACATTGTCCATTCAAATGCCGTGGTTACTATCCCCGGCACAGGGGACAGCATTCAGGTTATTAAAGCAGGTATACTTGAAACAGGAGATATTTTTGTTGTTAATAAATGTGACAGGATTGATGCTGATATTTGTGCAGCAGAGTTAAAGGCAATGCTCAGTATGAAACCCAAGTTAAATACATTAAATACAGCTTGGGAAAAAAAAGTTATTAAAACAGATGCCCGGAGCCATAAGGGTCTAAAGGAGCTTTGCTCTGCTTTTCTGGAACACCTTGAACATATGAAAAAGAGCAGCTGTTTTGACCAAAAAAAAGAGGCAATAGAAAAATCTTATTTTCATTTACTGCTCAAGGATCTGGCGGAAAAAAGAGTAGAAACAATGCTGACATTGGTGAAACAATCAAAAGCATATAAGGATATTATAAAAAAAATAGAGTCCCATGAAACAGATCCTTTTAATGCAGTTGAACTTTTGGAAGATAAATTTTCAGTATAATAAAACATAAGGAAAAAAAATGGAAACCACTAACAAAATCAGGGTGTTAATTGCCAAACCCGGTCTTGACGGGCACGACAAGGGTGCAAAGATAGTTGCCCTTGCTTTAAGGGATGCCGGCATGGAGGTGATCTATTCAGGTCTGCACCAGACCCTTGAACAGATCATCCAGACTGCTACCCAGGAGAGTGTTGATGTGATCGGCTTGAGCATCATGTCAGGAGCGCATCTTCCCATATGCGAAAAGCTGATTGGAATGATGAGAGAGCAGGGGCTTGAAGATGTTGCGCTTACTGTGGGAGGAGTGATTCCCCACCAGGATATTCCAAAGCTTAAGAGCATGGGGGTTGCTGAAGTATTCCCCGGTGGAACGTCTTTTGAAGATATAATTAAAGGCATGGAACAACTATAATTGAAACAATAGATATAAGGGACTCAGGACTTAACGCTCTTAGCTTCAAGTCTTAAGTTTCAAGTATCTGGAACGGAGTTATCGCCATGGGTGTTGCAAAATATATTAAGGATGAAAGAGGTGCCATAAAAACTGTAACCTATCAATCCGGCATTGAGATAAAGCCGAGCTATGGACCTGAAGACCTTGAAAAGGCAGGGTTTGAATATGACAAAGATCTTGGTTCCCCGGGAGAATATCCCTTTACAAGAAGTCTTCATCCCCAGAGTTATCGAAGCCGTGCCTGGACAACAAGGCAGTATACAGGATTTGGAACCCCTGAGGAGACAAATGAACGTTTTAAACTGATGATTGCCAATGGTCAAAATGGCTTGAATGTTGCTTTTGACCTTCCAACCCAGATGGGGTATGACTCGGATCACCCTCTTGCCCAGGGCGAAGTCGGGCGCGTGGGCATGGCAATTGATTCTCTTAAGGATTTTGAAACTGCTTTTGCAGGCATTCCTCTGGATAAAATCGGCTCAGGACTTACAATAAATGCTGTTGCAACTATCATGATGGCAATGTACCAGGCATGTGCTGAAAAAGCCGGATATTCCAAAGAGCAGATTTCAACAACTCCCCAGAATGATATTTTAAAGGAGATGATAGGCAGAGGCGCATGGATTTTCCCTGTTGAACATGGAGTAAGACTTGTTGGGGACTCCATTGAATATGCCGTTAAGGAATTACCGCGATCCAACCCTGTAAGCCTTTGCGGATATCACATCAGAGAATCAGGAGCCACACCTGCCCAGGAGATAGCCTATGCATTTGAGATTGCCAAGGCTTACATTGATAATGTGACTAAAAGGGGTATTAAACCAGAAGACTTTATTGGACGATTCTCCTTTAACTTAAACGTCTATGGAAATCTGTGGGAGCAGATTGCAAAATTCAGGGCAGCTCGGAAACTCTGGGCAAAAATGCTTAAAGAGGAGTATGGAGTAACAGAAAAAAAGAAGCTTTTCTTAAGAGGATTATTTGGCGGTGGTGGTTCTGGTCTTACAAAGGAGCAGCCGGAAAACAATATTATGAGGGGTGCTTATTATGCCCTTGGTGCAGCTTTATCAGGTGCCCAGACAACAGCATTGTGTTCCTTTGATGAAGCATATACCATCCCCACAGAACGCTCTGCCCTGCTCAGTTTAAGAACCCTTGAGATGCTAATGGATGAAGTTGGCTTGAGAGATACAGTTGATCCCCTGGCAGGATCATACTTTATAGAGACCCTTACCCTTGAGATGGAAAAAAAGATTGTTGAAGAGATGAAAGAGGTTCAAAAACTTGGTGGTATGGTTAAATGTATTTCCAACGGCATGATCCACAGAAAGCTGTCCAGCCAGGCATATGAATATGAAAAAGGGTTGCAGTCAGGTGAATATACAAAGGTGGGGCTTACACCAGGTGTTGAACAGAAAGATAAAGAGAAATCTGATGTTGAACTCCATGAATATAATAATGAGTGGGCAGAAAAATCCAAAGCCAATTTAAAGAAGCTTCGCCGTACCCGGAATGACAAAGAAGTAAAAGATAGTTTAAAGGCTTTGGAAAAAGCTGCCAAAGGCACGGATAACGTTATGCCGCACCTTGTAAAATGCTGTCATGCCTATGCCACGGTTGGAGAGATGGCAGGTGTGTTCAGGGAGTGTTTTGGAGAGTGGAACGAACCAGATTTTTCTTAAAGGAGGCTTAACTTGGAGCAAGCAACTTACCGCCTGGGCTGTGATATCGGCGGCACTTTTACAGATTTTGTCCTTGTAAATAATATTACAGGGGAGTTTCATACAAATAAATGCCTGACCACACCTTCAGACCCGTCAGATGCTATTGAACAGGGGGTCAGGGAACTTGACGAGATGATCCCGGGGTTTATGGATAGTGTAGAAGAGATTATCCATGGCACAACTTTAGTCATCAATGCAATCATTGAAAGAAAAGGTGCAAGAACTGCTCTTATAACCACAAAGGGATTTAAGGATATTCTGGAGCTTGGAAGGGAAAAACGATATGATGCCTATGATATTTTCAGCGAATATCCTGAACCCATTGTACCAAGATCAGACAGGTTTGAGATAGATGAACGTCTTACCTTTGATGGCAAAGTCTTAAAGGACATAGATGAAAAAGAGGTAACAGCCCTTCTTGAAAAAATAAAAGACAAAGAGATAGAATCCATTGCTGTCTGTTTTATCAACTCCTACGAGAACCCGATTAATGAAAAAAAGATAAAAGAGATAATTGAGAGAGAAGCACCAAAGCTTTTCCTCTCCACATCATTTGAAGTTCTGCCGGAAATCAAGGAGTATGAGAGAACCTGTACCACGGCAGTCAATGCCTATGTAAAACCCATAACTTTCTGGTATTTGAACAAACTTGTCAAAAGGCTTTCCACCATCGGGTTTAATGGCAAATTTTTTATCATGCTCTCCTCGGGTGGCATCACTTCCATTGAGACTGCAAAAAATTTCCCCGTAAGAATTATTGAATCAGGACCCACTGCTGCTGTAATTGCTTCACAATATTATGGTAAAATGTTTAATATCAAGGATATGTTCTGCTTTGACATGGGTGGTACAACAGCTAAATCATGCCTTATCCAGGGCGGTCATGCAGGGCTTGTATCAACCTTTGAGGTTGGTCGTGTGCAGCGCTTTCAAAAAGGCAGCGGTCTTCCTATCCAGGTGCCAGTGGTGGACTTGATGGAGATTGGAGCCGGCGGTGGAAGTATCGCTAAAATCAGTACACTTGGACTCTTGCAGGTTGGTCCTGAAAGTGCAGGTGCTGACCCGGGTCCTGCATGTTACAAGCAGGGTGGAGATGCCCCCACTGTAACTGATGCTGACCTTGTTTTAGGATATTTAGATCCTGATTTTTTCCTTGGCGGTACCATGAATCTTGATATTGAGCTTTCCAAAAAAGCAATAGAAGAGAAAATTGCCAAACCATTGGGTACAACAATGGTTAAAGCAGCATTTGGTATCCATGACCTTATAAATGAGACAATGGCTTCAGCTGCAAAAACCCATATTGCAGAAAAGGGAGGCAACCCAAACCTTGTCACTGTGTCAGCCTTTGGCGGTGCAGGACCGGTTCATACTTACGGGCTTGCAAAAAAAATTGGTGCAAGATCCATTCTTGTTCCTCCCCTTGCAGGAGTTGGATCAGCCCTGGGCTTTTTTACAGCACCTGTTGCATTTGACCTTTCAAGGAGCCACAGAAAAGAGCTTGGACAAGCAGATTTTAAAGTTATTGAGTCTCTTTTTAAAGAGCTTGAACAAGAGAGTGCAAAAATATTGGAAGGTGCCAGGCAGGGTGACAAAATCATCTTTAAAAGGACTCTTTTAATGCGCTTTGTAGGTCAGGGTGCTGAGATTGATCTTTCAATCGAGCTTAAAAACTTTTCTAAATTTTCCCATGATGAAATAAGAACAATGTTTGATAAAGAGTATAAAAGGCTTTACGGCAGAAGTTCTACTGAATCACCTGTGGAATTTGTAACCTTTAAAGTCAGGGCAAGTCTCCCTAAAAAACCTTTTTCCATTTCAAAGTTCTCCACAAAAAACAGGGATATTCAAAACTGTATCAAAGGTGAACGGCAGGCTTTCTCTCTAATTAAAAAGGATTATATCTCTTTTACTGTCTATGATCGTTCCAAACTCTTTCCCCGGGCAGAATTTAACGGACCTGCCATTATTGAAGAGCGTGAATCCACAATTGTTGTGGGTGAGGATGCAAAAGTCAGGATTGATGAATTTGGATTTGTATGGATTGATATCCATCAGCAGGAGAGTAAAAACTTGGGAGGCACTGACAATGAATAAAGATAAATTTGATCCCATCACCCTGGAAATTTTATGGAAACGGCTTGTATCTATTGTAGATGAAGCTGATGCATCGGTTATAAGAACTGCGTTTTCTTCTCTTTTACGAGATGCCCATGATTACACATGCATGTTTACAGACAGCCGTGGTCAGGAGCTTGTGCAGGGAACATTATGCACCCCAGGTCAGGCAGGTGCCATGGCACTTGGTATGAAAAAAATTGTCACATCCATCCCTTTAGAAGATTACAATGAAGGGGATGTGTTTATTATCAATGACCCCTGGCTTTTAGCAGGACACTTGAATGATGTTTGTGTATGGAGTCCAATATTTTTCAAGGGCAAACCTGTTGCATTTACAGCATGTGTGTTTCACCACACAGACATTGGAGGAAGAACAGCTTCTGATAACCGTGATGTTTATGCTGAAGGGCTCTATATCCCCCTTACAAAACTCTATGATGCAGGTAAACTCAATAAAAGTCTTGTTAACTTGATCCGCTGGAATGTCAGGACACCCAAAGAGTTTGACGGAGATATCCGCTCCCAGGTTGCAGCAAACCATGTCTGCTCTCAAAAAATCATAGAGATGATGGAAGACGAGGGTTTAGATACCCTTGATGATCTTGCAGATGAAATAATTGATCGAACTGAAAAAAGCATGCGGTCTGCCATTGCAAAAATAGATGATGGTACATATGCCCACAAAGGCATAATTGAAGGTGCAGGAGACAAGCCAGACATCCCCATTCAACTTACAGTCAAAGTTGATGGCTCTGATATCCATGTTGATTTTGACGGTACATCCAAACAGGTGAACTGGGGTGTTAATGTGGTTTATAATTTCACATATGCCTATGTATTCATGGCTATCAAATCAGCTTTTGATCCTGGTATACCCATTAATGAGGGCGCCTGCCGCCCCATAAAAATGACAGCCCCCAAAGGGACCATTGTCAATTGTACTTTCCCTGCGGCAGTGGCTGCAAGAATGGTTGTAGGTCATTTTATGACTGAGATGGTTTTTAAAGCACTTTCAAAGGCTGCTCCTGACAATATTATCGCAGGTTCCGGCGGAACTCCTGCCCAGACAAATATTTTCCATGGCACCTTTGCCAATGGTAAACCCTGGCACACCATGATTATCCGTGGCGGTGGCATGGGAGCTTCTTCAAGATTTGACGGTCACCACTGTGCCATATTCCCTGCCAATGGTGCTAATACACCTGTTGAAATCCTTGAGAGTGAGACAAGTATGATTGTTGAATCAAGGAGTTTGATTCAAGATTCAGGAGGTCCGGGCAGACAGCGCGGCGGCATTGGCAGACAGATGATTATACGTTCTCCAGAAGATGAGAAAAATCCTGTGGGAACAACCTCCATAGCAGTGCAGGCAGGACGTTATATCTATCCGCCCGAGGGAATATTCAAGGGAAAAGACAGTTTAAAAGCACAATTTCTTAAAAATGGTGAAAATGCCGACCCAAGCGGGCTTACCTTTTGTGAACCCGGAGACAGAATATCATTTATCAGTGCCGGAGGCGGAGGGTATGGCGACCCTTTTGAACGTGATCCAAAAGCTGTAGAACGCGATGTTAAATATGGTTATGTGAGTATTGAAAAAGCAGAACAGGACTATGGGGTTGTGATTAATGCTGACTCTCTGGAACTTGATTCTGCTGCAACAGCTAAACTTCGAAAATCTAGATAATGGAGACAAAATGAAACAGAGTTTTATACCGAGATTTGAAAATTCAGATAAGCTCTTAGAACACCAGCTTCAAGGGCTTCAATGGACTTGTAACCATGTTTATGCAGGATCTCCCTTTTATAAGCAACAATTTGACAAGGCAGGAGTCATCCCGGCAGATATAAAATCCCTTGATGACCTGACCAGGCTTTCCTTTACAACGGGAAATGATTTAAAAGAGGGTTATCCCTTACCTCTATTGTCAGTACCTGAAAAAGATGTTGTCCGCATCCACGCATCTTCAGGAACCACAGGAAAACGAAAAGTACTTTCCTACACACAAAATGACTTAGATATATGGTTTGACATGTTTGCACGATGCTATGAGATGGCAGGATTGACAAAGGATGACAAGGTTCAGATTGCAGTGGGATACGGGGTCTGGACAGCAGGCATGGGGTTTCAAATGGGATGTGAACGTCTTGGTGCCATGGCAATCCCTGTGGGACCCGGCAACATTGACCTGCAATGCCAGTTTCTGGTTGACATGCAGACAACTGTATTTTGCTGTACTGCTTCCATGGCTCTTCTCATGGCAGAGGAAGTTCACAAACGCGGTATCAAAAACAAGATTAACCTGAAAAAAATTATCCTGGGCTCAGAAAGATGCAGTGAAGCAATGCGCATAAAGATCAAAGACCTTCTGGGCTTAGAAGATATGTTTGACATTGTCGGCATGACAGAGCTTTATGGACCCGGCACAGGGCTTGACTGTTCAAAACATGAGGGCATCCATTACTGGGCAGACAAATACATCCTTGAGATATTAAACCCTGATACACTTGTTGAGGTTGCCGATGGCGAGGTAGGAGAAATGGTTGTAACAACCCTCTGGAAAGAGGCTGCCCCTCTTATACGTTATCGAACAAGGGATTTAACCCGAAAAATCAATAAACTTTGCTCCTGCGGAAGCATCCTTCCCATGCACGACAGAATCATGGGGCGCTCCGATGATATGATCATATTAAAAGGTGTGAACATATATCCTGGGCAGATCGATGAGGTGTTATCTTCTATTCCCGAGGCAGGAAGCGAGTATCAACTTTATCTTGAGAGAAAAGACGATGGCAAGGACTATATGACTTTAAAAGTTGAAGCTCAGCAGGATTTTGATTTAAAAAACAGTGAAGATTTAAAAAATAAAATAAAAAAAAATATACATTCAAAGATAATGGTGAGCTGTGATGCACAGATTTGCGCCTATGGCGAGCTTCCCAGAGTTGCAGGGAAAAGCCAGCGTATCTTTGACAACCGTTATTAAAGAAAGGATACGGTATGAAACCATTTAAGTATTTATCCCCCACTACTGTTGATGAGGCTATCGATTTTTACGGTAAACACTCTGAGACCTCCAAATATATTGGAGGTGGAACAGATGTAATTGTAAAACTCAAGGAAGAGTGGATGAAACCTGACTTTTTGATCTCCCTTAAGAAAATTCAAACCTTGAGTGAACTCCATAGAAGTGATGTGACAGGTGAACTTTCCATTGGTGCCATGGTCACCCATGCAACCCTTGAAAAATCACTCATGATCCAGAACGAGTATCCCATAATTTATGATGCTGTTTCCAATATCGGATCTTTGCAGGTAAGAAACGTCGGGACCATCGGTGGAAACCTCATCAATGCCGTACCATCGGCAGACGGTGCAATCCCTTTGATTGCTCTTGATGGAACAGCACTTTTACACGGACCCGACGGAGAGCGATCTGTTGAAGTTAAAGATCTGTTTATAAAACCCTATGAAACTGTTTTAAAACCGGGGGAGATCCTGACAAAAATTACAATTGCACCCCAGCAGGCAAACACAGGTTCTGCATATATCAAATTTGGAAGGCGGGCTGCCATGGAACTTCCCTTAATTGGTGTTGGAGTTCTTTTGACCCTTGGTGATGATAAAGAGACCTGTACAAAGGCAAGAATCTGCCTGGGAGTTGCAGCACCTGTTCCCATGCGTGCCTATGGTGCAGAAAAACTGCTTGTCGGCAAAAAAATTGATGAAAAAATTCTGATTAAAGCAGGTAAGCTTGCAGCAGATGAATCTAAGGTGAGAGACAGTGTCAGGGGCAAAGCATGGCACAGAAGAGAGATGATTCGGGTACAGGTCAAACGCATGGGCATCAAATGTCTTGAAATTATAAAAAACAGGAAATAGGAGATCAATTCCATGACTAGAAAAATATCTTTTACATTAAACAGTGATTTGATTTCTTATGAAATTCAAGAGCACTGGACTCTGTCACATCTCTTAAGAGAAGAGATGGGGCTGATTGGAACAAAAGAGGGATGTGGAAACGGCGAATGTGGTGCCTGCACAGTTATTGTAGACAAGCTTGCAATAAATTCATGTCTCTATCTTGCAATTGATATTGACGGAAAAACCGTTGAGACAATTGAAGGATTGTCAGCTTCTGAAGGAAACCTTCATCCCATACAGCAATCTTTTGTGGATAACGGCGGTATTCAATGCGGGTTCTGCTCTCCGGGGATGATCATGTCTTCCAAAGCATTACTGGATGAGAACCCCGATGCAGACCGAGAAGAGATAAAACATGCCCTGGCAGGAAATATATGCAGGTGTACCGGATATATTCAGATTCTCGATTCTGTTGAGAAGGTTAAAGAGATGGGAGGACAAAATGAGTAATAATAATTTTAGCGTTATTGGAAAACCTATCCCCAAGCTTGATGCAGCAAAAAAAGCAATGGGTCAGGCAGAGTATATTCAGGATATTAAATTGCCGGGCATGCTTTATGGAAAAATTTTATACAGCAAATATGCCCATGCAAAAATTGTAAAAATGGACATATCAAAAGCTCTTAACCTGGACGGTGTACATACTGTTCTGACCGGTGATGATGTACCTGAAAAGATGAGACTTGGATTTATCAATGATAATCCCCCCATAAAAAAAGGCAAGGTCTGCTCCTTTAGAGATGAAGTTGCTGCTGTTGCTGCCATAACTCCTGAAATTGCCAAAAAAGCTCTTGATCTTATTGAGATTGAGTATGAAGAACTTCCCGGCATTTTTGATCCTGAAAAAGCAATGGAAAAAGAGTCTCCCCTTGTCCATGAACACTTAAAATCAAATGTACTTAAAATGCCCTGGAGTGTTCATTATGGAGATGTTGAAAAAGCAGAAAAAGAGTCGGACTTTGTTGTGGAGGATAGGTTTACAACAACGTGGGTCACACATTGCTGCCTTGGAACAAGCGGTTCTGTAGCACAGTTTGATGCCAATGATAACTTAACCATCCATACAAACACCCAGATTCCATCCCTTGCACAAAAGGATTTTCTTGAATCCCTCAAGGCAATGGGACTTAAAAATAAAAGAGTTCGCGTTCTCAAACCTATTATTGGCGGAGGTTTTGGAAGCAAACTCGACACTTATGCCTATGAACATATTGCCATCCTTCTTGCCTACAAATGCAGAAAACCTGTGAAGATTGTTTTTGACCGGGTTGAAGAGTTCAAAGCAACTTCAACAAGGCAGCCCACTGTCATCTACATAAAACAAGGATGTGATAAACAGGGAAAACTCACGTTCCGGGACATCAGAATGGTATTGGATAACGGAGCATATACATCATGGGGTGCTACAACACCTTCGGTCATGTTAATGCCCATAAGTTCCCTTTACAGAGTTGACAATGTAAAATATGTTGCAAAGTGTGTTTATACCAACAACACCTATTCCCAAGCAATGCGTGGATATGGAAACCCCCAGGCAACATTTGCCATTGAAAGCAACCTGGACATGCTGGCAGAAAAAGCAGGTATTGATCGTATCCAGATCAGGAAAATCAATAAAAATGAATCAGGGGATGAAACTCCCCAGGGTCTTAAAATCACAACCTGTGGGCTTTCAGAATGTATTGATGAAGTTGAAAAAGAGCTTAAATTTAACAAACCAAAGGAAAAGGGAGTTGGAACAGGTATTGCCTCATTAATCCATGTGGGCGGCGGAGCAAGAATTTATAAATCCGATGGATGCGGTGCTATTTTAAAAATGGATGACTATGGCAAGGTTGATATTTTTACCGGTGGTTCAGACATGGGTCAGGGCATGGACAATATCACAGCCCAGATTGTAGCAGAAGAGCTGGGGCTTTTGGTTGAGGACATCAATGTTATCCACTCAGACACTGACATCTGCCCCTGGGATGTTGGTGCCCATGCCAGCCGCAGCACATTTGTTGCAGGGAATGCAGCCCTTGGTGCAGCTAAAAAAGTCAAGGAAAAAATCCAGAAGTTTGCTGCAAAACTTTTTGATGCCCCTGCTGAAAAGATTGAATTTAAAAATAAACTTGTGTTTGTCCCAGAAGATAAGGAAAAAAGCATACCCATTGATAAACTCCTAAGAAAAGCTCACTTTTCTCCGGGTGGAACAATGCTCATGGCAGATTATTTTTACGACCCTGATAATGAAAACATGGGCAGAGAACTTAAGGGAAACATGTCCATGACATACACCTTTGGTGCCCATGGAGTCAAAGTCAAAGTAGATGAAGAGACTGGCAAGGTTGAAGTACTTGAATATGTAGCAGCCCATGATGTTGGCTGTATCATTAACCCGCTTCTCATTAAAGGTCAGGTGTATGGTGGAGTAATGATGGGGCTTGGTTACGCTCTGACAGAGGAGGTCACTGTCAGAAACGGAGAAACCATGAATGCAAATTTCAGGGATTACAAACTTTTCACTGCCAAAGATGCAGTTAAAATCAAAGCTCCAACATTTGAAACAGCAGATAAAGCAGGTCCTTTTGGTGCCAAGGGAGTTGGTGAACCCGGATGTGTTCCCACAGCTCCTGCTGTTGCAAATGCTGTCTATGATGCTGTTGGTGTCAGAATTAAGGATCTGCCCATTACACCGGAAAAAGTACTGGCTGCCTTAAAAGAGAAAAATGGTCAGCAAATAGACCAGCCCAAATAGATAAAACAAGGAGATAAATATGCGGCTACCTGAGTTTGACTATTTAAGCCCGGACAATCTTGATGATGCCCTTGATCTGTTAGCTCGGCACAGGGATGATGCAAAAATCCTTGCAGGAGGTACAGATCTTCTTGTCAGGATGAAAAAAGGAGTTTTAAAACCAAAATTCCTCATCAGCCTTAAAAATTTAAAAGATGAATTGTCCTCTATTAAAAAGGAAGATAATAGTATCAAGATAGGGGCTGGAACATCAATTGCAGATATACTGTCCTCCAATCCTGTTCAGAAAGAAGCTCCAGCTTTATTTTCAGCATGTAAAAAAATTGGAGCTGTTTCCATACAGCATTACCGAGGTACAATTGGTGGTAACATCCTCCAGGACAACAGATGTCATCACTATAACCAGTCAGATTTTCACAGATCAGGACGACAGCCCTGCCATAAAGACGGAGGCAAAATCTGTTATGCAAGACAAGAGGCAGACCGCTGCAATTCAACCTGCCAGTCAGACAGTGCTACAGCACTAATGGCACTTGATGCAAAGCTCGTTCTGGCAAGAAAAGATGGTGGTAAGATTGATGAGAGATCAATGGATATCACAAGTTTTTATACAACTGACGGCATTATGCCCTTTGCCATGGAATCCCATGAGCTGTTAAAAGAAATCATAATACCTTTAGGACAAGGGAAAAGCAGCTATCACCGCCTTGCCTATCGATCAGCAATTGATTACCCTGTTGTGGGTGCCAGTGTGCTTTTAAAATCAAATGACAAAAAGACAATAGATAATGCAAGGATTGTTGTGGGTGCCATGGGCAGATCACCTCTTTTCCTTGCAGCAGAATCATCCTCATTAAAGGGGAAAAACCTTGATGATATTGATGCCTTTAAAAAAGTTGCAAATGCCTCAAAAAACAGTGCTTCAACCTTTGCAGTTCACAATGTGGGAGCAACAATAGAATATCGCTGTGACATGGTGTATGAAATGGTACTGAGAGCCTTGTTGGAATCAGCACATGCAACAGCAAAAAAGGAATAAGCAAATGGAAAAACTGAAAATAACTTTGGATGTCAATGACCAGCTGCATGAAGTCATGATTCTTCCCCAGGATACTCTTTTAGAAGTATTGCGGGATCAGCTTGATCTTACCGGATCAAAAGAATCCTGTGGTGAAGGTATATGTGGATCATGCACCATTCAGATGGATGGTAAACCTGTAAGATCATGCCTGACCCTTGCCCTGGAAGCTCAAGGTACAAAGATTAAAACTGTGGAAGGTCTTGCCCATGGGGATGAATTGTCAGATCTTCAACAATCATTTATTGATCATGGCGCTGTTCAGTGCGGGTTCTGCACTCCGGGAATGCTTATGTCAGCAGATGCTTTGCTGCAAGACAATTCAAAACCTGATGAAAAAGATGTAAAAAAGGCGTTAAGCGGAAATATATGCAGATGCACCGGATACAGTAAAATTATACAGGCAGTATCCCATGCGGGCAACCCTGAGATAAGCTGCCC
>CAZMEX010000021.1:0-9668 GCA_964565415.1 uncultured Desulfobacterales bacterium | reverse complement strand
TAAGAAGTAAAATAAGGGAGTAATAATATGTCTGACTACAGCATTATCGGAAAAAGAATGCCAAGGGTAGACTCCAGGGCAAAAGTTATGGGCAAGGCGCTGTTTACAGCTGACCTTAAACTGCCCGGCATGCTTGTGGGAAAAATAAAAAGAAGCCCCTATGCCCATGCCCGCATTTTAAATATTGACACATCCAAGGCTGAAAGCCTGCCCGGTGTGAAGTCTGTTGTAACCGGCAAAGACACCGAGGGAGTAAAATGGGGTGTGTTTGCCTACACAAGGGATCAGCAGTTTATCCAGACAGAAAAGGTGAGATATATTGGGGATGAGGTTGCAGGAGTTGCAGCAGTGGATGAAGATACAGCCTTAAAAGCCCTGGATCTTATCGAGGTTGAGTATGAAGAGCTGCCTGCTGTGTTTGAACCCATGGAAGCCATGGCTTCAGAGGGCGAACTTATCCATAAAGATTTTGAAAATAATGTGAATATCCATGTGAATATTGATACAGGAAACGTGGATGAAAATTTTGAAAAAGCATACTACATAAGAGAAGACACTTTTACAGCACCGGAAGAATCTTATTTCCAGGCTGAACCCTATGCCATTGTTGCAAGATTTGACCATGAAGACTGCCTTGAAGTGTGGTGCCCCAATGGGGGTCCCCATATGAAATCAAAACCTCTGTCAAATTCATTCAAGATACCATTGCACAAGGTCAAGGTCAAAAAAATCGCCATTGGCGGTGCATTTGGGGGTCGGTCAGAGATTTGCCCTGTGGATTATATCTGTGCTCTTCTGGCAAAGAAAACCAGATGTCCTGTGAGGATTGAGTTCACAAGGGAAGAGAACACCATTGCCACCCGCCAGGGACATGCAATGATCACTACCCACAAAACAGGGGTTGATAAAGAGGGACGAGTCCTTGCAAGGGAAACCACATGTTATATGGATGGCGGAGCATATTCCAGCACTGGTCCCATTGCCACCAGCGTACCTTTTCTCTCCATGGAGCAGGCTTACCGCATGGGAAGTGTTCGGTTTAACGGGTATCGTATTTACACAAACAAACCAATCCGGGGGATGATAAGAACCCATGGACGTGGGTTTGCAGCGGGGCTTGACACCCAGCTTGACATGATTGCAGAACATCTTGGCATTGATCCTGTAGAGATGAGATTGAGGAACTCCAGACAACCCGGAGAGTACACCAGCACAAAATCCTATGTGGACTCATGTGCCATGGATGAAACCATTCACAAGGCTGTTGAAAAATCAAAGTTCAAGGAAAAATGGGGTAAACTGCCCCCTTTCCATGGTATAGGCATTGGGACAAACTCTGTGCAGACAGGATTTCCCATGGGCATCAGGGGAGGTTCCCAAAGCTTTATAAAATTTAACGAAGATGGTGAAGCAACTGTCATGTCAGGGGTTGTGGACAATGGTCAAGGCAATGACAATATGCTTGTGCAGATTGCAGCCGAAGAACTTGGGCTTTTACCTGAAGACATCCATCTTGTTTCAGCTGACACTGAGACCACATCTTCTGATCCTGGATCATATTCCCAGGTATCAACCTTTGTGGGAGGGCATGCAGTAAAAATTGCAGCTCAAAATTGCAGAGCAAAACTTTTTGAAGTGGCTTCCAAAGTATTAAAAGTTAAACCTGATACCCTTGCTGCAAAAAACCGCCTGATCTTTGTTAAGGATGATCCTGAAAAATCAATTCCCATTAAAAAAGTGGTTCGCATCAGCCTTCTGAATTTCACTTCTGTAAATGCAGAGGGTGGATACTGGCCCAAAGTTGACATGAAACGTGAATGGGTTAAAAACCCCTTTGGTCAGATGTGCGAAGCCTTTTCCTTTGGCACTACAATTGTGGAAGTCAAGATTGATCCTGGCACAGGTCAGGTTGAAGTTATAGAAGTAACAGCTGCCCAGGATGTTGGTTATGCCTTGAATCCTTTAGTACTTGAAGGTCAGTTTGAAGGCTCCATAGCCATGGGCGGACAAGGCGGGATGCTGACAGAATATCATGAATGGGAAGGAGGACGTTGTATTAATCCAACCATGCTGGACTATAAACTGCCCCTGGCGTGTGATATGCCTAAAATTAACAATATAATTGTGGAATCAGTTGATCCTAAAGGTCCTTACGGAGCAAAAGAGGCAGCCATGTCCATTGCCATGTCAGCAGCTCAAGGGTATGCCGCTGCTGTAAGCAATGCCCTTGGAGTACACATGGATTCTTTTCCCTTGACACCGGATAAAATTCTTGCAGCAATTAAAAACAGAGAGAAATCGTAATTTATATGAACATGCTGGACATGAAAAAGATAAAAGTTGAAGATGCCGTGGGAACCATTCTTGCCCACGATATGACAAGGATTATCCGGGGAGAATTTAAGGGGGTTGCCTTTAAAAAAGGTCATGTTGTAAAAAAGGCTGATATCCCGGAACTTTTAAAGATTGGCAAGCAATTTCTTTATGTTCTTGAACTTGGCAATGATCAACTCCATGAAGATGATGCTGCAAATAGAATAGCCCAAGCTATTTGTGATGCAAACTTTGAATTTTCTCAACCAAGAGAAGGCAAAGTCAATATCACAACCAAGGATGCAGGGCTCTTAAAAATTAATGTTGATGCATTGCTTCAAGTCAATAAGATGGAAAGCATAATCGTTGCTACCCTGAAAAACAATTTCCCCTGTAAAAAAGGTGAAACCATTGCAGGCACACGTATTATTCCTTTGACTACTCCTCTTAAAAACATTGAAACCCTTGAACAATTTGCCAAGTACAACAAACACATTATTTCGTTTAAACCTTATAAACCTTTAAAAGTTGGGGCAGTTGTAACGGGTTCTGAAGTTTATAATGGTCTTATCACTGATGATTTCAACCCTTCCGTGGGCAAAAAAATCATTGATGCCAATTGCACCCTTATAAAAAAAAATCTTGTACCAGATGATGTTAAAGCTATCTCCAACGCTATTTCTGACCTGAAAGATTCAGGGTGTGAACTTATCATCACCACAGGAGGTTTGTCTGTGGACCCGGATGATGTCACACGACAGGGCGTCCTTGCAACCGGTGCAGAGGAGATATTTTATGGAAGCCCGGTTTTACCAGGAGCCATGCTGATGATTTCAAAGCTTTCAGGCATAACTTCAGGCATAACCTCAGACATAACCATTGTAAGCCTGCCTGCCTGTGTTTTCTATTATAAACACACTGTGTTTGATCTTGTATTCCCCAGAATTCTGGCAGGAGAAAACATTACCGGAGATGACATAGCAGCAATGGGGCATGGAGGTTTGTGCATGAACTGTAAGGTGTGTCACTATCCTGTATGTTCATTTGGAAGATAAATTAAATAAAAATATTTTTATGTTAAAACCGATTACTTTACAAAATTATTATAATCAAATGCTTAGCCTGTTAGGATTGCTCGTTGCACTTTTCAGCACCAGCATTGGAATTGGTGGTGGATGTATCTTTGTCCCTTCATTTATGTCTATTTTTAAGTTCGACTTTAAACAAGCTGCAGGGATTTCACTTGCAACCATTATCCCTATAACTTTTGTTGGTGCGGCATCTCATCTATTCATGTTTTCAGATCCTCTCCAAGGCAGATACTTTTTTGCTTTCATTCCCATGTGTATCATTGGCACAATAATTGGTACGCGATTTTCTGAAAAATGGAACAGCCAATGGCTAAAATGGATATTTGGTGTTTTCCTTTTTATTGCCAGCCTTAGAACACTAAAACTTATGGATTTTCCATTTTTAATGTTTTCAAGTTTAAAAATATTATTTCTGCCAGCGCTTATTGGAGCTGCTATTGGCTCTTTAATATCAGGCCTTGTACCAGACTTTATCTTAAAACAATTATTTGGTATTGCCCTGATGATAATTGCTTTTACATATCTGCTGCAACCTGCATATAAAGCAATAAAAAATTATAAAGGAAAACAAAACACGATCTATAAGGAAGCATAAATGTCAAAAGCAATATATACAATTCTAAAAAATGCCCTGAGAGAAAAAGTGATGTTTCACAATTTTGCTGACAAATCAATTGATATTGCATGTAAAGCACTTTCAGCTAAACAGGCAATCGGCAACCCAGAACATGACGACTATCCCATAATCAGAGGCAAAGAAGTCATGATCGAAGCTGATTTTTTAAGTTCAAAGGGACAAAGCTTCACCGATGAGTTTGAAAACAACTCCTACCGTATAAAAGACCTTTTAGATATGGATTTACCCTCAAACAGGGAGCGAGCCTCATTTATTGCAGGGTTTAATGCTGTTTACAAGCATCTTGGTTTAATTGACAAAACTATTCACTGCAAGGATAGTGAGCCTGTGCTATGTGCTGATAAACTTCCCGCGATTATTAAAAAAGATACAAAAGTACTTTTGATTGGACATCATCCAAGATTTCTGGAAAAACTTGCATTATTTTGTAAGGTGCGTGCAATTGATCTAAACCCTGAAAATATTGGAAAAATATTCTCCGGCACCACTATTGAACCTGAAGAGAATACTCAAGATGCTATTGGCTGGTGTGACATGATATTTGCTACAGGCTCTACAATTGTAAATAACTCCATTTCTACTTTTATTAATGCAGATAAACCTGCTATTTTTTTCGGGGTAACCATCACAGGACCTGCAATTGCCCTTAACCTTAAAACCTTTTGTCAATACGGACATTAATATAAAAATGAATATTCAAAACATCTCTGAAATTATAATTATTATAAAAGGTGCAGGAGAGATGGCTACAGGCATTGCAGTACGTCTTTTCCAGTCAAACTTTAAAAACATCCTGATGCTTGAGACCAAAAACCCACTGGCTGTGAGAAGGGAGGTCTCTTTTTGCGAAGTAATCCATGATGATACTATCAGTGTCGAGGGTATCAAGGCACAAAAAATTATTCAAACAGATGATATTCATACTGCATGGGGCAGCAATTGCATACCTGTCATGGTTGATCCTGCATGGGACAGTATAGAGAAAATAAAACCCCATGTGGTGATTGATGCAATCATTGCAAAAAAAAACCTTGGTACAAATTTGTCAGAAGCTCCTTTGGTGATAGGACTTGGTCCTGGTTTTGAAGCTTGTAAAGATGCTCATATGGTCATAGAAACCAACCGGGGACATAACCTTGGCAGAATATTGCTGAAAGGCTGCCCTGAACCCAATACCGGTGCACCAGGTAACATAAACGGATATACAACCCAAAGAGTTTTAAGAGCACCCTGCTCTGGTATATTCAACTCCTCTTTATCCATTGGCGCATTAATCAAAAAAAATGATGTTATTGGCAGAGTGGATGGCAAACCTGTTGTAGCTCAAATTGATGGTGTTTTAAGGGGTCAGATAAGAAACCATACAGAAGTTAAAGAAAAACTTAAAATCGGAGATATTGATCCAAGGGCAAACAGACAATATTGCACAACTATTTCTGAAAAAGCCCGGGCAATCGGAGGCAGCGTACTTGAAGCAATTTTAAGACAATATAATAAATAGCTATTATTACACTAAATCAATATTAAAGGGGTATTACAAATGTTAACAAAAGCGTTTATTCCATACAAAGGCTACTATTCAAGTCCTTTTTCCAAATGGCAGGGAAGCTTTGCCAATGAGCACTCCATTATTCTGGGCTCTGAAACTGCCAAAAACTGGCTTCAAACAAATAATATAAGCCCTGACATTTTTGATTATCTTATCCTTGGAGCTACCATAGGACAACCCCACATATTTTATGGAGGTCCCTGGGCATCTGCATTGATCAATGCTGAAAACATTCCGGGCTGCCTCATAAGCCAGGCATGCTCCACCTCAACAACTGTTCTCTTCCAGGCTGCAATGGGTATTGAGACTGACTTTTACCAAAATGTATTTACCCTGATGACAGATCGATGCTCCAACGGTCCCCACACAATATGGCCTAATCCTAACGGTCCTGGTGGACAGGTGATTTCAGAAAACTGGGTCATGGATCAGTTTAACAATGACCCTTTTGCCAAAAATGCCATGATACAAACTGCTGAAAATGTAGCAAAGGAGACAAATGTCACAAGGGAGCAGTGTGATGAACTTGCCTTGAGGCGATATGAGCAATATACAGATGCCCTTGCAAATGAACGAGAATTTCAGAAAAGATATATGTTCCCTGTCAACATCAAAATTTCCAGAAAGAAAACCATCCTGGTGGAGGCAGATGAAGGGGTAATGCCAACAACAAAAGAGGCACTTGAAACCTTAAGACCCGTACTGCCCGATGGCGCCCATACTTTTGGATCACAAACCCACCCTGCTGACGGCAATTGCGGACTTATTGTAACCACAAAGGAAAAAGCTGCAAACTTGAGCAAAGATTCTGCAAAAGATGCCCAGATTATCTCCTATGGATTTTCAAGATCAAAAAAGGGATTCATGGCAATGGCTGTTGTACCAGCTGCTCAAATGGCACTTGAAAAAGCAGGTATCACCATTAATGATGTAAAGGTAATAAAAACCCACAACCCCTTTGCAGCCAATGATATCTATCTTGCAGATCAGATGAATATTGACGTAAACTCATTTAACAATTTTGGCTCCTCCATGATTTTTGGTCATCCCCAGGCACCAACAGCAGGAAGACTTATCATTGAAGGCATTGAAGAACTTGCAGACAAAGGCGGTGGATATATGCTCTTTACTGGATGTGCTGCAGGAGATACTGGGGCTGCATTGATTTTAAAAATGAAATAAAAATTATAAATTAAACAGATTACAGGAGATATAATATGAAAGTTTTGATAATAGGCGGAGTAGGTGGAATGGGTCAGGGAGTTGCAAGGGATTTAATTAAACAGGACAAGGTAACTGATGTTATCCTGGCTGATCTCTATCCTGATGAAGACAGATTATCAAAAAAACTTAAAGAGAGTGAAAAAACAAAATTGGTAAAAATGGATGTCAATGATCATGATATCATGGTTAATGCTTTTAAAGAGATGGATGTGGTAATTAACACGGCAGGCCCTTTTTACAAGACAGCCGTCCCCGTCGCAAAGGCTGCTGTGGATGCAAAGGTCAATTATATTGATATTTGCGATGATTACGAAGGCACTGAGATGATATTCAACTCTGATATTGATAAACTTGCCAAGGATGCAGGTATCACAGTTTTAACCGGCATGGGTTCTGACCCCGGGACAAACAATGTCCTGGTAAAATATTATGCTGACCGCCTTGATGAAGTTGATGAAATCTATCTTTACTGGGTTGTGAGCATTGCAGAGCTTGAGGGAGCTGCCTGGGATCACAGCCTTCACATGACTCTTGGAAAAATCCACCAGTATATTGATGGAAAACTTGTAGTGGTGGAAGGCGGTACTGAAGCTGTGGCAGAAAAATTTTTAGAACCACTTGGCACATGCAATGTCCGTTATGTTGGTCATCCACAACCCATGACCTTACCTAAATACATAAAAGGCGTAAAAAATGTAATTATTAAAGGCGCTCTTATCCCGGACTGGGTTGATGAACTTATAAAAGAGCAAAAAGAGACAGGACTTTTAAATACAGAACCTGTTGATATCAAGGGCACTAAAGTCATCCCCTATGACTTGACATTAAAGCTGTGGGAAGAGACCATAACCAAAGATAGAGATAATGGTCCCCAATCTTCAGGACTTAAAGTCATTGTCAAAGGTAAAAAAGATGGCAACAAGGTGACATACACTGCTGATATGGTTGGAAGAATGGCTCCGGGCACAGGATTGCCAGCTTCAATTGCATCTCTTATGATGGATGCCGGTGATGTTACAGTAAAAGGTGTGGTTGCTCCTGAAGGCTGTATTGACCCTGAAAAGTTCATTGGAGCATTCTTAAAAAGAGGTGCAAGGATCCACCAGACCCAGAAAATTTCGTCCATGTTCAAAGTATAAAAAATAGAGTTTAAAGTTTAAGGAGTAATCCATGCAAGAGACACCAAAATTAAATATAAGTAAAAGTCTTGAGCTTTTTGAAGAAGCAAGCTCACTTATTCCCGGAGGAGTATTGGGTGCAAGAAAACCCGGAGATTTTATTAATGGAGAATATCCAATATTTTTAGAATCAGGCAAAGGCGCACACTTGACTGATGTTGACGGTAACGAATTTATAGATTTTCTCTGCGGCTACGGTCCAATTATTCTTGGCTACCTTGAAGAAGAGGTGGATAAGGCTGTTTATGAGCAGATCCGAAAAAGGGGATTTTGTTTTACACTGACACAAAAATTTCAAAACCTGCTTGCGAAAAAACTAACCCGGATCATACCCTGTTCTGAAATGAGTATATTTTTAAAAACAGGTTCCGATGCCACAACAGCAAGTATCCGCATTGCAAGGGCATATACAAAAAAACTTAAGGTCATGAGGTGCGGTTACCATGGCTGGCATGACTGGTGCATTGAGATGAAAGGCGGCATCCCGAAGAAATTCTTTGAAGATGTCTATGAATTTCAATACAACAGACTTGACCAGCTTGAAGAACTCATGCAAACCCACGGTGATGATACAGCAGCCATAATCATGACTCCCTTTGGACATCCAAACCATCAAAAAATGGAAGAACCCGCCCCAGGCTTTCTTGAAGGAGCAAGGGAACTTGCAGATAAATACAACGCGATTTTAATATATGATGAAATCAGAACATGTTTCAGATTAAGAATGGGAGGAGCCCAGGAACTTTACGGAGTAACTCCTGACCTTACAGCCCTTGGAAAAGCCATGGCAAACGGCTATCCCATCTCGGTTGTAACAGGCAAAAGAGATGTAATGATGGCTGCTGAGTCCAAACTCTTTATCTCCTCAACATTCTTCCCCAACTCTGAAGCTTTTATTGCAGCGTTAAAAACCATTGAAATCCTTGAGCGGGACAATGTGCTCAAAGGGATCTGGGAAAAAGGGGAATATCTAATGGGAAAAATTCAAACCCTGCTAGATAAATACAATGTCGGTGCAGAACTCACCGGAGTTGCTCCCATGTTCTATATCACCTTTAAAAAGGACGATACTGGAGCCTACAAAGGCAAACGAAAAGATTTCTACACCCAGCTAATCAGAAAAGGCTTCTTTTTTACACCTTTCCACCACGCTTATATCAGCCACAGGCACACCCAGGAAGACCTTGATCTGACATTAAAAGCAATGGATGAATCATTAAGCTTTATCAAAGACAAATATCAATAAACCAATCCCAAACAACTTTACCCTGCTCCAGACATCTTGAGGGAGCAGGGTTACCCTCCCTTTAAATTTCTATAAATATGCTCTGCTTCATGATGGCAGTGTGAGAAATAACAACTACAGCATTATTGTCAGATAAGCTCATCAATAGAAAGAATCTTAATGGATGGAATTTCAGGCAACTTGATATCATTGGTAAAAAAATGAGTCGCACCTGCATTTAATGCTGCGCTGATCTGGATAGCATCTGGTGTGCGGATTTTATGAGCAGCTCTGAGTTCAGCTGCCTGTTCTGCAATAGCACTTGAGACTTCTAATGTCATAAGTTTTGAATTGAGCAAAATGTCTTGATACTCTGTTGCAAGTTTTTTATTATTGCTGCGTAAAGGATGCACCAGCACTTCCAATAAGGTTATGGTTGATGTGACAACCC
>CAZMEX010000020.1:25197-48081 GCA_964565415.1 uncultured Desulfobacterales bacterium | reverse complement strand
TGCTCTGCACCTGATAACCAATTTTGTAAAAAACCTGTTGCAGGCTCACTTGTTATTTCATTGTGGCTCATAGGCCATAGATTTAATATTGCAACACGCCCTGCAAGAGATTCTGAAATATCTTTCAGCACCATAAGATTTTGTGATCCGCTCAAAAGAAACAAGCTGTTTTGCTTTTTTCTGTCTACTTTTCGTTTGATTGATCCAAGCAATTCAGGCGCATATTGAATTTCATCGAGAAAAGCAGGGGTATTAATGTTTTGTATAAAAAAATCAGGGTCCTGTCTGGCATTGCCAATATCAACAACCGGATCAAAAACAGTGGTATTTATCACATCAGAAAATAAATTTTCTACAAGGGTTGACTTGCCAACCTGTCGAGCTCCAAGAACAGCTACTACAGGATAATAGGTAAATAATTCTGTAAGTTTTTTTTCAATTAATCTTTTTTTATATACAGACATAATATGGAAATTTATCATTTCAACTGACAAATATCAAGTTTAAATATAGTCTACCGGTATCTGGATGATTTTATCGGTGAGGAGTTCTATCCTTTTTAACAGCTCGTTCTTTAGAGCTTAAAAGTTTTATATTATTTCCTTCCGATTCCTGAATAGAAAAAGCCCATTGCTTTTAACTCTTCAGGGTCATATTGATTTCTGCCATCAAAAATTGTAGGGTTTTTCATTATTTTTTTCATGGCTTTAAAGTCTGGCTGGCGGAAAATTTTCCATTCTGTTACAAGGATCATGGCATCAACGTTTTTTACAGCATCATACTGATGGGTTGTTAATATTAATTTTCCAGAGTTGAAAAAATCTTTTGGAAATGTGTGTCTTGCTTCATCCATGGCAACAGGATCATAGGCAAGGACATTTGCCCCGGCATTAATGAGTGCATTTATCAGTACAATTGATGATGATTCTCTCATATCATCTGTGCCTGGTTTAAAGGAGAGACCCCAGATACCAAAGGTGAAGTTGTTAAGGTTAGCTCCAAATTTTTCTATGATCTTTTCAAAGAGCCGTTCTTTTTGCAGAGTGTTTCTTTTTTCAACTGAGTTTAAAACTATTGGGTCAAAGTTGTTATGGTTTGATGTAGTTATCAATGCCTGGACATCTTTTGGAAAGCATGAACCGCCATAGCCACATCCGGGATATATAAAAGAGTAGCCAATTCTACTGTCCGAGCCGATTCCTTTCCTGACATTTTCAACGTCAACATCAAGGATTTCACAAAGGTTTGCAATTTCGTTCATAAAAGATATTTTTGTTGCAAGAAGAGAGTTGGCTGCATATTTTGTCATCTCAGCATCTCGTACTCCCATTACATGTACTTTATCTCTATTTCTGGAAAAAGGTGCGTACAGTTTTGACATAACAGCTAAAGCCTTGTCCGAGTCTGTTCCTATTATTATTCTGTCCGGGCGCATAAAGTCATCAACTGCATCCCCCTCTTTTAAAAATTCAGGATTGCTTATAACATCAAATTTGATTTTGACATTCCGGCTGTCAAGTTCTTGCTGAATTGTTTTTCTGACTTTGTCTGCAGTGCCCACAGGAACTGTGGATTTGTCGACTATTACAGCATATTCTTTAAGATTTTGCCCGATTTCTTTAGCGACTTTCAGTACGTATTGAAGATCAGCTGATCCGTCATCTCCAGGAGGTGTTCCCACTGCTATGAAATATATGTTTGAGCTTTCCATTGCCTTGACAAGGGAAGGGCTGAATTTAAGAAGATTGTCTTTATGATTTTTTAAAACAATGGGTTCAAGCCCTGGTTCATAAATTGGGAGAATACCATTTTTGAGATTTTCCAGTTTCTTTTTATCAATGTCCACACAGGTGACATGGTTGCCCATTTCTGAAAAACATGCTCCTGTGACAAGTCCTACATATCCTGTCCCGATTATGGTTATGTGCATATCAGCAGTCCTTTTCTCTCTTTTTTAAACTTTGTAATAAGATTTATACCATTTGACAAACTTTGCAATTCCCTCTTCTACGGAAGTTGCAGGCAGGAAGCCAGTATCTTTGATCAGCGTGTCAACATTTGCCCATGTAGCAGGAACATCACCTGCCTGCAAAGGCTGAAAATCTTTTTTTGCGGTTTTGCCAAGGGCTTTTTCAAGGGCTTTAATAAAATCCATTAAGGGCACAGGGTTGTTGTTTCCAATATTGTAAAGACGATAGGGTGCAGCTCCTGATGCTGAAGGGTTTGGAGTATCAAAGGAGAAATCTTTTGCCGGGGTGGGAATATTGTTTATAATTCTGAATACTCCTTCTATAATATCATCAATATAGGTAAAGTCTCTTTGCATGTTACCTTGATTAAAAATTTTTATTGGTTCATCGGCAATGATTGCTTTGGTGAACAGGAATAATGCCATATCAGGTCTTCCCCAGGGACCATACACTGTGAAAAATCTTAAGCCCGTTGCAGGAAGTTTGTATAAATAACTATAAGTGTGTGCCATCAATTCATTGGCTTTTTTTGAAGCAGCATACAGGCTTATTGGATGGTCAACATTATGGGTGACAGAAAATGGCATTTCAGTGTTTAAACCATATACTGAGCTGCTTGAAGCAAAAACTAAATGTTTTACCTTACTATTTCTGCAGCCTTCAAGGATGTTTGCAAAACCTACAAGGTTTGAGTCAACATATGCTTCAGGATTTTCTATGCTGTAGCGAACTCCTGCCTGGGCAGCAAGATTAACAACATAATCAAATGAATGGCTTTTAAAGAGGTTGCCCATTGCTTCTCTATCTTCAAGGCTTGTTAAAATGAAATTAAAATTCTGGTTCTCACCTAGCATTTTAAGACGGGTCTTTTTTACATTTACATCATAATAGTCATTAAGATTATCAATACCAATTACTTCATATCCCTCTTTCAGGAGTCGTGCACTTAAATGGAATCCAATAAATCCTGCGGAGCCTGTGATAAGAATTTTCATAAATTAACCTCTAAAGCTTGTTTTGTTGTCAATAGTGTATTTCCCTCTTGTATCTACAATCAATAATGCATTGTTTTTAATCATTTCCCAGTCAAACTTGTCATGATCTGTTGCCACAAGAACACAATCAAATTTTGAGATGGTTTCTGGTGTAAGTTCAATGCTGTCAAGGTCAAATTTATAGTTTCTAAGTTTTGGAAATTTTGGTACATGGGGGTCTGAATAGGATATTTGTGCACCTTTTCCTTTTAGTTTTTCCATAAGTTCAACACTTGGTGATTCGCGCATGTCATCTACATTTTTTTTATATGCTATGCCAAGAATAAGAATTTTTGAGCCGTTAACTGATTTACCCTTTGTGTTTAAGGCATCCATTACTTTGCTGATAACATAGTCCGGCATAGATATATTTATTTCACCGGCAAGTTCAATAAATTTGGTTGCAACTCCATATTCACGTGCCTTCCAGGTCAGATAAAAAGGGTCTATTGGTATGCAATGCCCGCCTAATCCGGGTCCTGGGAAAAAAGGCATGAAACCAAATGGTTTTGTGGCAGCTGCGCGAATAACTTCAAACAGATCAACACCCATGCGTTCAGCAACTATTTTGAGCTCATTTACCAGGGCTATATTTACAGCTCTGAAGGTGTTTTCCAGTATTTTTGTCATTTCAGCAGCCTGGGTGGAACTTACAGGGATAACTGTGTCAATGACTTTATCATAGAGTGCAGTGCCAATTGCCATGCAGGAAGGTGTAGTTCCACCACAGACTTTTGGTATTGTTTTTGTTGTGTAATCCTGGTTATTGGGGTCTTCACGCTCCGGCGAATAGACAAGATAGTAATTATCACCAATGACAAAGCCCTTTTTTTCTATTCTTGGTCTCAGCTCTTCTTCTGTGGTGCCAGGATATGTTGTGCTTTCCAAAGAGAGAACCTGCCCCTCTTTTATATATGGGAGAACTTCTTCAAGTGAGCTGATTACATATGATAAATCCGGTTCCCTGTGATCATTTAAAGGAGTTGGAACACATAATATCAGGGCATCAACTTCAGCAGCTTTTGAAAAATCTGTTGTTGGGGAGAATACGCCGCTGTCATAGGCTGCTTTGATTTTTGAGACATCAATATGTTCAATATAGCTCTTGCCCTTTTTTAAAGAGTCGGTTTTATTTTGATCAATATCAAAGCCAAGTACAGTATAGCCTGCTGTCAGGTATTCAAGTGCTAATGGCAAGCCTACATATCCAAGCCCGATTATTCCGATTACTGCTTTTTTATCATTAAATTTTTTAATCTGTTCTTTAAGTAGTGACATGGTTTTTTATAGTTTCCCCAGGTTGATTTTTATAATTCCATAATTGTATTAACAACAGTGTTCATATCTTGTTCAGATAGTAATGGATGCATGGGCAGACTAACTACTTTATCGGCAACAGCTTCAGAAATCGGGAGTTTTGTTGACTGCTCAAGTGCAGGCTGCTGGTTTAAAGGTATTGGGTAGTGGACTGCAGTCGGGATATCTTTCTCTTTTAATTTGTTCTGCAAATTATCCCTGTTATCTGTCTGTATAGTGTATTGAGCATAAACACTTTTGTTGTGTGATTCAATGTATGGTGTTACAACATTTGCGGTCTTTAAAAGTTCAGAGTATCTTTGACCTATTTTTGATCTTGCTTCAACTTCGTTGGGAAATATTTCAAATTTTGCTAGCAGTATTGCTGCCTGTAATGTGTCCAATCTCCCGTTGACACCTATTCTTGGGTGGTGGTATCTTCTATCCTGCCCATGCACTCTTATTTCCCTGATAGTCTTTGCAAGGCTGTTATTATCAGTGAAGCATGCTCCGGCATCACCATATGCACCAAGGGGCTTTGAAGGAAAAAACGAGGTGCAGCCAATTGTGCTTAAGGAGCCTGATTTTCTATTTTTATAGGTGGCACCAAAACTTTGTGCTCCATCTTCAATAACAGCAAGATTATGTTTTGCAGCAATGGCATTTATTTTATCAAAATCTGCACACTGTCCATATAGATTCACCGGCATAATTGCCTTTGTGTTTTTGGTAACTGCCTGTTCAATCAAGTCAGGATTGATATTATATGTTTCAGGATCAATATCCACAAAAACAGGTTTTGCACCCAATAAAGCAATGGTTTCTGCTGTTGCTATAAATGAAAACGGGGTTGTAATTACCTCATCATTTGGTCCGATTTTTAAAGCCATCATTGCAATTTGCAAGGCATCTGTACCATTTGCAACACCAATGCAGTGTTTAACACCAACATATTCTGCAAGGATATCTTCCAGTTGCTGAACCTCAGGACCCATAATAAAACGACCATGGTCAAGAACTGTCTGGATTCTCTTATCAACATCTTTTTTTATCTGTTTGTATTGGGCTTTTAAATCTATGAATTGCATAGTGGTTCAACCTTAATCTGTCCATTTTTCAGTTGATATAACTCGTTGGTGTGGGGGCATTTGGTTTGTGCATCTGTCTCCAGGGGCAGATCAAGTTTTTCACCAAATTTGCTCATCCACCCTGTCTGTTTTGCAGGTACTCCTGTCATCAGAGCAAAGGGTTTGACATCTTTGGTGATGACAGAGCCAGCTCCTACAAAAGCATATTCACCAATGGTATTGCCACATACAATTGTACAGTTTGCACCAAGTGTGGCACCTTTTTTTACATGGGTGTTGAGATATTCATCTTTTCTGGAAATTGCTGATCTTGGGTTGAAAACATTGGTAAATACCATGCTTGGACCGCAAAAAACATCATCTTCCAAAGTTACATTGTCAAAAACCGATACATTGTTTTGGATTTTTACATTATTGCCAACCACGACTCTGTTTCCAATAAAAACATTTTGCCCAAGTGAGCAGCTTTTTCCGATCACAGCATCTTTACAGATATGAACCCAGTGCCAGATGCGTGTATCTTTTCCAACTGCTGCACCATCATCAACAATAGCTGTTTCATGTACAAAATAATTCATAATTTTTAATACTCCAGGGGAAGGGATATGGTTTTGCCGTCACGGGCAGACAGATAGGTTGCTATCAGCACTTCTAAAGATTTAAGGCCTTCTCTTCCGTCGGTTTCAGGCTCTTGTTCTCCGCGCAGCACATCAATAACATTTTTAAAATACAAGGGGTGTCCAAACCCATAAACTGAAGTTGTTTCATAGTTAGCATCTTTAATTTTTTCATCATAATCGCAAGCTTTTTCAAATTCCCAGTGCTGGATTTCGTTTACAGCAACACCACCTACCCGAACAGTGCCTTTTTCACCTAAAATAGTCATGGAACCTTCAAAGTTTTTTGGATAGGTGAGCATGGTTACACACATTGAGCCCATGCCACCGTTTC
Organism: uncultured Desulfobacterales bacterium; assembly: GCA_964565415.1. Lineage (GTDB taxonomy): Bacteria > Desulfobacterota > Desulfobacteria > Desulfobacterales > Desulfobacteraceae > JAIOSM01. Next base: position 41,742 of record CAZMEX010000020.1, on the reverse strand, counting down.
TCCATCGTATATTCATAACTCCTGTGTCTTCAACTTCAATATCCCGGGCAAGGGTTCCGGTCATTGCCTGGATATCTGCAATGGGACCTATTAACCATTCAAGAAGATCTACATAGTGGCTTGCCTGGTTCATGAATGCACCGCCATCCAGCTCCCATGTGCCCCGCCATTTTGCACTGTCATAATACTCCTGGGGTCTTGTCCAGAAGACATTCAGGCTTACCATGTTTATTCTTCCAAAGCGTTTTTCATCAACTGCACGTTTAAGCAGCTGCAGCGTAGCATTTTTTCTGTTTTGCTTGATGACAAAGAGTCTTACATTTGCCTCATCACAGGCACTTACCATGGAAAGCCCGTCATGCCATCTTGTTGCCATGGGTTTTTCTGTTATTATGTGTACACCTTTTTTTGCACCCAGTATTGTTTGGGAAGGGTGAACCCCACTTGGGGTGCAAAGAGATATTACATCCACATCAGTTTCATTTAGAAGATTGTTAAGATTTGTAAATCCTGGAACATTGTACTGCTTTTGAGCCTGTTCCATAAGCCCAGGATCGGTGTCACATACAGCTGTGAGTTCAAAATCATCTCCATGCTGCTCTATTGAGCCAAAGTGATTTTTTGCAATCCTTCCGCATCCGATAACTGCAATTTTGATTTTTCGGTTCTTTATTGTTTCAAACATATGAAAAATTCCCTTTTAATAATTTAAAGGTCTTTAAAACATTTCTGTCAGTTATAAATAAACCCTTTCTGGCTGATAAGGATTAATACTTCCTGGGCTGCTTCGCCTGGAGTCAGGTCGGTTGTGTCAATTCTGAGCTCCGGGGTTCATATTTAAGAAGGATATCCGTCAGGATTTTTGGTTTGCCAGTTCCATGCATCCCTTGCCATATCGCTAATATTAAATTGAGTTTTGAAGTTCAGCTCTTTCTGGGCTTTTTCAGGGTCAGTATAGCAGGCTGCAATATCTCCAGCTCTTCTTGGAAAGATTTTATATGATACTTTTTTGCCGGTGACTTTTTGAAAAGCATTGATAAGCTCAAGAACGCTGCACCCTTTGCCTGTCCCAAGGTTATATATGACAAGCCCCGGGGCAGTATCAAGTTTTAAAAGCGCTGCAATATGACCCTTTGCAAGATCAGTTACATGGATAAAATCCCTTATTCCTGTTCCGTCAGGGGTTGGATAATCATTTCCAAAAACAGGAAGTTCTTTAAGTGTTCCTGCTGCAACCTGGCTGATGTAGGGCATAAGGTTGTTTGGGATACCTTTTGGGTCTTCACCTATTCTGCCTGATATGTGTGCTCCCACAGGGTTGAAATATCTCAGCAGGGCAATGTTCCATGAGTTGTCTGACTTGTAAAGATCTTTGAGTATCTCTTCAATAAAGAGTTTTGTGCTTCCATAGGGGTTTGTTGTTGAAGTTGGAAAATCTTCAGTAATGGGCAGGGTTTCAGGGTCTCCGTATACAGTTGCAGAAGAGCTGAATACAAAGTTTTTAACATTATATTGTTCCATGAGTTCTAATAGAACCAGTGTGCCTGTAATGTTATTGTTATAATATTGCAAGGGGATTTTTGTTGATTCTCCCACAGCTTTTAAACCTGCAAAATGTATAACCGCATGGATTGTATGATTTTCAAAAACCTTTGTTAGTTTTTCTCTTTCTAAAATATTTATTTCATAAAAATCAATTTTTTTGCCTGTAATCTCTTTTACTCTTTTCAGGGATTCAGCACTGCTGTTACAAAGGTTATCTGCAACAACAATGTGATGGGAACAGTTTAGCAGCTCTAAACATGTGTGACTGCCAATGTATCCTGCACCACCTGTGATTAATATTGTTTTTTTCACTGTTTTAAAAACCACTCGATTGTTTTTTTAATACCGGTTTCAAAAGACTCTCTAGCAGTATATCCAAGTTTAGATGATATTTTGTCAGCATTGATTGCATAACGGCGGTCATGACCTGCACGGTCCTTAACATGGGTGATAAGGGTTTGAGCACCCTCACCCTTTGATTGGGGTGCATTGGGAAACCTTTCTGCCATGGTTTTATTGATTTCAAACTCTCTATCCAGCAAATTGCAGATTGTTTTTACAATCTCAATGTTGGTTTTTTCATAGTTGTTACCAATATTGTAGGTTTGTCCGATTTCACCTTTTTGCAGAATCAGGTCAACTCCCCTGTTGTGGTCATCAACATACAGCCAGTCTCTTATTTGTTTTCCATCTCCATAGATTGGCAAGGGTTTGCCATCCAGTATATTTGTTATGATTAACGGGATAAGTTTTTCTCTATATTGGAAAGGTCCATAGTTATTGGAGCAGTTGGAAGTTGTAGTGTTTAATCCATAGGTCTCCTGGTATGCCCGCACAAGGTGGTCCGAGGCAGCCTTGCTTGCAGCATAGGGAGAGTTTGGTGCATAGGGTGTTGTCTCGGAAAAAGGCGGGTCATCATGTTTTAATGTTCCATAGACTTCATCGGTGGAGACATGATGGAACCTGTGATTTGATTTTCCTCTATCCAGCCAGATTTTTTTTGCAGCCTTAAGAAGAGTATGGGTTCCAACAATATTGGTGTTGATGAATTCATCGGGTCCATGTATGGAACGGTCAACATGGGATTCTGCTGCAAAGTGGACAATGGTATTGATTCCATGGTTAGTCATAAGGCTTTTAACAAGCTCAATATCCAGAATATTGCCATGGGCAAATTCAAATTGTCTGTTTTTTTCAGCTGGTGCCAGATTTTCTCTGTTCCCTGCATAGGTCAGAGCATCAAGGACAATCAGTTTGTCTTCAGGATACTTATTGAGCCAGTAATATACAAAGTTTGTGCCTATGAATCCAGCACCGCCAGTGACTAAAATATTTTGCATTAAACAAGTTCCTTTAGCATGGATCTTAAGTTTGCACGCCAGTGTTTTGGGGTGATACCTGCTGATTGCCACATGGATTGTTTATCCAGCACGCTGTACATGGGTCTTTTGGCAGGGGTTGGAAATTCAGATGTTGGGACAGGATGTATGGGGTTTGCTCTGTCAAGGATGCCTGAAGATATCCCCTCTTCCTGGATTGCAACAGCAAAATCATACCATGAAGCAACGCCTGCATCAGTGTAGTGCAGAGTTCCTGTTAATTTCTTTTCCAGGGATGCCCAGACAGCATTGGCAAGACCGTATGCCCAGGTAGGCGTGCCAATCTGTTCATCAATAACATTAATGTTTTTATGTCCCTTCATAAGGTTGATCATGTTTTTTACAAAATTGTTTCCATGGGAGGAGTAAAGCCAGGCAGTCCTTATTATCAAGGTTTTCTGTTTTAGTATTTTTTTAACAGCCAGCTCCCCTTCAAGTTTTGATTTACCATAAACTGATTCAGGGCAGGGTTGATCATCAGGGGTATAAGGTTTTGACTGCTCACCATTAAATACAAAATCAGTGGAGATATGAATCAATTTGCTCTTGGCTTCTTTTACTTTTAATGCCAGGTTTTCAACACCGCTATGATTTATTTGCCATGCTTTGGTTTTATCTTTCTCAGCCTTGTCAACATCAGTGTAAGCTGCTGCATTAATAATATAGTCAGGGCAGACTTTGTTAACCCACTTATTGATGGTTACGCTGTCACAAAGATCAATCTTTGGAAAATCGCTTGCAACAAAGTCTATGTGGTCAGGACAGGTGCGGATGAGTTCCCATCCTAACTGTCCGTTTGCTCCTATAATAAGTACTTTCATTTATATACTTCCCAGGTATTTTTCAGCTGTGCTAAAAGATGATCCTGCTTCATCTTTGGAAGAGAGCAGAGGTTTTGTGCCGGGGATAACAGGCCAGTCAATTGCAAGATCAGGGTCGTCCCATATTATGGATCGTTCATGTTCAGGAGCATAATAGTCTGTACATTTATAAAGAAATTCAGCTTCATCACTTATTACATAAAACCCATGGGCAAACCCCGGCGGGACCCATAACATGGATTTATTCTCACAGGAGAGCATAATCCCTGTCCATTTGCCAAAATCAGGGGAGTTTTTCCTAAGATCTACTGCAACATCAAAGACTTCTCCTGCAATAACCCGCACAAGTTTTCCCTGGGGCTGTTTGATCTGGTAGTGCAGCCCCCGTAAAATACCTTTGGTTGATTTGCTGTGATTATCCTGAACAAAAGACAGGTCTGCAACAGAGGTTTCAAATTCATCTTTACTAAAGGTTTCCATGAAAAAACCGCGTTCATCACCAAATACAGCAGGTTCAATTAGTACAACATCAGGTATGTCAAGTTTAGTATATTTCATGGCATAAGATTGAGCAAATATTGACCATACCCACTTTTACTAAGTGCCTGGGCTGACTTTTCAAGCTGCTCTACACTAATAAGCCCCATTCTATATGCAATCTCTTCAGGGCAGGCAATTTTTAGTCCCTGGCGATCTTCAACAACTTTAATAAATACAGCTGCATCATGAAGTGATTCATGTGTTCCTGTATCAAGCCATGCTGTACCGCGACTGAACAGCTCAACTTTAAGTGAGTTTAGCTTGAGATAGGCATTGTTTACATCTGTTATTTCAAGTTCCCCCCTTGGTGAGGGCTGAATCTGTTTTGCAATCTCAATTACATCATTATCATAGAAGTAGATTCCGGTAATTGCATAATTTGATTTTGGATTTTTGGGCTTTTCCCTAAGTTCAGTAACATTGCCTTTGCTGTCAAATTCTGCAACTCCGTAATGCTGAGGGTTCTTCACCCAATATCCAAAAACCGTGGCACCGCTTTTTCTAAGGGCAACTTCCTGAAAACGGTTGGATAGCCCCTCTCCATAAAAAATATTGTCACCGAGGATCAATGTAACATCATCATTGCCAATAAATCTTTCACCTATCAAAAAAGCCTGGGCAAGTCCGTCGGGTGAAGGCTGCACCGCATATTCCAATGATATTCCCCATTGTGAGCCATCCTGGAGCAGGTGTTTAAAACCACCTATATCCTCAGGGGTTGAGATGATCAAAATCTCTTTGATTCCCGACAGCATCAGAGTTGACAAAGGATAGTAGATCATTGGTTTGTCATAGACAGGCATGAGTTGCTTACTGACTGCATGTGTAAGCGGATAAAGCCTTGTTCCTGAACCGCCTGCAAGAATGATTCCTTTACGCATATCTTAATTTACCTCTTTTCCTCTTTGCTATAAAATTACACAAAATAGTAAAGCTCTAGGGCTGCCTCTGTTTATACCATTGGCAGGTATCCTGCAAGCCTTTTTTCAGTGTGGTTGCTGCATGCCAGTTAAGGGCATTGATTTTTGAGACATCCAACAGTTTCTGAGGTGTTCCATCGGGCTTGGAAAGATCAAAGATGATCTTACCCTGATAATTTAAAACCTCTTTGATTAATTGTGCAAGCTCTTTGATGGTGATGTCTTTACCGCATCCTATATTATAAAGCGGGTTACTTAAATAGTCATTTTTTGAGAATTGTTTATTCATCAGAAAAAGAGAGGCATCTGCAAGATCATCAACATGGAGAAATTCTCTTTTTACAGAACCTGTTCCCCAGACTGTGACAGATGGTTCATTGTTTTGCTTTGCCTCATAAAATTTTCTGATAAGAGCAGGCAGAACATGGGATGTTTCAAGATCAAAATTATCATTTGGTCCATAAAGGTTTGTGGGCATAACAGGAATAAAATGAGTGGTGTGCTGCCTGTTATATGCCCAGCACATTTCAATGCCGGCTATTTTGGAAATGGCATAGGCAGAGTTTGTTGACTCAAGTTTCCCGGTCATCAGGTACTCTTCTTTCATGGGCTGGGCACAATGCTTTGGATATATGCATGAGGAGCCAAGAAAGATAAGTTTTTTAACTTTATGAATATAAGATTGATGGATAATATTGTTTTGAATCATGAGGTTCTGATAGATAAAGTCAGCCGGGTATGTGCTGTTTGCCATTATGCCACCCACTTTTGCAGCAGCAAGAAATAGATAATCAGGTCTGTTTTTTTTAAACCATGTATCTGTTGCCCTGGCATCCATAAGATCAAGCTCGCCACGCTTGGGCGTAAAAATATTTACATAGTTATGTTTTTTAAGACATCTAACTATTGAAGAGCCAACAAGACCATTTGCTCCTGCAACAAATATTTTTGAGTCAGAATTCATAAATTTTACTCGTTATAGTTAAAAGTTTCAAAACCATGGGTTTTGCACAAGTGATCTTTCTTTGCCTCCTGCAAGTCGTGTTGAACCATTTCAGCTACAAGTTGTTCCAGGGTTATTTCAGGGGTCCAGCCAAGTTTCTCTTTTGCTTTTGTTGGATCGCCCAACAATGTTTCAACTTCAGTTGGTCTGAAATATGCAGGGTCAACTGCAACCAGCAGAGCATTGGTTTTTTTGTCATACCCTTTTTCATCCTTACCCCGGCCCTTAAATATTATATCAATATCAAGCTCCTTTGCGGCAATGGTGACGAATTCTCTTACTGAATGCTGTCTTCCCGTTGCAATTACAAAGTCTTCAGGCGTTTCCTGCTGCAACATGAGCCACTGCATTTTTACATAATCTTTGGCATGTCCCCAATCTCTTTTAGCATCAAGATTTCCAATATAGAGGCAGTCTTGCAGACCAAGGCTTATTCTTGAGAGCGCCCTTGTGATTTTACGTGTAACAAAGGTTTCACCACGCAACGGGGATTCATGGTTAAAAAGGATTCCATTGCATGCATATATTCCATAGGCTTCCCGGTAATTGACTGCAATCCAGTATGCATAAAGTTTTGCAACTGCATAGGGGCTTCTTGGGTAAAATTGAGTTTTTTCTGTCTGGGGAGTCTCTCTTACTTTTCCGTAAAGCTCTGAGGTGGAAGCCTGGTAGAATCTGGTTTTTTTTTCTAATCCTAGGAGCCTTATCCCTTCAAGAAGACGTAAAGTTCCTAAAGCATCTGTGTCAGCTGTGTATTCAGGTGACTCAAAAGATACTGCAACATGGCTCTGGGCAGCAAGGTTATAAACTTCATCTGGTTGAACCTGCTGAAGTATTCTGATGAGGTTTGTAGAGTCTGTTAAATCACCATGGTGAAGTATAAAGTTTCTGTTTTTTACATGGGGGTCCTGATAAAGGTGATCAATCCTGTCAGTGTTAAATAAAGATGATCTTCTTTTTATCCCATGGACCTCATAATCTTTTTTTAATAAAAACTCAGCAAGATATGCTCCGTCCTGTCCTGTTATTCCTGTTATCAATGCTTTTTTCATGGGTCTCTTTTCCATGGGTTTATATAGCTCCGCCTTGTCGATTTCATGTGTGTGCATGCCAAAGACGTTGATACTAAAGGGTCTTGTTCGTTACGGTAAAATTTAAAACTTTAATTATAACAATATTGTTTTTAATTTACTTTTGCTGATTTATAAGCATCTTCAAGTCGTTTTTTAAGGTATTCAACCTCTTTTGTATCATATTCATAAAGATCAAAACAGTGACCATCATCTCCCAATAAGCCATCGGGAATAATGTCTCCCATCTCTTCCGGGTCAGATATCATATCTCCGTAAAAGCAGACAGAGAGCCATTTTTCTTCAGGGTCATCATCAATAACATCAATCATGGCAAAAAGAGTGCGCTCCTGCTGGTTATTATGCCTGGGTCTTAGTGAATATGTGATACCAGGTCTTGCGTTAAAATCAAAAGTTATGCCATCCATATCTTCAAGATGTTTTAAAAGCTCTGTAAATGCCTGTCTTGTTCCTGACTCAGTCTCTTCCCACTTGGAAATAAAGTTATCAAGTTCTCTCATTAAAAATTTCCTTTGTTAAAAAAATTATTCCCGAATATGTTTTACAATATGTCCGAGTTCCGGGAATATGAGTGCATTGCAAGCAAGTTTGCACGCTTTCAGGCTTCCAGGCATGCAAAACAGGACGCAGCTTTTGATAATGCCTGCAGTCGCCCTTGAAAGTATGGCAGCCGAGTCAATCTCTTCAAAGCTGAGCTGGGCAAATAGAGTGCCATAGGCTGTAAGTTCTTTATCAAAAAGAGGAGTAACTGCTTCAATGGTTACATCCTTTCTGGTAATACCGGTTCCACCGGTTAATAAAATGACATCCGGAGATATTTCCAAGGTGATATGTTGTACCATCTCTTGTATCTCATTTATGTCATCGGGAACAGCATGGTGGACAACCACATCATGCCCCTCTTTTTTCGCCTGTTTTTTTATCCATATTCCGCTTTTATCCTCGGCTACTTTTCTTGTACTTGATGCAGAAATTATTGCTATTTTCAGGTGTTGGGGAGTTTTCTTTTTATGTGAAAGTGTACTCATTTTGTTAATCCTCTGCTATAAAAACCCGGTCTTCATTATCATATTCTTCAAGGCAGACATTTACCATGTCGTATGTTTGTGTGGTAAGAAATATTCCCTTATAATCTGCCTGGATAGGAAGTTCCCGATGTCCCCTGTCAACCAATACTGCAAGCTCAATCTGAGCAGGTCTTCCAAAGTCCATGAGTGCGTCCATGGCAGCCCTGACAGTACGGCCTGTATATAAAACATCATCAACAAGTATAATTTTTTTATCGTCAACATTAAAAGGGATGTTCGAGGGTTTTACAATGGGGTGGTGGCTGATTCTTGTCCAGTCATCCCTGTAAAGGTTTATATCCATATCGCCCACAGGCAGAGAGACACCCTCAATCTCTTTTATGAATTGTTTAAGCCTTTTTGCAAGAAAATCACCCCGTGTCTGGATGCCAATAATGGCAAGGTTTTCAACCCCTTTATGGGCTTCGATAATTTCATGGGCAATTCTTGCTAGGACTCTTTTTATATCTTGTTTGCTGATTATGCTTTTTTCAGTTTTCATATTTTGCATACTCCAATACCTATTTTGTGAAGAAATTTATATCATTTATTTAAATAATCAGCAATAGTATATTCTTTGAACAATAATTTTAAGATTGATTTTACCATCTACTTACTATAACAAGATATGTGCAAATTAAAAAGGATTGACTTTTATTTTTAAGGTTTTTTATGAAAAAGGAATGTACAGGAGTCATACTTGCCGGAGGTAAAAACAGCAGACTTCCGGGGAAAAAGAAGGGGTTGAGGAAAATAGGCGGGTCAATGATAATTGATAGAATCTATAAAACCCTTGAGTCTGTGGTCGATGAGATTATTATAGTCACCAATGATCCTGTTGAGTTTTCAAGATGGGATGCATTGATTGTCTCTGATATACACCCTTCCAGGTGTGCATTGGCAGGTGTCCATGCCGGGATATACTATGCTTCTTGTGATAAAGTGTTCATAACAGCTTGTGATACTCCATTTATTAAAAAAGATGTTGTTGAGTATATTATTTCCTGCTCAGACTCTAAGCATGATGTTATTATCCCTGAAGGAGAAGGCGGGCTTGAAGCATTACTATCGGTATATTCCAAAGCATGCCTCCCTTTGATTGAAAAAAATCTCAAAGCTGATTTGTATATGATAAAAAAGTTCTATCCTAAAAACAGGGTTAAACAAATCCCTCTTGAAAAATTAAAAGAGATTGACCCTTTGATGGAGTCATTTTTTAATATTAATACGCCAACTGATATTGCCAGGGCAAATATTATGATAAAAAAGGAGAGTTATGATGAATATAAATGAAATGCTTAAAAAGGTGAAAGCCCACCCTGATTATTCAAAAGTTGGTATGACTTTGATACACAATGGTGTTGTAAGAGAAGCTACAAGGGAAGGCAAGGGTGTTACAGACCTTGAAATAAGCGTGGACCATGATATCCTTGAAAATATAATCAAAGATGCAAAAAAAAGTAAAGGAATAGTTGAAGTGCTGGTCTGGATTGCCGAGGGGCAACAGCTTTTTGTGGGGGATGATATCATGTATTTATGTGTGGCAGGTGATATACGGGAGAATGTTCAGGATACTTTAAGGGAGACCCTTGACAAAATAAAACAAACTGCTACAAAAAAGAAGCAGACCTATTTATAAATTCAAAGTTCATAAGCTAAAGGGTATATAAACATAAGGACAGTTAAAATGGCAGATTTTACGCATCTTGACAAGGACGGCAAAATCAGGATGGTGGATGTGGGCAATAAAGATGAAACCAAACGTGTAGCTATTGCTGGGGGGATTGTCAAAATGAGCAGACAGACCCTTGAGAAGATAACTCAGAACAGTGTAAAAAAAGGTAATGTGTTTGAGGCAGCAAGGATTGCAGGTGTTATGGCTGCAAAGAAAACAGCTGATCTTATTCCCATGTGCCATCCATTAAATATCACCCATGTCAGGGTGGATTTTACACCTGATATTGAAAAGAATTTAATCAATATTGAAGCTGAGGCATCATTAAAGGGGAGAACAGGCATTGAGATGGAGGCATTGACTGCCGTATCTGTAGCAGCACTCACTATTTATGATATGTGTAAATCCTATGACAGAACAATGCAGATTTCTGATATCTGTTTAAAAATGAAGTCCGGCGGGAAAAGTGGAACCTTTGTGGCAAAATTTTGATGATGGATAATTACAAGATAATATAGATGATTACATATGAAAATTTACTCTTTCTTGTTGCAGGCATTTTTTCAGGAATAGTTTTGTCTATTGTCCTGCAGAAGTTTTTCTTTTCTGCCTTTGCAGAGAAAATAAGACAAATTTCTGAAAATGCCCTTGCTTCAAATTCCAATAGATTTTTTGAACTTGCAGATAGATATTTTAGAAGGTTTGTCCATGATGCTAAAAATGGGTTTAATAAAAGTGTAGACCCTGTTAAGGAGGCTCTGGGAAAATATGAAAAAAGCCTTTGGGACATGGAGGGTGACAGAAAAAAAGCCTTTGGATCAATAACAGAACAACTCATTGAGATGGCAAAAAATCAGCATAATCTGCAGCTTCAAACTTCTAATCTTGTGAAAGCATTGCGGGTCCCCCATGTGAGAGGGCGTTGGGGAGAAATGACATTAAAGAGAGTTGTTGAGTTGTCTGGTATGTCAGAACATTGTGATTTTGAGCAGCAGGTTTCAGTAGAGACGGAGAAGGGGCGTTTAAGACCTGATATGATTATAAGACTGCCCGGCCATAGAAATATTATTGTAGATTCCAAAGTGGGGCTTGAGGCATATTTGAATGCCCTGGAAGCTGATGGTGAAAAGGAGAGAAAAAAACAGATGGAAAACCATGCAAGCCAGGTTTTAAAGCATGTGTCAGCCCTTGCTTCCAAACAATATCATAGACACTTTTCCTTTACTCCTGAATTCACAATTTTATTTATCCCCGGAGAAAATTTTTTTTCAGCTGCTTTAACCTATAAACCTGATCTTGTTGAAACTGGAATTAAAAATAATGTTATCCTGGCAACACCCACTACACTTATTGCTATCTTAAAAGCTGTTGCCTTTTCCTGGCGCCAGGAAAAAAGCCATGAAAAGGCTGAAGAGATCCGAAAGCTTGGGATAGAGCTGTATCAGCGTTTATGTTTAATGGCTGGTAATATCAATCGTCTTGGCAAAGATATTGAAAAGTGTGCCCTGGATTTCAATAAAACAGTTGGGTCGATTGAAAAAAGAGTTATGGTATCTGCAAAAAAGTTTTATCAATATGGAGTTGCAACAGAAAAAATTGAAGATATGGAAAAGATTGAAACATCAAAAATACTCTTAAGAGAAATCAAACAGGAGAAAGAGCAAGAGAAAGAAGATGAATAAAAACAACTACTCCTTACCAAAATTAATACTAAACTCTTTGATAATTATCCTGATTGCTGTCTCAATACATGTTTTAATAATCTATTTCAGTAAAGAGGGGAAAAAAGAGATTAAAATAACAAGGCAGACTGCTCTTGTTAAAGTTGAACCACATGAGTACCCTCTTTTTGTTGATAGCAGAGGGTTCAAAGGGTTGTCCGATGCGCTGGACCAGAGTCTTAAATACTATAATAGGGTCCCTGCAAACCAGATCTACAGTTTTGGAAAAATAAGCTTCAAAGTAGGTCATCTAATAAAAACACTGGAAGATTTCTCTTTGTTTTTGCAAAACAAACCTTCAGGTAATGAGTTGCAAAATCATATCCAGAAGAACTATACAGTTTATAAGACAGCAGGAAAGCAGGAGGAAAGAGTTCTTTTTACAGGTTATTATGAACCCAGTTATCAAGGAAGCCTTGTTAGGTCAAAAGAGTATCCACTGCCTCTTTATACCATACCCAAAGACCTGTTAAAGATTAATCTCTCAGCTTTTTCTGAAAAATTTAAAGGAGAACCCAGTTTAACAGGCAGGGTAAATCAGAAGAATCAAGTTGTCCCCTATTTTGACAGAAGAGAAATAAACAATATTACTGATTTTGAAAAAAGAGCTGTGCCTCTGGTTTGGCTTAAAGATCGAATTGACCGATTTTTTCTTGAGATCCAGGGATCAGGAAGGATACTATTACAGGACAAAACTGTTTTACGAGTACATTATGCCTCTAAAAATGGACGAGCCTATCGATCAATTGGGAGATATCTGATTTTAAAAGATGAAATTGCCAGGGAAAATATGTCCATGCAGGCTATAAAAGCATGGCTGAAGCAAAATCCTGACAAGATAGATCAAGTGCTCAACTATAACACAAGTTTTGTCTTTTTTAAAAAAGAGATGGATGGACCCTTTGGATGCCTTGGAGTAAGAGTAACTCCCCTGCGATCAATTGCCACAGATACATCGCTTTTTCCCAAAGGCGCATTGTGTTTTATTGAAACCAAAGCACCTTCAGAAGAGAACCTGCAATTTCCCCAGGGTTGGGAAGATTACTCTTCTTTTGTACTTAATCAGGATACAGGTGGAGCAATAAAAGGTCCCAGGAGGGCAGATCTTTTTTACGGCAACGGTGAATTTGCTGAAAAGGGTGCAGGCCAGATGAATCACCCGGGGCAATTGTACTTTCTTGTTTTAAAAAAATAAAATTGGTTGTCCATGATATTTTCTTTTGCTATACTTATTTCAACACAATTCACATAATTCAGGAAAAATATTTTCGCAATGGACAATAATAAACATATAAAAATTTGCCCTGTCAGTGGCTTAGAGATTTTAGAAAAACCAGAGTGGATTAATAAGAAGATAGGGAATGATTACTATATCTCTTTTAGAAAAGTAGGAAACAATATTATCAATACTCAAAACCGGGGGTTGATGAGTGGTTTTCGAACCCAAAGACATTATAAATATCTTTGGGACTTTATCAGGGATGCTGAAGTTGAACAACCCTTTATTGAGATGCGTGATCACACATATTTAACTGGACTGCCTTCGGCAAAGGAATCAAATAGACAGCGAAATATTTTGATCCAGATGCAAAACAGCATCGCAGGTTTGATCATATATAATACCTCCCTTGCTGTGAGAGCCCTGGCAGGTGTAGCATTTAAAATGTATAAAAATGTCGACCTTGAAACAGCAATTTGTAAAAATTATAGAGCAGCTATGGGCAAGGCAATATCAATGCTGTCAGATACATACAATGATAATCTTCCTGTGTCTGATAATGGATTTGATAAATCAGACAGCCAGGAAAAAGTTGATATAACCCGGCAAGATATAAATGATTTCGCTGAAATGCTGGGAACAATTGTCTGGGATGAAAAAGAGAAAATAAGCATGGACAATCTTCCTGTTTTGCCAGAGGATAACCCTTTGTATCAACTCAGTGAAGTATTAAATGTTGTCCGGGACGAAATCAGGGAAATCCATCAGGAAGATATGAGGCAGAAGAGGGAAATCGAAAACGCTTTAAAAGAGTCACTTCGTTTGAATAAAGAGCTTGAGAAGCAAAAACTTGAGGCCGAGGAGATGAATGAACAGCTTGAACAGGCAACTTCCAAGGCAAATGCCATGGTGCTTCAAGCTGAAATGGCAAATATGGCAAAGAGTGGGTTTCTGGCAAATATGAGCCACGAAATTCGTACACCAATGAATGGTATTATCGGTATGACAACCCTTTTGCTTGATACTGATCTTACTGAGGAGCAAAAAGAGTATGCTTATACAGTTCAGGCAAGTGGAGATTCGCTGCTGGCATTGATTAATGACATCCTTGATTTTTCAAAGATTGAAGCAGGGAAACTGGATATAGAGATTATAGAGTTTAATCTGGAAAGCATGCTGGATGACTTTGCTTCAATGCTTGCCATCAGAGCCCATGACAAAGGGCTGGAGTTTGTATGCTCCCTGGATCCAAAAGTACCAGCAATGTTAAGAGGTGACCCTGGGCGACTGAAACAGATTCTGATAAACCTTGCAGGTAATGCAATTAAATTCACATCTAAAGGTGAGGTTTCAATACAGGTCTCCCTTGAATCAGAATCAGAAAAAAATGTAACTTTAAAGTTTTCTGTTAAAGATACAGGTATTGGTATTCCAAAGGATAAGCTTAATATTCTTTTTTCTAGTTTTACCCAGGTGGATGCATCCACAACAAGAAAATATGGCGGCACTGGATTAGGACTTGCCATCTCAAAACAGCTGGTTGAGCTCATGGGCGGAAAAATTGGTGTAAACAGTGTAGAAAATGAGGAGACAGAGTTCTGGTTCTTTTGCAGTTTTTCTAAATCAGAAAACAAGTCATCTGACCAACAAGATTTAAAGATACCGGCAATTGAGCTAAAAGGCGTACGTATTCTGATTGTGGATGATAATAAGACCTTTAGAAGAGTTTTTATGACTCTGTTTCAACACTGGGATATAAGGGCAGTTGCTGTTGCAGATGCAAAATCTGCACTTAATGAATTAAATGGTGCAGAAGGTAAGAAAATATCTTTTAATGCAGCACTTGTTGATATTAATATGCCGGGTATTAATGGCGTTGAGCTGGCCCGCAAAATTAAATCTGATGAACAGCTGAAGTTTGTTAAACTAATAGCCATGACATCCATTGGGAAAAGGGGTGATGCTGGTAAAATGGAAGATATAGGTTTTGATGGCTATTTAACAAAACCAATTAAAAAAAAAGATTTGCTCAACAGTTTAAAAGTTGTTCTTTTTAATAAAGATATCCCTGATAAAAACAGAGGTGCAAGGAAAATTGTTACCCGCCATTCAATACGTGATATGGAAAGAAACAGAGGTAAAATCCTGATTGCAGATGATAATAAGACAAATCAGCTGGTTGCTAAAATGATGCTCAAAAAATTAGGTTTTGCACCGGATATAGTTGAAGATGGTTATCAAGCAGTTGAGGCAGTAGAGAAAAAAAATTATGATTTGATATTCATGGATGTTCAGATGCCTCGAATGGACGGCTTTTCAGCTACGTATAAGATAAGAGAGAGTGAGAGCAAAAATCGTGCTGATACAAGAGTGTCCATTGTTGCCATGACTGCAAATGTTATGGAAGAAGATAAGGAAAATTGCCTTAAAGCTGGTATGGATGATTATATTTCTAAACCCATCACCCAGGACAGCATGAAAGAAGTTATAAAGAAATGGTTAGGTTGAAAAGATAAAAAAAGCCTGGTGACTGATAATCACCAGGCTTGAATGGTAATTCATTGGAAAATCAACTTCTTAGAAGTTAATCTGCCATTTAAGACCATAGTAAAGAGTTTTTTGCTCATTATTACCAGCCATATTTTCTGCCATATCAATCACACCAACTTCAGGAACAATGAATACTCCAGGGGCAAGGGTGATAGTAGCTTGTACATAATATGCAAGCTGATCATCTTCCTGTATGCCGGAAGCATCAAGTTCTGATTCTGTATAACCAATACCAGACTCAATGGCAATCATTTCATTAATTCTTGCACCAACAACTAATATCAGACCATAAGAGTCATTATCAACAATGTCTATATTACCAGGTGCAATAACAGCAATAGGATCATCCGAAGTAGTGTGCCAGAGACCATAAGTTCCAACATTCTGACCAAACCATGCATTACCTTTTATGTAAAATTTGCCAAGATCAACACCACCGGCAATACCTACTGCATAGGCATCAATACTGACATCATCAACAGCAGTTTCTATGTCATAGGTACAATATCCACCAGCAAAGTCAAAAAAAGCTTTACCAAGGGCTAAATGATATTTAACTTCAAGTCTTGGGAAAGTTGTGTCAATATCATCGGCTAGACCAGCAATACCTTTAGTCTTGGGAGTGATCATTGCAATTTTTAATGCACCGCCCATAAGACCAAGCATTAAACCTTGATTACGTCCGGAGAAAAGACCACCGATATTGAAAAGACTTCTGTCTCCGCCAAAAACCTGATGTGAAATAAAGAAATTAAGTGGAGAGTAAAACTGACCAGCAGTTAAAGTTCCTGCACCAAAATTCCAGGTACCATAAAGAAGTCTTAAGTTCACGCCAGCAGAACCATACTCAAAATGCCCTGAAAGAGTATCACTGACTTTTACTTTGGCACCAATTCGGGAGTTACCCTGAACAGCCCATTGAAGATCAAAGTCATTATCATCGCCACCAGCTGTAAGTTTTGGAAGGTCATCTTGATCAATCCAGAAAGTTGCAACACGAGCTGAACCATAAAA
>CAZMEX010000020.1:0-25097 GCA_964565415.1 uncultured Desulfobacterales bacterium | reverse complement strand
CTTGATCAATCCAGAAAGTTGCAACACGAGCTGAACCATAAAAGTTCCACTCTGCTGCAGCAGCGGTCATTGTAAAGCATGCAACCATTGCAAATGCAGCAAATAAAACAGTTAATTTTTTCATCTTTTTTTCTCCTTAATTCATGTTTGAATCAATTTTCATATATCCGTCTGAACTTCTCCCATCAACTCTTCTCTCCTTATAACAAAAGAGTTGATGATTAGTACTCTTTTTAAAACAAAACTAATATGGTTGTCAACAAATTTCCATTCTTTTTTTAAATATTATTGTTATATTATAAGCCATAGGAGATAATATAGCTTCGGTTTGATCCTGTCACCACAGTTGATTTTTCTCTTTCAACAACAGTGACAAGCAGTTCCATTTTTCCATCATTATCACTGTCTGCCAGGGCAAAATCACTTATCCAGCCTTGCACAGTTCGGGTTTTAGATTCTGGAAAAAGTGCCATACCGTTCCAGGAGTGGATTTCAATGCTTCCTTTGACAAATTTTTTATACCGGTTAAGAACACTGCTTTTTTCAATGTTATTGATGACTAAAAGTTCATTTTTCCCATCATTTTTATTGTCGTAGAACATGAGTCTTGGCTGGAAATATACTCTGTTGCTATCTATCCCTCCGGCATCTGTTTTAGGCATGATCATATAGTGTTTGCTTCCTCCTTTTTTCTCCCTTGATTTCCATTCTACAAGACCTGCATCATTAACTAGGCTTAAACGTCCCTGTCCATTGATCAAAACATATTCCAAAAGAGTTTTATCGCCTATTGAACCTTTGGCAAGGGAAAGGACAGATACATTGCGGGGCATTTTTATTTTTTCCTGGGCAACATAGTCACTATTTTCCCATTTCATACTATAAATTTTTCCGCTAAAAGGTGTAGTTCCTTTTTTTTGACCCAGCAGAGTCTTAACACTCTTTTTTGTATTTATAACCCTGTAATAGTAGGGTTCATTTTTTGTAACGATTTTATATGCTTTTGAAGAGTCATCATATTCAATAACAAAAGAGGCAAGGTTGTTCCTATGGATTGTAAGGGCAGATATAAAAATTTCCGGATACCCGTTTTTATTAATATCAGCAATATCCATGGCAATAATTCTTAAGTTTGAACTGTATTCCAGTTTTTTCTTTTCAATTAAGAGGTGACCCTGGGGTTTTAATATAAAAACTTCATGGTCCGTTGCAGTAACTATTTCAGTATGACCATCATTATCCAGATCTCCTGCTGCAAGACAGTGAAGAACGTCATTCATCCTGAACCGTTTTCTGAACCCTTTAGCAGCAGGTTGTCCGCTATTTATAAAAGGTGATTCTCCCTGGTAGTAAGATCCCTGATTATCAGGGGTTTGAAAAACTCCCTGTTCATTGGAAGCACTGGATCTGTCAATGGGTTTTTGTCTGATACTCCTATTAAATATTTTTTGATTAATATCCTTGGCAAAACTGTTTACAAGCGGAATAGCATCTCCCAGGGAGCTGCTCTGTTCAAAAAAAGAGACTATTGGCTTTATACCTGCTACATCAACCATGGAACCGTCAATGCTGAAGCTGTCGCCAAAGTGTGTCATGCTGCCAAAAAGAACATAGTCCACACCAAGATTTGCTCCAACTATTCTTGCCTTGGAAACATTTAAAGCACCCTTGGTTGAGGTGTGTTTTTGTGCAGTGGTTATTGCATCATCAATAGCTTCTCTATCTAAAACAATAACCTTGCCAGGATCTGTAAGGCGTGAAGAGAGCATGGAAAAGAGACCTTTTTGTAAAAATGTAAGGTCATCTTTTGAGTTCATTGTAAACGGGAAAACTGCAACTTTTTTGGGTGTTTCGCCAAAACATGGATTGAAAGCTGTTGTTGAGAAGATCAACAAAGCAGCTATAAAACATATAAATTTAATATTTTTTTTGTCTTTTTTCAAAGCCTTACTCCTTTTTCAACCATTACTTTTAATAAGCTCAGGCATTATAATTTAATGCATCAATACATATATAACATCAAGTAATATCCTACAACCTTTTAAAAAAAATTTATGTTTTTTATCCAATCTTTGATTCCAAGCAAAAGAAATTATTGCATATATATAATTTGTATGGCATTTATATTAGTTGGTGGGTATGGAAATGATTGAGCGCTCGCTCAGTTATTTGTCAGTATGGAAAAAAATTAGGACAGGAGGGGGCTCAATGGCTGATGATATAAAACTTCCCTTTGATCTTGGCAAAGATGAGAGATCAAGATTTATAATGAATATGTTTAAGACAATTGTTGTTCATTACTCTTTATGGTTCACAGAGGTGAGGCATCAAATGGGTATGGAAAAAGCTCTTGAGGTTCTTGAGACTGCTACAGATAGAGGGATGCCCATTCAAATGAAAAAACTTGCAAAGGTTTTAAACTTTGCACAAAAAGACGGGATTCCTGCAGCTCTTCTTGAAATGGATGATGATACTGGCATTGAACTCATGAAGACAATTGCAAAAAACTGGCTTGTTAATGATGGGGTCTGGTTTCAGGCTGTGGAGTTTGACAGAGGTATGAATGATGCTAAACGATGCAATGATTCATGCTGGGCACAATTTTCTCCCTATGAAGCAAACTCCATAAAAATTTTTTTAAACCTAGATGGAAGCCCTGGATTAGAAGGTTTGAAAAAAGCTCTTGGTTTCAGGATGTATTCAATGATAAATGAACAATCAATAGTTAAAGAGACTGAAAACAGTTTTATATTTCAGATGAATGAATGCCGGGTTCAGCTTGCAAGGAAGAGAAAAGAGCTTGATGATTATCCCTGTAAGTCCGGGGGACTTGTTGAATACACATATTTTGCAAGGACCATTGATAAGAGAATAAAAACTGACTGTATAGGCTGCCCTCCGGATGATCATCCAAAAGAGTGGTATTGTGCCTGGCGTTTTAGTATAGATGATAAATAAGATAGAACTATTATTAAGATAAAGAAAGGAATTGTCATGGGAGTAATTGCAGATAAGATTCAAAGCTTAAAGGAGCAGGAAAATAAAATTTTACAGATGGGTGGCACCAAAGCTTTGGAAAAAAGGCGGGAAAAGGGGAGGTTAAATGCAAGGGAACGTCTTGACATCCTCTTTGACAAAGGTTCTTTTAGAGAGATTGACATGTTTGTTACCCATAGATGTACAAATTTTGGCATGGAGAGTGTTGAAATTCCGGCAGATGGTGTGGTGACCGGGCATGGACTTATTGAGGGAAGGGTTGCTTTTGCTTATTCCCAGGACTTTACCTCAAGGGCAGGAAGCTTGGGTGAGATGCATGCAAAAAAGATATGCAAGGTAATGGACATGGCATTAAAGTCAGGAGCTCCTATTATTGGAATTAATGATTCAGGCGGAGCAAGGATTCAAGAAGGAGTTGATGCTTTGTCAGGATATGGTGAAATATTTTTTAGGAACTCGGCAGCCTCAGGTGTGATCCCCCAGATTTCTGCAATAATGGGACCTACTGCCGGCGGTGCTGTATACTCCCCTGCCATGACTGACTGGATTTTCATGGTAAAAGAGTCGAGCTATATGTTCATCACCGGACCCAATGTTATCAAATCAGTCACAGGAGAGGAGATAACGTTTGAAGAGCTGGGCGGTGCCATGACACACAATGAAAAAAGTGGTGTGGCACAATTTGCCTGTGATTCAGATGAAGAGGCTCTGATGCAGATAAGACAACTGCTCTCCTATCTGCCATCAAATAATATGGATGATCCACCTTTTGTTGATACCAGGGATGATCCAAAAAGGGTTGATGAAAGTCTTAACACATTAATTCCTGATTCTCCCAATCAGGCCTATGATATTAAAGATGTTATTACTTCAGTGGTTGACAATGGTGAATATTTTGAACCCCATCAATATTTTGCAAAAAATATTGTGATATGTTTTGCAAGACTGGATGGGAAAACAATTGGTATTATTGCCAACCAACCCAATTTTCTTGCAGGTTGCCTTGATATTGATGCATCGGATAAAGCAACAAGGTTTATACGGTTTTGTGATTCATTTAATATCCCCATGCTTACCATTGCAGATGTTCCAGGATATCTTCCTGGAAGCAACCAGGAGTGGAATGGAATCATAAGGCACGGTGCAAAGCTTTTATGGTGTTATTCTGAAGCCACAGTGCCAAAACTTTTATTGATTACCAGAAAAGATTATGGCGGATCCTACCTTGCCATGTGTTCAAAACATCTTGGTGCTGACATGGCATTTGCATGGCCCGGTGCAGAGATTGCAGTTATGGGTGCAGGGGGTGCTGCAAATATTATACATGCCAGGGAGATAAAAAAATCAGATGAGCCCGAAGCCAAAAGAAAAGAGCTTATTGACGAGTATGAAGAGAAATTTTCAAATCCCTTTTGTGCAGCCCAGAGAGGTTATGTTGATGCAGTTATTGTACCTTCTGAAACAAGACCTCGTCTGATTGATGCACTTAATGCTCTTTCAACCAAACGGGAAATGAGACCTGCTAAAAAGCATGGTAATATTCCCATGTAGAATTCCAGTGCAGGATAGTTTGGCAGGGTACAAAGCATACTAAAATAAGAGATAAAGGGATATTTAAATGGACAATAAAAAAATTGCCGCAGCAACCTCAGCGGTCTTTACATACATTAAAACCCAGGAAGAGGCAGCATATTATGCCGGTGCCACAATGGATGCCGAGGCAAATGCAGTTGATCCCATGGCAGGAGATATGACAGCTGAAATGGCAGCCCTTGCAGCCCTGGTTGAAAAAATAGGAGCCAGAGGTTTTGATAACAGGTTCAGTGCATGGGCAAATGCAGGAAGAATAAGCCAGATGCAGCAGAACTCAATGGCAAACATGAAAATTAAATAATATATAATATAATTTCAGGAGATGAAAATGAGTGATCACGGCAAGATAGAAATGACAGAAGTACAATATGAAAAAGAGAGACCAAAAGCTTCTAACCCCCTTATGATTGAGGACCTCTCTTTGCGTGACGGGCATCAATCACTTTTTGCAACCCGGGGCAGAACAGAAGATATGATTCCCATGGCAGAAAAGATGGATAACATAGGATTTTGGGCGGTTGAGATGTGGGGTGGTGCAACATTTGACACAATGCATCGTTTTCTTGGTGAAGATCCCTTTGAGAGAATCAGAACTTTAAAAAGATATTTTAAAAAGACTCCTTTTGCAATGCTTCTTCGGGGTCAAAACCTGGTAGGTTACAGAAATTATGCCGATGATGTGGCAAAATCCTTTGTGGAGCGGGCATCTGAAAACGGCATGGATATTTTCAGAACATTTGATGCTTTAAATGACTATAGAAATTTTGAAGCTGTTGTTCCTGTTATTAAAGCGTGTGGCAAACATTTCCAGGGGACAATCTGCTATTCATTGACTGAAGCTCGCATGGGTGGTGATGTTTATAATATTGATTATTATGTTAAAAAAGCTAAAGAGCTTGAAGATATGGGCGCTGACAGTATATGTGTGAAAGATATGGCAGGGCTTATGGCACCCTATGATACATATAAATTGATTAAAACATTAAAGGAGAGTGTGTCTCCTCTAATCCATCTGCACAGCCATTTTACATCGGGCATGGCAGCAATGACACATCTTAAGGCCGTGGAAGCGGGCGTTGATATCATTGATACCTGTCTTTCTCCCTATGCCTACAGAACATCGCATCCTGCAATAGAACCCCTTGTTATGACTTTGCTTGGAACAAACAGGGACACAGGGTTTGATATTAAAGCACTTACTGAGATTAATGCAATATTTGAAAAATCAATTTTACCAAAATATAAACATCTTTTAGATGATACAAAAGTCTCTGTAATTGACACCAATGTATTGATTCATCAAACTCCCGGAGGCATGCTTTCAAATCTTGTAAACCAGTTAAGAGAGATGGATGCTTTAGATAAACTTGATGAGGTTTATAAGGAACTTCCAAGGGTTAGAAAAGAGTTGGGTCAGGTTCCCCTTGTAACACCTACAAGCCAGATTGTTGGAACCCAGACTGTGAACAATGTTTTGTTTGATAAGGGAGATGAACGTTATAAAATGGTTACAGCCCAGGTGAAAGACCTGTGTTATGGACTCTATGGCAAAACATCTATTCCCATTGACCCTAAAATACAAAAACAGGTTTTAAAAGGTTATGAAAAAGGAGAGACACCAATAACATGCCGACCTGCTGAAACACTTGAGCCGGAACTTGAAAAGGCAAAAGAAAAAATTGGTGATCTTGCAGTAGATGCAGATGACCTTCTTGTTTATGCATTGTTCCCTGTTACAGGAACAAAGTATTTAAGGCGTAAATATGGTAAAGAAGAAGTACCTGATGAGCTTAAGCCTATAACACTTGAAGATATTGAAAGAGAAGCAGAGTTTGTAAGAAAAGCAAAAGCAGGAGAGCTTGTTGAACCAACTTGTCAAGAGAGTATACCGGAAAAAACTGAAAGTTTGCGGACATTCAATGTTTTTATTGATGGTGAATATATTCAGGTTGGTGTTGATGAAGTAGGCGGAGCTCCGGTCCTTGCTTATGCCCAGGTACAGCCTGGGTCACCAGCGCCTGCAGCTCCAGCCCAGGGTATTACAGTTCCGCCTCCACCCGCAGCTCCTGCAAAAGTAAAACCTGCTGCACCTGCACCTCCTGCGCCTGCACCAAAGGCGGCTTCTGCACCTGCTTCTGAACCTGAAAAAGCTAAAGCTGCCGAAGCAAAAGCAGAGCCAGCTGCTGCATCAGGCTCAGGAACTGATATGAAATCTCCCATGCCCGGAATAATTATTCGTTATGAAAAGAGTGTTGGAGATAGCGTGGAAGAGGGTGATATAGTGGTTGTAATTGAAGCCATGAAAATGGAAAATGCTTTGCCTGCACCTAAAAAAGGTGTTGTACAAGCTGTTAATTTTGCCATTGGAGATTCTGTTGCAAAAGATGCAGTGCTTGCTGTCATTGAATGATTTGCCCGATTTAACTAAATATTCGGCATAACTCCAATTGACAAAACAATAGTGGTGCTTACTTTTTCGGTGATAAATTAACCGACCAGGGAGTCTAGATATATGGCATTTGAAACAAGAGAAGAGCTTTTACAAAAGTATATGGAAATGGATAAACCACAATGTCCTGACTGTAAAAAAGAGATGACATTGTGGGAAGTACCCCAGATAGCTTTTGGCGACGGGCTGGGCTGGGGGACTCCATATCTTTTTGTATGTTTTAATGATGATTGTTCTGCCTATAGTAATGGCTGGAAAAATCTTCAGGAGAGCATGGAAGCAGTAGCTTCATATAGATGTATCCAGGAACCTGGGACAGAGAATTTTGAATATATGCCTGTTTTCAGCCCCATGGGTGGAAAAGGGCAGGAGATGAATGATGCTGCATTGCTTGCGCAAAAAGCAAGAAAAGAGGCTGCAAAACA
Organism: uncultured Desulfobacterales bacterium; assembly: GCA_964565415.1. GTDB lineage: Bacteria > Desulfobacterota > Desulfobacteria > Desulfobacterales > Desulfobacteraceae > JAIOSM01. Next base: position 17,633 of record CAZMEX010000020.1, on the reverse strand, counting down.
AGGTTTTTCCCTGCTCACAGATTATTATATGAAAAAAGATTGGGATGAGCTTTTAAAAATGGTACTGGATGCCCAATGGCCTGGTAAGGTTCGGCTCAAAGCTGTTGAGATGGTCGAAGAACTTGGAGAACTTGAAGCGATTGAAAATCTTTTAAACCATAAGTTTCCGCAGGCTTTACAGGAGAGGGTTGATGCTGCAATTGAAAAACTCCATGAACGCCTTTTTACAAAGGAGTGTCCATATTGTGCCGAGATTATAAAAAAACGGGCAAAAGTATGTAAACATTGTCAAAAAGATTTATAGTTTTACAAGTTATTGGTTTATATAAATCTAATGGTTCATGCAAATCTAAGGTTCTCAACTTTAGATTTGCATGAACTTAAGATCTTAATAATGATTCTCCGGTCATATCTTCTGGTATATCAATGTCCATATTTTCAAGAATTGTTGGAGCAATATCACCCAAAACTCCCTTTTTTCTGAGCTTATTGTCTAAACCTTTAAACTCTTGCTTTGCAATGATAAATCTGACAGGGTTCAGGGTGTGTTGTGTGTGAGCAGTTTTATCTTTTGAAATCATCTGTTCTAAATTCCCATGGTCTGCTGTAATAAAAGCTGTTCCCTGTTTTTCCCATATTTTTTCAACAACTTGTTTTAAGGCTGTATCAACAGTTTCACACGCTTTTACAGCAGCATCAAGAATACCTGTATGTCCCACCATATCCATGTTTGCAAAATTGATAACAATAAATGAGAATTTATCACTCTCTATTTGTTCAACTGCAGTTGCTGCAATTTTTAGAGCACTCATCTCAGGTTTCAGGTCATAGGTTGCAACATCCCTTGGTGATGGTACAAGAATTCTCTCCTCATTTTTAAAGATTTCCTCATTGCCTCCATTGAAGAAATAGGTAACATGGGCAAATTTTTCTGTCTCTGCAAGTCTGAGCTGATATAAGTTGTTTTTACTGATGATTTCTCCTAAAACATTGAAGAGGCTGATTGGTTCAAAGGCAACTGGCAGATCAAAAGTTTCATCATACCGGGTCATGCAGACAAAATCTGAAAGGTCTATTTTCTTTGTGCGTTTAAACTCTTTGAAATCTTCTTGTGTAAATGCCCTTGTGATCTCTTTGGCTCTGTCTGCTCTGAAATTAAAAAAAAAAATACCATCCTGGTCTTGGACAACTTGTCCGGTGATGCTTAAAGGTTCAATAAATTCGTCAGTGATGCCCGAATCATAGGAATTTTGTACAGCTGCAACCGGATCGTCAGTAAACTCTGTATGTTCAGAGCTGGCTTCAGTATAAAGTTTGTAGGCTTTTTCAACCCTGTCCCACCTTGTATCCCTGTCCATTGCAAAGAATCGACCACAGATTGTTGCAATCTCACCAAACTGTCTTTTTGCAAGGTAGTCCTGAACCTGTTTAACATATTGTATACCACTTGTGGGTGAGGTGTCGCGTCCATCCATGATCAGATGCATATAGAGGTTTTTCACCCCGGACTCCTTTACCATATCAATCAGGGCAAAAACGTGGTTTATGTGGCTGTGCACACCACCGTCAGATAAAAGCCCGAATATGTGGACAGCTCTGTTTTTATCCTTAACTTTATTTAGAAGATTCAGTATTTTTCTATTTTTAAAAAAGGTCTTATCTGCAATGGATTTATTGATTCTTACAAGGTCCTGAAAAACTTTTCGACCAGCGCCTATATTCATATGTCCAACTTCAGAGTTGCCCATGGTATTATCTGGAAGTCCCACAGCTTCACCGGAACATTCAAGGGATGAGCATGGGTATGCTTTTTCAACCATGTCAAGGAATGGAGTGTTTGCAATGGCAACAGCATTGCCATTTTTTTCATTGCTTATTCCCCAGCCATCCAGAATAATTAATGCATTTAATTTGATTTTATTGTCCTCCATATTAGTCATTTTTTGTAAGATCATATTTTGTAAGATCAATTGCAGCAGCGTCTGCCCAGAGGTTTTTAAGATCATACAGATCATTGGTCTCCTGGTCAAATACATGGACAATAACCCATCCATAGTCAAGGAGTATCCATCGCCCCTCTTTTGCTCCTTCAATACCAAGCGCCTGGGTTCCTTGTTTTTTAAGTGTCATGGATATATGCTCTGCAATTGATTTTGTCTGTCTTGTTGAACTGCCGGTTATAATAATAATAATATCAGTGTATGAAGTTAGGTTGCTGACATCAAGTGCTGCTACAGATGTGGGTTTTCTTGAGAAGATTGGTTTTAAAAAGTTGTCAAGATCCATCTTTTTTTTCATAAATATAATCCTTTGTTAACAATTATTTTTTCAACTGAAGCCGGAGTAAAAGTTTTGATTGAATCCCCCTGTTTTACTGCTTGTCGAATTTTGGTTGAAGAGATATCAATTTTTGGTACATCTGCTATAAATATATCTTTCTTGTCTTTATGGATAAATGTGTCATCAATGCTGCTGAGCTTGTATTGATTTGATATGTTATCTTCTATGTAAGATTTTAGTCTTTTAATTAATTTTTTTCCTCTGGTTTTTTGTTCCCGCAACATTATAATAACATAAATCTCTTTAAATATCTTTTTGAAATTTTTCCAGGTATGGATGTCAAGAAACGCATCAGAGCCGATAATAAGAAAGAATTTATTATCACCTTTTATTTTATTTTTGATCTCTTTTATTGTATCAATCGTGAAAGACAGCCCTTTACGTTTAAGCTCAATATCTGATGCACAAAATCCAGAGAGATCCGGCAGAGCTTTTACGCTGAGGTTAACCATATCAAATCTGTCTTTTGCTGAAGCCAGGTTTTCCTGCCCTTTGTGGGGTGGGATCGAACACGGGATAAAAACAACCTTTTTTAAAACAAATTTATCTGCAACATATTGAATGGTGTCAATATGCCCATTATGCAGAGGATTGAAAGTTCCGCCAAACAGACCGATGTTCATAGCTTTACTCTATATTAAGTGCCTTTGCCATGGTTCTGATAAGCTCTTTGGTGCCTTGTCCTGTTGCAGCTGAAACAGGGAAAACTTCAGAATTTTTACAGGCATTTTTAAAAAGGCTGATTTTCTCCTTAGAATCAGTAAGATCTATTTTGTTCAGAATAATTATTTGTCTTTTTTTTTCAAGTTTGGAGCTGTGTCTGGCAAGTTCAGTGTTGATAAGATTAAGCTGTTCCAGGGGGTTGTCTTCATTGATAAGAGAGACATCAATAATATGAAGCAGTATTTTTGTTCTTTCAATATGTTTTAAAAACTGGATACCCAGACCAGTGCCTGTGTGTGCCCCTTTAATAAGCCCTGGAATATCAGCGACTGCAAAGGGCTCTCCAAATTCAGGTTCAACCATGCCAAGGTTTGGGGTTAAAGTGGTAAAAGGGTAATCTGCAATCTTAGGTCTTGCTTTGGAAATACTGCTTATTAATGTTGATTTTCCAGCATTGGGAAGACCCACGAGCCCTACATCGGCAATGAGTTTCAACTCAAGTTTAATTTTAAGTTCAACCCCTTTTATTCCTGGCTGGCTGAATCGTGGAGTCCGGTTGGTGGATGATGAAAAATGCTTGTTGCCTTTCCCGCCCATTCCACCTTTGGCAATAATGTAGGTCTGATCAATGTCTGTGAGATCTATGAGGGTAGTATCTGTCTCTATATCTGTAATTGTAGTACCGGCGGGAAGTTCAATTATTTTGTCTTGACCATTTCTACCATGTTTTTTTTTGCCTTGACCCGGCGTACCGTTTTGAGCTTTTATGAGTTTTTGTCTGCGATAATCAAAGAGAGTTCTTTTTGCAGGGTTGACCTTAAGTATTACATTACCGCCATCTCCTCCATCTCCACCGTCGGGTCCGCCTTTTTCAATGAATTTTTCTCTTCTGAAACTTACGCACCCGGCACCACCATTACCGGATTGGACGGTAATAATTGCTTCATCTACAAATTTCACGCTTCATAAACAGAGACTTTTTTTCTGCTGCGTCCCAGTCTTTCATATGTGACGACACCATCAATTTTGGAAAAAAGAGTATAATCTTTACCCATACCAACATTTTGACCAGGATGAATTACAGTTCCAACCTGTCTTACAAGGATATTGCCTGCAATAACCTGTTGCCCGCCATATTTTTTCACGCCGCGCCTTTGAGCGTTACTGTCACGACCGTTTCTGGTACTTCCTGCTGCTTTTTTATGTGACATTTGTATATCTCCTTTAAACTATGCTGTAATGGAATCAATTTTTATTTGTGTATAATTCTGTCTGTGGCCCCTCATTCTTCTGTATCCCTTACGTCGTTTGTACTTGAAAACAAGGACTTTCTTGTCTTTTGCCTGTTTTATAATTTCAGCTTTAACTGTCACATTCTCCACTAAAGGGCTTCCAAGAGTGACGTTTTCACCATCAGAATACATCAAAACATCATTGAATTCGATTTTTTCACCTTCGTTCTGCTCTAGCTTTTCAACCTGAAGGACAGTTCCCTCTTCAACCTTATACTGTTTACCTCCGGTCTTGATAACTGCGTACATTCTAATATCTCTCCTTAATAAAAACTTTATATTTAAAGTTCATTTAATAGTCTGTTCAATAAGTCTATAAACACCGAATAATATAGTTAAAGAACAATTTTGTCAAGATAAAAAAAAAGTTGATTTAATCTAAATATGAAATTTCTTCTTTAATTTAGTTTTTAATTTTTCCGGTACTTTATGGTAATAAAAAAGCAATAACAGTGAAAAAATAATTATTTCTCCTGAAATGAGTATTGATATGGAGAGTATAATTTTATCATACATATATCTGCTGATGATTGCTTCCATTCCCACAAGCAGACATGAGATTGCAATGGCAATATCAAAAATTATGGAAAAAGTTATTGTTTTTTTTAATCTGACCCTTATGGCAATAATTATTAGAATGATTGCTGCCAGGGTAGTTGAAGGCAGAAAAACAGGAAAGAACCAACCCAGACCGACATAATAAAGATCAATTAAAAATGTAAAAAAAAAGGTATTTAGTACAAGGGAAAAAATTATAACTCTTTTATTGTTTATCATTCCAGATAATAACAATAAATAAAACCAGATCGAGAGTGCAAAAAGAGTAATAATACCAACTTTTGAGTCAATCCTGGGAAAGGCAATGCTGAATGCAATATATGCAGCAATATTAAATATAAACAAGGTTGTTATTGCAAAAAAGGTTTTTCTTCTGAAATCTACAACATAGCCTGGATTAAAATTTTCTGGAACAGGAAATTTAATGGGAGACTCCCGGACAACATCATCTGTTTTCTCAGCTTGTTCAACCCGGGGCATATTAAAATCACACAGGGGGCATTCATAAATATTATAATCAGTTTCAACACCGCATTTGGGACAATATGGCATATGATATTCCTTAACTGGTTTCTATTTTTATGGGTATCCCCATTTTTCTAAGTTTTCTAAAGAAAATACGTTCAATGGCATTCTCTTTTGTTAATTTTCCAAAGGAAAAATAGAGCTTATCTTTATAGCTGATAAGGGTTGTTTTGATTTTATTTCCTCTGCTGGGAGGAGGATAAAATTCAAATCTTTCAATATGCTCATCAAGTGGTTCAGGCATGGAAATCCTCCCAACATTACTGATGCTGCTTGTGTAACCATTCTCACCAAAAAAGAGGTAAACAAGAGGCATTATTATGTCTTTTAAACCAAGGGGTAAAAGGCGTAGGAAAATAGAGGCTTCACTTTTAACATTGCGTGAAATAACAGCAGCCAGATTATTTTTATCAAAGCTTTTATTTAATTGTTTTGAGACAATTTCTAAAACTGTTTCAAAACTTTTTTCTCCCTGGGTAAAATCAAGGGATGCAGTAATGCTTAAAAAAAAATTACACATGGTTTTTGATGGGAATAGACCTCTTAAATTAACAGGTATATTCATAATAACAGGGTTTTTAAGTTTCCGTATATCAAAATCAGGTTCATATTGTCTATAATAATCAAAAACGGTCTGGAAAAAAAGAGAGACAAAAAAAATATTTAAGGTAACCCCATAACTCTTTGATAATCTGAGCAGATCCTCTAGAGGCATAATTCCGGTTACAATGTGGTAACAGCCTCGCTGTACAAGAGGAAAAGGGAAGTGTGATGCAATTGTTATATTTTTAATTTTATCTGTTTTTGGGGAGTTAATTTTTTTAAAAGCATCTTGATACTCCTCTTTTTCTATTTTTTCACCCGGGGTTAAAATTTCTTTGGTATCATTGCATTTAATTCCAAGCAGTTTAAAATATTCTGCCAATAATGATTTTAGAAATATTATTGCTCCTGTTCCATCGGTCAGAAAATGAGCCATTTCCAAAGAGATTCTATTGTTAAAATAGAGTATTTGAAAAGGGAAATACCCATTTTTCCTAAAGGAGAGATACATACAAGGGTAATTGTTTTCCTCTTTTATCTTTGGTTGTGCATTGGTTTTTTCCAGATAATACCAGAAAAATCCTCTTTTAAGATTTACTTGAAAATATGGAAGGCGGGTCATCATATGATTTAAAGCTAATTGCAGCATGTCTGTGTTTACAGGATTATACAATGTTGCACTTACCCGGAAAACCGTAGTGCATCTGTATGTTGCAATCGAGGGGAACAGTTTGGCAGCATTGTCAAGCTTGAACCAGATATCCTCCTTTTTTTCCCCTTTGTGCTGATTCAGCATTGGTCCAGAATAACCAGATTGTCTCTGTGGATTACCTCATCATAATGTTTACTGCCAAGGCAGCTTTTTATCTGGTGAGTTTTTAATCCTTTTATCAGCCGAACATCTGATGCAGAATAATTCACAAGTCCAATGCCAATTTTTTCAAAGTTTGTGGACTCAAAAGTAACAGCAGAACCCACATCGAATTTACCTTTTACATCCACAATACCTATGGGGAGAAGGCTTTTCCCATTGGACATAATCGCTTTTTTTGCTCCATCATCAATTGTGATTGTCCCCTTGGGAATCAAGGTATAGGCAATCCAGCATTTTCGACTTGCCAGTTTTTTATTTTTTGGGGCAAAATAGGTACCATGGGCATGACAATCATCCAGCAGTCTGAGCAGGATATTTTTTCTATCTCCCTTTGCAACGATCATGGGAATACCTGCCATGGTAACTTTTTTTGCAGCCTGGATTTTACTTAGCATGCCTCCGGTCCCAAGTGTACCCGGGATTTCACTGGCAAAATTTTCAAGTTTTTTTTCAAAGGTGGTTACTTTGGAAATTAATTGTGCATTGGGATGAAGTCGCGGGTCTTTGTCATAGAGACCATCAATATCTGTTAGAATAAAAAGAAAATCAGCATCCATGAGAAGGGTGATCATGGCAGCAAGGTTATCATTGTCTCCAAGCTTGATCTCCTCTATCATTATGGTGTCATTTTCATTGATAACAGGAACCACATTCCAGCTCAGGAGTGTATTCAAAGAGTTTCGGGCATTAAGATACCTTTTTCTGTTGTTGAGGTCTTCACTGGTTAATAAGATTTGGGCTACTTTGTTATCAAATTGTTTAAAGGCTTTTTCATAAGCATTTATCAAGCCGCTCTGACCAATGGCTGAAACAGCCTGGCGTTTTGGTATCTCTTCTGGTCGGCTGGTAAATCCCATTTTTCGGATTCCTGCTGCCATTGCACCGGATGAAACTAAAATTACTTCTATCCCCTGGTCCATGAGCTCACTTACCTGGCGTGATATTGATTGAATCACATCAAGGTTCAGGCTGTTTTGGGAAGTAATGACATTACTGCCAAGTTTTACAACAATGCGTTTAGCATTTATCAGACGTTGTTCAGGCATGGTTTCCTTTGATTTTGTATGAATTTATCCAAATGTTTTTTTAAGTACTTTATGTGTAAATGGTCGGGCATTAATGCCGGCATAGTCTGCCACTTTATGACCATTGCCTGTCATTCGCCATTGATAGATCATCAGTCCCTCAAGACCCACTGGGCCCCGGGCATGTATTTTGTTGGTGGAGATGCCCACCTCGGCGCCAAGACCAAACCTGAACCCATCACTGAATCGGGAAGAGCAATTCCAAAAGGCATCTGCAGTGTCAGCCATGTCCATAAACTTTAAAGCTCTCTTTTTGTTCCGGGTCACAATTACATCGGTGTGACCAGAGCCGTAGGTGTTTATATGATCTAATGCTCCATTTAATGAAGATACTATTCTTAAAGATACAATATAATCAAGGTATTCAGTTTTCCAGTCTTGCTCATCTGCTGGTTTTACATCAATGATATTACATGTTTTGTCACAACCTCTGATTTCCACATTGTGTGCTTCAAGGGCTCTCTTTAATTCGGGTAAAAGCTCTCTGGCAGATTTTTCATGGATTAAAATGGTTTCTGTGGCATTGCACACAGCAACATATTGACATTTTCCATCAACTGCAAGGTCAACTGCCATATCAGGGTCTGCATCTTTATCAATGTATAAATGGCAAATGCCATCAGCATGCCCCAGCACCGGGATCACAGTATTATCCATTATATGTTTTACAAAAGCATTGCTGCCCCGGGGGATGATCAGATCAATATATTTATCAAGTGAGAGCATATCTGCTACATCTTCACGGGTCTCAAGCAGCCCTAGCCATCCCTGTGCAAGCCCTGCTTTTACACCTGCATCATAAATAATTCTTGCAAGGATTTGATTAGTGTTTGCAGCTTCACTCCCTCCTTTCAGCAAAACACCATTACCGCTTTTCAAGCAGAGAGATGCAATCTGTACCAGAGCATCCGGGCGGGATTCAAAAATTACTCCAATAACACCAATGGGTCGGCTGACTTTGTAAAGCTCCAGACCTGTGTCAAGCTCCAGGGCGCTGATGGTGATGCCCACTGGATCATCAAGAAGAATCAGGCTCCCAAGACCTTCACACGCATCTTTAATTTTCTCATTGTCAAACTTCAGCCTTTTAAGCAAAGAAGAATCAAGGTTTTGTTCTTCTGCTTTTTCAAGGTCTTTTGTGTTGGCAGCAATGATTTTATTTTGGTTGTTCTTCAGAGCTTTTACTATTTCAGCTAAAGCCCTGTTTTTTTGGTCTGCAGGAAGTGCAGCCATGAAAATGGAGGCCTTTTTACACCCAACTGCAAGGTCATGGATTGTCATTTTAATATCCTAAATAAAGTTAAATGCGTTGTTCTGTCAACAACAGCTATTCAATTGATCATACCCATAATATGTAAGAAGCTGTTTTTTGTCAAGAATTGCTGGGTTTTAAAGAAAATCTGCCACAAGGGTATTGTCAGGGTTTTCCAAGAGCAGTAAAACAAGTTGAGTAAAAAGTAAAAAAGTGTCAGATTCAGGTTGCCCGAGAGCTTTTATTATTTGATTTGTTTTATCTGATTTTATCAAAGCCATCTCTTTTTTCCTCAAATGGGCAATTATTACTTTTTTACTGCTGTTTTTTATTAGATACTTTTTAATTGATGATAGAAAATGCACAATAGTTTTCTGTTTAAGTCTGTTCATGCTGTCCTGGTTGCACAACTCTTTATATTCCTTCAGTTTGACATTGAATTCTCCATGGGGATATTCTGCTTTTAACCGTTTTTTTACAGAAGTGAACATGCTTTTTCTTTTGTTAACAGCTTTTGGTTTAAAAGTCTCAAAGTACTCTTTTAAGCTTATCATTCCAGGCTGTGTTACATCATAATCACCACTGTCTAAAGCCAGGTTTTCAATTTGTGAATCAAGGAGAAAATCAAGTGTGTATTCACTGTTTTGTCTACTGATAACCTTCAGGTGTGCAAAATAATCAAACTTTAAACCCTTGTGCCCCACCATTTTTTTAATGAAAAATTGCGTATCTTTATTTATTGGGATTCGTTTTTGACCTGTTGGATTCAAGGCGCTTGTAAATGCAGGTAGCACAATAAAAGCACCGCATGGAGTTATTTCAGTGCCATAGCTGTCTGTTATGGATGACTTGACTGTGCAGAAATCTTCATCTCTTCCAGCCGGTATTAAAAGATCATCGCTGTCATGTTGTTTGTCTATTCTGGTTGATAATTGTTCCTCTATATATTCTACTCTTTTTCTGTTAACCAGGGTGATACTTGCAGATATGTCAGTTCCTGCCTGAACAAGCTGTTGAAATATTTTTTTTTTGCTGCTTGGTATCTTTGTCAACAAGCCAAAGGCAGGTGTCAGGTTGTTTTTTGATAACATTGCCATAAGGTGGGTGATGTTTTTATTATTGTCCTGCCAGTCAAGGGGATCTGATGCTGAATAGAGGGCATACTCAAGATTGTTTTCTTTTTTGAGCTGTTTTGCAATTTCAGTGATTGCATTGTATGAAAATTGTTTTCTTACACCGGGAAGAGCCCACTCATTGCATCGTTTACAATTGTTACTGCACCCAGTTGAGAGCTGCACATTGCTGGTTGTGGCAAATAGGATTTTTAAGGTATTGCCATCAATGCCAAGATTGGTCTTCCATGTATCATAATCTATTGTGACAGGGTTTTTTGTTTGCAGTCTGGTTCGTGCTTTTAATAACCTGGCTAAGGGTTGAGAAGTTTGTTGACCTTTTAGTTTTTTAACAGCTAATGCAATCTGGTAAAGTGATTTTTCATCATTCTCTAAAAGAGAAGAATCAAGTTTTAAACTGTTTATAAGATTTGAGAAGGTCTTGTCAAATAATTTTGAATCATGGGTATACAGCGATGCAAGAAGAGTCTCTCTGGTTTTTTCAATATCAAGGTTTTGGGATGTATTGTTTTCCATGGGTATAAAAAAAGGGGATTTAATGAAAAATCCCCTTTTCAAATCAAACTAAGGTTTTTAATTTATCCTCTAACCTCTTCTTTAACAGTTGTTGCAAGTTTATAGAGGATTGTAAGAATAATAAGACCAATGGCATAAATACCTAAAGTGACTGTAATTTCTTTTAAAGTTGGTGCATACTCGGTAACATGATGCAGAGGAGATGGTACAAAACCTCCTGCGATCATACCAAGAGCTTTATCAATCCAAGTACCTGCAATGATCATTATACAGGTAAAGGGTAGTAGAAATTCGTTGTTTCTGAGCCATGGAATAATTAGCAGTACAATACCAATCAGCATCAGTATTATTGATGTCCACATCCATGGAACCATGGCATTGTGCCCATGGAGTCCAAAGAAAAGATACTGCATGTGGGACAGATGTCCTGGAATATTGCTGTAAGTTACTACAAAAACTTCACAGGCAAAGAAGAATACATTGGCAATCAATGCATAGCATACAATTTTTGACAATGTCTGAATTGCTTCCCAGCCCGGATCAAATTTTGTAAATTTTCTTACAATGTAGCAAAGCAGGATCAAAACAGAAGGGCCTGCTGCAAATGCTGAGCCAAGAAATCTTGGTGCCAGAACTGCTGTCAGCCAGAATCCACGACCAGGCATGCCACAATACAAGAACGCTGTAACTGTGTGGATACCAATTGCAAAGGGGATAGAAAGATATATCAGAGGATATGTCCATGCAGGCGGTTTAACCTGATTTCTTTCTGCCTCAAGAACTTTCCAGCCAATTATAATGTTTAAACCAAGATATCCTTGAAGCACAAGTGCATCATAGAATAATATTGATTTTGGTGATGGATACAAAAACATGTTTAATAACCGTACGGGTTGTCCAACATCCACAAAAACCAGCAGAAGGCACATAACCAATGCTGCAACTGCCAGAAATTCACCAAGAATTGTAATTCTATGAAATTTTTCATAGTCATGCAGATAAAATGGTATTACAACCATTACACCACCTGCTGCAACACCAACAAGATAGGTAAAGTTTGCAATGTAAAATCCCCAGGAAACGTCCCGGGACAGACCAGTTGTCATCAAACCATTTAAAAACTGGTCAATATAGGCTGCAACGCCTGCTGTCATAATGACGGCAAGTATGGTCAGCCATATCCAGTATTTTTTACTTCCTTTAATAGCTATTTCAAGCATACTCGCCTCTCTTACATTAAGTAGTAAACAGAAGGTTCAGTTCCAAGCTCCTGCTTACGTCTGATTGAATATTTTGTATCAAGAAGTGCCCGTACATTAGAATCAGGGTCTTCAAGATCTCCCACCGTTATTGCACCATCTGAGGCTTCAACACAATGTGGTTGTTCGCCTTTGGCAAGCCGTTCAGCACAAAGATTGCATTTTTCAACAACACCTTTTGACCGTGTGGGAAAATCAGGAACGACTTCCTCAATAAAAGGTCTTGGGTCTCTGAAATTGAAACTTCTTGCACCAAAGGGGCATGCTGCCATGCAGAAACGACATCCAATACAACGGTGAAAGTCCATTATGACAATGCCGTCTTCTCTTTTGAATGTTGCCTGTGTCGGACAAGCTTTTACACAGGGTGCGTTTTTGCAGTGGTTGCATGTTACAAGAAAAGGAAGATGCTTGAATTTTTTGGCTAAAAATTCATCTTCTTTTTCAGTAAAGGCATTGTGAAAATGCTCTTCCCATATCCATTTTATTTCCTGTTTATGATTAACAGGTCTTGAGTTTGGATATTTTTCTTCATCTACCTCATGGTTAAAATCAGGTACATTATGATTTTTATGACATGCTTCGACAATATGTTCTACAACTTCATCTGTAAGTTTACTGGTATCAATAACCATTCCCCATCGTTCGGCAGTCTTAGCGTGTCTGTTTTTGCTTTTAACTGGATGGGAATTAGATGAAGAGGAGATACTGATTACCGGAGCAGCGCCAATACCAATGGCAGATACTGCTGCCACTTTGAGAAAACTTCTTCTGCTCTTTTTCATCATTTAATCTCCTTTGGATCTGTATGGCAGTCCCAGCAATAGGGATCAACCGAAGCATAGTTATGACATTTGTCGCAAAATTTACTTTTGTCTTCATGACAGCCTAAACAGGAATTTTCTCCGGTGGAAAGACTTATTGTAAATTCTTTTCCATCACTGTTTGTATATATCCTGTTTGCATCTCTTACAACCGAGTCTCTCCATTCATCAAGAAGGCTCATGTGGTTAGCTCTCATATCAAATTTATCAAGCACACACTTTTTGGCTGCCTTTGCTTTACCCAAAAGCTCTGGTTTTGGAGCTGGCTTTGTCTCACCAAAGTTGATCCAGAAAGGAAAGAGTGCAATGATGACAAAGATTATAAGACCTGTGAAAATAGTACCTTTACTCATCGTCTTCCTCCTTTGTCTGTTCTACGCCCGGCAGGGGTTCAAACCTTAAGTCAGTTTCTCTTTTATGCTCTCCATCCAGAATCAGGGCATTTCCAACAAGTTCGTGGATTCCGATAACATCAACATCTGGTACCCAGTATTCCATAAGAGTTGGAAGAGCTGCTCTGTCAATAGCACAGATTGTACCAAGGCTGTTAACACCAAATTTTTCATGGACATATTTAACAGCATTTGCTCTTGGGAGACCTCCTGCCATCCTGAGTTCAATATTTTCACCAGCATTGAGTCCTGCACCGGAGCCGCAGCAGAAAGTTTTCTCACGAATTGTATTTTCCGGCATTTCATAGAATTCATCAACTGTATTTTCTATGATATACCTTGGTTCATCAAGCAGACCCATACCTCTTGCAGGGTTGCATGAATCGTGGAAAGTCATGATTCTGTTGGAATTTCTGCTTTTGTCCATTTCAAGCTTGCCGTGCTTAATAAGGTCAGCTGTAAACTCTGCAATGTGTACCATTTTTGTGGACCTGGCATTTTCAAACTTGGTGCCTGTAATGGGATTAACAGGTTCTTCAAGGAAATCAGCAGGACCGTTCATGGTATCCATATATTGGTGGATAACTCTCCACATATGACCACATTCTCCGCCAAGAATCCATTTAACACCAAGACGTTTTGCCTCTGCATACATTTTGGCATTGAGCCGTTTCATGGTTTCATGGGATGTGAAAAATCCAAAATTACCGCCCTCAGATGCATATGTACTCCAGGTAACATCAAGATTATACTTGTCTTTAAGATATTTGAATAATATCATATATCCTTGGCATGTATATGTTCCGGGGTCTGCAAACACATCGCCCGATGGAGTGATAAAGAGGATGTCAGCGCCTTTTTTGTTAAGTTGAGGTTCAACATCAACTCCGGTGATCTCTTCAATATCTTCTTGAAAAAAATCAATCATATCCTTGAAAGCATGGGGCTGAATTCCAAGGTGGTTCCCTGTCTGGAAACAATTTGAAACCGGCGTTGCAATCCAGTCAATGTTCAAGCCCAGAAGGTTTAAAAGTTCTCTTCCCATGATTGTGATCTCTGCTGTATCTATCCCATAGGGGCAGAATACTGAACAGCGCCGGCACTCTGTACATTGGAAAAAGTAGTACCACCACTCTTTTAAAACACCTATTGTCATTGGTCTTGAGCCCGTGAGACTTCTACCACCAGGTATTTTATTAAGGATTTTTTTGGCAGTGGAAAAATTATTTCTGTATACAGACCTTAGAAGTTCTGCTCTCAAGACAGGCATGTTTTTCGGATCACCTGTTCCAAGGAAAAAATGGCATTTATCAGCACATGCTCCACAGCGTACACAGATATCCATATAAACCTGAAAGGTTCTGAATCTTTTTAGTCGGGATTTAAACCCTTCATATATAATCTCCTGCCAGTTATCCGGAAGCAGCCAGTCGTCAGCCAGAGGATCCCACTTTCTTGAGTGTGGCATGCTCAGGGTGTCAAGGCTTTTGGGGTTGGCAGAATAACAATACATCCCAGGTCTTATCTGGACAGAAGATGTAGACATCCAGTCATCGGACGGAGTCTTGAAATCTACTTTATCCAGTAATTCATCTGGTTTTATTTCTTCTGACATATATTACTCCTTTTTATCAACCGGCAGCCCGGCTTCAATCATTTTTTCTCTAAAATCATCTTCATACTCTTCATATGTATGGGTCTTAACTTCGTAATCCCACGGGTTAATGTGTCTAACAGCGCGAGTATTGTTAGCCATATTTCTTGTGGGGCTCAAGAATATTCCGCCCATGTGCATAAGTTTGCTCACTGGAAAGTAAGCTAAAAGAGTGCTTACTAAAAAAATATGAGCATAAAAGAGTCCGCCAACTTCTTCAGGGATTACAGGGTTAAAAGTTGCAAGTCCCATGGTAAGTTCCTTAATACCGATGATATCAACTTTTGTAAGATATCTCATGGATATGCCAGTGATGGCAATACCTATAATAAGGAAGAGTGGAAAATAATCCGATGCAAGTGAGATGTAGCTTACTTTATTGTCAAGGGTTCTTCTTGCAAGCAGGAATAATGCTGCTGCCAGCAAAACTACTCCGGATAGCATTAGTCCGGGAAGTCCAACCTGTGCAATCCCATCAATAAATTCCAGAAATTTCAAACAACTTGGCACAGGATCCAGGAAAAATCTTAGATGCCTGGTAATTGTTGTTAGAAATGCATAGTGGAATGCAAGTGCACCAAGCCATAGAAAAATTTCCCATGAATAGGTAAGCTCGTTTTTCTCGCTCCTGTTAAAGGCAGCTTTTGTGTTTCTAAACAGAGATCTGAAAAGAAAGATTTCCAGAACCATTCGTATAAACACACCAATGCCAGTGTCAGGGTTGTCAATGCAATTTTGTTTAATCCATGGGAGTGATTTCTGCTGCCCGCAGGTTGTGGGGATCCTGAAAGGTACAGCTGAGCCTGCCCATTTTGTTATGCGGTAGATAAAACCGATAACAAAGAGAATAACAGCTGTATAGGGTACAAAAATTCCAAAGAATCCTTGAAGCCCAGCCCCCTCAACCCCTGTGTAGGCAAATAGAAAAAGCAGAAATACAACTGCCAGGGGTACCAAATACTTTTGATTCATATCTTAACCACCTCTTGGTTTAGACCTTCAATACCGTAAAGGTCTGTTTTAAGATTTTTTAAGAGCCCAGAATGTCTTCATCAGTGAGCTCTTCTGCTAAACCCGCCCTTTCAAAAGCACGATAAGTTCTGTTTTTAGCCTCAGTTGCTTTTAAAAGGAATATACTTTCCCGGCACTTCAAAAACCTGTTAAAGGCTGCAAGGGCAATCTTATCGATTTTTCTGTCGAACTTAAGATAGATCGATGTTTCATACTCCTTGCCAATAATGTTTTGAACTATTTTTTTTAGTTCAAAAACAAAGCCCACAGCGTCTGAAGCGCTGAAGTTTTGAACAGCTCTTATTCTTATAACAGAATCAAGAGCGTGTTCAGTTGATTCCTGGTCAATATCTGTTCCATTGGTCTGATCCATGTTTTTGCAAAGCATGTCAATAACAGACTCAAGGCTTTCATATGTTGCAACCCCAACAGGGTTATCAAACTTATTTTTTGATCTATTTAGAATCTTTGAAGTTTCCTCAGGGTATGAGTTGATAGTGGTTTCAAACCATTTTTGCAGTATTTTTTTTTTGTTTGAGTTAAAGGTTTTTACAAAATTCATATGTCTGTAATCTTTACATAAAGTGTTAAAAATAAAATTATTTTAATCACAAACATATAAACAAACTTAAGTTTTATGTCAAGGATAAACCCCTATGAATAGACCTTAATAAAAAAATCAGAATCAGTGAACATTTATTGAGGTCATTTCAAATATTTTTATTGACCAATGACCATGAAAATGTTAATTTATTTGGATTGTTTTTCGGAGGAGTGGCTGAGTGGCTTAAGGCGGCGGTCTTGAAAACCGTTGAGTGTCAAAGCTCCGTGGGTTCGAATCCTACCTCCTCCGCCAATTCATTGTACGATTGTAAAAAAAACGGAGAAATGGCCGAGTGGCTGAAGGCGCTCGCCTGCTAAGCGAGTATAGGTGTTATAATCTATCGAGAGTTCGAATCTCTCTTTCTCCGCCATTAACAAAAATTACGGGAATTTATGGCATTCGCTCTAAATTACTTTTTTTGTTTAAGTGGTGTCAAAAATGGTGTCAAAAAATTTTTGACCATAACCAAGCATCATGCTTTTTTCCTCTTTCCCCTTGATAATTTTGTCTGTGGTGTTATCCTTTTGCAAATTGTGATGAACGAAGTTATTTGCACTAATCTTTATTTTCGATTGGACAACGGATGATGAAAACCATTTTACTAATTATTCCTTTTATTTTAACAGCCTCAATTTCCTTCTCAGATACATTATACCTAAAGGATGGTAGCATTGTTAATGCTGAAAATGTCTGGGAAGAAGATGGGTACGTAATGTATACTCTACATGGTGGAACTGTCGGAGTATTAAAAGAGAAAGTTGTTAAAGTTGAACCTTTGAAAAAAAAGGCTGCTTATTTTCAGTTCGGTGTTTGGTCTTTTGGAATTAACGTTAGAAAAGCTTTTGATATTGCTGAAAACAATAATGTCCCATTACAAAAATATGGAATCATCACTGTAAACAAACGTTTTCATTCTCAAGTCAGGCACTATTTTGATGCGAGCCATTTTTATTATAATACATATTTAATTGGACATTTTGCAAAGGTAGAGCTTTTTTTTACGCCGATTTCAAAGCAACTACATACTGTAAAAATCCAATGGCAAAATCAGAATACAAAAGATCATAAACTTACAAATGAAATTATGTCGATGATTTCAGAAAAATAT
>CAZMEX010000019.1:0-49885 GCA_964565415.1 uncultured Desulfobacterales bacterium | reverse complement strand
TTATTAATGCTCCTTTCAAGTCTGGTAATGCGATTTGCCAGGGTTTCATATTTAATAGAAAGCGATGCTTCAATTCTTTCAATCCTTTTTTCATGATCATTGAACGCTATATTAGTTGGTTGTTTAATAATAATTTTTTTATCCTTAGCATCGTCAGCTTTTTCATTTACTTTTAATGAAGCTTTATTAACCATTTTTGAAAGACGTTCAATCTGATTTTGAAAATCCTCAATCGTTACACTAACAGGCTTATCACTCTCTTTCCCTCCAAATAAACTATTTTCTGAAGATGGTTTTAAGAATACAAAAAATATTAACATTGATATAATTCCGGCTCCAAGAAGCATGATAATAATCTCATATCTCTGTAAAAAGAATACTCCTGAGTTTGTTTTGGAATCAATAATTTCTTCTTTTACTCTTCTTTTAGTGGTTTTTTTGGAGTTACTTTTATCAATCATCAATAGACTCCTCTATGAAAGTAATATATGCTCTTAAGTAATTTCATATCATTTATAAAGGCTTTAGAAAACATAAAATTTAAAAAATTAAATAATATAAAATTGGAGTATTAAGGCAAAACAGTGTAATATATCATACTATAATGGAAAAATAAAATCTGCCAATTATATGGAGGTGTGATATAAAATGAAAAAACTCACTCTTTTTTTTGCTTTTTTTATCTGTTTTTTTTTCTTACAAAGCTATGGCAGAGCAGGAGAAGTTATTACGAATTCGCTGGGCATGCGGTTTGTATTAATCTATTCAGGAGACTTTCAAATGGGAAGCCCTGAATCAGAAATGGGACGTCAGTGGAATGAAGAAAAACATCAGGTGCGCATATCAAAAGCTTTTTATATGCAGGAGACAGAAGTTACCCAGGGTCAGTGGAAAAAGCTTGTGGGTTTTAATCCTTCAACTTCAAAAATCTTAAACAAAAATTATCCTGTGGACACCATATCGTGGAATCAATGTATTGAGTTCATACGAGTTTTAAACGGATATGAAAAAACTGATAAATATCGACTGCCCACGGAGGCTGAGTGGGAATTTGCCTGTAGAGCCGGAAGTGATACTGCTTTTGCAAACGGGCAGATCACAAAAGTTTCCTGCCTGGATATTGACCCTGTACTGGATAAGATTGCATGGTATTGTGCAAATTCCGGTGAGCAAAACCCACCAGGAAAATTTCAACCACACCGTGTAAAAACAAAACAACCAAATGCATGGGGTCTTTTTGACATGCATGGGAATGTCCAGGAGTGGGTTCAAGATTCCTGCATCTGGAAGCATTGGACAGGCAGAACAGGACCTGTTACATCCACATATAAGAACAATATTGTTGATCCGCTTTCAAAAAAAGGAAAACATAAAATAATTCGAGGCGGTGGGTGGCATCAAAAGCCAATCTACTTAAGAAGCGCACAACGAAGTTTTTACAA
This sequence comes from uncultured Desulfobacterales bacterium, assembly GCA_964565415.1. GTDB lineage: Bacteria > Desulfobacterota > Desulfobacteria > Desulfobacterales > Desulfobacteraceae > JAIOSM01. Next base: position 48,443 of record CAZMEX010000019.1, on the reverse strand, counting down.
ACCAGTTGCAAAGAGAAACAGTCTAGGTTTTAGAATCGTGAGAGAAAGATAGTTTATCAAAAAACAAAAACAATCCACAAGATAGAAGAATTAAATCTCTTATTATAAACTGCCCTGTAGTATATATATGACCTGTACCCACAACAGTGAAACATCCACAATCAAATTCATGACCACGTAAAAGATTATAACTTAAAATAATTATAAAAAAGGATAAAAAGAAATTAATAATTAAAAGAGCTGGCTTCTGGTATATCTTAAATATTAAGAAAAGCCCTGTCACAAGCTCAATAAACGGCACTGTGATAGCGATAATATTAATTAACAATAAAGGAAAAATATCATAACCATAAATAATTTTAGCAAAAGAAGAGGGGTTTAAAATTTTATCAGCGCTGGCATATATAAAAACTATTCCAAGGGCTATTCTTAGAACCATTTTCATTAGATCAATCTTTCTCAATTTTTAATCCTTCTTTCTTCCACCCATTAAAACCACCGGGAAAAACCAGAACATTTTCATAACCCATTTTAAAAAGCTTTGTGGCAAATGTGTGACTATCAGTACACTCTGGCGAAGAACAATAAACTACCATTTTTTGATCTAATTGCCATGTCTTATAAAAATCACCTATTAAGTCATCAAACTTAGACAATGGAATTGATCTTGCATTGGGGATGTGACCTTTTAAAAAGATATCTTTGGAGCGGACATCAACAATCAATGCTGAATTTTTTTTGACGATATCTTGCATTTTTTCAAGGCTATTAATTTCTCTCTCTCTTTTTACAACAGATTGTTTTATATTGGCTGAGACTACACCTTTTGTTCTATCCCAACTACCCATCAAGGGGATTCCATTGGGTGACAGGAAATTAAACAAAAACGCTAAAACCACAGATATGTTAAGAAGTATTAAAATACCTTTAAGATGTTTCACAGAAGATATCAATCATATTTTATCTGAAGGTTTTTAAAATCTCGCACTCTTCTTTCAAGGATCATCATATTAAGCCATTTTTCAAAAAGTGTTAAGATTTTTTCTCTTTTACTTTTATTATTCCCAGAGTCTTCTGAGCTTAAAGAGAAGTTGACAGCAGATGGGTCTGTGGGCTCTTCAGGTTCAGGGGTCTCACCCAATGCAACAGGTTCAGATGTTATATTTTCAGTGGATTTTGTAGGTTTAGCAGGTGCTATCCAAAATTTATTATCCTTTTCAACCTTATTGTCAAGAAGATTAATTTTGTTTTTAATTTTTGAAATTGCTTCAGCACATTCTGGCTCACTGGTTTGTTCATATAAAGAGGTATAACATGTTAAAGACTCTTCTAAATATCCCTGTTTCTCATATAATTTTGCAAGTTCTTTTGTAATTACTTGTTCTTTCATGTGATTTTAACCTTACCTCTTTTTTTCTTCAATATTCCTGGGTAAAATAGTTCTAAAAACAAACTCATCTGCTGCTGCCATTCCAAATTCATGTTTTGCTACATGTCCAATGTACTCTTTGTCATTAGTTAAACGATTAATCTGCCTTGCAAGTCTTTTGTTTTTCTCTATAATTTTTTTATTGTCTAATAAAATCAATTGCTTCTTTTTTGAAAGATGATAATAATCCAAAATGCCATTATAGCTGAATATAATAAGGAAAACCAGAATAAACGATACAATGATACCACTTTTAAATATTATATTTCTGAATGTGAACATTAATTAAAAAAAGCCTCAACTATTTGGTTTAAAAAATTCATTTTTTAAAATTGTAATCTCAGGGTTTCTAATCAATATATTAATCCCAAAATATATTAATATACCAATACCAATGGATATTGCAACATTTATTAATAGTGGCATATCAAAACCTAATATAGAGTTTATCCATATTATCAACATCTTGATTGCAAAATACATTATACCAGAAATAAAAATCGCTCTGCAAGCAGAAAAACCAAGATCTTTAAAAGAAAATGGCATTATCATATTCAATTTAAAAAGCAATATAAAAAAGTTAATTGCTCCAGATATTGATATTGAGAGTGCAAGCCCCTTAAGCCCTGCTGTTTCCACCAGGATATAAGATAATATAATATTAAAAATAATTGCAATTGTCCCTGCTTTAAAAGGAGTTTTCATATCTGAAAAAGCATGGAAAAATGATACAATAATCCTAGTGCCTGAATAAGCCCACAAGCCAAGGGTCAAGTATAAAAGACAGGAGCATGTGTTGTTTACTGCTATAAGATCAAAAGCTCCATGGAAGAAAAAAAGTTTAATCAATGGCTCTTTTATTGCAATCAATCCAGCCATGGCAGGAATAATAATGAAAAACAGAGATTTCAAGCCCTCTAAGAGAGTTTCACTGGATTTAGATTCATTTTCAAGTACTGCATTTTTTGAAAACATCGGCAGAAAAACAATTGCAAGAGAGGTTGAAATCAATACCATTGGCAGTTGAACAAGCCTGTCCGCATAATAGAGATATGATATGCTTCCCACATCAAGAAATGATGCTGAAAAAGTTGCTATTAATAAATTGATATGAAATGAGGAGGCTCCAATTACTGCAGGGAACACTCTACTTATAAATTTGATTACTCCGGGGTGGATAAACTCAATATTAATATTTTTAAAAACTTGCTTTTTTATTAACTGAGGAATTTGCATACCTACCTGTACAATCCCTCCCATTGTTACTCCTAAAGCAAGCCCGATAACTTGAGGATCAAAATATTTACAAATACTCATCGCAAAAAAAATAATTACAAGATTAAAAACTATGGGTGCAAAGCTTGAGGTTCTAAAATCATTCATTGAATTCAAAACACCCATGCAAACTGCTAAAAGGGAAATCAGTATTAGATATGGCATCATAATTCTAAAAAGCAGGATAGCAAGGTTAACTTCATAGGAGTTTGATGAGAATTGCGGCAGTAAAAATTTAATGAAAAAAGGAGCAAATATTATACCTGACACAGTTATGGTTATGGTTGCAATTGAAATTAATAAAAAGGCTGAGTTTGCCATTTTAAAAGCGGTTTTTTCACCGTCTCTTTTTAAATATTTTGTAAAAACAGGAACAAATGAGCTTATTAATATTCCTTCTGAAAACATTTTCCTTAAAAAATCAGGGATTCTAAAGCACAAAAAAAAGAGATCGCTGTAAAAATTTGCACCAAACAATGATGCGATCAAGATATCTCTAATAACACCTAATATACGGCTGGTTAATGCTGACACACTTACAAAGAGAGTAGTTTTAAAAAATTTTTTCATGGTTTTTTCTTGACAAAAGTTAAAAATTCAAGTAGATTTCCTTATTTAACAATCATTTTAAAGGAGTATTAATAAGTTGGCAAACCATAAATCTGCAATGAAAAGAGCGAGACAAAATATAGTAAGACAACAGAGGAATAAAGCTATCAGGACCCAAGCAAAAAATCTTGAAAAGAGAGTCATTGCTGCAAAAGAACAAGATGATGAAAATATTGTTGATATTTTTAAAAAAGCTCAATCGGCAATTCATAAAGCTGTAAAGAGAAATATTTTCCATAAAAAAACTGCTGGGCGCAAAATTTCAAAGCTCGCAAGGGTCATAGCTTCTTAAGTTTATTCAAGAGCACGTTTATCCAAGAGTAATTAGTAATAGTCCATTTCTAAAATATTCTAAAGCAGAATTTACCATCAATTCATTATTAATTTGATCGGTCAATTCTGCTTTTAATTTAAAGGTCATCTTATCTCAGAAGTCATTCAGCATCCTGCTAACAGCTTTTCGTGCCAGCCTTTCAGCTATTTTCTCCACAGCCTTAGTTCTGGAGGACATATCATCAAGATTCACATTTGTAACCTGAAACTCTTCTCTACCTTTTAAATCTTTTGCAAACCATAAAATTTTTCCATCTTTATCCACAAGTTGAAGATCAATCACAGCATAGACTTTTCTTTCAATCACAGAATCAACAGAGTTTTTTGTCAAGGCAGAAATTGAAATATATTTTACAATCCCCTTGAAATATGCATCAGCGTCTTTTAATTTTACAACTTGTGAATCGCTCATCTGTGTTAATTCAATACCCAGGGCATTTGCAAAAATATTTTCTGCTCCTGTTTCAGCAGTGTTATTCACAAACATTTCAATGGCAACAAGTTTTGTTTTTTCTGGAAGCAAACCACCACCGGAGAATTTATAACCGCATGACGCTACAAAAAAGAGGACTAAAACAGTGGTTATTAATAAAATTTTTTTCATATTACACCACTATATTTACAATAGTTTGTTTTTTCCTTATCACAATAATTTTCCTGATATCCTTTCCTGAAGTATGCTTTAAAACCTTCTTGTCTGATAAAGCAGTTTTTTTAATAGTCTCATCATCCACACTTTTGTCTGCTGCAAACTTTGATCTAAGTTTACCATTAACCTGGACAACTATAGTAACTTTGTCGGTTTGGAGCGAATCCTCTCTATAGGTCGGCCATGGCTGTTCAATTATGCTTGTTTTTTTACCACATATTTCCCACAGCTCTTCTGAAAAGTGAGGGACAATTGGTGAAAGAAGAATCAAAATGTTTTCAACACAAAAATTTATCACCTCTTTCATCTCATCTTCCAGTACATCTTTTTCAGCCTCAACAGCATACAGAGTATTTACTAGCTCCATCACAGAACTGATGGCAGTATTAAAATGAAAATCATCTTCAATATCATCGGTAACTTTTTTAATTGTTTGATTTGCTTTTATATAAAGGTTTTTTGCATCTTTTGATAATCTTGAAGCACTCCCTCCATAGGAAGCAAAATCTGACAAACCGTCTTTATATTTTTTTACTAAACGCCAGACTCTGTTTATAAACCTTTTACAACCTTCGATTCCATCATCACTCCACTCAAGATCTCTTTCAGGAGGTGCTGCAAAAAGACAGAAAAGTCTTGTAATATCAGCACCATATTTTTTAATGGAATATGTTGGATCAATGACGTTTTTCTTTGATTTAGACATCTTAATAATACGTCCAACTTCAACTTTTTTATTACATTTGGTGCAAAATAGATTATTATCTGATTTAGTTTCTGCCTCTTCAGGATAGATAAACCCATGCTCAGGGCAGGTTAAAGTCTCTTTACAAACCATTCCCTGGGTTAAAAGCTTTGTAAATGGTTCTTTAAACTTGACCAGGTCAAAAGAGTTTAATACCCGCATGAAATATCTGGAATAGAGAAGATGCATAACTGCATGCTCTACACCACCAATATACTGATCAACAGGCATCCAGTAATCAACAGCTTCTTTGTCAAACATACCTTGTTCATATCTTGGACTGCAATATCGTAGAAAATACCATGAAGATTCCACAAATGTATCCATGGTGTCAGTATCTCTTTTTGCATCTTTTCTGTTGCATTTTGGACATGTAACATTTACAAACGAATCAAGGGTGGCAAGGGGAGACTCTCCCTTTGCAAGCAGATCAACATCTTCAGGCAGAGTTACAGGAAGATCTTTTTTAGGAACAGGTACTATTTTACAATCAGGACAATGTATAACCGGTATTGGAGTACCCCAGTATCTTTGCCTTGATATTCCCCAGTCACGGAGTCTGAAATTAGTGGTTTTCTCTCCTCTGCCCTGCTTTTCAAGAAAAGCAGTTATATCATCAATAGCCTTAATGTTTTGAATCCCGTTAAATTCATGGGAATTTATAAGAACTCCCTTACCAGTATAAGCACACTCCATGTCATTAATATTAATATTTTCATCTTCAGGCATGATCACAACTCTTATTTTGAGATCATATTTTTTGGCAAATTCAAAATCTCTCTGATCATGGGCAGGAACGGACATAACAGCACCAGTCCCATATTCCATCAAGGCAAAATTTGCTGTATAAATTGGTATTTTTTCATTGTTAGCAGGGTTAATGCAGTTAGCACCTGTAAACACACCCTCTTTTTCATACTTTGCAATACCTTCGGCTGATCGTTCCTGAATTGATATTTTTTTTATAAACTCATCCACCATGGTTTCCTGGGATATTCCCCGAGATAACTTTTCCACAAGGGGATGTTCCGGAGCAAGGCAGATAAAGGTTGATCCAAACAGAGTATCCGGGCGAGTTGTAAACACAGTAATATCTTTTTCATCAATAACCTGATCACTCTTCAGGTTATCAATGTCTATTTTAAATTTTATTTCAGAACCACTGCTTTTGCCGATCCAGTTATTCTGCATCCGGGTAACCTTATCTGGCCAACCAGGAAGTTTATCGCAATAATCAAGAAGGTCCTGGGCATAATCTGTAATTTTAAAAAACCACTGCCACAATTTTTTTTGTTGAACATTCTCATCACATCTCCAGCATTTATCAGACTCAACCTGCTCATTTGCAAGCACTGTCTGACATTTTTCACACCAGTTAACATAGGACTCTTTTCTATATGCCATACCCTTTTCAAGCATTTTTAAAAAAAGCCATTGTTCCCATTTATAATATTCAGGTCTGCAGGTTGCAACCTCTCTGTCCCAGTCATAGGAGAATCCCATGAGCTTAAGCTGATCCCTCATGGCACTGATATTCTCATAGGTCCAGGCAGCAGGATGTGTATTATTATCAATGGCAGCATTTTCAGCAGGCATGCCAAAGGCATCCCAGCCCATGGGATGGATTACATTAAAGCCATTCATTTTTTTATATCTTACAACAACATCACCAATTGTATAATTTCTAACATGTCCCACATGGATTTTCCCTGAAGGATATGGAAGCATTTCTAAAAGATAATATTTTTCTTTTGAGTGGTCTTCTTTAACTTTAAATGTATTATTTTCATCCCAGAATTTCTGCCATTTTGGCTCTACATCTATTGGATTATAATGCTCATCCATAATATTCTTACCTACCCCCACGAAATTTTCAAAAAATTAAAAAATATGTAATAAACCTTACTAAATTGCCACAAGAGCATTAAAAAGGCAAGATTTATATCTTAAAGTCAAATGATTTCAATAAATTTCCTGATATGAATCTAATGATATACCCTTATCTCTAATAACTATCCATGGAACTTTTTATAATGTGTTGAATTCCCGTTTAATTCAGACCATCTATCTTTTTAGATTTTTATAACAGGATATAAATCAAGGAAAAATATTTTTTAAATGTTGACAAATAGTAAACATATGAATATCTAGGAATAAAATATCTTTCAATTTGCACCTCCGTAATTTTAAAAAGGCAATATATGATTACAAAAGAAATTAGAGAAAAACTCAAAGAGATTGCAGGAGTTGGCAACTTATTAGAAAAACCTGAAGAGTTGGCATGTTATTCCTATGATGCATATCTTGAGGAATCCATGCCTGACCTGGTTATTTTTCCTGTACACAGTGATGAAATTTCAAAAATAATGACAATTTGTTCAGATCACAAAATCTCTGTTACAGCAAGAGGTGCAGGAACCAGTGTCTGTGGAGCTTCTATCCCTGCTAAGCATGGCCTTGTACTCTGTTTTTCAAAAATGAATAAAATTTTGGAGATCAATACCAATGATAGATACATAGTTGTTCAACCAGGGGTAATCAATATTGATATTCAAAGAGCGCTTGAACCTTTTGGATTTTTCTACCCTCCTGACCCCGGATCCATGAATGTCTCAACTATTGGTGGCAATGTTGCCCAGAATGCAGGGGGACCACGGTGCTTAAAATATGGTGTCACATCTGACTTTGTTCTTGGTATGGAAGTTATACTTGCCTCAGGAAAAATTGTAAACTTTGGAAGTAAAAATGTTAAAGACGTTACTGGATACAGGCTATCAGGTCTTTTCTGTGGATCTGAAGGAACCTTAGGAATGGTTACAAAGATTATTTTACGTGTTGTTCCTCTCCCGGAAACTGTTAAAACACTACTTGTTACATTTGATGATCTTGATAACACAGCTAAGTCAGTATCAGACATTATTGGTGCAGGAATACTTCCAGCGGCTCTTGAACTATTGGATAAATTTACTATTAATGCCATTGAAGACTCGGCCAATCTTGACCTGCCAAGAGATGCTGAAGGCACACTTTTAATAGAGATTGATGGGGTTAGAGAAGCTTGTGAAACTGAGATGAAGAAAATAATTGAAAAAGTTAAAGACAATAAAGCTGTTTCTATACAAGAGGCAAAATCTGAACAAGAGAGGGAAAAATTATGGAGTGCAAGAAGATCTGCATTTGGTGTATTTGCAAAACTTGCCCCTGATATGTTGTCAGAAGACATAACTGTCCCTGCAAGCAAAATTCCTCAAATGGTTAAGAAAATTTCAACCATTACACAAAAATACGGGCTTAAGGTTGGAATTCTTGCCCATGCTGGTGATGGTAATATGCATCCTATGATACCAGCTGACAAAAGCAATACTGAAGAGTGGAAAAAAGTAGAAAAAGCCTTTAAAGAGATCATGGAAGAAGCAGTGAGACTTGGTGGAACTTTATCGGGAGAACATGGTATTGGGCTTGCAAAAACAGAATTTCTGCCCCTGGTTATGAATAAAGATTCAATTGAGTTTATGTCTGTTATTAAAAAAGCTGTTGATCCCAATGGAATTTTAAATCCCGGGAAATTTGTATAAATGACAACAGCCACACTTCAAAATTGCAGCAAATGCGGATTATGCCTTTCAGTATGCCCTGTATATAAAGTTTTAATGGAGGAGCAGACATCACCAAGGGCAAAATTGCAATTAGTAAAATATTATGAGAACAAAGAACTTGCCTCCAGTAAAAGCTTAAAAGACATTATTTCAAAATGTCTGATGTGTGGTAATTGTTCTGCTGTTTGTCCCTCGGGAATTAACCATTATTCTCAATTTATGGACATTAGAGCACAAATGGTAAAAAACCATGGGGAAAACCTTGCCATAAAAAGTCTCATTTATCTTCTTGCTGATGAATACCGAACTAAACTTGCTGCAGGTGTTGCAAAATTCAGTCAAAAAATAATTCCTTCCCATTTCATTAAAAAATATAATATGGGAAGTATCCCTTTAAAGAGACTTCCAAAGCTTAATAAAATGCCATTCAGGCAATCTTATCAGGCAAACATACTCCCATCTAAAAAACAAAAAGGCATTGTACTTTACTTTACTGGATGTGCCACAAACTATATTTTTGACAAAACAGGCTTTGCAACTGTCAACATATTAAAACAGATGGGTTATCAAGTAATTATTCCTGAAAAGCAGACATGCTGTGGATTACCTTTACTTTTCCATGGAGCTTCAGACAAGGCAGGAAAAAATATATTAACCAACATTGAATGTTTTACCCTAGGAAATATCAAAGCAATTATTGTAGATTGCCCGACATGCGGTTCAGCCCTGAAGAATGAATATCCTGCATGGCTGAAAAAAAATAACCTTGACACCACGCAAGCTCTTAAGATTTCCCATAAAGTAATTGATATTATGACTTTTGTTTTGCAGGAATCCAATAGTTTTAAAAACTTGAATTTACCAGCAAAACCAACCAGGTTTAAAGTCACCTATCATCTACCTTGTCATTTAAAAAATAATTTAACAACTTCCAATAATACTGAAATCATATTAAACAACCTGCCTTTTATTGATTATATAAGGGTCCCTGATTTTGATAAATGTTGTGGAGGAGGAGGTACTTTCTTCTATGAGTACCCTGGTATTGCCAGAACTATGGTTAAAACTAAAACAGACAATATAGAAAAGAGTGGCGCAGATATCCTCTTAACTGATTGCCCTGTGTGTAGAATCAATCTTGCAGGCAACTTACAGGATCAAGACAAAATAGTTGTAAAACATCCCATTGAGGTTATCATAAATAATGAAAATAAAACTTAACAAAGGTAGAAAATCAGTCAACATATCAATTCTGGATAACATGGTTATTGATACACTCAATGGCTCTGATGTTAAAGGTTTAAGTCATGACTATATAAAAAAGCAAATTGCAAACGGAATAAAAAAAAATTCGCCCAAAGATATACATAATAAAAAAATTGTTATTATTGTTCCTGACAATACAAGGTTATGGGCAAGGGGCGATATTTTTGTCCCAGTAATCATACAGACACTGCTAAAACTTAATGTCCCGGAAAAATCCATAAAGATTATCCTAGCTCTGGGCACCCATTCAGGTCTTGATAAAAGCAAGTTTTTACCCCTTGTTGGTAAATACTGCATCAATAAAATTGAAATTATAAACTCTGCCAATAAAAATGTGCAAAGGCTTGTTCATCTTGGCAAGACAAATAAAAAAACAGATCTTTATATTACAAAAGAGGCCTATGACGCAGACCATATTATTATTTTCGGGGGTATTTTACACCATTTGATTGCTGGATTTGGTGGTGGCAGAAAATACATTCTGCCGGGAATTGCTGGATATAGCTCCATTCAGCAGAATCATTCCCTGGCAATTTTAAAGGATGGGACACCCCATCCAAATGTTAAGCAGGCACAACTTTTAAAAAACCCGGTAAATGAAGATATGGAGGATGCAGCAACCATTTTCTTAAAAGGTAAAACCTCAATATATGCAGCAGTTGCTGCCAATGGAACAGGTGATATTTTTTATACAGAGACAGGATCAATAAAAGAGACTTTTATAAAGGGGTGTAAACAACTCAACCATGCATGTTGTGTTAAAATTTCTCAAAAAGGCGACTTTGCCTTGATTTCAGCAGGAGGTCACAGGACAGACAAACTGCTTTATCAAGCCACCAAAGCACTTTTTAATGCAGTCAATTCTGTAAAAGAGGGAGGAAAAATCCTTTTTGTTGCAGGTGCACAAGAAGGGATTGGTAATAAAATTTTTGAGGATGTTTTAATGAAATATAAAAAATGCCCGGAAAAAATCGGGAAAAAACTTATTTCTGAGTTTAACATGCCTTCATATATCGCGTTCAGATTGATTGATTTACTTGAAAGATTTGATATTACTCTTGTTTCAACTCTATCTGAAACTTTAACCCATGAGATTGGATTTAAATATAGTGACAAGATGGATGATTACATTAAAAATTTAAAGGGAAAAGGCTATATTATACCATATGCTGAAAACATCCTGCCTGTTATGGACACCCCGAAACATAAGGATATTGTAAACAGAAGTAAATCTTAATAAAAGCAAGTTTCAATAAAGGAAGGTTTTATTTAACTTTTAAGTTATTTTAAGGAGGAATCATGGAAAGACGAACTTTTTTAAAAAAAGCAGGCTTGGGAACAGTTGCAGCAGCAACTGCATTATCAGCCACAGCACCTTCATCAATTGCATCCCCTAAAATTCGATGGAAGGCAACAAGTTTTTGGAATCCCAAGGTTAGAATCATGTTTGATGGGATAAAGCAGTTTTGTGAAAATGTTAAAGTTATGTCAGATGGTCAGTTTGAAATCAAATTGTATGGGGGCGGTGAACTTGTTCCTCCTTTTGGGGCATTTGATGCAGTATCTAAAGGAACCATACAAATGGGTACAGGGTCTCCATATTTCTGGGCAGGAAAGTCAACAGCATTTAACTGGTTTGGTTCCATCCCTTTTGGTATGAATGCACAATCAATCAATGCTTGGTTCTATGAGGGCAATGGTCAGGCTTTAATGAATGAATTATACGATCGCTTTGATCTTGTCCCTCGTGTTATTGGCAATTCCGGTGTTCAGATGGGTGGCTGGTACAGAAAAAAGATTAATTCTTTAGAAGATTTCAAAGGTTTAAAAATGCGTATAGGTAGTATTGCAGGCAAAGTTCTTTCAAAAATTGGTGTTGCAACTGTTATGATGCCTCCTGCTGAAATCTTTCCTTCCCTTGAAAGAAACGTTGTAGATGCAGCTGAATTTGTAGGTCCTGTCCATGATATATTACTAGGGCTTTATAAAGTTGCAAAATACTACTACACGCCAGGATGGCATGAACCAGGACCAGTACTGGATATTTTCTTTAATAAAAAAGCATATAATGACCTTCCTGTGCATCTCCAGAAAATTCTTGATATTGCTGCTGCTGATATTAATGTAAAAACCCTTGCTGCATTTGATGCCCAAAGCGGGGCAGCCCTGGATAAACTTGTTAAGGAACATAATGTTAAAGTAGAAGTCTATCCTGCAGATGTAATGAAAAAAATCAAAGCGATCTCCAAAGATGTAATTGAAGAGGAGGCTAACAAAGATGCATTTGCATTAAAGGTTCATAAAGACTATAAGGCTTTCCAGGCAAAGACTGCTGTATGGGGTAATATGTCTGAAAAAGTTTATTGGAATACCATGGCCTAGGTTTAGGTATAAATTAGGACATAAACATATGAAAGCTTTTAAAAAAACAATATATGCCTGTGATAAAATCAATGAATTAATGGGCAGTTTTATTGTAGCTCCTGCAGTTATTCTCTTTATTCTTGTGATTTTTTCCAATGTAATCATGCGCTATGTTTTTAATATCAGCTTTGTTTTCATGGCAGAGCTTGAGTGGCATATTTTTGCATTTATTTTTCTTATGGGTGCAGGATACACCTTGCTGCATGATGGTCATGTTCGTGTGGATATTTTTTACTCCATGGTCAATAGAAAAAAACAGGCTGCAATCAATATAGCAGGAGTTTTAATCTTCTTGATACCTTCATGTTATCTTGTTCTTACAACCAGTATACCATGGGTTTTTGATGCTTTTAAAATAGGTGAAGTCTCCATTGACCCGGGAGGTATTCCTGCAAGATTTTTATTGAAAGCAACACTGCCGGCAGGCTATATTTTGATGTTAATCCAGGGAATTTTACTGTTTATTAAAAGTTTTTTCATCCTCATGGAAAAGCCGGAAGGAAGATATTAATAATGTTGGTTGAACATTTACCTTTCTGGATTGCCGACTATCTTGCGGCATGGCTGTTCCTTGTATTAACAATTGCTTTAATGGGAGGATTCCCTGTCACATTTACCATGATGGGGACATCCTTTCTTTTTGGTCTTATTGGATTGGATCCAATTTTCTTTAATCTGCTCCCTTTACGCATGTGGAATATAATGAACAACACGATGTTGATGGCAGTTCCGTTGTTTATCTTTATGGGTCTTGCCCTTGAAAGATCAGGGCTTGCCAAGGAGCTGTTGGAAACCATGCAGGAGCTTTTCCAAAACGTTCGTGGCGGGCTTGCAATTTCCGTTGTCATTGTTGGAGCATTATTGGGTGCATCCACTGGTATTGTCGGTGCAACAGTTGTAACTATGGGCTTAATGTCTTTGCCTGTCATGCTTAAGCACAACTATTCAAAATCCTTTGCCGCAGGAACAGTTGCAGCTTCCGGAACATTGGGGCAGATTATCCCGCCAAGCATTGTATTGCTGCTTTTAGGACCGGTTATGGAGGTGCCAATTGGTGATATGTTTATTGGCGCTGTCATACCAGGTATGATTCTGGTTGTTCTCTATTGCTTCTTTATATGGATAGTAACTTTTTTTGGAGACAAACATGTTCCTGCTGCCCAGGAAAAAGCCCATGACTTTGACAAGGCTTTTATACTGAAAATCTTTAAAGCTCTTATTCCACCTCTATTTCTTATTCTTGCAGTACTTGGAACAATCTTTGCCGGAATTGCAACCCCCACTGAATCCGGGTCCATGGGTGCGGTTGGTGCTATTATCTTAACTGCTGTAAATAAGAGACTCAGCTTTAAATTACTCCATGATGTTGCCAGAGGAACCATAAAAATGACATGCATGGTATTTATTATTATCATGGGCGCAAGCTGCTTTGCCCTTGTATTCCGTGGTCTTGGTGGAGATGACCTCTTAAGAGAATTTATCAATAGCATGAATCTTGAAGGATGGCAGCTTGTTACCATGGTGATGATTTTTATCTTTATTCTTGGTTTTTTCCTTGATTTCATTGAAATCACCTATATCCATATTCCAATCATTGCTCCCATTGTAGTTGAGTTTGGCTATGACCCCCTATGGTTTGGAATAATGTTTGCGGTTAACCTGCAAACATCATTCATGACACCTCCGTTTGGACCTTCTCTTTTTTATCTTAAAGGAGTCTGTCCCCCGGAAGTGAAAACCATACATCTGTATAGAGGTATTATCCCCTTTGTTATTTTACAACTGATCGGGCTGATAATTATTGCTGCCTGGCCTGAGCTTGTTACATGGCTTCCAAAAGTTGTTTATGGAAGTTAAATGTTTAGGGAAGTAAATGTAGATAGAGACAAAAAGGATTTGATAAATTAAGGATACTCACATGGATGAAAAAATTATCTGTCAAAATATAAAAAAACTTCGCAAACAAAAACATCTAACTTTAGAAAGACTTGCCAACCAGACAGGACTTACAAGGGGGTATCTTTCAAAAGTTGAACGCTCGGAAAAAGCACCGCCCTACTCCACTTTAAATAAAATAGCCGGTGCTCTTAATATTGAAGTTACAAGTATTTTGAAGAAAAATATCGAGGTCTTAAATGACATCAGAATTGATTTTCAAAAAAAAAATCAAAGCTCAATAATTAAAGCCACTTCACAGTTAGCAGGATATGACTATGAAGTACTTGGAGCAAACAAACCCGGTAAAAACATGGAACCCTTTATAATTTATTCCCCTTTTGATATTAAAAAAATGTATTCCCATGAAGGAGAGGAGTTTATTTATGTTTTAGAAGGAAAACTTGAATTTACATATGGTGAAAAAAAATATATTATGGATAGTGGTGACAATGTTTATTTTGATTCTTGTATTCCCCATGGTGGAAAAAGTCTTGGAGATACAAAAGCAAAACTTATGGTTATAATTTATTTTTACAAGAGAAACCGCCAATAGTTATGAATGAAAATATTTTTACTGAAAATTTCTGGCTGGAAAAGTGGGAAAACCTTGCCGGAACAAAAGATGATACATTAAACGTCCATAAAGGATTTGCCACTGCTGAATATTGGGATAAAGCATCTCTCTCCTACAATACCAGAAAAAAAGAGATTACTGACAAAAAAACAGATAAAATTATCAAGCTTTTAAAGTCAAATAAGCTTATTTTTAATAATTGTAAGGTACTTGATATTGGATGTGGTACAGGGCTTCTCTCTAGAGAACTTGCAAAAAACAGATGCATGGTTACAGCCATGGATTTTTCAAAAGGTATGATTAAGCGCTGTAACAATGAATTACCTGAAAACCTTAAAAATAAAATTGACTACTTACAGGGAGATTGGAATCAACTTGATTTGAAGGAGATGAAGTGGGAAAAATATTTTGACCTTGTTGTTGCCTTTATGTCACCTGCCACATCAACTCCAGCATCATTTTTCAAAATGATGAAGACAACAAAAAATGGTTGTGCAATTAAAGGGTGGGCAACCAGAAAGCATGAACTTTTGGATTCTTTATGGAATGCTGTCATGGGTACACCTTTAGAGGATAAACCTCAAAATATTTTATATAAATTAAATCTGTTGTTCTCCATGGGATATTTCCCGGAAATAACATTTGATAAAATAAAATGGGAAGAGACAATAAGTGTTGAGAATGAACTTAAAACACAATTTGCATTTTTCCAAAAAATTTCAACAAAAAGTGACTCTGAACTTAAAAAAGCTATCAAGAAACATCTTGAATCAGTTGCAAAAAACGGTTTAATACAAAAAAAACATGAAGGTCTGACAGCAACAGCATTATGGCATATCAGACCTGATATATATTAAGATATCTGTTTTTTTACTCTTTCCCATCCTGCATCAGGTATTTGAGCACCAATCACCTGGACTACTTCAAATCCGCATGCAGACGCGATTTTGCCGCTTTTTTCAATGGAATATCCATTTGCAAGTCCAAATAAAAACCCTGCTGCCCATAAATCCCCTGCACCTGTTGTATCAATTGCATTGGCACCTTTGATGGATTCGATTTTTATAATTTTGCCATTTTGGGAAATCAAGCTTCCCTTTTCACCAACTTTTAAAACTGCATACTCAACATTTTCTGACATTTTCTCAATGGCTTTGGTTTCATCGCTAAAATTTGTATATGCCTCTGCTTCATCTTCATTGGCAATCAAAATATCAACATATTTTTCAATTATATCATCAAGGATATCTTTAGAAGCCTGAACAACTTCAAAACTTGCAAGATCAAGGGCTATTAAGGAACCTGCTTGTTTTGAGGCTTTTAAACACGCCATCATCAAGTCTTGATTAAACAGCAGATATCCTTCGATTACAGCAATTTTTGTATCTTTAAACATTTCAGGGGTGATTTTTTCTGGGCTGAGTTCTGCTGATGCTCCCAGAAAAGTAATCATTGATCGTTGTGCATCTTGTGTAATAATTGAGAGAACTTGGCCCGTAGCTGTATCAGAAAGAAAAAAGTCAGATTTAACATTATTATTTTTTAATTGTTCTGCATAGGTTTTCCCATAGTCATCTTTTCCACGCATACCAATAAATTTAGCATCTCCACCAAGTTTTGCAACACCGACAATAGTGTTGCAGGCAGCACCGCCAGATACTATTTCCAATTTGTTATCAGTTTTACTTAATATATCTTCAATATCTTTGTTACTGTTAACAAGGGTCATTCCACCTTTTTCTTTTCCTATATTTTTAAGAAATTCATCACTTTCATTTATCAATAAATCAACAAGAGCCGAACCTATTCCTGTAATTCTTGTGCTTTTACTTTCAGACATTTTTACTCCCTCTATAAAAGTCATTGGAACTTATACAAATTATTAAATACCAAAAATTCATTGACACAAACAGGTTTAATGTGGTATCTAATATATCAAGATATTTTGATATACTGATTAATAAATAAACTAAAATTTTAAAATAGTAAAGGAGTTTTTAAAAATGGCTGAAAATAATTCTATTTTATTCACATCTGAATCAGTTACAGAAGGACATCCTGATAAAATTGCCGATGCAATATCAGATGGTGTGCTTGATGCAATATTAGCAGAAGATCCCGATGGAAGAGTTGCATGTGAAACCATGGTTACAACCGGACTTGTTGTTGTGGCAGGAGAAATTACCACAAGCTGCTATGTTGACATCCCGGGAGTTGCAAGAAATACAATCAGAGATATTGGCTATAACTCCTCAAATATGGGATTTGATTGGCAGACATGTTCTGTTATAACATCCATTGATCAACAATCTGCTGATATTGCCCAGGGTGTCAATGAAGGCGATGGTCTGCATAAAGAACAGGGAGCAGGTGACCAGGGCTTGATGTTTGGATTTGCAACGGATGAGACCCCTGAATTAATGCCCATGCCAATTATTTATGCCCATAAGCTTACAAAACGTCTGACCCAGGTTAGAAAGAATGGATCCCTTGATTTTTTAAGACCTGACGGGAAGTCCCAGGTTACTATTGAGTATGTTAATGGGAAACCTGTCAGAATTGATGCTGTAGTTATATCTACTCAACACTCTCCTGATGTCACCTATGATGAGCTGAAATCTGCCATAACAAAAGAAGTCATCAAAAAAGCAGTCCCAGCCGAAATGATGGACGGTGATACCAAACTATTTATTAACCCCACTGGCAAATTTGTAATTGGCGGTCCCATGGGTGATTGCGGACTTACCGGAAGAAAAATAATTGTTGATACATATGGTGGTCAGGGTAGTCACGGTGGCGGATGTTTCTCTGGTAAAGATCCATCAAAAGTTGACCGATCAGCTTCCTACATGGGCAGATATATTGCAAAAAATCTCGTTGCAGCAGGGCTTGCAAACAAATGTGAAGTGCAGGTTGCCTATGCCATTGGTGTTGCAGAACCCGTCTCTCTATTAGTAGACTTCATGGGTACCGGAAAAATTGATGAAGCAAAAGCTGTTAAGATTGTTAAAGAGGTCTTTAATTTAAAACCTGGTGCAATCATCAGTGAACTTAACCTTAAACGCCCAATTTACAGAAAAACATCTGCCTATGGACATTTTGGAAGAAAAGATCCTGATTTCACATGGGAAAGAACTGATAAGGCAGATATCATAAAAGAAAAAGCAGGATTATAGTACTATTTTAATAAAAGAATACAAAAGGAATAATAATGTTAGATAAAAAAAATATGGAAATTGATCTCTCCCTTGATTTTAAAGTCAAGGATATTACCCTTGCTGAAGATGGTCATAAAGATATGCAGCTTTCTGAAAAAGAGATGCCGGGACTTATGGCTTTAAGGGCAAAATACGGCAAGGACAAACCTCTTAAAGGTTTAAAAATAACTGGAAGTCTTCATATGACAATCCAGACTGCCATGCTTATTGACACTTTATATGAACTGGGTGCTGATATCAGATGGGCAAGCTGCAATATCTTTTCAACCCAGGATCATGCAGCTGCCGCAATTGCAGATAAGAAAACTGCAAAGGTGTTTGCCTGGAAAGGTGAAACCCTGGAAGAATACTGGTGGTGCACAGAGATGGCATTAACATGGCCCGATGGCAGCGGACCAGATTTAATAGTTGATGATGGTGGCGATGCTACAATGATGATCCATGAAGGTACCAACGTTGAAAAAGACCCGTCTCTTGCCAATAGAAAAGTTGACAGCAGCGATGAGATTGCTCTTTTAAAAAGGTTGAAAATGAATCTTGAAACCTCTTCAGATAAATGGACAAAATTCGGTAAAAACTTAAAAGGCGTATCAGAAGAGACAACAACAGGTGTTCATCGATTATATCAGCTTGCAGCCAGCAAAAAACTTCTCTTCCCAGCCATTAATGTTAATGACTCTGTTACCAAATCAAAATTTGATAACCTTTATGGTTGTAAAGAATCCCTTGCCGATGGGATTAAGAGAGCCACTGATATAATGATAGCAGGTAAAACTGTTGTTATTGCAGGCTATGGAGATGTTGGAAAAGGCTGTGCCGAGGCAATGAAAAATTTTGGAGCCAAAGTGCTTGTTACTGAAATTGATCCTATCTGCGCACTACAAGCTGCCATGAACGGCATTGAGGTTGTTACCATGGACCAAGCTGCTGAACTTGGAGATATATTTGTAACTGCTACGGGTAATCTTCATGTTATCAAGGGTGAACATTTTGAAAAAATGAAGGATGAGTCCATTATATGCAATATTGGTCATTTTGATAATGAAATTGAAATGAGCTACCTTGAAAATAACCCTGAAATTAAAAGAACTAATATTAAAGCTCAGGTTGATAAATGGACCCTTAAATCCGGCAAATCAATCATTGTTCTCGCCGAAGGAAGGCTTGTTAACCTTGGATGTGCCACAGGTCATCCAAGTTTTGTAATGAGCAACAGCTTTACAAATCAAGTTTTAGCCCAAATAAAACTTGCCAGCGAAAATCTTGAAAAAGAGGTCTATACCCTTCCAAAAGAGCTGGATGAAGAAGTGGCAAGACTGCACCTTGGCAACCTTTCAGTGTCGCTTACAAAATTGACAAAAGAGCAGGCTGATTATATAGGAGTACCTGTTAAAGGTCCTTATAAAGCTGATCATTATAGATATTAGCATTGATAAATTACTAAAAATTTACAAATAACAAAAAGAGACGGGTTATAATTTATTTTCTAAGCATTATAACCCGTCTCTTTTATATAATCTTATACGTGGGTGTGGGGGTCATGCCCATATTTATGTATATGTTCATGCTGATGAATATGGATCTGATCATCCATTAGTATTTTGCCTGCTTCCATGGAGATAATTCTCTGGGAAATATTTTGTAAAAAATTGTAATCATGGGCAACTACAAGAAATGCAATCTTTAATTTTTTAAGAATATCTTCAATCCTTTTTTTTACATCCACATCCAGTCCTGCTGTTGGCTCATCAAGCAAAAGAGCTTCAGGTTTCATTGCAAGCACTGATGCCAATGCCACAAGGCGTTTTTGACCACCTGACAGCTTATGTACTATGCAGTTTTCAAGTTCCTCTATTCCAAGATTTGATAGTGTTTCCCGGGAGATCATCAAAGCCTCTTTTTGAGAAAACCCTATATTAAGAGGTCCAAATGCAACATCATCAATTACATAGGGATTAAACAGTTGATCATCTGAATCTTGAAACATCAGTCCTATTCTGGGTCTGAATTTTGCAAACTCTTTCTCTTTTTCAATCTTTTTTCCAAACAGCTTAATGGAACCGGAATCAGCTTTACATAGTCCTACAATAGTATGTAACAGAGTTGTTTTCCCACATCCATTGGGAGCTATCATACCTATCTTGTCATTGGAATGAAGCTCAAAAAAAAGGTTATCCAGAATCATTTTCCTAGACCCATCGATATTTGAGTCAGGGTAGGAAAATGAGATATTTTCAAGCTTAATTATACTTTTTTGATCATTCAAGGTTGAATCCTGTTATAAAATTATCCATTGATATACTGCTACAAATGATAAAACTATTAGAAAGAAAAATACACTTAATTTATCAAGTTGAAACTTGCCAACAGCATGGAATCTGCCATTAAATCCCCTTAAAATCATTGCCTGGTAAACCCTTTTTGCCCTCATTGATGCGCGCACAAAAAGCATGCCTGCAATATATGCATAGGTTTTGTATGAGTGTATATTTGTCCCGGGGACAAACCCTCTTATTTTTGCTGCCCTTACAAGTCTTTCATACTCTTTAGCAAGGACAAAAATGTATCTGTAGGTCATGAGAACAAGAAACACAAATTTATCAGAAATATACATTTTCTGCAGGGCATAACCCATAACACCAATGGTCATGGTTGCAACAAATGCCATAAAAAATAAAATTATTGTTATTGATTTTATTGTTATCATGGCACAATAAATCAAACCTTGTTTTGATATATCAAAGATAAAAAATGTAAACAAGGTATCCCCGCTAAAAGATGCTGGCAGAAAAATCCAGATCATTAAAAGGAAGATAAACAGTGGCTTAACTCTTTTTAAAACTTCTAAAGGAGTTATTGAAGCCATAACAACAAACAGGATTGATAAAACAAATGTACCTGAAAGAAATTTAAAATCATATGACAAGGCAACCCAAAAAGAGAGTATAACAGCGCATAATAATCTGATACATGGATTTATTTTGTGAATAAAAGAAATTTTAAATGCAAGTTGTTCATTTTCTATCATGTTTATTAAGCTTTTTTCTATTATAATATGCAATAAATATAAAGAATGCAAAAATTATTAAAATACCAAGGCTGACATTTAAAATGTCAGGTTGTTTAATCATTTGTTGTTTTTTCTTTTGTGCTTTTTCCAAGTTGTCATCAAATTCAAGTTTCCATTCAGCTTTATGTCCCATACCTGCATCAAGCTCAATTAAGAGATCCGATTTAATATTTTCCGGGACAGGAAAAACAAAGCTTCCATCTTCAGAGGTTGTTCCGGTTAATAAAATATTTCCCTGGTCATCCTTAACTGAGATCTTTGCGTTCTTAACCCATTTATTGGAAGAGAACCTGCTTTCAGTATAGACTTTTCCATTTTCTGTCCAGGCAAAGACATAAATTTTGTGGGCAAACAAATCAGTGGAGAACAGCAAAACAGCAAAAATTATAATTATAAATGTCAAACCATTTATTTTACTTTTTCTTATCATATGCCCTGCCCCTGGTTTTTGGTAAGATTTCAGGGTAAACTTTTTGAAAAAAAGTTACACAAAACCCTGTGATAATACCTTCGATTATCATAATTGGAAAATTTGCACTTAAAATAAGCAGAGTAACTTCTAAAAAATTTTTTTCTGTGAAATAGAGTGCGCTGCCAAGTAAAATTGCTGAAAATAATATGGACAATGAGCCTGCTAAAAATGAAGCAGCAAATGTTACTTTATAACTCTTACAGATAAATGGAGAAAAAACATAATAAACTATAATTGAAGGCACTGCCATAATAACAGTATTGACTCCCAATGGGGTTAAACCACCAAACTGGAAAAAGACAGCCTGTAAAAGCAATGCCACAAGTATTGCAGGAAAAGCAGCCCACCCCAGCAAAATACCAACTATGCCGTTTAAAATAAGATGGACACTTGAAGGTCCAATATTGACATGAATCAATGAGGCTACAAAAAAAGCAGATGCCAAAATTGCAACATTTACAATTTTCTCGTAATCAATATTTTTCAGCCCTATTGTGGTGCCAATAAAGGCAAGCACTCCTCCTGCTGCCAGCACCTGCCCGGATAATACTCCTTCGGATATATGCATAATTTAATTTACCTATCAATCTACAAAATCTTCAAATTTCACCCAGATCACAGCACCTAGCTCAACATTCTTATCTTCGCCTTTATATTGTATTTTTTTATCTGAGGTGCTTAAGGCTGCAAAACCCCACCAACCTGATTTTGGAACAGCATAACTGAATACTCCGTTTTTGTCAGCTTTTATTGTCTGGGTTATCATATAATCAGTTGGAGCTTTGGCTTTTTTATCCTTATTATAATATTCAACTTCAACTTCTGCATGGGGAACTGCCTTTTGATCAAGTTTCACAATGCCTTGAAAAAGATTGCCTTTATATAATCCAAAAGGTTTTGCAAGGGGCACAATCTCGGTTTTCAACCCAAGTTCCTCATCCCAATTCCCATCATCCCCAAAGGCTGCGACAACGGTTCTTGTGTAATGTACAATATAGCAATCTTCAGAAGGTTCCCAATATGGTTTTGGAACCATACAAAAGGAGTTTACACCTGGTCTCTGGATATCAAAATCAAGTTTCCATGCTTTTTTACCCATTATGGTTGTCTCATTTAAATGGTTGAGCAAAGATTTCTTCTTTCCATTTTCTATTACAAAAAAACTTACAGGTTTAGCAAGTTCCATTCCGAATCCTTCAAAGGGATGGGAAAAAGAGAGGATGAGCTCAATTGTTCTTGAATCATTTTGCATTACCATATTATCTGATGGTATTATCATGCCAAAATGTGCAAATGCACTGGAAAAGTTTATAATTAAAGCTATATTAACCAAAAAAAGTGTCTTAATAAAAAATTTCATTGTTTTGTCTCCCAAAATAAAAAACCACAAAGGCATTCTAATATTTTGTATCAGAATCAAACCTTCGTGGTTCAAATGTTTATAATAAGTTTTAAATTTTTCAGTATCAAACTTCTGTTTGAAAGTTAATTCTTTATAGACAAAAAACTTTATGATGTCAAATAGTTTTTAATATTACATTTCTTATATCAATGGTAAGATACAGATTATCTTCAATTGTTTTTCAAAATTATCAGCAATTATTGAAAATTTCTTGTACAAATGGACAAAATTCCAATTGGATTTTTTTCCACAAAATTACTCTTTTGTTTCACAATACCACAAAAACAAATAATGCTTTGTTAGAATTCAATGGCGAGTTGTGCAAATAATTCATCTAAATTATTATCAGCATTGCTCCCTGCTGTGTGTTCGAACTCACTTTTTCTATATTCCAAAGATAGGTTACACACAAAACTTTTTTTTGTAAAAAGAGTATATGTTGCACCTAAACTATATCTATATGCAAGGTGTGTATCCTGACCACCTTTTTTATCATCATCAAAACTTTCATATCTTACAGCAGCAATAAGTGGTTCCATGATTTGATAACCAAGGGAAAAAAACCATGCGGACTCATTGTATTCTTTATCATCTGCAAAGTGTTTTTCCCTGTTCAATGCAGTAATATACTCTGAATCAATAATAAACTGAAAGGGTTCATAATGTAGAGACAGCCCGGCTGTGGTGTTGCGCTCATCATCACCGGTTTCAG
This sequence comes from uncultured Desulfobacterales bacterium, assembly GCA_964565415.1. GTDB lineage: Bacteria > Desulfobacterota > Desulfobacteria > Desulfobacterales > Desulfobacteraceae > JAIOSM01. The sequence continues at coordinate 24,731 of CAZMEX010000019.1, read as the reverse complement.
AGTTAAAATATGCCGCAATAGTCAAATCTTCAATGGGTGTCATTGAAAAATTAATAATATATGATTTAATTTTATCATCTGCCGTGTATCCTGGTGTGTTATTACGTTCAAAACCATAACCTGCATTAGAAACTGTATCCATAAGAACTTCACCTTTGTAAACAGTTGTTGAAAAATTAATATCCAGAGTGTCAAAAATTACTCCGATAGTAACTCCTGTGTCAGAAATTTCATACAACTCACAAGTTATGGGATCATTTATCAACTGATTTTCAAACGATCCAAACGGGAGCCCTCTTTTACCACCAACAAAATATAGTGGAAACCCCTCTTTTTGGATTGTAAAAAAGGCTTCATCCCAGAACACAGTTGGGTCGGAATCAAGCTCCTCTCCTTTTAAAAGAAGGTTTGCAGTTACATAATCGTGAAGAATTGCTTCTACCCCTAGCTCAATAGTACCAACCTCAATGTCAGATAAAGAGCTGTTGATGGCATTGTCAGAAATATCACTATCATCTGAATAACTTAAATCTATCTCTACAGAACCTGAAAAAGTTAGCCTGTCTGCAATTTTAGCAAGAGTGTCGGAATTTGACTCAGAAGGGTTTTCCAGCTCCTTAATTCGTTTTTCAAGCTCTGCATTTGATGCTGCCATAACCGCTTGTAAACATGTTATTATTAAAAACATAATAATTGTAATGCCTAGTAATGCTTTTTTCATAAGTGTCTCTCCTTAAAAATTAAATGATTAATTAATATTGATTATCCGGGACAAAAAAAGCCCGGATTACCTATTTATATTAAGGTTATCCGGGCTCGCGGTTCTATTCTGACCTTTGGCCTCTATTTTTTAAAAATTATACTTTATTCAGGTTTTATAAAACCAGAATATCAAGATATATCTATTTCAAATTTTAAAATTCAATTATTATTTCTCTTTTGCATCTGGAACACTTTATAATAATATTATTCTTACTCTTTTTTGCTAATAATTTCCCACAACAGCAACGCAGGTCTTTTGTTAAAGGATTAAAATGTTTACTATTTTTGCTATTTTTGAATTTGATTTCCATATTTTTTTTTAGCCCCAATTTTCAAACCATCAATCATGCATACTGCATCTTCATGGGTAATCAACATTTAAACTACTACTTGTGCAATAATTAAAAGGGTTACTTTGTAAAAAAATTTAATTCTATTACCTCTCAAAATAAAAAAAACCACCAAGGTCCTATGATATTTTCATACCAAAATAAAACCTTCGTGGTTCAGCTATTTATTCTATATTTTTATTTTTAAATATAATTTACAAATTTTAAAATTCAAACTTCTGTTTGAAAGTTAATTCTTTATAGACAGAAAACTTTATGATGTCAAATAGTTTTTAATATTACATTTCTTATATCAATGGTAAGATACAGATTACCTTTGCTTGAATCAGGTTTTAATTTCCCAAGCCCTGAAAGTTTTAGCTTAGTACCTGGATTTACACCTGGTGGCACAACAACTCTATATATCCTTTTATTAAAACCCCAGGGAATATTTACAATTTTTCTTGTTCCGGTTATTGCTTCAATGGAAGTAACCTCAATATTCCCATATAAATCATAGCTGTTTTCTCTGGCATTAACTTTTATAACTTGAAATTTTGGGGTAGTTTTCTTTTGAGTAAACCTTTGTATTTTTTGTTGTAATCCTTTACTCTTATTGACCATAGGTAAATATCTATTTAATTTGATAAATACCATACCTGTAATAAAACCACCAATATGTGCCCACCATGCTATTTGGGACACCCCACCCTGACCTGCCACATTATAAAACTGAATTAAAAACCAGCCTCCTAAAAAAATAAATGCAGGGATCTCAATAAAAAATGGAACTATTATGATGGGGATAATGGTCAATATTTTTGACTTTGGGAAGAGCAGGAAATAAGCTCCCATAATGCCTGCAATTGCACCACTGGCACCGATTGTCGGAACCTTTGACAAAGGGTTCAGGGCAAGATGAAAAAAACCTGATAAAACCCCAGAGAGAATATAAAAGAGAGAGTATCTGAAATGTCCCAGGTTATCTTCGACATTATCTCCAAAAACATATAAAAAAAGCATGTTACCAGCAAAATGTAAAAAACCTCCATGGAGGAACATATATGAAAACAGGGAGATAATGTGATTAAAAAAAGAGAAATATACTGAAACCGTATCAATAGTGTATTTTGCCGGGACAAGCCCGTATGTATACAAGGTTTGTTCACTGTGCAGACCAGTACTGAGTTGCCATAAAAAGACAAACAGATGGATTGCAATAAACATATAAGTTGCAATAGGTCGTGTACTTGAAGCTTGTGTATCTCTTATGGGAATCATGTTATTGGATAACTCTTAGGAGATGATCTTTTTCAAGGAACTTTTTCAATTCTTTAACGATCTCCATGGCAAAATCCCCTGCTTTAATGATGTAGTTTGGTTCGATACAATCACCTTTGCAGTTAAGCATCTCTTTTTTGTTGCTCACATACTGCTCAAACAAAAGAGTGTTGTCTGATTCAAAAATAAATTTATCCATTATATAGTCAGAAAATTCAAAATATAAAGATGCTATTTTAGAATCATCCAATGATGCTATTTGAGCCTTTGTTTTAAGTGTTAACCTTGAAGCAAGCAAAACTACAGCATCGTTCATGGTTTTGGGTGTGTTTGTTGTCTCTTTTAATAAAGAGGCATATTCGATTTTTTCAATACCGTTTTCCAAAGTAAGCTCTACCATGTAAATCATTGCCTCTATAATGGTTCTTGCTCCATCATAAATAGCTGGGTCACTGCTCAATCGCGGACCTGCCACATTTAAAACTTCGACTTCATTATCAACAATAAACGAGTGAACAACCATGGCAGCTTCAAAATCATCCATGGCTAAAAAATCAATATGACAATATGGCTTATCTATTTTTTTTACCAGATTTTTGGTAAGGAGTGTGCCACTTGTAAGATTACCTCCAGATATAATCAAAGTAGCATCTGAGTCAATGATATTCTGCTTTGTTCTTGCCGGATAATCAGCAGTTTTCATCTCATCCATTTTATATTTTGGCAAAAGAGGTCCATATTCTGTTTTTCTTCCCTTGGGAACCCACCCACCATGCTCAATATTAAATTTAATTGCTGAATCGAGAGCAGCCTGGTCTGCTCCTGTTTGTCCCCCTGAAATAATTTTTCTCAACATAAACTCAAAAGACCTTTAATATAAAAATAAAAAATAACTTTTCTATAATATCAGTACAGGTTATAACTGCAATAGTATTTATTTAAAAATCTGGGGAGTGGATGAAAATACCTGACAGGAGAGAGTGCCTTAAAATTATAAACGATAACAATATGATGGATCATATTATTAAACACTCCATTACAGTTAGTAATGTTGCCTTATTCTTATGCTCCATGCTTATCAAAACCTTTCCTGAGCTCAATATTAAACTTTCAGAATCTGCTGGATTACTCCATGACATTACAAAAACAAGAAGCTTTACAACTGGAGAAAAACATTCGGAAACCGGGGGGCAACTTTTAGAAGAGCTTGGATTCCCTGAAACCGGAGATATAATCAGACAACATGTTTTTTTGGATGACTATAATAGTGAACCACCAGTCACTGAGGCTGAAATAATCAACTATTCAGACAAAAGAGTACTCCATGACAAGGTAGTCCCCCTTAGTGAACGCCTTGATTATATCTTTGAAAAATATGTAACAGATAAAGAGTTTATTAAGCACTTTGAATATATGAAGAAAAACACTGCAATTTTAGAAAAAAAAATATTTAAATATCTTGATTTTAAACCCAATGAACTGCAACAATTTATCGTTACAACATATTAACCCTCTTGGAGACCTCTTTAATATCCCTGAGCATCAACAGCAGAAACTCTTTTTGCCCTTTTTGCTCATATTTTTCTTGTTTGATTATTGTCTCAATTTTATCAATTTTTACAGAATAAATTTGAAATTGATCAATTAAAACCTCTTTAATATCTTTGGTAACAGCTTCAATCAAAACTTCAAAATAGTCTTGCTTAAGCTTTTTTTTATATTCATCTATTGTCAATTTAATTGAGCGTAAAACCTCTTTTTTAAACATTAATGAAGCTTTTTTTAATATAAGATCCAAAACAGTATTAGACTTTTTGCTACTCTTTTTAATAAAAAACAATAGTAATGAATGAATACCAAATCCTGTGAAAGAACTTATCTTGATTCTAGCATTATATTGAGTTGTAAAACGCGTAGAAGGAGGTTTGAGCCCATCTCTTTTCTTCATGGACTGTATATCAGTAATGTTCAATAACTCACTGTTCTTGTCTAAAAATCCATACTGATTAATAAATTTTTTACCAAATTGATTATACAAATTGAACATATCAATTTTATAGGTATTAAATAGAGAGCCCGCACGATCTTCCAGCTCTTTTTCCAGCTCTTTAATAAAGCAGACAAGTTCAGGATTGATTTTTTCAACTAGAAAAAAGTCAAACTCCTTTTTGAAATTCTGGAATAAAAAGTATAGAACTTTTGGAAAATCAGATGTGGATATCTGCTCCTGAAAATTATCAGAATTTATATCATAATTATTAACAAAAGAAGTAACAGCAGCAATTATTGAACCCTTTTTACCTCTAAAGAAATCTTCTATACAATTGTCTGTTTTGCCCTTAAGGTCTTTATAAATATTTTGTATTGAGTTTTCAACAAAGAACTGCATCTTTAAAACAATAGACTGCATCTCTTTTATGTCCATAAGACTTTTGTTTGTTACAATTTCATCATCACAAAGAATATCAGAAAAAAATTTAATTCTTGCCTGCATATTTTTTGTAATAATTTTCAATCTTTGCAGTGGGTTATCTATTATTAAAGTATTTCTGTCTTTATTGATCTTATTTTCAAAATCAATAAAGAAAATTTCAGACATATCATTACAATATTTAATAATATCTTTTTCACTCTCCCATGCCTTAATTCGCTTTTTCTCTCTGGAGGTCAGATCCGGGCTGATTTGATGGAATAGATTGTATAAAGATGAGAAAGAGTAACAATTCAAATCACGGTTAAAATAACAGAGGTCCTGCTTGATTTTTTTTTCAACACTTATCAAGTCTTCTAAAGATTCATGGGCACCCAGGTCACAATTGACAACAAATAAAACATTATGACCTAGTCCCATTTTATTGATAATGGAAAGAAAACGTATATCAGCCTCTCGCAGACCTGTTCTGCTTCCAATAAGATAAATAATTAAATTAGAGGACTCAAGATATTCCAAAACTTCTGAAATCTGTGTAATATCCGTAGAATCAATTCCCTGACAATCTGCAATTTCAATATCTTTATCAATATTGCCAAAATCAAGTTCAAGTATAACATCCTTGATCAAAAATGCTTTTGAAGGGTCTCCTGTAAAAACCTTATGCCTGTCAAAATGGTCATTTTCCAATTCAAGGGTCACACCATTGGGTTTGATAACATCCTTATAAAATTCATAATTTTGTAAAACATTATTAATAAGGATCATCTCCGGTCTGATTTGATTATCAGAAAAGGGATTCTCATCTAAATGCTTTTCATGGAGATTTTTCAAACATTTCTTATCATTTGACCTTCTTAAATCAAAATGTGTATATTTTTCTGAACAATTTTCATCAAAGGATAAAAGTGCATCCTCGATTTTTAAATTAATTTCATCCCATGATCTAATTTCAAGTTTTGCTTTAAGTTTGTCATGTTTGCGGATTTTGGTTACAACTGAAGTTAGCACACCACTGCCTCTTTTGAGAAAATCAGCATGGAAAATAGAATTGACAAAGGTGCTTTTCCCAGACTTTACTGCTCCGGTTACAGCAACTTTAATTAAGCCTTTTTCCACATGTTTTAGAATATCTAAACATGAATTTTCCCATTTTTTGAAAGTATCATCATAGAGTTCAGAATTTTTTTTTATCTTCTGTATGATTTGTAAAAGGTAGGAAAACTCATTGAAAATTTCTTCTGGCAATTTGTTTTTGCTTATTTTTACCATGAAATCTTATTAATTATCTCCAATCAGCATCATGGCTTTTTCCCATTTAATTCCAATGTCATCTGCAAAAACTATCTTTTCAGAAATACCACAACTTAACCATGCATTTTCATTAAGTTCATTATCAAGTTGAAAAGGTCCCCAGCCAGCACATCCTAGCAATACTATAAATAATTCAGGACCCTTTTGCATTGCCACAGCTTCAAGAATATCTTTTGAATTGCTCAGGCCAAGGTTAGGTGTAATTTTGAGACAATCCTGCCAGGTAAAAGGAGGACCATGTAAAACAAAAACACCATTGGGTTGAACAGGACCGCCTAAATGAATCTTGATCTTATCCACAGCTTCATTGTGCTCGATCCCGATATCTTCAAAAAGCTCCCGCCCTGTCAGGAGTGGATGCAATTTGTTAATTATTATACCAAGTGCTCCGGTTTCATTATGTTCACATATACAAGTAACACTCTGGGCAAAATTGGGGTCCGGCAGACCTGGCACAGCCAGAATAAATTTGCCCCTGACACATTGAATTATACTGTCAGATCTGTCAGGCATTGGTTTCTCCTCGTCCGTACACATCATCATATCTTACAATATCATCTTCGCCAAGGTAACTTCCTGATTGCACTTCAATTATCTCCAAAGGAATTTTTCCGGGATTTTTAATTCTATGCATAACACCAATAGGTATATATGTTGATTGATCTTCTTTTAAAAGCAGATCTTTATCACCATTTGTTATCATTGCAGAGCCTGCTACCACTGTCCAGTGTTCAGCCCTGTGAAAGTGCTTTTGCAATGAAAGTTTTGCCCCTGGATTGACTGTAAGTCTTTTCACCTGAAATCTTTCTGAAATATCCATGGTCTCATAATGTCCCCAGGGTCTGTAAACCTTTGAATGGATAACAACTTCAGGTCTGTGATTTGCTTTTAATTTTGCAACTATTTTTTTTACATCCTGAGCTCTGTTCTGATGGGTAACCAATACAGCATCTTTGGTTTCAACGATTATAATATCTTTAACCCCCACAGCTGTTACAAGTTTTTCTTTTGCATTTATATATGAGTTTGATACATCATCCAAAAAAACATCACCGTTTATTACATTTTGATTCCCATCCTTTTCCTGGGCTCGATAAAGCGCATTAAAAGAACCAATATCGCTCCAACCAATATTACAGGGGATTATAACTCCTTTTAAAGTCTTTTCCATCACTTTATAATCAATGGAACCTGATGGTGCTTTTTCAAAACTCTCTTTATCAAGTCTGAAAAAATCAAGGTCTTCTTTGCCCTTATCAACAGCCATCTTACAAGTTTCAATAATATCATTGGCATGTTTTTCAAGTTCTTCTAATATTGTTGAAACCTTAAACATAAACATACCACTGTTCCAGCAATATTCACCCGAATCAATATATTTTGTTGCATCTTTTAAACATGGTTTTTCAATGAACTTATCAATTTTATAAGCATGGGGAAACTCTGGAATAGAATCAGACTTTCTGATATACCCATAGCCGGTTTCCGGCTCTTTTGGAATAATACCGAATGTCACGAGATGTCCTCTTTTTGCTACATCATGCCCCAAATTAATTATACCATGGAAATTATCAATATTATCAATCAAGTGGTCAGCAGGCAAAATAAGCAAAACAGGGTCATCAAATCTTGTTTTAATCATCAATGATGCAGCAGCAATTGCAGATGCAGTGTTTCTGCCAACAGGTTCCAGAATAATAATGGACGGATCAATATTAATATTCCTCATCTGCTCTGCTACCATGAATCTATACTCATCATTACAAATAATAACAGGGCGCTCTATACCATCACAGTTGGCTACTCTTTGAACTGTATTTTGAATCATACTATTCTCATTTACAAGTTCAATCAGTTGTTTTGGATAGGATTTGCGGGATAATGGCCACAATCGAGCGCCAGAACCACCTGCGAGTATCACTGGAATAATCATATTGAGGTTTTACCTTTTTAAAATTTTCAATTTCCAATATAATATATCAATCAAATGTTTATTTAAAGACCCATTGCTCGATTAATCTTGACTTTATAGAATATATTCAATATTTAAATTAATAAAGACAAAATTTTAATTATATTTAATTACTTATGACTAAAAATAAAAAATCTCTTTTTAGAACTATTTTTAACCGTTTCAAGCTCTTTTTTAAGGGTGATGAATCCTATGAAGACCTTTTAGACATTTCAAACTCCTTTGAAAAACTTCTAAACATATCAAATAAAAGATTGTTTGAGCTACAAGTGCAAAAAGAGAAGGAAGCTCGAATTAACAAACGCCTGTTAAAATTTGTTTCTAAAAAAAATGCAGAGTTGATCATGGTCAATGATCAGGACCCTGAGATTAAAACAAAAAAAGAGATCAAAACTCTCTATTTTTCAGATATCAGAAATTTTACACGCATAAGTGAGTTAATTGAAGATGATTTAGGACCATTTTTAGCTTCATACTATAAAAAAATTGCAGACCCTATTATAAACCAGGATGGAGAGATCCACTCCTATATTGGAGATGCTATCTTTGCTACATTTGACAATTGTTATTCTGCGGTTCTTGCTGCCATTGACAGTAGATATAAGTTGAACTCTTTTAATAAAGAGAGAGCCAGCTTTAATTATTCCGGCAAAGAAAAAATAGAGCTTGTTGCAAATGGTGTAGGAATTGCAACAGGAGAAAGTTATATTGGCAATATTGGCTTTGAAAAAAAAATGAGTGATACTGTTATTGGTCGATATGTCAATCTTGCCAACAGACTTGAAAAACTAACAAAGGCTTATAATGTTCCTATACTGATCGGCGAGAATACACTTAAAGGAATTCCAGAGAAAAAACTGTTTGCAAGCAGGCTTGACAACAAAGCCCTTGATGATATCAGTGAGCTTTTCCTGCTAATAAAAAAGAACACTCTGGATAAAAATATATTTGCAAGAGAGGTCGGGACCGTTGTACCAAAAGGTCTACACAAAAAGATAAAAATATATGAAATAATGAATTCTTACAGTAAACCCATGATTGTTTTAAAATCAATTCTATTGCAACAGTATCAAGATATTTTACACAATGAATTTAATTGTCCTGATGCCAGGACAATCAAGGAACAGCTGGAATCTTTAACTCAAGCAAAGCAAAATTTTATCAAACTTCAAATACAATTTCAAAATTACTTTTTCCTCATTGAGAATAATCATCGTCAACTAAACAATCTGCCTGTTTTAACTGACAAAGATAAAGATGAATTATCAGCAAAAAATGCAGATAAAGATTTCATAATAAATAATAAAATTCATGTGATTGATAAAATCCTTAATATGATACATGCTCACCCCTCATTCTTTGAAGAAAACCCATGGCAGGGGATTGAATCATTTAATACAACATGAATAAATTAAAAAAAAATTTAAATCACAATTAGCTACAGCCATCCGCCTTTAGTAAAACAATCACTCATTATATAGCTTTTAATTATTGACAAATAATATCTTTATAAGTAAATAGAAAGCAATTAATTTTTTAAAAAAGAGGGGATTTGACAAGGTATGAAAGATAAAAAAAGATTAATTTAAATAGTACTAATTAATGACTTTACTGAAAATAAAAAATTTAAACAAATATAATGAAACGCATTTTTATGGAGATGGCATGAAAAAACTAATTGTTTTAACATCGTTAATAATAATTTTATCAGCAAGTATAGCCACGGCAGAAACCAGCACGGTAATTGTTAAAAGAGCTGGAGATAATTTATATAAAACAAATACAGGTCTTTACATTGAAACAAAAGATTGTATGGAAAAAGTTGTTGAGAATAAGGCAGTCTTGAAATATGAAAAGAATTCAGATAACAACGAGATTATTTTTGAAAATGGTAGTAAATGTACTGTTGTAATAGTTTTTAAAATATGATGGTTTTTAAACAAACTTTTTGGAAATGTTCAGAGGAGTTGAAATATTTAAAATAATTGGAGGCGACTTCCGGATTTGAACCGGAGAATAATGGCTTTGCAGGCCACTGCCTTACCACTTGGCCAAGTCGCCTCAAGCAGAATGGAGCGGGAAACGAGATTTGAACTCGCGACTTCGACCTTGGCAAGGTCGCACTCTACCACTGAGTTACTCCCGCTCAGTTAGACAAGAAACACTTATACAGATTTATGCCCTAAATGTCAATTCTTAATTTTAAAAATATAGTAATTTTTTAGATTTTAAAAAATAATCAACACCTGACCAAAGTGTAAATATAAGAGCTCCATAAAGCATAAATACTCCAATTGCCTGAAAATTAATTCCAAAATAGCTGTAGTGAAGTGTTAATGGTATTGCAGCTGCAATCTGGAAACCTGTTTTGTATTTACCAAGCATTGAAGCTGCAACATCTTCTCCGTTTTCTGCCAGAATACTTCTTAATCCTGTTACTGCAATTTCTCGTCCAACTATAATACATGCTACCCATGCTGGCATAAAATCAAGGGAAACAAGCATGATAAAAAGAGAGGAGATCAATAGCTTGTCAGCTAACGGATCAAGCATTTTTCCTAAATTTGTAACAAGACCATGTTTTCGAGCAAGATATCCATCAAAATAATCAGTTATGGAAGCAATGGAAAAAATCAAGGCTGCAAAAAATGTAGTCGCTCTATTGTCAAACAATAAGAATATTATTAGAACAGGAACAGCAAAAATTCTCAACAAAGTTAGAAAGTTTGGTGTAAAAATAATATCTTTATATTTTTCATAAAAAGTCATAATATTATTTACCCACTTTTTTTTCCCAATCTTTCATAAAAGCATCGATTCCCTTGTCAGTCATGTGATGAGAAGCAAGTTTACTTAATATTTTATAGGGGATAGTTGCTATATGTGCACCCATTAGAGCTGATGTTTTAACATGGAGAGAACTTCGGATACTTGCGACTATAACTTCAGTTTCAAATCCATAATTCCCATAGATTTCTACAATCTCTTCAATTAATGTCATTCCATCTTCAGAAAGATCATCAAGTCTTCCTACAAATGGACTTGCATATGTAGCACCGGCTTTTGCAGCCATGAGCGCCTGGAGTGCAGAAAATATTAAAGTTACATTGGTTCTAATACCAAGGTTGGAAAGAGTTTTTACAGCTTTTAACCCATCTGTTGTCATGGGTATTTTAACAGCAATGTTATCACCAAGCTTTGCAAGTTCTTTTGCCTCTTTTACCATGCCGTCATAATGAAGGCTGATCACCTCTGCGCTGACAGGTCCCTTTACAATACTTGAAATCTCTTTAATAATATCGGTGAATTCACCCTCTTCCCTTGCGATTAATGATGGGTTTGTGGTCACACCATCAACCATGCCCATATCATTAGCATCTTTAATCTCTTTAATATTTGCAGTATCAATAAAAAACTTCACTTTTCTCCTCCTAATTTAAAGGCATAACCTTTTGGTTTTCTGTTTTATCTATATTTTTTAATAACTCCTGCGGTGTGAATTTTAAAACAGGATGAATAATTTTTGTTTCTATATCACAAAGTGGCTTTAATACAAAACATCTTTTGTGCATTCTTGGATGGGGAATAACCAATTTCTCTGTATTGACAATCCTCTCACCATAATAAATAATATCAAGGTCAATAATTCTTGGACCGAATCTAACCTTTTTCTTTTTCTGTTTTAATTGAACTTCTATCCCTTTTAAAATTTTCAACAATTGCTCTGGTTGCTCCGATGTTTTAACCTTTAATACTGCATTCACAAACCAGTCTTGATCTATGTAGTCAACAGGTTCAGTTTTGTAAAAAGGAGATATCTCAATTATGTCCATATTGTCACGGTCTGCTATAAGTTTAATTGCAGACATCAAATTTACTTTTTTAGCACCCATATTTGAACCTAGGGAAATATATGCAGATACATTTTTTAACAAAGGCTTGTTCATAACTTAAATTCAAATTTAATAATTGCAGAATCTATGCTTTTTATGTCATTCACACCCAGAGTTATGATTTTGAAAAAATATCTATAACCTTTTTTCAGTTGTTTTTTTTGATATTGACTATGGTCTGAAGAGAGATAATCAATTTTAACAAAGACGACAGGACACTCTTTACACTCTTGTATGTTCTGTTTTGCCATGTAAATTTCAAAACCATCAATACTTTGTTTGTAATTTGCCTCCCATTTTAATAAAGCACTATTTCCATTAATCTGGTGGGTTAAATTTTCAACAGGCTTTAGTTTTTCAACACTTTTCCCAATTATCTCAGGTGGTCCTTTTTTCCCACATCCTGACAAAATAAGCCCTGAAAACAACAAAATTAAAAACAGGCTTAATAATACTTTTTTCATATCTACTATACCTTTTTTGATAAGTTGAGACTTATTTATTATTTCCAAGTTCATTAAAAGCCTTTACAACCATACTCTTAACATTATCATAACTTGTACCGCCAAAAGATTTTCTTCTGGTGATCATACTTTCAAGAGTAAGATACTCAAACAGATCATCCTCAATCAAACTACTGAATTTCTTAAACTCCTCTAAAGATAGATCATGGAGCTCTTTTTTATTTTCAAGTGCATGGGCAACAAGTTTGCCTGATACTTCATGGGCATTCCTGAAAGGCATACCTTTGACAACAAGATAATCTGCAAGATCTGTGGCGTTCATAAACCCTTTGCTGCAGGAATCATACATTTTTTCTTTGTTGATTTTAATATTGGGAATCATGTGTGCATAGACATCAAGGCAAAGTTTTATTGTATCCACAGTGTCAAATAATGGTTCTTTGTCCTCCTGCATATCTTTATTATAGGCTAAAGGTAAAGATTTCAACAAAGTAATGATTGCCATTAGATTGCCAACAACCCGCCCGGTTTTTCCCCTTACAAGCTCAGCAACATCGGGATTTTTTTTCTGGGGCATAATGCTTGAGCCCGTGGTAAAGGCATCTGCAATTGTAATAAATGCAAATTCTGAAGATGACCATAAAATCATCTCTTCGGAAAGCCGGGAAAGATGTATCATTGCAATGGATGCACTGGATATAAATTCCACAATAAAATCTCTGTCTGAAACAGCATCAATGCTGTTGTCAAAAACTTTGGAAAATCCAAGCAGCTCTTTTACATATTCAGGATTCACACGGTAGGTTGTTCCAGCCAGAGCAGCAGCTCCAAGCGGCATGACATCAGTTCTCCTAAAGCAGTCTGTTAATCTTAGTTTATCCCTTTTAAACATTTCATAATATGCCATTAAATGATGGGAAAAAAGAACTGGCTGAGCTCTCTGAAGATGTGTATAGCCAGGCATTATAACATCAATATGATCACTTGCTTTTTGCACAAGGGCTGTTTGAACTTCAGTGATTAAATCAATAATCTTCTGGATCTCATCTTTTAGATACATTCTTACATCCAGAGCAATCTGATCATTCCTGCTTCTGGCTGTATGAAGTTTCTTTGCAACATCTCCTGTAACCTTGCCAAGAGCATCTTCAACATGCATATGTATGTCTTCAAGAGCATCTGAATATTCAATCTCGCCTTTTTCCATCAAACCATGCACCTTTAACAGACCCTCTACAATGGCATCAGATTCAGAAGTTGTAATAATAGATTCATGGGCAAGCATTTTTACATGGGCAATACTCCCCTCAATATCTTTTGAATAAAGGCGTTTGTCCACACTTATTGATGCATTGATTTTTTCAACCAACTTGTCTGTGCTTTCTGAAAATCGACCACCCCAAAGTTTTTCAGACATTTTCACCTCTTTTGGACATTATTAATTATTAAAGTTTCAAGTATTGCCTTGTGCATATGTCTTTTATTTTCTGCCTGATCCCAGAACACAGAATCCTGAGCTTCCAGAACATCTTCTGTTATCTCTTCTCCTCTATGTGCAGGAAGGCAGTGCATCACAATCACATCATCTTTTGCATTGGAAATAAGTTCTTTGTTTACCTGGAATTTTTTAAAAGCTTTATATTTTTCATCCCTGTTATCTTCTTCACCCATGCTTGCCCATACATCAGTATATATCACATCAGCATTTTTTACAGCTTCCACGGGATCATCGGCAAAAACCACTTTATGCTTATTTTTTTTTAATGCATTATTGATAATACCTGTTTTCACAGAATACTTTGCAGGGCATGCAACAACAAGGTTAAGGTCAAGGACACCTGCAGCATTAATCCAGGAATTTGCAACATTATTTCCATCCCCAACCCAGGCGATTTTCACATTCTCATATCCATTTTTTCTCTCCACGATTGTCATTAAATCACTCAATATCTGACAGGGATGGAAAGAGTCTGTTAAAGCATTAATTACAGGGATTGAAGAGTGTTTTGCAAACTCTTCCACAATAGAATGATCAAAGGTCCTCATGACAAGGCAGTCAATATATCTTGACAGAACCCTTGCTGTATCTTTTACAGGTTCATCCCTTGATACCTGGGTGTCCTGGGATCGCATAAAAATCGGATGACCACCAAGTTGTATCATGGCAGTTTCAAATGCAACCCTGGTACGTGTTGATTGTTTATCAAAAATTAATCCAAGGGATTTACCTTTTAAAGGCATATCAACAATACCCTGATTAAATCTCTGCTTTATCTCTAGAGCTCTGTTAAAAAACAGGTCAAAATCTTCTTTTTTAAGGTCAAGAAGTGAAATTATATCTTTTTTCAAAATCAAATCTCCTCACTGAAAATATTATCCAGACATGCAATAAGTTTATCTATTTCATCTTCTCCAATAATAAGAGGTGGTGCAAATCTAAGAATTTTACCTTGAATTGCATTAATAATAAAGCCTTTTTCCAGACATTTTTCAACAATAGTAGTGCCATCTAATTTAGCATCATCAATTTCAAGACCAATAAGAAGACCCATTCCACGGATATCTTTAACAAAACTATATTTCTCTTTTAAATTGTTAAGTTGCAGCCTGAAATATTCGCCCTTTTGTCTGCATTTTTCAAGAAAATCAAGATTACTTATTATTTTCACAACTTCCAGTGCAGCACTTGCTACTAAAGGCGTTCCACCAAATGTGGAACCGTGGCTGCCAAAATCAAAACCTTTTTTTGCTTTTCTTGATGCAAGCATTGCTCCTATGGGCAGACCATTTCCCAAAGCTTTTGCAAGGGTCATAATATCAGGCACAACACCATACTCTTCATAAGCAAACAATCTTCCGCATCTGCCCATACCGGTTTGAATTTCGTCAAAAATAAGTAAAATATCATTATCATCACAAAGTTTCCTTACAGCAACTAAATAATCAGGGTCCGCCGATATAACCCCACCCTCACCCTGTACAGGTTCAAGCATTATTGCACACACATCTGGATCAATACTTGCTTTTAAAGTGTCAATATCATTAAAAGGCAGATGAATAAATCCTTGTAAACATGGATCAAACCCCTGTTTAATTTTTTCCTGACCTGTTGCAGACAAAGTTGCCATTGTTCTTCCATGGAAAGATTGCTCCATTGTAATAATCTTGAACTTATCTTTTTTCCTTTGAACCTGAAAGTATCTTCTGGCAAGTTTAATGGCAGCTTCATTTGCTTCTGCCCCTGAATTTGCAAAAAAAACTTTATCGGCAAAGCTCTTTTCAACAAGTATTGAGGCAAGTTCTGCCTGGGGTTTTGTATAAAAAAGATTTGAAACATGAACAAGTTTTGCTGATTGGTCTAAGATTGCCTTTGTAATCTGAGGGTGGCAATGGCCAAGACTGCAAACTGCAATACCAGCTAAAAAATCAATATATGAGTTGTTATCTTCATCAACAAGAGTGCAACCTTTACCAGATACAAAGGTTTTTTGAACCCTTGCATAGGTATTTATAATAAATTGATCTGTTTTTTTTATTGTATCCATATCAGCTAATCCTTAAAAAATAGAGTTCCGATTCCTGAATCAGTAAAAAGCTCCAGCAAAACTGCATGTTCAATTTTCCCATTTATAATATGGGATTTTGAAACACCATTTTTAAGAGCATCCACAGCACACTCTACCTTTGGTATCATGCCACCATGCACAACCTTTTTTTTAATCATATCCTCGGCTGACTTGAAGCTGACAGATGATATCAGCATATCATCAGCATCTAAAACACCATCCACATCAGTTAACAGAATAAGTCGTTCAGCACCAATGGCTGTTGCAATATTTGATGCAACAAGGTCTGCATTAATATTATATGTTTCTCCATTTTCTCCAACGCCCACAGGTGCAATAACAGGGATAAAGCCCTGGTTATCAAGTGTGAAAATAATATCAGGATTAATTTGAGAAACATTCCCCACCATCCCAGGGTCAATGATCTCAGGGGGCTTGTTTGACAGTTGATTCTCTTCTTGATCCTTGTATATCTTCATTTTTTCAGCAAGAATCATGGAGCCATCTTTGCCAGTAAGCCCCACTGCTTTTCCGCCTTTTCTATTAATATTGGCAACGATCTCTTTATTCACTTTGCCGCCAAGCACCATCTCAACAACATCCATTGTCTCATCATCAGTATATCTCATCCCTCTGATAAACTTTGATGTAATACCCATGGAATCCAAAACTTTATTGATTTGAGGCCCACCTCCATGAACTATTACAGGATTAATTCCTATATATTTTAAAAGTGTGACATCGCTTGCAAATGCCTGTTTTAATCCTTTATCTGACATGGCATGACCACCGTATTTAATAACAATTCTCTTGCCGGAAAACTTCTTGATATAAGGCAGTGCTTCAATTAATATTTCAGGAATATTGTTTTTCATAATATATATCTGCTCAAATCTTGATCTTCAACTATATCTTTAAGCTGGGAATCCACAAATCCAGCATCAATTTCAATACTTTTTTCCTCAACATCAGGAGCTTGAAAAAGGATATTTTCCAATAATTTTTCCATAAGGGTATGAAGCCTTCTTGCTCCAATATTTTCTGTGGTGTTATTAACCTCTTCTGCAATGGCTGCAATCCTGTTCACACCATCATCAGTGAATGAAAGCTCTACTTCTTCAGTTCTTAAAAGTGCAATATACTGTAGTAAAAGTGCATTTTTAGGAGTTGTAAGTATTTGTGCAAACTCTTTTTCACCAAGGGAGTGAAGCTCGACTCTTATGGGAAAACGTCCCTGGAGTTCCGGGATAAGATCAGAAGGTTTGCTTACATGGAATGCTCCTGCTGCCATGAACAAAATATGATCAGTATTTACAATGCCATATTTTGTTGGTACAGAACTTCCCTCCACTATGGGCAGCAGGTCTCTCTGTACACCCTCCTTGGAAACCTCAGGGTTATTGGCATTATCTTTGCCAACAATTTTATCGATCTCATCTAAAAATATTATACCTGACTGTTCAACCATATAGACGGCATCTGTTTTAACCTTTTCCATGTCCACAAGATGGGCAGCCTCTTCTCCTGCAATAATCTTTAATGCATCAGAAACTTTGACTTTGCGCCTCTTTGTGTTTTTCGGCATAAGGTTTCCAAGCATATCTTTCATATTTACGCCCATCTCCTCCATGCCTGCATTGGTAAATATCTCCACAACAGGGGATGCTGTATCACTTACATCAAGCTCAACTTCCCTTGAATCAAGCTTGCCTTTTTCCAGCATGCCTTTAAGTTTTTTTCTGGTGTTGGCTCCAGAAATATTTGCTGCAGCATCTGCATCGCTGTCATTGGAGTCAGGATTCAAATCTGCATTTAAAGGTTTTTCTCTTGAAGGAGGCAACAGCAAATCAAGGACTCGCTCTTCTGCAATTTTACACGCTTTTTCCTGAACATTTTCCTGCTCTTTTACTTTAAGCCGGTTCACAGTGAGCTCCACAAGGTCTCTAATCATGGATTCCACATCCCTGCCCACATATCCAACTTCAGTAAACTTTGAAGCTTCAACCTTATAAAAGGGAGAATCAGTCAGTTTTGCAAGCCTTCTTGCAATCTCAGTTTTTCCAATACCAGTTGCACCTATGAGAATAATATTTTTTGGAGCAATCTCCTCCTGCAGTTCAGGATCAAGCTGCATTCTTCTCCATCTGTTTCTTAATGCAATTGCAACTGCTTTTTTTGCATTATCCTGTCCAATAATATATTTGTTAAGCTCTTCTACAATTTGATTGGGTTTTAAATCCTTCATTCTAAAATCTCTTCTATTGTTATTTGATCATTAGTATAAATACATATTGTTGCAGCAATCTTCATTGCTTCTCTGGCAATCTTTACAGCATCAAGGTCTGTATGTTTCATTAAAGCAGTTGCAGCAGCTTGTGCCGGCGCACTTCCTGAACCAATACTGATAACACCATAATCCGGTTCAATCACATCACCATTGCCTGAAAGCAGATAAGTGTTTTCCTTATCTGCTGCAATCATCATGGCTTCAAGACGTCTTAAATATTTATCAGTACGCCACTCCCGTGCAAGCTCAACCGCAGCTCTGGTTAAATTGCCATTATATCTTTCAAGCTTTTTTTCCAATTTTTCAGAAAGGGTTAAAGCATCAGCAGTTGCACCGGCAAAACCTGTAATTATTTTATCATTATATATTCGCCTTACTTTCTTAGCTTTATGCTTTGTAATTGTATTGCCAAGTGTTACCTGACCATCTCCTGCAACAACCACTTTTTTTTTATGGCGGAGTGCAAGTATTGTGGTACCGTGAAAATTTTCAGTCATAACTTACCTCATATTAACTTCTCGGGTGCGCTTTATCATAAACCTGATTCAATCTTTCCATACTCACATGGGTATAAACCTGGGTAGTAGAAAGACTCGCATGACCTAAAATTTCCTGTATTCCACGCAAATCAGCTCCACTATCCAACATATGGGTTGCAAATGAATGACGCAGTGTATGCGGTGTCACCGGCACATTAAGCCCACACTCAATAACAAGCTTTTCTAAAATCCTTCGAATTGACCTTGAAGAAAGTCTTGTATGATTCTTATTTAAAAACAGAGGAATAAAATCTTTTGGAAAACAAAGCCTGTATTCACTTATGGCATCAAGCGCCCTCTTCCCAATTGGTACTATTCTCTGTTTTGATCCCTTTCCTGTAACTATTATCATCTTGTTATTAAAGTCAATATCTTTCAAATTTAAACCTTCTATCTCTGAGACACGCACCCCGGTAGAATAAAAGGTTTCAAATATTGCAAGATTTCTCTTTTCAAGCCAGGTATCAGTCTTAATGGAATCTAAAAGTCTGAAAAGGTCATCAACAGTTAAAAAATGGGGGATACTTTTCTCAAACTTTGGCAGGGTAACGCTGTTTCCTGGATTTAATTGAAGTTGTCCTATCTTAACAAGATAATCAAAAAAAGTGTTTAACCCTGAAAGTTTTCTGGCAATGGAACGTTTTTTTAAACCAGACCTTACTAAACCTGCAATATATTTTCTAACCCAGTTATTAGATTCATCCTTTAAAAGAGTTATCAATAATTGATCGGAAGAATCATCACCTTGGAAAACAAATGCATAAAAATCTTCAACATCTTTTTTATATGCCCTTAAAGTGTGTTCAGAATAACCTTTTTCAGCAAGCAGCGTTTCTATAAACAAATCTAAAAGCATTATAATCCAAGATATTGCATAACAATTTTCATATCTTCCCACACATCTCTTTTTTTAGTTGAATCTTCAAGAAGAGATAAAGGATGCCAGGTTGGCATAACTTTGATGCCTTTAAACCTTTGAAATTTTCCCCTTAAATGGGTTAATGGTGCTCTGTTGTCTATAACCAATTTAAGTGCATCTTGTCCAAAAGTTATAATAACCTCAGGCTTAACTCTTGTCAGCCTGTACCGCACAGCATCAGGACATGAAATACCACAAATACAGACAGACTCTTTTGTAAGATTCATAGCTCCTAATATTTTCAATAAAAGCTTGCCTGACTCTCCCCCAAACAAAACAGATTTGCTATCAATAATATATACTATTGATTCTGCATTTCCCTCGCAAACAATGCCCCACTCATTAATAACATCTTTTGATTCATCGGAGAGATTAAATCTTGCCTGACCGCTCTCTTGTAAAAACTCAAAATATTGGGAAATATCTTTAACTATTGATTCCAAACTTTATCCAATTTCTGTAATGATTCTGTCTAACAAAATATCAGCAATATCTTTTTTTGCCATGACAGGAAAATCTTCTTTTGATCCATCTTTAAAATAAAAGTGTACTTTATTTGTATCTTCTTTAAAACCTGCACCTGCCACCCCAATGGGATTTGCAACAATCATATCAAGGTTTTTATTTTTAATTTTCAGACAGGCATTTTTCTCAAGATCATCAGTTTCAGCAGCAAATCCAACCAGAAATTGATCTTTTCTCTTTTTTTCCCCAAGGATTTTTAAAATATCAATATTCTCCTCAAACTTTAAATCAAATCCATGCTTTAAATCTTTTTTCTTTATTTTACCCTTTGCAATATTTAGGGGCTTATAATCTGCAACAGCTGCAACCTTAATAATGATATCAGCTTCTTTAGCCATCCCAAGCATCTTCTCAGCCATCTGATCACATGATTCAATATTAACCATCTCAATATTTGATGGTGGATCAAGACAAACAGGTCCAGAGACAAGAGTCACCGTTCCACCCCGTTTTTCAGCAGCCTGGGCAATTGCATAACCCATTTTACCAGAAGAGTGATTGCTAATATATCTGACAGGGTCAATAGCTTCAAGAGTTGGTCCTGCTGATATAAGAACCTTTTTATCTTTTAAGTCCTTGACACTTAAAAACCAGTCAAGCCTGTCAACAATATATTCTGGCTCTGGCAATCTTCCAGGTCCGGTAACTTTGCATGCAAGCTCACCAAAATCAGGTTCCAATACATAAAAACCATCATTGACAAGGATATCAAGATTCCTCTGTACTTTTAAATTCTCATACATATCAGTATTCATTGCAGGGCAGATCATAACTGGAGTTTTTATAGCAAGCATGGTTGTAGAGAGTGCGTCATCAGCAATACCATGGGCAAGTTTTGCAATAATATTGGCAGTTGCAGGTGCAATAATTACAGCATCAGCACCTCTAGCAAGCTCAATATGTTGTATTTCCAAACCACCCTTTGATTTTCCTTTCTCAAACAAATCCGTAAGAACAAAATTCTCAGAAAGTACTTGAAAGGTTGTTCTGTTAATAAACTCCTGGGCACTTTTAGTCATAATCACATTAACATTAGCACTGGTTTTCTTAAAAAGTCGTACCAGCTCACAAACCTTATAGGCTGCTATTCCGCCACAAACACCAATAAGAATATTTTTATTTTCAAAATCCATCTATAATTAGTTCTTACTCTTAATCTTATTATTGAACTCTTTTACCTGTTTATTAAACTCTTTTGCCTGTTTTTGATAATTTTTACTTTTTTCAGAATATGCTTCCAGACTTTTATTAAAACTATTCACATTTTCATTATATTTTAATAACTCTTCTTTACTTTTAGCCTGTTTTTCTTCTTGTGCAAGTTTTGCTTTTTGAATATTCAAAGCATTATATTCTTTATCAAGTTCTTTTTTAGTATTATTAAGCTTATCTCTCATTGCATCCAGGTTTTTAGTAGAATCGACCTCCTTCCCTTTAATATCTTTCTCATTAACCTCTTTTTTTGACAAAGCATCCTTTCCAGTAGCCGATCCATCCTCTTCAGTGCTTTCAAACTCTTCAATCACATCCATTGCATCCCGGTCAGATTTTGGAACCTCTGAATAATCATCAGTATAAGAGACAACTCCATTTTCATCAACATACTTATATAATTCAGCATGGGTCCAAGGCAACCAAATCAAAAACATAACAGTGGTAATCATCATAACAAATATTTTTTGTTTCATAATTTTCTTCCTCTTCAAAAAATTGCTTGGTTTGTAACTATTAAACCTCATCTCATCTTTTACTTTTAACCTTTTATTGATCTTCATGTCAAATCCCATTGCAAAAAGATATTATCATACTTGAGCTGACAGGCTTGATTGATACAATAACTTACTTTGACATCAACGCACGATATGATAATCATAAGGGAGAGAGTTCAACAATTTAATTAACATACAACTCAAACCGATACTGGTTAAGACGAAAATAGATAGCAGATTCAAGTTCTATCCATTCAGAGAAAAAAATATTCAATTCAATGAATCCAATGGCTGACCTTCATTTACACCTTCAACTTTTTGTTGGCTTCCATATCAAACCACATTGCAAACAGTATGAATTGAGATGCACTCATAAACGAAAACATAGCTGCCAAAGCATTTATAGGGGGAATATGACCTATAGCATACCATTCCCAAAATAGCTTTAAAAACAGGAGAACAGTAAGAAAAGTAAACATTGATCCAATAAAATAGAAAAAAACCAATGGATGAAAATTACGTATAATATATTTTTCTTTCATCCTCCATAAAAAGAGTTTAACCAAAAGCCATCCTATTGTAAATATCACTTTATGGATTTTAATACCTGATTTTTCTCCAACATTATACACAGGCTCTACCGGCACATCAGCAACCTTCAGGTCTTCAACATTCAGTCGGACAAGCACATCATTTGGTTGACCATAGCGTTTATACATTTTATCCCAATCTATAGCATTCAATGCTTTTTTATTAATAGCTGTATAGCCAGACTGGGAATCAGCAATATGCCAATAACCTGAAGCTATCTTTGTCAACATACTCAAAACAGAATTACCAAAATATCTAACCTTGGGAATTTTCTTAAAAGCCTCACCTGTAAAAAGCCTATTACCCTTTGAGTAGTCAGCAATCCCATTAACAACAGGATCAAGTAAAAAAGGCAAGTCATCTGGATTCATCTGACCATCACCTGCCATTACAACTGCGATATCAAAATTGTTATCCCTTGCAAATTTGTATCCACTTGCAATTGCTCCACCTACTCCACTATTTTCAGCATGCTCGATAAGAACAACTTGGCTGTTCTGCTGCATAATTCCTTTTACAATTTCAACTGTTTGATCTTTACTTAGATCATCAATAATAACAATTTTATCAATATACTCAGGCATTGTCTCAATCACCTTTTGAATCTGAATTTCCTCATTATAGCAGGGTATGACTACAGAAATTGAATTTTCTTTGTACATTTATATCCTCGTTTTTCAAATCAAATAAAGAACATTATAAAACTATTTTTATGATTCCATCTCACAAATTATTATGTTGAATCAAGGTTTAAAAAATTTAACACATATTTTATTGGCAATACAAGTGAATTCTTTCTCTTAATTACTGTTTACGAAAAAGAGGCGGGAGAGACAAAAATTGTAATTGATGGCATTTTTTGTAATTTTATGCATTAAAAACGATCATGTATCGGACTTTCAGCTACTGGCATGTTTTGTGCATTTACTTTGTACATACAAATTATTGATATAAACTGCTGAAATAAATTTTTATAAAGGGGAAACTTGTGCGCAAACAATCTAACCAAAATGCAAAAGGTTTTACACTAATTGAGGTTATGGTCGTTATTGGAATTATTGGTATTCTTTCAGGCATAGCAATTCCAAATTTCCTTTCTTACAAAGCCAAATCCTTTTGTAGTGCTGTGGAAACAGATGCTAATAATATTGTTGCTGCAATTGCAGACTATTATGCTATCCACACTCATCATGCTATGATTGATATTAATGATCTAAATATTGTGAAGACTGGATTCAATTCAGCAGCGATTGATGGCGACCTTAATACTATAATTATTACAGTAATAGATGGTAGTGGTCAATGCCCCGATGCTTACATGCGCAAAGTTCCAAATTGGAACGCAGCAACATCCACTTTTACAAAAACAATTCATTGAAACATTAATCATAAATCTTTTCTCTTAAAGCTCTAAGAAAATTTAATTTTAAAGTTGACAGAAAATATACGAGCTGTTATGAGTAATTATATTGCACATAATCAGGAAAGGTATACATTGCAAAATATTTTATCCGGCATCATAACATCAAAATTAAAAATCAAGATACTTATGAGATTTTTTTTAAACCCTGACTCTCAACCCTATTTGAGAGGTCTTGCTTCTGAATTCAAGGTCTCATCCAACGCAATAAGAACTGAACTGAACAATCTATCAAAGAGTAAACTTATTACCCATACAAAAATGGGAAGAAAAATATTATATAAAGCAAACAAGAACCA
The DNA here is from genome assembly GCA_964565415.1 of uncultured Desulfobacterales bacterium. Taxonomy (GTDB): domain Bacteria; phylum Desulfobacterota; class Desulfobacteria; order Desulfobacterales; family Desulfobacteraceae; genus JAIOSM01. The sequence continues at coordinate 430 of CAZMEX010000019.1, read as the reverse complement.
TTCTCTTTTTTCAGAACTTAAGTCCATGGCAAAAAAAGTCATGGGCATAGATAAGGTTATAGAAAGCATAATAATACGGCTAGGTAACATTGAAAAAGCATATCTCCTTGATGACTATGCAATTGGCAAGGATAATGGAATAATCGATCTTCTTTTGGTGGGCAATATTGACAATTTTCATCTGCATGATTTAATCGAAAAAACCGAACACTATTTAAAAAGAAAGATACGTTATCTGGTACTTACAAAAAATGAATTTGAAGACTTTAAACAAGAGCTTAAAAAACGACCATCTTTATTAATTTGGGAAGCATCTAACAAGTAAAGCAGTAAACAAAATTTAATAAATTCAATAACTTATAACCATATCTTGATAAAAGTGACAAGGCGGAGCTATATTGAGCTATAACTTTTGAGGCGGCTTACTACA
>CAZMEX010000018.1:0-52560 GCA_964565415.1 uncultured Desulfobacterales bacterium | reverse complement strand
ACTGCACGATAGGTTATACAAAACAAATTTTTGAAACCCTTTTTGACAGACCTGTCAAGGTAGAGTTACTGGAATCTATATTAAATGGTGATAATATCTGTAAACAAAAAATTATTATAGAAAATGTATATCATGCCGCTTCAGGTGACAGCCAGGGTCTTCACCGTTTTGAGAGATTGTTGTAAAATTGAAATAAAGAATTTTTAACAAAGGCTGTGGTAACCCCGGCTGCACTTGAGCTTGGTTATGTTATGTTTTAATCCAGAAAGTAGGATAAAAATAATATGAAATTTTTTGAAACTCTTCCAGTTTTGATTTTTGTATATTATATCAGGTATATTGATATTAATACAGCACAAGACTGGGACCTTCCATATCTTATAAGTAGTGCAGTTGCATTTGTTGCTATCATATTGTTTGTTGCACGTAAATTAATTTTTAATCGTCTTTTCCTTGGTATTAATCTTTATCTGATAAGTGGAGCTATTGCTATAATTACTCATCAATGGTGGTTAAATAGAATTTATGGAGATCTGCAAGCCGCAGGGTTATTAGCATGGGTCGTAGTAGTTGGTTTTGTTTCTTTATCATTTAGCCCACATGGATTTATCGGTGTCAATTCCACTGATAAACGTTCCGTCAAAATTTTTTCTCTATTCTTACTGATTATTTCTATTTGCGCTTTCAGCATTTCCTTTGTTTTTCGTGAAAACAAAATTTTTTCTGAACTTGTTCCGTTTACTTTAATATTTTTTACACAACACATATTAAGAAATAAAATTACTAAAATGAAAGAGGTAGGTATGTCAACATAATTGCATCAACACCGATTGCCAAACTCGCAGCTCCACTCTGGGGTTGGCAGCGGATTTTTTGCATGGTATTAGCAGGTGTAATTTTTTTGTAGAACATACTTTATTTGGGCTACAAAAATACTAGGTGGTGAAAGAAAAAAAGGGCGGTTTGGAGCTTACTTTCTATGGAATGAAGATTAAGGATATCCTGTCATTTGCCTGGCTCTCCAGCTCAGGATCAGACTTAATTTGAAACCATTTTTTCAAAAGGAAACATTTAAACAAAAATAGAGGTGAGTAGGCTCTTTCCTCCTCTTTAGATTTACCGATCTTATAAAAAGGAGATTTGGAATGAAAGGTGCTTTTATTATTGTAATGCTTATAGCTCTTCTTGTGGTTGGAGGGCTTGTGATGAAAAATATGACTTCTGAAGTCGATGGTGTTAAAAAGATGGAAACTGTTCAGAAGGCAAAGGATTTAGTAAAGCAGGTTGACAGGAAGACAAGTGCGCTTAAGGCACAGATAGATGCAGCAGGTAATAATTCTAATCAGGATTAATCTTGCTGTTATCAATATGTTTTTTTATTGTCCTGCGGTCAAGACCGGTTTTTTTTGCAACTTTTTCATAGGTGCCAAGGTGTTCATAAAGCATGGCACAATAACCTGATACCAGGGATGCTATATTGATGCTGCGGGTTTGTATGCCGGTAATAAGTTGTTCTGTCAGATTGGCAGGGGGCTTGGGATATAAGGCTTCACCCTGGTAGCTACGTCGTAAAAGAACTGATCTCACGCATTGTTCAAGCTCTCTTACATTGCCAGGCCATTTATAATTACTGCCTAAATGTTTATCAATAACTCTTTTGACCCTCTCTATAAGGTTTGCAGATTTATAGCCTGTCATGCGCTCCACAGTAAATTCCAATAGAGTGTTGAGCTCTGAAATATTTTCCTGTATCCTCTCTCTCAGGGGTGGTACTTCAATGATGTCTGAGCACAATCTATAGTATAAATCATCCCTGAATACCTTACCATCCAGTATATCTTTTACTGATTTGTTGGTTGCAGCAATAACCCTTCCCTGAAACCTGGATTTTGTATGGCTTCCAACTGGTGTGAACACTCTCTCCTGTAATACCTGCAAGAGCTTAATCTGTACATGGTTGGGAATTTCACCAATTTCATCCAGGAATATTGAACCATGGGGGCTGCATCTGTCAAAAACACCCTGGTAATTATCAATTGCACCTGTAAAAGCACCTTTTGTATGACCGAAAAGTTCTGATTCAAGTAAGCTTTCCGGGAATTGTGAAAGGTTTAGTGAGTTAAAGGCATGCATAAAGCTTTCCTCAAAGCACTCTTTTCCGGGATTGTAAGGTATAAAGCCGCTCTTGCCTATCGCCATTGCAGCAGTTCCTTTACCTGTGCCGGTCTCGCCCAGGAGCAATGTTGAAAAGTCTTCCATTTTATCCCATAAAAAGTTCTCATAAAAATTTATATCATCGGTGAATATGTTGTTCCAGAGGTGATTTTTAAACTTAATCATACATGGGGTTGTGCCCACAAGGGAGTTCGAAATAAAATAAAAAGCCCGCCGCATTTGGTATGATAAGCCAAAGTAGTGGATTGCCTGTTTTTCAGAAAAGCCCCGTTTTTGAAGTGAGAAGATGGATGCATCTGAAAACGTAACCTTTACTTCGGCATCTTCAGCTTTTATCTGGTCATGAATCAGTTTGTCAAAGTCATCTCTGAATTTATGAAAAGTATCAAATAGAAATACAATTTTCATGATTGCCTGATCTCTTCCGGAAAAAGAGTTGATATGGGCTGTACCTTCGGTCTCAAGCCGCCTTATCCTCGAATCAATTTCCTGTATGCATTTGTCACTGCTCTGCCTTCGGGAAGCTGAAGGGAAAAGACCTGCAATTTTTTGATCAAGTTTTTTCCTAAGAGTACTGAATGGATTTGCAAATGCGGCATGGTAGACTGTTTTAAAAAATCTTCGCTCTTCTGGATCAAGTTTCTTTTTTATTTTCAAAGCTCACCTCTATATGTTCAAAATTTGTAAGGGTATGTTCATAAAATGTATATCAAGATTGTAATAGCACAGGTAGCTTTGGAACACAAATTGAAAAAAATGTGTAGATTAAGCAGGTTATGAAAGTATGAATATTTGGCATGGTTATTGTTATACAGGTTGAGAGATTTAATGATTTTAATGAAATTATAAATAATATATATGGGGTACCTAGATGATAACAAGAGTAATTAACTCAAGATTGCCTTTAATGGTTTTAAATCCTGTAAAAGTTTTTGATTTGAATTATTTTAAAGCAATAGCTGATGCTGGTGCGCTTGCTGTTTTTGATACTGAGTTTTTGCCAAAAGATATAATACTTGAAAGAGTTGAAAAGCTCTCAAGGGAAGATCTTCTGTTTGGTGTGCGACTTTCAGGCCAGAATCAGAGTTTGATTGATGAAATAAAAAAAATCAATGCTGATAATCTTGACCTTATTGTTGCTCCATTGGATAAAGATGATATTCCTGCAGATTTTTCAAATTTTTCAGATACAAAGATTGCCCTTGAGATAAGAGATATTAATATTGATGAAAAAATAGAGGCAATAACGCCCCATACCTTGATTTTAAAGGGCAATGAAGCTGCAGGCAGGGTTTCAAAATACTCCTCTTTCATACTTATGCAGTGGTATCTGAAAAATTCCAGGTTTCCGCTGTTTGTGCAGGGTGGGGTTGGGCTTTATACAGGAGCTGGAATGTTTGCAGCAGGAGTATCCGGAGTTGTTTTTGACAGCCAGATGTGGCTTTCTGATGAGGCTCCCATTGCAGATAATTTGAAAACCCTTGTTTCATCTCTGGACGAGAATGATTCTGTGCAGATTAAAATTGATAGCAATAATATATACAGGGTCTTTGCAAAACTTGGGACCAAGGTTGTAAAGGATCTTAAACAGGAGGCAGTTGACCTTGTTGGCAAAACAGGTGGTACAGCCCGGATTTTTGAGAGAATTAAGGCAAATATTGTTGCACTGGATGAAAAGGAGACTCAATTTATTCAATCTCTGTTTTATCTGGGTCAGGATGGTGTTTTTGCAAAGAGTTTTGCAAAGAAGACACGTTCTTTAAAGCAGATGATCTCACTGTTTTTTAAAGGTGTTGGAACAAACCTGGGGTTTGTTGATGAACATGACCCTTTAAAAGAGGGTTCAGACCTTGCCAAAATACATGGTACAAAATACCCGATTATTCAGGGACCCATGGCAAATATCAGTGATAATTCAAGGTTTGCATCAAAGGTGTTTGAGGCAGGGGCATTGCCATTTTTGGCAGTGGGAAGTCTGCCTTATGACCTGGCTGACAATATGCTGAAAGATGGTGCTGCAAACTTAGATAGATTTGGTGCCGGGCTTGTGGGCATTGAAGCCTTTAATCCGGCTGTAGAGAGTCATATAAAGATGGTTAAAGATTATAAAATCCCCTTTGCCCTTTTTGCAGGTGGTATCCCTTCCCAGATTATTGGTCTGGAAGATGCAGGAACAAAGACCTATTTACATGCACCATCTGTCTCCATGTTAAAAAATGGAATCAAAAGCGGATGTAAACGATTTATATTTGAAGGCGGCGAAGCAGGGGGGCATGTGGGAGCACTGTCAAGTCTTGTGCTTTGGGAAGCTTCAATTGCCCATGTTATGGGAGAAAAAGAGTATGACCTCTCTAAGCTTTCTTTAATTTTTGCCGGTGGGATCTCAACATGTTACGCAGCCTTTTTTATTTCAGGGCTTACTTCTATACTTGCAGCAAAGGGCGCAAAAGTAGGAGTTCAGGTAGGCACGGCATATCTTTTTACTCCTGAGATTATTGAAACAAAAAGCCTTAAAAGTCAATATCAGCAAATCATAACTGACACCGATGAAACAGTGGTTGTAGGTGAATCAGTTGGGCTTTTATCCAGAACTGCACCAACTGGATTTGCAAAAATGATGCTTAAGTTAGAGCAGGATATGATAAAGAAAAAAACAAGTCTGGATAAAAGGAAAAGTAAGTTTGAAAAAAAGAACATTGGCTCTCTTTTAATTGGTGCCAAAGGTTTTTTGCCTGACTTTAAGAACCCCGGTGAGAAAAATTATACATATTATGGAGATGAAGAACATAAAGAAAAAGGTAATTTTCTTGTGGGGGACAGCCTTGCATTTTTTAATGAGCAGCTTACAATTTCAAATATCCATTCAAGATATGTGAAAAACAAGCTTAAGCTTTTTCAGAACCTGAACAGGCTTGAGACTATAACTTCTGAAAAAAATAAAATCAATGACGAAATTGCTGTTATAGGCATGGCATGTATCCTTCCCGGAGCAGATTCTCCTGAAAAGCTGTGGAAGAATATTCTTTCAAAAAAATATTCCATTTCCGAGATCCCTGAATCACGCGTTGACAGAGAACTCTATTATAATTCTGATAAAAGTGCACAAGATAAGTCATATACCCTGCTTGCCGGCTGTATTAATGATTACGAATTTGATGGTGACAGGTATGGGTATGATAAAGATAAATCTTCCAAACTTTCAAAAAGCCAGCAGATGGTGTTGGATACTGCATATAATGCTGTTGAAAATGCAGGATATCTTGGTGATGATGGCAGGCTGATATGTGATGATCCAGGCAGGACAGCTGTTATTATAGCAACATGCCTTGGCAATGAACTTGGCAATAATCTTTTATTTAAATACTATTTTCCCGAGGTTCTATCCTGGATTAAAGATACTGATGAATATCAGGGTTTGACTAAGGATCAAAAAGATGGACTGAGAAAAGGTCTGATGGAGGGGTTTGAGGGAGATAACAAGGGTTATGATCCAGTCCATGGTCTGCTTTTAAATATTGAAGCTTCAAGGATTGCAAAACATCTTGGAATAAGAGGGCTTAATTATGTGATTGATGCAGCGTGTGCATCATCCTTTGCTGCAATGGATGCTGCTTTAGGAGAACTTCTTTCAGGAGAGTATGACCAGGTTATTGTCGGTGGCGTAAATACCCACCTTCCCCCGGAAACCTTTGTGGGGTTTTCAAAGATGGGGACCTTGTCTGCAAAGGGTTCATTCCCTTTTGATGAGAGGGCTGACGGGTTTATTCTGGGTGAAGGCTCGGCTGTATTCATGTTAAAGAGAATGAAGGATGCAGTTAGGGACAATGATAATATCATTGGTGTTATAAATGCCATTGGGTCAAGTTCCGATGGAAAAGGAAAGGCAATTGCCGCTCCAAATCCCCTGGGACAAAGATTGAGTATAGACAGATGCTATGGGAAAACTATCCAGGATATTAAACCTTCTGATATAGGTTTTATTGAAGCCCATGGTACATCAACCATAGTAGGTGATGAGGTTGAAATTGCAACTTTAAAAGAGAAATATAGAGGTTCCAGTGCCGGAATAAGTTCCATTAAATCACAGATTGGTCACCTTTTAGGCGGTTCTGGAGCAGCAGGTTTTATGAAAGCTCTTCTTGCAATTAACCATGGGGTTCTTCCTCCAAATTGTCAATTTGAGAACCAGTCAAAAAATTGTGATTTAAGCGATTCATCCCTGTTTATTATTAAAGATAAGCAAAAATGGGAAACCAATGGCAAGGTGAAAAGAGCAAGTGTAAGTTCATATGGTTTTGGAGGGATCAACTACCATACACTTGTTCAAGAATACACAGAAGATTATAAACTGGCAAAAAGAGATATTTTTTCCAATACAGAATATGATTTTAATGATGACAGGATTGTTGTGGCAGGAATGGGTACTCTTCTTGGCGATGTAAATAATAAGGAGGAGTTTTGGGAACAGCTCCAATCAGGCAGGACTGTTTTAAGCCCGATTCCTGATCGAGTGTTTAATAATAAAGCATATAATGATGAGGAGAAGACCTCATTTTATTGGCTCCCAAAAGTAAAGGCAGGCATTGCAAGGGATTTCAAATTTGACAATATTAAGTTCAAGATGCCTCCCACTGTGGTGAGATCAGTGGAGCGGGGGCAATTGTTTGGTCTTATGGCAGCTGACGAGGCAATCAACACTTCAGGGTTTGCCAAATGTCTTAAAAAGGGAAACAAAGCAGGTGTTATCTTAGGAACAATAGCAGGTGAAAGACAGAGTAAAAATATTTTAAGAACAAGAAGGCACTTTATTGCAAATCTGTTAAACAGCCTGGAAATGATTGATACAGAGGCAAAAAAAGCCATGGCAGATCATGTTGTTGCCGTGATTGAAGAGAAGATTCCTGAAAATAATGGAGATACAATCCCAGGACTTCTTTCCAACATTATATCAGGCAGGATTGCAAATTATTTTGGATTTAACGGGGCAAATTTTGTTGTTGATGCTTCATGTGCCTCGGGCTCTGTTGCCATGCGATCTGCTGCCCAGGCGCTTTTATTTAAAGATCTTGATTTTGCCCTCACAGGAGGAGTTGATACCAATCTTTATCCTGCTGCATTAATGGCATTTAAACGCATGGGTCTTCTTTCTGAAGGAGACTGCAACTATTTTGATTCAAGGGCAGATGGATATGTCATGGGTGAAGGTGCTGCAATGCATATACTTACAACGTATAAAAAGGCAAGGGAAGCAGACCTGGAAATCTATGGCGAACTAAATGCATTTTCCGTAAAATCAAGTGTTCCTGACCATCTTCTATCACCTTCAGGTCCTGTTTTTTCAGCCACAATCAATGATGCCTATAAAAAGAGCGGTATAAGAAAACAGGATATCAGCCACCTTGACCTGTTTGCATTTTCCAATATATTTGGAGATATGGTGGAAAAACAGGTCGCAGAGGAGTGTTTTGACCATGAAATTTATTGTGGCAACTCTAAACCTCAATTTGGGTATTTCAGAGCTGCAAACCCGGCTGTTGCCCTTGCAAAACTGATGCTCATGGTAAAAAATAATAAATTATTACCTGATTTCAACTATTCCAAAGAGCACTCCACATTAAATGACAGCAAAGTTTTAAGATCAGCAGAGCAGATCATAACCCTTGATAAAGATAAACCTGTCAGGTTTGCATCAAATGTTAATGGCATTGGTGGAAACCATATGCATGTTATTGCAAGTGCTCTGCCAAAAACTCTTGGTGCAGTGAAAGAGAAGAAGGTTGCATCCCAGGCTGAATATGTTCGCATGAGAGATTTTTCATATTCTTCAGATGAAAAAGGTCAAAAGCTGAGAATGGTGGCTCTTCTTTCGGGGCAGGGTGCCCAGAGAAGCGGTATGATGAAAGAACTTTATGAAAAAGATGAGCAGATTAAGAGCACAATGGATATTGGCGAACAGATATTTCAAGCCAAAAGAGGATACTCTCTTCTTGATATGATGTTTAAAGATAATCCTGATTTAAATCTTACTGAAAACACCCAGCCTGCAATTTTTCTCTCCTCAGCTGCTATTTTTGACCGACTCCACAGTGAAGGTTTTTCACCTGATTATTTTATAGGTCACAGTGTTGGCGAATATACAGCGCTTTATTGTAATGGGATGTTAGACTTTGAAGATGCCATGAAACTTATTATTAAACGTGCTGATTTGATGAAAAAAGCAGGGGATGAAATCCCGGGTAAAATAATGGTTGTTTTTAAAGATGAAAAAGAGGTTGCAGCACTGATCAGGGAATCATTTATATCCAATATTTATGTTACAAATAAAAACAGCGAAACCCAGACTGCTGTTTCAGGTGGAGAAGATGAAATTGCAAAGTTTTGTGAGTTTTTACAGAGCAAAGAGGTGTTTTTCAAAAAATTAAACCTCTCTGGAGCATTTCATACTCCGCTTTTAGATAAAGCTTCCCAGGAGTTAAGAAATTATCTTGACACAATTCGATTAAAGGAAACCAGGTATGGGAAGATCATCTCAAATAGTACAGGCAAGCCATATTCTGAAAGAAGGCATGAGATAAAAGACCTTCTTGCAAAACAGATTGTAACTCCTGTGGAATTCATAAAATCTATTGAGTATGTTTATGCAAGCGGGAGAACACATTTTATAGAGATAGGACCTTCAAAGCTGCTTGTTAACCTTTTGAAAAATATCAATATTGCAGACTATAACACAGCTGTTACTGTTGATATACAAAAGGGGGAGAAAACCTCTTTTGATGATTGCATGGGGTATTTGAGATCATATAACACTATTTTTGCCACCACAATTATACCTGCACCTGAATCAACCAAAAAACTAAAGGATGCATTATTAATGGATAATTCAGCTGAAATTGATTCTATAAGAGAGGATGAGATTATTGCCATGACATCAGATCAGGATTTTGAGACATTTAAGAATAATAATAATAAATATATTGATGGTTTGCTTTTCAAAGAGTTCCAGCGCCAGAAAAAAGAGGCTGCAGCTTATGCGTTTGAAAGATTTAATTTTAATATTGACTCAATTGTTATCTCCGGGGTTTCTTTGGGTCTTCCAGGCAAGGGAAGAAGAGTTTTTGCAGAGGATAATTTTGATGCAATCTTAGATGGTAAGAACTTTATTGAACCACTATCTCCAGAAGATCAGGAGAGAATAATAGATAAAAATATAACAAAGCTTTATAAGCAGCCCGACGGAAGTGCAAAGTTTGTTAAAATTACAAAATCAGAAGATGTTATTCACCTGGCGGGTCAGCTTGGCTATTTTGACTTGACAGATGAATATGGAATTAAAGAGCAATATGATGTCAGTATGGGACTTGGAATTGCCGCAGGAATAGAAGCTCTGAAAGATGCAGGCATTCCGCTTGTGATGCAGTATAAACTTTCCAGTAATGGAAAAACCATGATCCCGGACGGATTTGCTTTGCCAGAAGAGATGCAGGAAGATACAGGAGTTATTCTAACTTCGCTCTTCCCCAATGGTGAAACTCTGATAGGTGAGCTTGAAAAGTATTATTATGAGAAATTCTTCTTAAAACCATATGAAGAGTTTGAGAATATTTATTATTATTTAATGGAGCAGGTGCAGGCAGTGGAAGTTAAAGATCAGTTAACAGACTGGTTTTTTAAGGCAAAATCAAGGAAAAAGAGAGATTTTAAAGAGTTTAAATTTGACAGAAATTTTCTCATAAATTGCTGTCCCCTTGGGTCAGCACACTTTGCCCAGATTGTTAAGGCAAAGGGTCCAAACACCCTTGTAAGCAGCGCATGTGCCTCTACTACCCTTGCAATTGGTATAGCCGAGGACTGGATCAGGGTTGGACGATGTAAAAGAGTTATTGTTGTAGGCGGGGAAAACGCAACATCCCCAAGGCAGAACCAGTGGATTGGATCAGGCTTTCTGGCATTGGGGGCTGCAACCATAAAAAAAAGAGTTTCAGAAGCTGCAAAACCTTTTGATGAGGATAGAAATGGGACTTTAATTGGCAGTGGTGCTGTTGGATTAGTTGTTGAAATCAAGGCAGAGGCAAAGCTAAGGGGTATGAACGGACAGGCTGAAATACTTGGGACCCATATTGCCAACTCAGGTTTCCATGCTTACAACATTGATGTACCCCATATGTCAAAAGAGATGCATAAGTTTATTTCCAAGGTTGAAAAACAGCATGGTATTAAAAAACAGGATTATGCATCAAAACTTTTATTCATGTCCCATGAAACATATACTCCTGCAAGGGGTGGAAGTGCTGATGCTGAAGTTAAAACCCTTGAGACAACTTTCAGCGACTATTTGAATGATATATGTATTTCAAATACCAAAGGATTTACAGGACATACTCTTGGAGCTGCCATTGAAGATGTTGTTTTGATTAAAGCACTCCAGAAAAGAAAAGCTCCACCCATTGCAAATCTTCAAAAAATCCCAGCACATTTTAATAAACTTAATTTCAGCAGCAGAGATAAAATAAATTCGGAATATGGACTGCACCTTGCAGCAGGATTTGGCTCCCACTTTGCATTTCTTTTTGTTAAAAGAATTCAGGAGAACTCATTTGATAAAAATCCTGAATATCGTGCATGGTTGCAGAAAATATCCAACTCTGAAAATCCTGTGCTTAAACTTATTGATAATATGCTCTGTGTTGTGTCTGACGGACAGCCTGCCATTAGAAAAGAAAAACCCATTGCCCGCGTGGAGGATACAACAGCACAAACCATGAAAACCCCGGCAGTACCAGAACAACCATTGCCTGTTATGACACATGATGAGATTACAACAATCCCGGCAGCTGATCATATGGATAAAATAAGGGCGATAATCGCAACCCAGACAGGTTACACAACAGATATGCTTGAAGATGATCTTGATCTTGAAGCAGATTTAGGGATTGACACAGTAAAGCAGGTTGAGATATTTGGAGCACTTGCAACTGAGTTTAATTTTTCCGTGCCTGATGATTTAAGGCTTAGAGATTTGAATACTATCTTAAAACTTTCTGAATATATTGGTATTAAAACAGGTCAAACACTTGGGGCTGGGGCTGGGGCTATGGCTGAAAGTGAACCTGTTCAGGATCAGGATATACATGAGAATGCCCTGGCGGACCAGAGTATTTCAAAGGAGACTTCATCAGGTATCCTTGAGAGAGTGCGTGTAATCATAAGTGAGCAGACAGGCTACACAACCGATATGCTTGAAGATGGTCTTGATCTTGAAGCAGATTTGGGGATTGACACAGTAAAGCAGGTTGAGATATTTGGAGCACTTGCAACTGAGTTTAGTTTTTCCGTGCCCGATGATTTACGTCTAAGAGACTTAAATACAATAGTTAAGCTTTCTGACTACATAGGTGCCATGTCAGGTGGTGGGACTCGGGCAGTTAAAAAAAGTGCTGATAATGAGATGGCTGATGTTGTGGACGCTGCAAAAATAGTTGAAGATGTGCGGGTGATAATAAGTGAGCAGACAGGCTACACAATAGACATGCTTGAGGATGATCTTGATCTTGAAGCAGATTTGGGGATTGATACAGTAAAGCAGGTTGAGATATTTGGAGCACTTGCTTCAAAGTTTAGTTTTTCCGTGCCTGATGATTTAAGGCTCAGAGATTTAAATACAATAGCAAAACTTGGTGATTATATTGCTGCCCTGGGTTTGGGTTCCAGCAGCCCAGGAGATTCAGGAGATTCAGAAGCTGAAAAAACATCTTCAGCAGCACCTGAACCAAAACCAATTCAAGGCAGCAAAAATATAAAACAGGTTACAAATTTATCTATAACAGAAGATGAGTTTTTCGAATCAGCATCTGATATAAAAAGGCTTATAGTACGTGCTGAACAAACCAGTGCTCTGGAACTTGGTAAATCAGATTTTAAGGATAGGACAATTATTGTATCTTTGGACAGCCACGGTTTTGCAAAAAAAATAATTGAAAAAATTAAAGAGAAACAAGGTAAGGTTGTAACCCTGGGCAGTAAAGGAGCAGATTTTAAGCTTGATTTGACCGATGTAAAATCCTGCGAAAAACAAGTTGAAGCACTCAAGGAAAAATACCCTGACCTGGATGGCTTTATCCACCTTGCTCCCCTTGACTACTATTTTTCAAAAACAGAGCTTAATGGGGACAGGTCAGATAAAGAGATAAATACAACAATTAAATCTTTTTTTGTAATGATTAAAGGTTTATATGAAAAACTTGATAAAAAAGAGGGTGTGATTGGAACCATTACATTTGATTCTGTGGTTTTCCCGTATTTGCCTGACTTAAAAGATTGTGGTGCCATACATCCCGCATTTGGAGGACTTGCAGGTCTTTTAAAAACTGTGAATAAGGAGATGGCAGATACAATGGTAAAGGTTGTGGATTTTTCTTACAAGCAGCCAAAAAAGAGTATCAATAAAATAGCTGAAGTTTTTATTGATGAACTTCTCTCCAATGATACAAGGTGCGAAACAGGTTATAAAAACAAAAAGCGCTACTGCTTAAGCATGAAAACAAGCGTGGCAGGTAAGACCCAGAAGATTATTAGAGAGAATGACACCATGCTTGTAACAGGAGGTGCCGGTGGTATTACCTATGAAATCATTAAAAGGGTGGTTCAAAAATATAAAACAAACCTTATCATCCTTGATATTAATGATATCTACAGCACTGATAAGAAATATCTTGATAAAACAACCACCCAGCCAGAGCTTATGGAACTGCTTAAAGCTGATATGAAAGGGTCTAAGCCTTTAGAGATTAAAAATGCACTGGATAAACTTTTAAGGGTAAGGCAGTCAGTCGAAAATATAGAGAATCTTAAATCTCTGGGTGTATCAGTTGAGTACAATTGTGTTGATGTAACAGATTTTGAAGCTGTGAAAAAAGCAGTGGATAAATATGATAAAATTGATGGTATTTTTCACGCAGCAGGCATGGAGATGAGTCAGTTTATTCCTAAAAAAGAGTTAAGGGCTTTTGAGCTGGTTGTTGATGTGAAAGTTAAGGGGATACAAAACCTTTTAAAAGCTGCTCAAGGCAGGGATTATAAATACTTTTTTACCTTCTCGTCTGTTACAGCAAGGTTTGGCAACGAAGGTCAGATTGATTATACATCAGCCAATGACCTGATTGGCAAGACCCTGTTCAGGCAGAAACAGCTTAATCCTGGTAAAACGTACAAAGTATATGCATGGACTGCCTGGGATGGAGTTGGCATGGCAACAAACCCCACAGTAAAAAAAGTTCTTGAAGATAGAGGCATAAAGTTTTTACCCATGGAACAAGGTGTGAAATTTTTCATGGCAGATTTACTTGATAAACAGGAAACAGAGATGGTTTTTTCAGGTCTTGATTACTCTTTTGATATTGATGGTCTTCTGGGTGACCCTGCAGATATTGAATTTCCATTTTTGGATGATGTTGTAAAACAGAGTGAAAAGAGTACAACATATTCAAGAATTCTTGAACTTGAAAGAGATGTTTTCCTGCATGATCACACAATGGATGATGTGCCGCTTTTTCTTGGTTCCACAGGCATAGAAACCATGGCACAGAGTGCAAAATCAATTTCCGGGAATGATGGGCTTTTTGTAGAGCTTACAGATTTTTCAATTCCCTATGGAATAAAACTTTTAAAGGGCAGACCAAAAGAGCTTTTAATTACCTCTGACAAAGAGGCTGAAAATGTTTATGTCTGTAATATATCATCACAGTTTAAAAACCCCAGGGGAATAGCCATGGGTGACCCGATTCTTCATTATCAGGGGAGATACAGATTTGCTGATAAGCCACTTAAGGCAAAAAAGATAAATCTTCCAGGGTTTACCCCTGTAAAACATGATGGTGATGTTGAAACCCTTGTTTATAATCCTAAGCGGCTATTCATGTTTGGGCTTTTTGGAACCATCACAGATATTAACTCCTTTGATGGTAAGAAACTCATCACAACCATTAAAGATACAAGCAGGAAAGATTTTTTCAAAGGTTCAACAGACCCAAATTTTGTGGCAGCACCTGTGTTTGTAGATGCAATGTTTCAGACCGGAGGTCTTCTGGAGTTTTTTACAACAAATATGACAGTGCTTCCATATAAGATTGAATCCCTGAAATTATATAAAGATCCCCTTAAAAACAGAGAGTATTACTGCATCACTGAAAAAATCAATTCAGGCACACAGACAAATACATATAATCTGCAGCTTGTTGATAAAAAAGGAGATCTTTATATTGAAGTTACAGATTTTGAAATGGTTAAAATAAATCAATTGGCTGAAGAAGACAGGATTTTAGAGCTTATTGAGTATTAATTATTAGAGAATAAAAAAACAGGGTAATAGTTATAATTTCACGACTTGAATAGTAATGTACAGGATCAGGTGTTGTAAATATCTTTGATGTCTTCTCGGCGCAGTATTTCAGAGTATTTTTCCATCTTTTTTATGATCTCCACGGCCGAGGCATTAGACTTTTTAAGCTTGGGAGCAAGGGCTTTGTTCAAAGTTTTTTCAGCTTTGCCCAGCTGATTAAAAAAAAGCAGAAGATTGGTTTTATTGTTACTGTATGCTGCTTTTATCAGGGCTGAATAGGTGTCACCATCAGCTTTTAAAAGGGGGATGTAGTGCTCAGCTAATACAAGAAGCAGATCAGCATATTTTTCCAAAGCTTTTCCTTTGAGTCCAGATTTTTTTGCAAGGGTGGCAGTATCAGGTTTTCTTGACTCTTTGATTGTCTCTTCTGCTTCATTAAGTGCTTTTTCATGGCTTAAAAGGTAATTTGCCATGAACTCTTTACGCCCTTTTTTGAATTTTATCAAATCCTGAATATAAAAAATAAAAATAAAGGGAATAAAAATCATCCAGCTGCTTAATTTAGGTTTAAAGAGAACCTTTGATGCAAGCTTTGCTGCAAAGATTGTCTCATATTTCAGTATTAACTGCTTGTTGTTACTGGTCATCATAATATATAGCGCCATCCAAACCAGAGAATCATAAAACAGCTGATAATGCCTGTGAAAAAAGAGAATGTTAAACCATAGTCATCCCTTTTAGAGTGTTTAAATGAATCAGTTAGAAAATATTCAGCATCATAGGAAGATGCACTATCTTGATACATGTATGCTGCTGAATCAATATCTCTCTCTTCAACTACCTGGGCGATCTGCTTATAAGTTGAAATATTATTTTCAAGATATGGTCCGACAACCCAGCCAAAGGTCCAGATAAGAAAAGAGAAGAATATTAAAAGCCCCCATGATACATAAAGGGGTCTTTTTTTTTCAACATCCAGATTATTATCCATATCAATCCTCCTTGTGTTTTTAAAAGTATCTTAATTTTGCATCCAAAGCAATGTTGAGCCCTGGATGCAAAATTGGTTTTTTAAATCTTGTTAGATTGTGGCAGTCAGTTCAGGGAATACCAGGTAGAACATGATATATGCCATGATTAATGTCAGAATCAAGTTAAGTGATTGCCCAAAAACATAAAGAATAAGGGGTTTTCCACCTTTGAAATGCTCTTTCAGCTCACGGAAATTTGTTGCAAGTCCAATACTTACAAAGGACATTGTAAAGAACCATTTCCTGAACAGATCACTCATCCCTTTTACAGCACCTTTGTCAATCATTGCCCTGCCAAGTGTATCAGTGTCTGCATTGTATCCTGAATATATTAATGAGAATACAATTGATGCAACCATAAAGCCTAGAACAAATTTTGGAAAGCGGAACCAGATCTCCATAAGACCTACTTTTGCACCTGTCTCTTCAACTTCAACCTTAGTTGTAAAATAGAGGGCAAGGAAGAATGCAATAACACCAATAAGAACATTCTGAATCATTTTAATTGTGGCTGCAACATAGAGTGCTTTTTCTCCTAAAAATGCTCCGGCAGCAGCAACAGCGCCTGATGCATCAATTGTTCCACCCATCCATGCACCACCTAGAATCATCTGTTTATCCACAGGAAAGGATGTTTTAATAATCGCCGGCATTACAATCATCATTATTGCGGTGAATACCAGGGAGAGACCAACAGCCAGGGTAAGCTCTTCCTTTTTTGCCCGGCAGGCAGATGCTGCTGCAATGGCAGCAGAAACACCGCACACTGACATGTCAGAACAGATAACCGCGTTCAGACGTTTGGATGGCATTTTAACAAGTTTCTGTCCAAACCAGTAAGTGATGAACCATACAGTAGGCGTTACAACCCAGGCAACAAAAATACCTGCTGTACCGATTGTGATAATTTTTTCAAACAAAATTTTAGCACCAAGCAGAACAAGCCCGGTTTTAATATAATACTCTGTCTGAATCGCAGGTTCTGCCCACTTTGGTGTTCCAACTGTGTTGCTCACAAGCATCCCCAGGAAGATAGCCCAGGCAGCATATCCTATTCCATAGTGTTTCATTGTTACCTGGTAATGCCCCATCCAGGCAAGAAGTGTCATTGCATAGACAAAGATAAATGCAATGGCAAAATCTTTAAATGATTTGCCCATGAACAGCATGGGGATTCCAAACAGGAAGCAGAAAAAGACTCCAAGCAAAAGTAGCATACCTACCTGGTTATAGGGTTTTGCCTTGGTTTTTTTCTTTGCTTTTCCTGCAGCGTATTTTGCATCCCTCCACTTATCTATGGCTGCTGTTGCTTTGGCATTCAGAGTTTCATCCTTGAAACCTGATGCCTCTGCAAGGGCTTCAGCATTTTTTGCTTCAGCAAAGGCAAGGCTTGCAGCAGCTTTTTTCTTTTCATATTTAGGTTTTGCTGCATCTGCTTTTGCTTGAGCCTTCTCTTTGCTCATGTAAAAAGCATCCAAAGGGTTGTTTGCCCATTTATGCGGTTTCTGGGAAAAGTTTTTCAGCCATTTTCCTGCAGAAATTTTTCTTGCCTCAGCTTTTTTCTTTCCATCTGACAGCTTATACCAGGCAATTGTTTTTATTTCGTTGGTTCGTTCAGCAGCAGCTCCATATTCAGCCTCTGCTTTGTTAATAATATTTCTCATATCCCCTGCATGGGGAAAGTATATTATCATTCCGGCAATCAGGATAAAAAATCCAATCCAGATAGCCCACCAATCCTCTTTTTGCCATATCTCTGACCATTTCCATTTCCCCTGGTCAACTACGATACCATTGTTGTCTGACATAATTATATTCTCCTTTAAAATTATAGCTTGTTTTCTATATATTTTCAGCTTCCATAGATATCATCTGCAAAATTTGTTCCAAAACAGTAAAAGCTGTATACGTCTTTTAAAAGCGGGTCTTGCTTGTTTGATAGGCAGACAACTGAAAACTTGAGTTTACAGTTGTGTGTCATTTATAATGCATTGTTATTTTCTTATCTTGCAACTTGGGATTGAATTGTTTATTCTGGTAAAACTGTTTGAGGATAAAAAGGGGAGAAAACTGATGAAAACCTCTGGCTTTAACTTAAGAATGAAATTCATAACAGGTCTTGTGCTTTTTGCTCTGGCATTGGGTATTTGTATAACTGTTATTATGTATTTTCATTTTAACTCAATAATGCGTTCTGAAATAAGCCAGCGTTCCAGAATGCTTCTTGCCCAGTCTGACGCAGTCCAAGACTATGTCAAGACCGTGTTGCGACCAGAAATGTTTGAAACTCTGCCCCAGGGACGCTTTTTGTTAAAAGCAATGTCTTCCTCCTATATATCAAGGGAAGTAATGAGCCGCTTGAATATCAAGGATGCCCCGGCTTATCACTATAGGCGAGTATCAAGGAATCCCAGAAATAAAGCATCTACACCCAATGCTTTTGAGCTTGAACTTATATCCATGTTTAATAGAGACAGATCCCTTGATACCTGGCAGGAAAATTCATTGGTGGATAGTAACCAATACTATCTCACAGCAAGACCTGTGGTTTTTATTGAGTCTTGTATGCAGTGTCATGGAGAGCCTGAAAATGCCCCGAAAGAGTTATTGGAAATTTATGGCAGCACAGGAGGATTTCATTATAAGGTAAATGAGGTGGGTGGAGTTGTTGTGGCAGGCTTTCCTGTGGATATGATAAAAAATCCGGTAAAAGAGGTGACTTTGCAGTATCTCAGCTTATATCTTTTAGGGATATTGTTCTTTGCAGCTCTTATTTCACTGTTTTTTGACAGGCTTGTCATAAAAAATCTTCATAATCTTGAATCTATTTTTAAAACTCGTTTTGCAGGAGAGCAGGAACGCTCAATTATAGAAAGGCTTGGTCAAAAGGATGAAATAGAGGGACTGATAGAAGGTGTTGATGAACTTGCACTCTGTCTGTCTAAAACACGAGATGAACTTGAGGACTATGCTTTAAATCTTGAAGAAAAGGTGGAAGAGAGAACTAAAGCACTTGATATAAAGGCTTCTAAGCATCATGGAGATGTAAGACTTTTTGTAAAACTTCTTTCAGGATTTTCAGGCTCAGTCAATATTGAAGATCTTATTTTAGGGGTTCTTGCAAGCATTGGAGATCGTTTTAATGCTGATCAGGTGGTGTATTTTTGCACGGTTGTTTCAGATAATTATTATGCTCTAAAACAAGACAAAGAGATACCAGATATTACTCCACAAATAAAAGAACTCTTATGGAAGGATGATATACTCATTTTAGATAATCATCTTTATATCCCTGTTAAATCATCAGAGAGTCACTGGGGTATCATTTGTATAACCTGGGTTGAATCCCCTGTTTATAGTGATCTTGATTCGGGTGTCCTGACAGCTCTTGGGCAGCAGGTGGGTATTTTAATAGAAAACATTCAAGCCTTTTCCAATGTTGTTTTACAAAATGATATTTTACAATCTCTGTTTGAAGGTATTTCTGATCCATTACTGCTTATTGATGCTGACTGCCATATTATAATTGCCAATAAAGGATGTAAAAGCATTTTAACCCAGAAGAAGCGCAAAGAGCAGGAAAAAGAGCTTGAAAGATTGCTTGAAAGCGTGAATATCCTTTTAAAAATTATTGAACAGGAAAGACCCATGAGCACTGAAGTAAAAACTGCTGATGCAAAATATTTCAGACTGGATCTTTACCCTTTGCCAAGGCATAAGCAGTCCAGCTTGAGAATCGTGCTGTATGCAAGGGAAATAACCATGGAAAAGCAGATGATGGAAAAAATGCAGCAAACCGAAAGATTGAGTGCAATTGGAAAAATGGCAGCAGGAGTAGCCCATGAGATCAATAACCCCCTGGGAGTTATTCAATGCTATACAGATCTTGTCAAAGATGCAGTTGATGATGAAAAAGTACACAATGATCTTAATACAATCTCCAAGCATACAAGAAACGTTCAAAAGACTGTGCAGGAGCTTTTAAATCTTTCAAGACCCAAACAGATGATTACAGGTAAATGTAATATCAATCATATAGTTCTGGGCGTGATTGAAGTTTTTAAGACCCAGGGTGCATCCAGAAACATCAAGGTTGTTGCAAATCTTGAAAAGGATCTTTTTGATATCAAGTGCGATGCAGTTATTTTAGAACAGATACTGACAAACATATGGCTCAACGCTTTTGATGCCCTTCAGGAAGCGGGTGGAAAAATTATCATATCTACCCGGACAGCTGCAAATAAAAAAGAGGTTGAGTTGAGTGTTGAAGATAATGGACCCGGTATGTCCCAGAAGGTATTATCCAGAATATTTGATCCTTTTTATACTACCAAGGATGTGGGCAAAGGTACCGGACTTGGCCTCTCAGTTGTATACGGGTTTGTAACTGAACTTGGCGGGCGCATTGAAGTAAAAAGCGATAAAACAACAATGTTCACAATATTTTTTCCAATAATTCGTAAGAAAGAGTGATTATGAAAGATTTTTCAATTTTAGTGGTTGATGATGATCAAGATTTTTTAACCGGAATTATCAGAAATCTTAAAAAAAAGTTTACCAAGATTGAAATTATCGGCAGGTCTTCCGGCGAAAAAGCCCTTGAAGTATTAAGAGACAAGCAAATTGGTGTGATGCTGTCCGACCTTCAAATGCCAGGGATGTCCGGGCATGAGTTGTTGAAAAAAGGGATGGAGACAAATAAGGATCTCTGTGTAATCATGATCACAGGCTATGGTACTGTTGAAAGTGCAGTCAGTGCTTTAAAACAGGGAGCATGGGATTTTATAACCAAACCTGTTGAGAGAGAAACATTATATCACACTGTTGAAAAGGCAATTGAGCACTACTCTCTATTTTTCGAAAACAGGCGGTTGCAGAAAATCATCAGCTCCATAAGCTCTGATAGAGTAGGACAGTTTGAAAGCAAAGTGATGCAAGAGCTTAATGAAAAAATATCAGCCATTGCTGTTACAGACTATACAGTTCTGATTACCGGCGAGTCCGGCAGTGGAAAAGAGTTTATTGCAAAGGCAATTCACAAGGCATCCTCCAGAAAATCTGCCTCATGTCATGCTTTAAATTGCCCTGCCATCCCTGATCAATTGCTGGAAAGTGAGTTGTTTGGTCATGTTAAAGGGGCTTTTACCGGGGCTGAGAGAGATCGGAATGGTTTTTTTCTGACGGCGGATAAAGGAACACTTATTTTAGATGAGATAGGAGATATCACTCCTTCAATCCAGGCAAAGCTTTTAAAATTTTTAGAGGATAAAGAGGTTAAACCAGTTGGTTCAAGTGTTTCAAAAACAACTGATGTAAGAATTATTGCCATCACAAACCAGAACTTGAAAAAAAAGATTGATGATGGAACCTTTCGGCAGGATTTATATTACAGGCTTAATGTGCTCTCAATAAATGTACCGCCTTTAAGAGAAAGAAGAGATGATATTCCTGCACTTGTAAAGAAGTTTATTTTAAGAACCTGCCAGGAGATGAATATCAAACCTGTACAAATTGATCCTGCAGCTCTAACGTTTCTCTCAAGGCAGACCTGGCGAGGCAATGTAAGAGAGCTTTTAAATTATGTAAGACGTCTTGCTGTATTTTCCAATGGTGCACTAATTGACCTTGCACTTATAAATCATGTTGAAGGGAAAAGGGATGATAATTTTGATCCATCAACAAAATTGCTGTATAAAGATGCAAAAAAGCAAGCTCTGGATATGTTTTCAAAAAACTATCTTACCAGGCTCTTTGAACAGACAGGGGGAAATATCTCAAAAACATCAAGAATCAGCGGGCTTGAGCGAGCTTCAATTCAAAAAATTGTCCGGCGATTGAATATCGATATGACACGATTCAGACAATGATTTTTTTTTATTCAGGCTGCATGGGAATATCCCATCTCTTCATGTACTTCCAGATTGAAGCGCGGCTGTACCCTGTCCTCCTTGCAACTTCAGCCTTATTCCAGTTACATTCTGTCAGAAGATCAATAAGCTTTTGCCCGGAAAGCCTGGAGCGTATTACTGGCAAAGCACCATCTGGTTTGTCTGGTTGAGTCCTATATGTAACAGGTTTAACAGGGGAAGGGTTTTGTATTTCAAGGGGCAGGTCTGCAAGATATATTTCCCGGTCAGTACAGAGTACAAAAGCATGCTCAATTGCATTGGCAAGTTCTCTTACATTACCCGGCCATGAATACTCCATTATAGCCTGCATTGCAGGCCTTGCTACTCCCTTAACCTTGTTTTCAGTATGTTTGTTATTATTGCTGACAAAGTGATTTACCAGAAGCGGAATATCCTCTTTCCGCTGTTTCAAAAGCGGCAGATAAATAGGGAATACTTTGAGACGGTAATAGAGATCTTCTCTGAATTTTCCCTGCTGTACCAGGACATCAAGGTTTTTATTGGTTGCTGTTATAATCCGGATATTCACTTTTCGTTTTTTGGACTCTCCCACCCGTTCAACCTCTTTTTGCTGGAGAACCCGCAGGAGTTTAATCTGGATATATGGTGAGATTTCGCCAATCTCATCTAAAAAGAGCGTGCCGCTGTCTGCCTCTTCAAACCTGCCCTTGCGAGTTTGTATGGCTCCAGTGAACGCACCTTTGACATGTCCAAACAGTTCGCTTTCCAGCAGAGATTCAGATAGTGCACTGCAATTGACTATCACAAAAGGTTTATTCCTGCGTCGGCCAATGGCATGTATGGCACCTGCAACCAACTCTTTGCCGGTACCGCTTGCGCCCTGGATCAGTATTGTGGCATCACTTGCAGCCGATGCCTTGATAAAGGTAAAGACATTCTGCATAATCTTACTTTTACCAATGATTCCCTGGAGGCGGTTCAGTTCACCAAGGCGGCGGGTGGCCTCCTCCATTTTTAAACGGGTTTTTTTTAATTCAGTAAGGTCAGTGACTGCCTCAATAACACCTAACACATTATTTTTACTATCCAGAATAACCCTTGCATTTTTTGTAACGTTTATTTCATGACCATTTTTATGGCGGAGCATGCACTCTGTCGGGTCCACCTTGCCATATTTAAATATACCGCAGTCATGATGCCCTTTGGGACAATCTTTTTCAAAACATTGATTAAAGTTGAGTATTTGACAGTTCTGATTTAAAACTTCACCGGAGGTGAAACCTGTAATACGTTCCATGGCAGGGTTCCAGGTCACAATATGCCCATTATTATCCAGAATAAAAATACCATCACCAATAGATTCCAACAGCATCTTCATAAGCTTATTGTTTTCTATCTCAGCTGCTAGATCTTTCAAATGTTCTTCCTGTTATATTTTTATGTATAGTGGCGCTGATTGTGGCGCCACTTTTTATTAGTACCATTTTATTCAGCATTACGCAATGGTCTTTAAATCTTTTTTTGCCAATGATTTTTTCTATATTTTCAGGCAGTTATTAAGATGATCATCAAAATGAAAAAACCTGGCATGACAATTGTAATTATATGAAATTAAAGCACTCAGCTAAAATGAAACAGACCTGCTGGGCAAATATTAAATTATATTAGTAAAGGAGGCTTATCATGGCACAACTTAAAAAATTTATGATGGTTCACAACAACCCTGATATTAACTGTGATGAAGTACAGGCAAATTGGAGAAAACTTGCCATGGTGGAAACCGGAACCTGGATTAGAACATACTTTAACGAAGACAAAGGTATCAGGTATTGTATCTGGATTGCACCAAGTGAAGAGAGCGTGAAAAATATTTTTACCGAGATTGGTATTCCCTGGGATTCTATTATAGAGGTTGAAGAGACTGTTCCTGATCTATGGGGTAAAAAATGGGAAGAGCATCTTGAAAAAGATAAGGTTGCTGACAACCTTGGCAGTTAGTTTTGTAAATGTTTAAGTGCAGGCATAGATGATTTATACCTGCACTTTTGTAATTTTTTCACCATAAAAAAGGAGATGTATCATGTATGCATTGATTTATGACGAACACAATCTGGGACAGTCTGAGAAAAAAGTGATTTCTGTTCATGGAACCAGGGATGAATCAGAAAAGGCTTTAGAGCAAAGACGTAATGAGCTTGGCAAAATAGTTTATGAGTGTAATACTCGAATTGTCTGGACAGAAAAAATAATTAAAGCTGATGATGTTTTGGATATAAGTGAATTTGTAACCTGGCGCCCTGGCGAGGATATACCAGAAGGTGAAATAAACAGTGACACAGATTAATATATTTATAGGGAGGGGCATGTATGAAAAATGCATCATTTAAAGATACTGCAATTGTAGCATGCGGCACCATGAGCCTGGAGATAAACTCTCTTGCAAAGCTGGGTTTCCTTGATACTGATCATGTTTTTTTTACAACACCGGGATTGCATCAGAATATTCCTGAACTTGAATCCCAGCTTATTAAGTTCATTGGAAAAGCAAAGGGTGTTGCAAAGGGCGTGATTGTTGTCTTTGGTGGTAAGTATTGCTATGTAAACCCAGACAACCCCACACGATTGATGGAGCATGTGATTAAGGAGCAGGGTTTGGGGGTTGCAAGAATTAATGCCACTCACTGCATGGGAATGCTGGCAAGTGATGATGAAATGAGACAGATAACAGATGAAATTGCAGGTGGTGAGCCTGTATGGTTCATGACTCCAGGCTGGGTAAAATATCGAACCCAGGTATTTAAGGGGTGGGATAAAAGCGTTGCCAATGAGAATTTTCCCAGGCACACTGGTGGAGCCATTGTTTTGGATGGTATTGGCTACATGGAAAAATATATGGAGGAAAGCCCCGAAGAATTTCTAGACTATTGTGACTGGATGGGAATCCCCATGCAGGCATATCCGGTTACCCTTGATAGATTTAAGGGTCTTTTAACTGAAGCTTTAAAGACTTTAAATTAAATTTAAGCCCTGATGATATCAAACTATCAGGGCTTAAAAATCAGGCTATTGTGTCGGTCTTGCAATAAGTACCGGTATAGTTGATTTGCGGATAACTCCACTGGCTGTGCTGCCAAGCATCATCTCTTCGAAATCGCCATGTCCATGTGTACCCATGATAATAAGGTCAAAATCACCTTTTTGTGCTGTGGCAATGATTTCATCTATCGGGTCTCCTGCTTTGATAATAATTCGATCCTCGGAAAGCGGGCAGGATGGGAATTCTTGCAGTATTTTTTTGGAAGTTACACTTATTCGTTTCTGGATAAGTGCCTTTGCATGTTCAATTCGTTCTTTATTAAAGGTTTGTTTTTTTTCAGGATCCATGTGGCTTGCAATATCAACTCCTGCTTCGGAAGAGAATTCGTCCAGAATATCAGGTACTGTATGGATAGTATGAACAAGTGCATCATATTTATTTCCAATACTGCAGGCATATTTTGCTGCATGCCTGGCAGTCTGGGACAAATCCGTTGCAAATAAAATTTTTGTTATATTAACAGCCATGGACCCTTTAGGTTCAGATACCTCTTTTTCTTCTATTTTGTCTGAAACTTGTTTTTCAGGCTTTACTTCTGCTGGTTTTCCAAAAAAGAAATCTGCAAGTTTAACATACCATGCTGCAGATTGTATCTGAATTATATATGCAAGGCTTATCAGTAATGCTATGGTCATCCCCTGCTTGCCAAAGGCAGTCATGGCAATGGCAAGAGCAATAGACAAATCACGCATTACAACCCCAAATACCATTGCAATTGCATCATCTCTTTTAAAAAGAAGTTTTCCTACAATTGTTAAAAACAGATATGAAATTAAATAAAATAGGATCAAAGGAATCAGTATTATGATAATATCTCCGGGGTTTGCAATGATATTTTTTGCTTTTAATGACATTGCAAGAAAAGCGATCATTACAACTCCAAGTGCAGAAAAAGGAGGAAATTTGGGTTTTATTTTCTGATTCCACTCTTTTTGTCCCCATTTTTTACTGCCGGCATATTGGGTTAACAAACCTGCTACTAAAGGTAAAAAAACAAAAAGAGCAATCTGTTTAAACATATGAAGCATATTTACTTCAATGGTTGCACCCATGAAAATCTTTGTATAAACTGGTGCTGCAAGAGCGCCTATGACCAGCCCGAATACTACCATCTTTATGGCAGCCTCCTTATTGCCCTTTGCAAATCCGGTCCAGGAAATTGTCATCCCCGATGTGGGGAGTACACCAATTAAGAACAATCCAACTGCCCAGAGGCTAAATTTCTCATCAACTCCGTTTAAAAGCAGCTTTCCTATAACCAGAACAAGGATTGGAACAATGACAAAATTAATAATCTGGGTTGTTACTTGCAGTTTAAGGTCATGGCCCTTAAATACACTGCCGACATTCAAGGTTACCATCATAGGATAAACCATGACAAAGGTAATGGGGATGATAAACTGTTTTAATGGTGTGGCATTAAAGAAATAGCCAAAAAAAAGTCCAATCAGCATTGAGATGGGAATAGCCCAAACGAGATTTTTCTGGAGCTTGGATAAGATTCGTAACATATTTTAGTCCTCCTTTTTTGATATATCAGTACTTTTAAAAAACAGGGTCACTCGGCAGCTGTTTTTTCCGATTCAAACCCCTTTTTTGAGATAAAATGTATTGCACAAGAAGATCGAAATTTACAGTAAATTTCCGGATCACGACATTCAAGACACTCTTCACAAAGATAGAGTTGGTGTTTCATACACTGGTAACTTGTTTCTCTATCAGGATGATTAACACAATAGCCCATAATAACCTCTTATATATAAATGGTTTTAGTGTTGCAGCATGGAATTTAGTTTATTTTCAATGGTTTCTTCTGTCTGAAGTCCTATAAACCGCTCCTCTTCAATCCCATTTTTAAAAAAAACAAGTGTAGGGATACTCTGGACCATAAAATCTGTGGCAAGTTTTCTATTGTCATCTATATTGATGAATACCACGGAAATTTTATTTTTAAATTTTTCTTCCATTGTCTGGATGATTGGCTCCTGTATTTTACATGGTGCGCACCAGGGAGCATTAAAATCAACAAGGAAGAGACCCTTTTCAATAGTTTGTTGAAATTGTTTTGAATCCATAATAGAAAAGTCCTTTTTCCAATTTAATTATTGAAAACATAGTATTTCAAAAAGTATGCCAGCCATGCCCATGGTAGTAATCTTGTGGCGATAACCCTGCCAGTCAAGCTTTTTGAGAAGCAAACTTGATTAATAGTAAGATTATGATTATGTTATTGTAAACAATAAGCGTTTATATGGTAACGCATGGTACATAATTTGCTACATTAAAAAGCAGAGATTATATTAATAAATTATAAAGGATTAAGACAATGAAAGAAACCATTTTTATTTTATTATTCATTGGTGTTTATTTCTTATTACAACTGTATATCCTGCCTAAAATGGGTATTTCAACTTGAATGAGAAATGCCTGTCAGGTGACAGAAAAAAAAGTTGAAAAAGAGAATTTAAAAGATAAAATTTTATAGTAACGTTACTATATGCTAGCGTTACACATCAGGCTGTCATAAACACTAAATGATCCAATTTGCATTGTGTAACAGCCTGCTGAAAGGGGATTATGGAAACCCATCAATTATGGAATGCCAGTTTTTTAAACCAGATTATTGATACCATGGCAGACGGTCTGTTCACCCTGGATGCCAAAGGAAAGATAACTTCCTGGAACAATGCCATGGAGCGGATAAGCGGTTATTCAGCACAAGATGCTGTGGGAAAGGGGTGTGGCTTGTTGGAATGCAGCCAGTGCTATGGGAAAACATGCCCTGCTGATATGAACAGATGCGGGGTTATGAAGCATGGAAAAACCGAGGCAAAAAAGTGTTTTGTACGCCATAAAGATGGATATGATGTCCCGGTTATTAAAAATGCAAGATTAGCTAAGAATGAAGATGGCCAGATCCTTGGAGTGGTTGAGACTATTACTGATCTAACTGAGCTCAATGCAATGAAAGAACAGATTGATGAGACCAGGGCCCAGCTGAGAACTTCATTCAGGCTGGGCAATATTATAGGTAAAAGTCCAGCAATGCAGAATGTGTTTGCTGCAATCAGGGCAGCCTCTAAAAGCAGGGCTAACATCCTGATCCAGGGAGAAAGCGGTACGGGAAAAGAGCTGGTTGCAGGAGCAATCCATTATAAAGGATTTTCATCTGAACGACCAATGGTTATAGTAAATTGCAGCGCTCTTTCAGAAACCCTTTTAGAGAGTGAATTGTTTGGTCATGTAAAAGGGGCTTTCACAGGAGCACATAAAGACCGCAAGGGCAGGTTTGAAGAGGCAGATAAAGGAAGTATTTTTCTTGATGAAATTGGTGAGTTGACTCCCTATATGCAGATCAAGCTTTTAAGGGTATTGCAGGAGAGAGAAATTGAGAGGGTTGGGGACTCTGCAAAACACAAGATAGATATCAGGGTCATTGCTGCAACCCATCAGAACCTCTATGAACTGGTCGCAAAAGGTACATTTCGTGAAGATTTATACTACAGACTAAAAGTATTCCCGGTCAATGTGCCGCCTTTAAGAGATAGGCGGGAAGATATTCCATTGTTGATAAATCATTTTATTAAAAAAGGAAATCAACGCGAATCTAAGAATATTAAAGGGGTCTCATCCGATGCCCTTAATAAACTTGTAAATTATTCTTTCCCAGGCAATATAAGGGAGCTTGAAAACGCCATTGAACATGCTTTTGTCATCTGTGATTCCAATAAAATCAGCTTAAATGATCTGCCTGTTGAAATTATCAGCAATATCAAGAGCAGGTCAATGGCAGAAAATAAAACAGCATCTATTGCATCCCGATTTTCAACTGCCATGATGACTCAAAACCTTACAAAAGAAGCATTGACCAAGCTTCTTGAAGAGTGTGACTGGAACAAAGCAAAGGTGGCAAGGCGTATTGGCAAAAGCAGGACATCGGTCTGGAAGTATATGAAAAAGTGGGATATCCCTCTCCAGCCGTAAATCATTAACAGTTAATAAAAAATCCGAGGCAGCCAGTGACGGTATTTATGCTGCCTCGGATTTAGATGAGGTGGTTAATCAGATTTTGGAGGTAAGTAAATATTCTTACTTTTCTGATAACTGAAATATTTAAATGCATACTTAATGCCAAACCTGGAAGATTATTGTTTAAAACAGTAGTTTTTTTCTTTTTTTTCTTGTATACCACTTGTATACCAGTGGTTTATGTAGATTTATAAAAAGATATTTTTTTGTCACCAATGATTACTCACTTGATTCTTCACTTCCAGGTAACGTTTTTTCCTGTAAGTAACGTGACTGTACCGTTACTCTTCTTTATTTTCATTGATTATTAAATACAATTTTAAACACATCTTGATATTTTTCTACAAAATGAAAATCAATACCCTCTTTTATGTGGTCAGGCAGCTTATGAAATTCAGCACTGATTCCAGTTGGCAAAATAATTTCTTTAATCCCTGATCTTCTTGCAGCAATAATTTTCTCTCTAATTCCACCCACGGGCAGGACTGCTCCTGTGAGGGTTATTTCGCCTGTCATTGCAAGGGGTCGTCTGATTGCTTTTCTTGTTGCAAGGGAAATAAGCGCTGTTGTAATGGTAACACCTGCACTTGGACCATCTTTAGGTGTTGCACCCTCAGGCACATGGATATGGATGAAGGCATTGTCAAAGTACTCTTTATCTATATTAAATTTTGCAAGATTTGATCTGACATGGCT
The DNA here is from genome assembly GCA_964565415.1 of uncultured Desulfobacterales bacterium. Lineage (GTDB taxonomy): Bacteria > Desulfobacterota > Desulfobacteria > Desulfobacterales > Desulfobacteraceae > JAIOSM01. Next base: position 23,328 of record CAZMEX010000018.1, on the reverse strand, counting down.
GTAAGCAATGGCTGCAGATTCCTGCATCACATCACCAAGTTTGCCAGTCAGTTTAAAGCCTGCATTTTTTTCATGTACCCTGACAGCTTCAATGGGAAGTGTTACTCCGCCCAATTGGGTCCAGGCAAGCCCGGTAACAACTCCAACTCCTGACATCTGCTTTTCTTTTTTAAATATTGGAGGACCTAGAATTTTTTCCAACGATTTTATATTGATATGGATGGTTTTTTTTCTTTTTTTCAAGAGAATAACAATACTTTTTCTGATGATCTTGTTTAATAACTTTTCAAGACCTCTCACTCCTGCTTCCCTGGCATACCCTTCAATCAGATTCCTGATGGTAGGCTCTGTAATTGTGATGGTTTTATTCTTCAGGTTATTTTTTTTCAAGAGTTTTGGCCAGAGATGCTTTCGGGCAATTTCCATCTTTTCTCTTGTGATATAACCTGAAAGATTAATCATGTCCATTCTGTCTAAAAGCGGAGCAGGAATAGTGTCAAGCTGGTTTGCCGTGCATATGAACAATACTTTTGAAAGATCAATTCTAAGGTCAAGGTAGTGATCTAAAAATTCAGAGTTCTGTTCTGGATCAAGGACTTCAAGCAAGGCAGAAGCGGGGTCACCCTGATATGAAATTCCTATTTTGTCAACTTCATCAAGCATGATTACAGGGTTTGCAACTTCAGTATCTTTAAGTGCCTGAACCATTTTTCCGGGCAAAGCCCCCACATAGGTTCTTCTGTGTCCTTTAATCTCAGCCTCATCTCTAATGCCTCCAAGGCTGAATCTGAAAAACTTCCTGCCCAGTGCTTCAGCAATGGATTTTCCCACAGAGGTTTTGCCAACTCCTGGAGGTCCTACGAACAATATGATAGAGCCTGAGATATCCTTTTTATAAATCCCGGCAGCAAAAAATTCAATAATTCTCTCTTTAACATCGGACAAGCCTGCATGGTCTCTGTCAAGAATTTTTTCTGCCCGTTTAATGTCAATATTGTCTTTAGAATGTATCCCCCAGGGAAATGCAGTTATCCACTCCAGATAGTTTCTTGTAACTCCATATTCAGAAGAGCCGGTTTCAAGTACAGAGAGTTTTTCAATCTCTTCATCAAAGCGTTTTACAACATGTTCAGGAGGTTTCAGGTTTGCAAATTTTTCTTTAAATTTATCAACATCTGAAGTCTTATCATCTTTTTTGATTCCCAGCTCCTTCTGGATAGCTTTAAGCTGCTCTTTTAGAAAGAATTTACGCTTATTTTCATCCACCTGGGTGTTAAGATCTTTTTGAATTTTAGTTTGGAGTTTTGCAATTTCCATCTCTTTTTGCAAAATTTCCATCACTTTTTTCATTCTGTCGATAATTGATACAGTTTCAAGGATTTCCTGGAGCACTTTACCAGAAGCGCTGGTAATACCAGCTGCAAAATCTGTTAAAGGAGATGGTTGATCCGGGCTGAATCTTCCAAGGTATTGTCGGAGCTCTTCAGAATATAAAGGGCTGAGTGCAAGCAGATCTTTAATCGCTTTAATTATGGAGATGGCATAGGCTTTCAGTTCATCTTCATTATCATCTGTTTTTTCAAAATAGGAAACTTCCACCACAAAAGGCGGCTTGTCAGAAAGAAATCTTTTTATGCGAAATCTTTCAAGTCCCTGGGCAATGAACTGGATATTACCCTCAAAGTCAGAGATATTCAACATCCTGACAACACAGCCTATTTCAGGGAAATCATTTTTATCCAGTTTATCACTCTTAACCTCCTCTAAATAGGACAATCCTAAAAGATTATTAGAGTCTTTGGATACTTTTATTAAAGTTTCTTCCCATTTATCTTTGCTTACAATGAGAGGCTGAACCTGGGCAGGCAGGTGTGGTCTGCCAGTAATGGGGATAAGGTACAAAATATTTGGTTTTGTAACCTGCCTTACCAGCTGACCTCTATTTTTACTATTTTCATCCTCAACTATTTCCGGGGTTATCGGCTTGTTTTCATTGCTCATAATCCACCCTAAATAAAAGTTAAAATAAGCTGATCATATCGTTATTGTTGTCTGCTAAGCTTGCCGGCAAGAAGCTGGATGTGGCTCATCTCTTCCTGGATAATTTCATCGAGTTTTGTTTTACCTGCTTTGGCAGAGACAAGATTTTTCATTCCAAGATAGAACACAATAGAGTCTTTTTCCGCCTGTATGGCAGAGTAAAGTATACTTTTAAAATCATCTCCTGGTTCTTCTTTTTTTGCAAAAACACGTAAATCAGCAAGGGCTTTCAGGTAGAGCAGATTTTCATCTTCAGGATCAAAAATCGTCGAAGTTTTCTCTTTATCCTTTAACTCTTTTTGCAAGTTTAAAAAGGTTGCTTCGTGGTTATCTTCCATTGCTGCAAGCTCAAGGAGAAATTTTTTGTTCTCCTCTTCAGCAATGTCTTTTGCTGCATTTCTATAGAAAACTGCACCATTCTGCTCAATTTTTATGGCGATTTCAAAAATATCATTTGCATTAAATTCGTTAGGCATTATTCCCTCCAGGTAATCTTTTTTTTAATTCTTTTGCAAGTTTTACTCCCAAATCAAAACATCGGTTCAAGTCATCTTCATCAGGTACAAACTGAACTTTAACACCTTCATCAATAATATCAAGCTTCATCTCTTTAAACTCTTTGTTGAGGATTTTAACTGCTTCTCCGCTCCAGCCATAGGAACCAAAGGCTGCTACAACTTTGTTCTGGGGGCGCAACCCTTTTATGTATGTCATAACATCGGCAATAACAGGGAAAATATTATTATTAAGGGTTGGAGACCCAACAGCAATTGCTCCTGCATCAATGATTTCTGTCAAGATATCGCTTCTGTGCCATTTTCTTGTATTCATCAACCTGACATTGACATCTTCAGATTCAATACCGCTGGTAATGGATCTTGCCATTTTGCTTGTGCTGTCCCACATGGAGTCAAAGATAACAACTACTTTATTTTCCGGCTCCTGCCTGGACCATTTATCATAGGCTTCAATGATTTTGGATGGGTTTTCCCTCCATATAATACCATGATCAGGGCAGATCATATCAATTTTCAGGTTCATTTTTGCAACATTTTTTAAAAGTACCTGCACCAGCGGTGAGAAATGAAGAAGAATATTGGCATAGTATTTTCTTGCATGGGGGATAATCTCATCACCAATCTCATCATCAAAGAACATATCTCCTGCGTAGTGCTGCCCAAAAGCATCGCTTGAGAACAAAATTGCCTCATCAACAAGATAGGTAAACATACTGTCGGGCCAATGAAGCATTTTTGTCTCAATAAATGAGAAAGTTCTGTTTCCCATTTTAAGTTCATCACCAGTCTTTACAATTTGAAAGTTAAACTCTTCATTTAAATGATTTTTCAGGTTTTTTGCCCCCATCTTTGAACAATAAAGGGGCTTTTCCATCCCGATTTTATGCATTATTTTAGGGATGGACCCTGAGTGGTCAAGTTCTGCATGATTACTGATCACGGCATCAATTTTTTTTGGATCTATAATCCTGCTTATGTTGGATAACAACTCATTACCAAATTTTTCTTTTACTGTGTCAATGAGAACATTTTTTTCACCCAGTACTAAAAATGCATTGTAAGTTGTGCCTTCATAGGTGGAATAACCATGGAAATCTCTCATATCCCAGTCACGTATTCCAACAGAATATATTCCATCGGCTATTTCAATTGGTTTGTACATTTATTTTTACCTCCAATAAAAATTATTATTAATAACCACCACTCTTCGGTGTTGTGTTAAACTAAATATTGTATTTGCAAAGAGCGTACCTAAAATTTTAATTTTTTTCCTTTAAAAATGGGTTTGCACTTGATGATTATTGTTATAGTATAGAATATACAAAATCAATGGTTCATTTGCTTTTTCAGGATAAATATGGCTTATAATATTTTTAGTAAAAAGAGTGAAATTTATGCACCTGTTGAAATGCTTTTCTCATGGCATGCAAGGGAAGGAGCCATAGCAAGGCTGACACCACCATGGGCCCCCTTGAAAATGATAGCACGAAGCGGTAAAGGCATTGAAAAGGGCGTGAAAATAGTATTCAAACTCAAGATATTCAAAATTCCCATGACCTGGGAAGCCTGTCACATAGAATATCAGGAAAATAAGCTTTTTAAAGATCATCAGATAAAGGGACCATTTGCTAAATGGGAGCATACCCATCTTTTTGAATCAGGAGGAGACAAACAAGGCAAAGAGACTTCGTTAATGGAAGATAGAGTTGAATTTGAACTGCCTTTTAGATTTGTAAGTCGCCCCTTTTATCCCTTTGCCAAAAAAGAGTTTAAAAGAATGTTCAGTTACCGGCACAGAGTTCTTAAATACGATCTTGAACACCATGTCAACAAGTCTGATAAAAAAAGAATTCTTATTTCCGGTGCCAGCGGTACAATAGGAAGCATACTTGTTCCGTTTTTGCAGAGTTGTGGTCATGAAGTGATTTGTCTTGTAAGGAAAAAAGGCAGGCTTTCAAAAGGTGAGCTCTTCTGGGATCCATACAGAGGCATACTTGATCTTGGAAGCGAAGAGCCCTTTGATGCTGTTATTAATCTAAACGGAGTCGATATCTCCCGGGGCAGATGGAGCGATAAACAAAAAAAGAAGATTATTGATTCAAGGGTGATCCCAACAAATCTGCTTGTAAGGAGGATGAGAGAGCTTGGGAAAAAACCAGAGGTGTTTATATCTGCCTCAGCCATTGGATTTTATGGTGAGGGGCAGGACAAAGTATTAACTGAATCTTCAAACAAGGGGAACAGCTTTATTTCCAGAGTGTGCAGCCAGTGGGAGCAGGCATCCCATGATGCTGACAAAGCAGGGATCAGGACAATTCAGTTGAGAATTGGTGTGGTGCTGACACCTGCCGGAGGTGCTCTTGCAAGAATGCAACTGCCTTTTAAAGCAGGTTTGGGTGTGAAACTCTCCCACGGCAGGCAGTACATGAGCTGGATAAGCATGGATGATGTTTTGTCAGGTATTTTACACATCCTGAACAACCATAAAATAAAAGGGGCTGTCAATCTGACTGCACCAAATCCTGTTACGAATCATGAATTTTCCATAACCCTTGCCAGGGTTTTTAAAAAAAAAGTATGGTTTACAATGCCGAAATTTTTAGCACTGTTTTTATGGGGAGAGATGGGCAAAGAGACGCTCTTAACAAGTGCCAGAGTAGAACCAAAGAAATTATTGGACAGTGGGTTTTCATTTCAGCACAAAGAACTTTTCCAAACTTTTAAGGATATGTTAGGCAGGTAATAAATTGAGTATAAAATTAAAAAATCTTCTCGGTCTTTTTACCAGCGGTTCAAAGATACTGGTGGTGATTAATGCAGATCCCGATGCCATGGCAAGCGCCATGGCACTGAAAAGGATATTGTGGCGCAGGGTGAATGAAGTTGGCATTGCATACTTTAACACAATCAGCAGACCTGATAACCTTGCCATGATTGAATATACAGATATTGAGATGGTTCATCTGGATGATATTAAAAAGCAAGATTATGATCTGTTTGCAATTATAGATTCCCAGCCTGACCACCATGAAAAATTTAAAGGTTTTGATTTTGATGTAATTATTGACCACCACCCAAAAACCCGGGTTGAAGCGGACTTTGCCGATATCCGTCCTGATTATGGTGCCTGCTCAACCATTATGATTGAATATTTAAAAGCCGCCAGGATCAAACCTTCATCAAAGCTTGCTGCGGCATTGATGTTAGGGATAAAGACAGATACATCAAATTTTACACGCCAGGCAAGTCTTAAAGATATCAAAGCTTTCCAGTATTTATATCAGTTTGCAGATAATAATATTGTTATCAAGGTTGAAAGAGCAATGTTAACCCAGGAAGACCTTGATTTTTTGGGATATGCAATACAGAATCGAAAGATAATCCATAACCGGGTTTTTTTCCACGCCGGGAAAATTTCAAAACCCGATGAACTTGTTGTTGTGGCTGATTTTTTCCTCACACTCACACATGTCAACTGGAGTGTGATTTCAGGTGTTTATGACAATAAACTTATCATAGTGTTTAGAAATGATGGATTACGAAAAGGTGCTGGCAGCACGGCAAAAGAAGCATTTGAAAAATATGGATCCGCCGGAGGTCATAAAACAATGGCAAGGGCTGAACTTGATATGAGACTTGTGCAAAAAGAGACCAGGCGCACCAGTAAGAAGGCAATAGGCGACTGGATCATATCAATTATTGAGAGAACAGCCGGAAAAAAAATCAAGTAATATAATTATAACAGCTAATATAGTCCTAACAGCAGCCTGCACCGTCTAACCCGCCACAAGAGGCGTTTTCTTTCCCTTTTATCCAGACCTGGATAATGTAGGATGCTCAGCCAACTCCGGGAGTGACTTCAATTGCCCTGGCAGGGCAATTGTTTACACAAGCTCCACACTCGATACATGCATTAAAATCTGCTATGCGGGCTTTTTTATTATCAAGCTCAAAAACACGGTGGGGGCATACTTCTACACACAGACCACAGCCTATACATTTGTCAGGATTTAAGATTAGTGTTGACACATCATCTATATATCTTTGATCGTACATTGAAATTCTCCTGGTATTAAAAGATTAAAAAGCTGCATATATCCAGAACCCTGAAGCAACCACAAGGCTTAACAATTGTGCGGGTATAAACATTTTCATCTCTTTTTCAACTCCTGAAGGAGATGTATAGGGAGTTGTCCCGGTAAAATTCATGGCAAGAAAAGAGCTGATGGTAACTATTAATAGAAAAAGACTTACCAGGGCAGCATTGGATGAAACAGGCAAAACAATTGAAGTTGTTGACAACAAAAACCATGCTGCAAGGGCAAGTACAGCACCTGTGATAATACCTTTCATGGCAAATGTTCTGACGGGAATAAAGGGAAGCAGTGCAGGAGTGATGACAGTGCCTGTGATAACACCGATGAAAAGGGCAGCAATGGCAATGAAACCTCTGGAAAACGCAGTGGGAAAAGAGAAAATATCCGGACCAATGCCAGAGACTAATAATAAAACAGCCATTGTAATAAACGCAGGCTTTATGGCAATGTTCAGCTCCACAGGTGTAAGAACCAATCGCTCAAGGAGTGTAAAAGTCACCATTCTCATGTCTTGATCTGCTTTTCTCTTATTTTTCAAAAAAGCCTTAATGTCTGATGCCCTTATGGGTCCGTAAACTACCTTAAAACCAGAAGCTTTTTTTACTTTCCCTGCAGAAACACCTGTTGCTCCCAACTGAGGGACAATAACCCTGTGATGATCCACAATCTTTTCAAGGCAGCCACGCTTTATCTGCCTTACAAGCTCATCTGTTGCAAAAGTTCCCATGCTTGCAGCACACCACACATTCACCCCTTTTGTATCAAGCACAAGGATCCATGCATTGAGATCTTTAAGTTGTGATCTTACATGGTCAAAGGTAAGCTTAAAATTGGCAGTGACAAGGACTTCAGAAGTTTTGTCAGGGTTGCCAACGCAATAAAGACCGGGTGTAACCAGATATTTATTTCTTTTTATTCCGCATCGTACTTTAAAAGTAGAGAACAGCACATTTGTGTCAAAAGCAGTTTTAACTTTGGGAACAGCACCTGCATCTGTTTGTACAAAACCCTCAACAAAAGAGGTCAGTTCATATCCTGGCTTTTCATATTCTGTCATGGTATTTGCTGTGGATGATGTACAACTTACGTCACGGGGCTGCATGGATGGCATGATGGAGACGTTAGATGTTTTAAGGCAATTGTTTTGTTCGGTTTTCATTCTGATTTTCCTGTGTTAAAGGTTTGAACATAATTTTTAAACTTTTGCAGAATATCCTTGTCAATGCAATAACAGGTTTTAGGTCCTGCAATTTCCCCATGTACAATGCCGGAATCCTTGAGCAGTTTTAAGTGTTGGCTAATGGTGGATTGAGAAAAAGGGAAGATATTGACAATCTCACCACAGACACAGGAATCTATTTTAATCAAATGCTCAACAATTTTTACCCGGGTGGGGTGTCCAAGGGCCTTAAAAATCTTTGCAATCCCTTCAATGCTTAATTTTGTATTTACCATGCAGGTTCCTTTTTCAGATAGTTTTTATTAATCGTTTATCGTCTATTAACGATAATACATATTAAATATTTAATCAAGAAGAATTTTAGACCTGCTATCCTTAAATCACTAGAACACTCAGAAGGATTTATTCCATTGAAAAAAAAACCCTATTGGCCTATTGGGCAATAAATTTTGGACGAGAGAGTATTGAGTAGTTACAGTTGGTCTGGATTTTGATATAATATAAAGGTATGTAAACATCAGATCCAAAAAGAGAAAAAGGTTGAGCTGCAAAAAGGTGCTATAAAGGTAGTAAACCACATAAAAAGTAAAAAAGAAGGGCAGAAAATGGGAAACTTAAAATCTGGATTAAATCCTGCAATAATTTTTGATATTCAGCGGTTTTCTCTTCATGACGGACCAGGTATCCGCACAACTGTTTTTTTTAAAGGCTGCCCTTTGCGATGTGCATGGTGCCAGAATCCTGAATCCCATTTGCCCCGGCCGCAACCTTCCTTTTATGCTGATCAGTGCACCCTTTGTCTGACCTGCAAAACCATTTGTCCTGAAAATGCCATTTTAGAGAAAAAAAATCAAAGAATTGATCATTTAAAATGTACATTCTGCGGGTTATGTGCAACAGTATGCCCTGAAAAGAGTATTGTTATGATCGGCAGAAAATGGACGTGTGATGAGCTTTTAAGTGAGATCCTGAAGGACATTGATTTTTATAAGGATTCAAAGGGTGGAGTTACTTTTTCCGGTGGGGAACCCATGCTGCACAGCAAATTTCTAAAAAAGATAACTGGACAATTAAAGATCCATGGAATCCATGTTAATATTGAAACATGTGGAGTTTTTGCCATGGATATAATGGAGCAGATTCTGCCATTTATAGATATGATCTACTTTGATTTAAAACATATGAACACGCAGACTCATAAAAAATTTACAGGCTTTGATAATACAAGTATCCTTGAAAATTTTTCCCTGCTTTCCCGGTCGTTTCCAGGGCTTCAGCCCAGAATGCCTGTTATTCCGGGCATTAATGATACAGAGGAAAATATTATCCAGACAGCACTTTTTTTAAAGGAGAACAACCATGAAACAATACATTGCCTTCCCTTTCACAACATGGGCGAGGCTAAACTCCAACGGATAAAATCAGAGCTTTCCCCGGTAAATATTAAGACTCTCGGACCGGAAAAATGCTCTTATATAGTGGAGATGTTTAAAGACCAGGGAATAGAGGCTATTGTTTATGACTGAAGATAAAGCTTTTATATCTAAGAGAATTCAACGGTTAAAGCAGGCTGTAGAGACAGCAGAAATGTCTGTTTGCACGGAACGGGCGTTGATATGGACAGCCTACCATAAAAAAAGATCCAACCGGAAAAAATCACAATATATTCAAATGGCTGAGGCTTTGACAAAAGTTCTGCTTGAAAAGAGCATCATTATTTATCCTGATGAATTGATTGTGGGAAATTTTACCTGCCAAAGGGTTGGCGGTTCAATCTATCCTGAACTTCACGGTGTTCCGGTCATGCTTGATATATTTAAGTTTTCTTCCAGAAAGACCAATCCTTTAAAGATTACAAGGGGTGAAATATTTAAATTATTGAGGATAATACCTTTCTGGCTGTTTCGGTTCATGGCGTTTAAAGCATATCAATCACCTTTTAAAAAAATAAGATTCATTCTCAACCAGTTAAAGGCACGGTTTTACCTTATCAATGAGAGCGGAGGGATCTCTCACCTGGCTCCTGACTATGAAAAATTGATCACAATGGGAACCAATGGTATTTTAAAGGAAGCCACAGGGTACCAGCAGAATGTGAAAAAAGGATCAGACCCTTGGCATTTTTATGAAGGAGTTAAAATAATATGTAAAGGGCTTGCAGGCTTTTCCCGGAGATATGCACTGCTTGCACAGAATATGGCAAAAAAGGAGCCGGATGAAAGAAGAAAAAATGAGCTTTTAAAGATCAGTTCAATCTGTGAAAATGAAGTTCAGCAGGGTGCCAAATCATTTCAGGGCGCGCTTCAGATAATTTTTTTAGCCCATATTGCCATTAATCTGGAAAGTCTTGATAATGCGGTTTGTCCCGGCAGGATGGATCAGTATCTCCATGGTTTCTATAAAAAAGATTTAAAAAGCGGAGTTGTTAACAAGCAGATAGCCCAAGAGCTGTTTGCAGCATTCAGCATTAAGCTATGTGAAATTATCCCTGTTTTTTCTAAACTTTTAACAAATTTTCATGGCGGCATGTTCAATGGACAGGTAATAACAATAGGGGGACAGGATGCCAGGGGAAATGATGCTGTAAACGAGTTGAGCTTTTTCATGCTTGATGTAATAACAGGTCTTGGTATGCGCCAGCCAAATTTCCATGCGAGAATTCATTTAAACTCCTTGAAAAATTTTAAAGAGAAGATATATTCGGAACTTGCCCGGGGCAGTAACTCTCCTGCTTTGTATAATGATGATATTATAATTAAAACCATGGTTGATCATGGATATGACATAAAAGATGCAAGAAATTATACTGCTGTGGGATGTGTTGAACCGGTCTGCCAGGGGAAAAGTTTTTCATCCACTGACGCAGCAATTTTTAATACCCCAGTTATTCTGGAACTTGCTTTAAATCAGGGAAGAAGATTTGGATCAATTTTCAGGACCGGCAAAAAAACAAAGCCTTTATCAAAATTTAAGTCCATGGATGATGTAAAAAAAGCATTTAAAATACAGCTTGAATACATGATGGGAAAGTTGATAAAGGATCTTAAGGCTGTGGAATCAGCAAATAAAAAATATCATCCAACTCCATTAACCAGTATGCTGCTTGATGGTTGCCTTATATCAGGCAGGTGTTCAACATCCGGAGGTGCTCTCTATAATTTTTCAGGCATTCAATGCGTAGGCCCGGTTGATGCAGGGGATGCCTTTTATGCCATTGAAAAATCTATTTTCATTGATAAAAAAATGAGTTTACGCAAGCTGTGTCAGATATTAAAAAATAATTTCAATGATTTAAAGGACCTTAACTATTTTTTAAATCTTGCAAAATTTGGAAATGGTGATGAAGATGTTGATAAATGGTCAGTATATGTTACTGATATGTTTATAAAAACCCTGAAAAGTTTTGGGAATAATACCCGGGGCGGTGCCTATACAGCAGGTCTCTATTCAGTCACAGCCCATAAATATTTTGGCAGCATAACATCTGCACTTCCCAATGGAAGAAGGAACCCTGAATCCTTTGCATCGGGTATATCTCCCATGAATGCCATGGACAAAAACGGACCCACAGCCCTTTTAAATTCCATGAACCAGTTTGATTTTACAAAATTTGGAAACGGAATCAATTTTAATATGAAATTTACACCCCATACCCTCAGGGGAAAAACCGGTATAAAAGCTTTAACTCATCTTTTTGATACATATTTTAAAAGAGGTGGCATGCAGACACAGATAAATGTTCTTGATCCAAAAATTTTGATTGATGCCAGGAATAATCCGGAAAACTATCCCAACCTTCTGGTCAGGGTATCAGGATACTCCTCCTATTTTAATGATCTCTCCCTTGGGATGAAAGATGAAATTATCAGCAGAACCAGCCAAAGTGCATAGGCCATATTCATATCAAACTTTTCACCACTACCACTAATAAGACCTGCCATTTTTATGGTTTTGTGAATAATATCTTCAGGTGACATATGATAATCATATGATAGTCAGTTTTTAAAATTTATAGGTTACTCAGTAATTATTTTAGTTTTAAAATAATATCAGACGAATAAGCCTCTTTTGGCTCTTTTGAATCTTTTTCTTCAATGACAACACGGATAGTCTGTCCTGAAACAACACCTATCTCAGTATATGGTATTTTGGTCATAATGGTATTATCAGAGATATCATTCCGTGGCGATCTCCACTTAAAGTCATGGATGTTATTTGCTGAAGTACTGCCTTGTTCATATTGTTTTATTGAATATGATGAGAAAAATCCTGTACTTGGTCCACCCAGACCTCCCATACAAGCCTCTCCATTTTTATACTTAATACAAGACCTTATACCGATTAAATATTCAAACCCGGTATTTTTTGTCCAAAAAATCTTACCGCCTGTTTCCCTATTATTATCTGTATCTAAATGGAACTGAACCACTGTGCCTGCCTTGTGTCCTTCCAAATAGTACTTGATTGTATTTTTCAGTGTCACTTTCATAGAAAAATATTTACCATCAGTCTTGATGGAAACTTTAACAACATCTTTTCCCGGGTCATTGAGATTACTTACATCGCCTTCTGCATCTTCCAACTCAAAATTATGGGTTGCCCTGGTGGGTTCTGCACTGATAAAATCAGCAATACAAATCATTACAATCATCACTGCCAGTATCAATGTAATGTGGCGCATGATTACTACCTCCTTTAATTGTTTAAGTTGGTTTTTGTTTAAAATCCATCAAGAGTTGATTACACAGTGGATTCTTTACTCTGAAAGACTTATCCAGAAGGACATAGGTTTTAACCATTTTTCAGGTGTGGTTCAAAACAAACTATGCTCCAAACCTGTTTCAAACTTGATTTCAGTACTTTTTATCTTTTCAGGTTCTGCCAGTGCAAATTTATTTCCATGTAATGATATAGGTGCAGGAGTCAGCACCTTTTGCCCTGCACGGTTCGTTCAAGTCTTCTTTAATGTATGCGGTTTTATTATACCTCCTGGCAAATGTATTGATTAGCCCTCTGTCAAATCGGCAGGGATATGGGACATCTACTACCATTCTAATTTTGTTTTCTCCCTTTATCTTTTCAGCTTTATAATTACCAATTCCTCCAAGCATTACATTTGTCTCAGGGTTAAACATTATTTTACCATTTGGGTCTTTGTGATTCATATGGTAAGAAATATTCAATAGGCCAAGTGCCTCTTCAATGTTCTTTATTGGTGGAAGCACTACTGAATCCAGGACTCTTTGTCCAACCATAAATAAGGCATAGGTATTAATCTCATCTGCCATCATTTTGAAGGCTTCCAGGAATTTGTCCAGAGAGTACCAGTGCTTATCATCTGGGACGACATTGCTCAGCCCGACTGCTGCAAGGTATTTCAAAGCTTTGTCTTTCAGCATGTCAGTGGAAGTTATTGAATGTATGGTTTGACCATTGAGAGTGATTCCCTTTGTGTAAGGTGTAAATTCTGCCATAGTAGCCTCCAGATATTAGTTGTTGCCTGAATGGATAACCTTTGAACCACAGATACTATTATATGTGCTAAAATTTTTTACAATTCTAGCTATAGTCAAGGATTTGTATATTGTCAAGGAAAACTGAAATTTTTCAGTAAAAAGTTGGTTGCTCCTAGTGTTCTGAAATTCTCCCTCGCAATACTTTAATTTTACCCCGCCGCACCTTGCTGTCAATCCGTTTTTTCTGGGACCCTTTGCTTGCCCTTGTGGGTTTTCTTGCTTTTTTTACAATGCCAACACTTTTAATTAATTTTCGCAATCTTTCCAGGGCATCTTTCCGGTTTTTTTCTTGGGTGCGATATTGTTGGGCTTTTATGACAATCACCCCATTTTTATTGATACGTTGATCCGTTAGATTTAAAAGGTTCTGTTTGTAAAAATCAGATAGAGAGGATTTGTTGATATCAAAGCGCAGATGAATTGCCGAAGATACTTTGTTAATGTTTTGTCCTCCGGCTCCCTGGGCACGGATTGCCGATAATTCTATTTCGCTGTCAGGGATTGTAATGTCAGAGAAAATTTTCAAGAGTTTACCCCATTTTCAGGCAGTGTTGAATACCCCTTAAATCTTTGTTGATATTCCTTTGGTTTAAGACCAGTAAAACGTAGGAATATTTTTCTGAAAAAGGCAATGTCTTCATACCCGACCAGATAGGTGATTTCACTAAAGGTCAGGCTGTTTTTTTCCAGCAGACCTTTGGCTGCTTCCACTCTTATCTGTTGTAAATAACCAAGCGGAGTAATACCGGTTGCCTTTTTGAATTTACGCTCCAATGAACGACGGCTTATCTGATGTTTTTCAGCAAGCAAGTTATAATCAATTGATTGGGTGTGATTCTGTTCTATCCATCTCTGGGCGCTAATCACTAATGTATCATCATGGTTTTTGGGAAACAGAAAACAGTCATAGGGCGATTGCAGTTCTCGCCCCAAATCTAAAACCATGGTTTTTGCACACTCCACTGCAGCTTGTCTGCCACAGAATTTTTCCACAAGGTAAAGGGTTAAATCAAGCCCTGCACTAAATCCTGCTGAACAATATAACCGACCCTGATCAATGAACATTCTGTCCTGCTTTAAATTGATATGGGGATATTTTTTTCGGAATATCTCTGTAAATCCCCAGTGCAGAGTTGCAGACTTCCCATTCAGCAAACCCGTCTCTGCAAGTAAAAACACGCCTGTGCAGATACTGGCTATTTGCGTACCATTATTATATTGCCCTAAAAGCCATGGAATCAATTCCGGATTTTTTTGAAGAATTTTTTCAATGCAGGTAGCAGATGCAATGATAATCAAATCTGTTTTATCAACTGCCTCAATACTGCAATGGGGTTGGATCAGAACATTGTTTGTACACTGGATGGGTTGCCCATCAGGAGAGGCAATGGTAACATTAAAAAATGGGGTTTGGGGAGAGTTGCTCACACGATTGAACAGTCGCCCTGCCTGATTCAAGATATCCATTGGACCAAAAATGGTAGTTGCCATGGAGTTATAAAGTCCTAGAATAGTAACTTCTTTTATGGTTTTGTCGATATCACCTTTCATATTGTCGTTTATGCCACTTTCTTTTAATAAATGCAACAATTATAATCAAGATTATTCAATTAATAAAAGGAGGAAAAAATTGATAACTGAGAAAATTAAAGCATCATTAGCCCCCTGCGGTCTGAGTTGTGAAAAGTGTTTTGCCCATGTGAATGGAGATATCCGTAAGTATAGTTTACAGCTTAAAGATAGCTTAGGTAAATTTGATATGTATGCCAAAAGATTTGAAACATTGATTGGTGATCCGATTTTTAAAAAATACCCTGACTTCAAAGAGTTGCTGAATTACTTTGCTTCAGCAAACTGCAAAGGGTGCAGGAATGAACAGTGCAAACTGTTTAAGGAGTGTGGAGTGCGCAGCTGCCACCAGGAGAAACAGATTGATTTTTGCCATCAGTGTGATGAGTTTCCCTGTACAAGAACAAATTTTGATGATGATCTTTACAGGAGATGGGTATTGATCAATGAAAAGATCAAAGTGAAAGGAATAGAGCAGTTTTATGAGGAGAACAAAACCAGACCGAGATATGTATAATACATTTATATGGTTATTTGCCATTTTTTAAACAAACCCCAATTTATTTGATAGTAAAATAATATTGCTGTTGCCTTGCCTCAACAAGTCACCCATCGGATCAAGCTGGAACATACCAAAGGTCGTGGCAGACCTTGGGCAACCAGGAAAAGCCATTGCTTTCACTAAAGGTATATGGGTATATTTTTTTGGGGGATTTTTTTTTGAACCTTTGCCCGCCTTTAACACACTTCTTAAATAAAAGGCAGGGTAAATTAATTCTCAGATCGTTTATGTTATAGTTCTGGGATTAATTAAAAAGAAAAGAGTAAATATTACTTAGGAGGTAAAATGAAAAATTCAGTATCTATTTTAATGGCATTATGTTTTATGTTATGTGTTTCTCCATTATCCTGGGCAGGCACCAAAGCCAAACCCTTTATTCAACAAACTAAAATGAAGAAAAAAACGGTATTGACCCCCAGAGTTCCAAAGGGTCTGCCTGATCTGGTGGTTACAATTACTGCATCCCATGTGCAAAAACCAGGTAAAGCAATACCAAATTGCAAGGTTGTTGTAAGAAATATCGGCAAAGGAGTGGCAAGGGGGACTAAAACTGCTGGTTCAAAAGGCTATATGATTGATTTAACCCTTTCATCAGATGGGCATCTTCCCGTGTCCTTTGCAGGTTATTCAAATTCTTTTTCCGACGATGTGCTTCTTAAGGGTGGCAGAATCAGCAATACCCCTGATTTAAAACCCAATCAGAGTAAGGTATTCTATCTTAACAACATATTAGTGATCCCGGCTGATACTCCTGCTGGTAAATATTGCCTTGGAGGCATTGTTGATCCGGGCAGAGTGGTACATGAATCAAATGAAAACAATAATACAATCTGCCTTAAGCTCAGTGTTAAAGGCAAGGATAAACCTGATTTAATTGTTTCCAATCTCAAGGTTGTAAAAGATTGCTGGATTGAAGTTACAATTAAGAATATTGGTTCAGCAGGTTTACCCGGCTGGGTTTATTCAGGTGCAGCTACTACCAATGCAGGCATTCAAATGCATATGGATGGTACTCCATGGGGTGGTATGGCAATCAAAATGTTTGATCCCAGAGGTATTCTTAAAACTCCGGGTGGTGCAGTTACAAAATTGTGGTTTAAAGGATCAGCTGGCATTCAGCTTTCCCCAGGTTTTCATTATGTAAAGGTTGTTGCTGATGTCCATAAGAAAATCAATGAATCAAATGAGCAAAATAACACCATGGTTAAAAGACTTCAGTGTCGTGAAACTCAAAGTCAAAAACCATTGCAGGTTATCAATCTTATTCATTCCCAGAATTATCAGCTTGTGGACAATAGAATTCGTATCACAGTTAAATTTAATAAGGATGTGCTAAAAACCACTGTGATTGGCAGATCAACTTTACGGGTCAAAACTGAAAAGGATCCAAATGCCATGGGCACCATTGTGTGGTTGAACAAGCGTACACTGGTGTGGACTTCTGCCCGGGATTTTCATGATCTGTGCACCTTTGATTCTGATTGTTTTTTTGATCTGACCATTACTGATTCAGTAAAGGATACTTCTGGTCAAAAACTTGACGGTGATAAAAATGGAGCTCCCGGCGGAAATCTCCATCACAATTTTACAATACTTGGATAGTTTTTTTTGAGCTGAATAGCTATTACCAACAAAACAGGGCTGGGTAAATAACCAGCCCTGTTTTACTTTGCCCTTACCCAAAGCCTTTCATGGATATCTTGGAAAAGTTTATAAATTTGTGCATCAATATAGGGAATGATTTGTTCAAGTTAAGGCTAATAGTTTTTTTATAGGTGGCATATTGTTTTGAATGTGATTAAATGGATACAATTGTATTAAAATAATCAGGAGGGTTGTTAAGTTGAAACAGATTGATTTTATGGAGATTAACGGCATTAAAGTCGGCCATGCTGAGAATTTAAAGGCAGGAACAGGATGTACTGTAATTATTTGTGATAATGGTGCAGTAGTTGGAGTTGATGTCCGAGGAGGTGCACCAGGCACAAGAGAGACAGATCTTTTAGATCCGGTTAATCTTGTCCAAAGGGTTCATGCTGTATTGCTTACAGGTGGAAGCGCGTTTGGTTTAGATGCTGCAGCAGGAGTTATGCAGTATCTTGAAGAGAATAATATTGGTTTTGATGTGCAGGTTACTAAGGTTCCGATTGTATGCGGTGCAGCCCTGTTTGACCTTGCTCTTGGAGATCATGCCATAAGACCGGACAAGCAGATGGGTTATCAGGCTTGCTTAAATGCAAGTGCTGCTGAGTTGGCACAGGGTTGTGTGGGTGCTGGCACCGGGGCTTCTGCAGGCAAAATTCTTGGGATGTCAAGGGCTGTGAAAACCGGCATTGGGCATTTTGCCTGTAAGGTCGGTGATTTGAAAGTTGGTGCACTGGTTGCAGTCAATTGTCTTGGAGACGTGATAGATCCTCTTACCAGGGAAAAACTTGCAGCACCGCTGAATGATGATATGAAGACTTTCAATGATACAGAAGAGATATTAATTAAATCATATGCTGATAATAAAAACCCTTTTACCGGCAACACCAGCATTGGTATAATAGCTACTAATGCTGAATTTACCAAAGCCCAGGTTACAAAACTAAGCTCTATGGCTCAAAACGGATTTGCAAGGACAATGCGACCTGCCCATTCAATGTTTGATGGTGATACAATTTTTGCCATGTCGCTGGGAAATATCAATGCTGATTTAAGTGTTGTGGGGCTGCTTGCTGCAAGGGTAATGGAGAGAGCTGTTGTTGAAGCTGTGAAAAATGCCGGGTCTTTATATGATTTAAAAAGTTATGGGGATTTAAAAAGAGCGCAATAATATTCTCTGGTAAAAATTAATCAATATCAAGCCTTTTAAAGATATCTTGTTGTTCATCCAGAATTTCCTTTAAAATATCAATATTTGTCATGGGGCTCATTATGACACACCTGAGAACAACACTTTGGGTCGTATTTTTTTTCGATATTTTAAATCTTGTTCTTGAGACAAAACTCTTCCCCTGTTCCCTCTGTTTTCTTTGAACCTTTATATTTATATCGTTGAGGAGATTTTCAATTTCTTTCTTTTTATTTTCCGGAGCATTTTTAAGTTTTAGTTCAAAATCATCAGGGACAACTCTATATGTTACAATATTGAGTTCAGGCTCTAAAACAAGTTGAAAATTCTCTCTTTTTTTAATCTCTTTTGCAAACTCTTTTGCTGTTTTAATGCCATGATCAATAATAAGAGCATAGCCTCGGCTTCCCATAATTTTTAATGCACTGTCAAGTATTAAAGAGTTTGCTTCCCTTGAACCTTCCAGGGTTTTAATTCCAATATCCACACTGCCCATGCGATTAACATAGTTTGAATGGTAGGCTATTTGATCCATTGCAAGGGGGTCATTAAAATATATCATGCCACTTGTCATGGGCATGTAAAACTGTTTGTGACAGTCAATTGTTACAGAGTCTGCCTGCTCAATACCATTTAATAGGTGGGCATGTTTTTCCGAAAGCATGACAGGACCTCCCCAGGCTGCATCAACATGGAAAAAGATAGAGTTCTCTTTACATATTTGTGCTATTTCAGATAGGGGATCAATAAGACCTGTCTCGGTTGCTCCTGCAATGCCGACAACAGCGGCAATTCTTGTCTTGTTTTGTGAAGACAACTCTTTTATGGTTTTTTCAAGTTCATTCAAGTCAATTCTATGGTTTTTATCCATTCCGATGGGGATTACATTTTTATTTCCTATTCCCAGGACCCCTCCTGCTTTTTTTAAGGAGAAGTGTCCCCGTTTTGGAACAAGTATTACAATCCGATCCACAGAACAAGCTTGCATTGTTTTTGCAATACCCTCAGCTTCAACGCCTTCAAAGTTTTTATGGGCAGAAAAAAGTTTGTTTCTGGCAACCCATAGAGCTGTAAGATTAGCTGTTGTTCCTCCTGCTGTAAATGCTCCTAAAGATGTATCCACGCTTTGAACATGTTTTCGATAAAATTTTTCTCCCTTGTTAAAAATAAGCCTGTGTATTTTTGCAAGGATCTGCTTTTCAATAACAGATAGAATTTTAGAAGTTTCAAGTTTATTTATGTTTTGATTCAATGCAGTAATTATTGTTTTTAAATGTACCATAAAAAAGGGCAGGGCAGAGGTCATATGCCCTACAAAATATGGCGATGCAATATTGACAGCTTTGGGAGCGATCTGATCAATTATATCTGTTATTACATTGGCAAGTTTTTTTTCAGGTTCTTTGTTTATGACAGTATCCTTAAAATCTTTTGTAAGGTCCTTCAGGCTTATCTCTTCTGTAACACCAACATGGGTATTTAAAAAATCATGGAGTCCAAAAAGAATCTGCTCCATATATTTTAAGAGAGTTTTTCTTGATGCCTCATCTTCAGGGCGTATGAATATTCTTTGAAGCGTGTCCCAGGTAGCAATCAGTTCAATTGGTCTTTTATCATTGTCCATATCTTATGCTCAGTCTTCTAACCATTAATTTAATAATGTTTTTTAATTTTGGATTCTTATATATCAGATTATCTATCTGTTTGCGACAAACTTGTTGATTATTTATTCAATTATGATATGGAAATTGTGATGGCGAGAGGAATTTTTAAATTTTTAGATTGGTGCTGTTGATATGGCTAATAGTTTGACAAAATATGTATTGGCTATTGATCTTGGGAGCGGTGGTCCCAAGGTTGGTCTTGTATCTGATAGGGGCAAAGTAGTTCAAACCATTGAAAAGAATATTGAAACACTGCTTTTATCTGGTGGCGGTGCTGAACAGAATCCGGCTGAGTGGTGGACAGAGACAAAAATTGCCATTAAAGAGGTGCTGGAACTTGCATTGGTTGATGCAAAAGATATTATTGCAATCGGTGTTGATTCCCAATGGTGCCTTGCTGTGCCTGTGGATGAACATGGTGAACATCTCATGAATGCTGTTCACTGGCTTGATACCAGGGGCGGGCAATATAACAGGAAAATGTCTGGTGGATTTCCTGAGGTTGAAGGTTATAATTTAATTAAGCTGCTTAAGTGGATCAGACTTACAGGGCTTGCTCCTACCCATTCTGGTGTGGATTCTCTGGGACATGTCCTGTTTATAAAAAATGAGAGAAAAGAGATTTATGAAAAAACATATAAGTTTCTTGAACCCATGGATTACCTGACCTCCCGTCTTACAGGCAAAATCACTGCAACCCAGAAATCCATGGCTCCTTTTATGATCATGGATAATCGCAACTTAGAAATAAAAGAGTACAATAAGACACTTTTAAAACTTGCAGGGCTTGAAAAGGAAAAATTCCCTGAGATTATTGATAACAATGGTGTTGCAGGTTTGCTTGATCTTTCAGTTGCAGAGGAGTTGGGGCTTGATAGATCCACAAAAGTAATTGCAGGAATCAGTGACTCCAATGCATCCCTTATTGGCAGCGGTGCCATAAACGATTTTGAAATGATTATTTATATTGGCACAACCCTTTATATGACCTGCCACATTCCATTTAAAAAAACCGATCTTAAACATTTTATAACATCCATCCCAAGTCCTTTTAAGTCACGCTATTATATGCTGGGAGAGCAGGGTGCCGGAGGGAAATGTGTGGAGTATTTTTTGAAAAATTTTGTCTATCCTGATGATCAGTTCAATACAGGTGTTAAAGGTGAGAATGCCTATGAGCTTTTTAATGAGGCTGCAAAGGATGTTCCTGCCGGGAGCAATGGAGTAATCTTTCTTCCCTGGCTTAACGGCTCAATAGTTCCAACAGAAGATCCCCACGTAAGAGGAGGGTTCTTGAACCTCTCTTTCAGTACAGATAGAAGGCACATGGCAAGGGCTGTTTTTGAAGCATTGGCATTTAATAACAGATGGACCAAGGGGCCTGCTGAAAAATTCATAAATCAACCTGTTAAAAGCTTTAGTTTTTCAGGCGGTGGTGCTTTGTCAGATCTTTTAGCACAGATCCATGCCGATGTTATGAATGTAAAAATCCATCAGCTGGATGACCCTCTGAACACTGCTGTAAGGGGAACAGCAATGCTTGCCTTTAACTCTTTGGGAATGATGTCCTTAGATGAGATCAAAAATCTTGCAAAGATTAAAAAAGTGTTTGAGCCTGATCCAGCAAATAAAGATATCTATGACAAGATGTACAGGCAGTACAGAGAGATTTTTAAGCGTAACAGGAAAATATTTAAAGCTTTAAATCAAAAATAGGGAGAACAAAGATAATGGGCGATGATCCTTTTAAACCTTATAAGGGCGAGTTTGAAGATTTTGTATCCATACCAAAACAAGGCAAATCTAAAGATGAAGTATTTGATGTTTTATCAAAAATGGCAGAAATGGAGAATGAGAAGTGGCAAAAAGGTCAGGTGTCAGGAACTTTTTACCACGCTGGCAAAGAACACCTTGATTTTTTAAATAAAGCATTTTCTCTGTTTTCCCATGTTAATACTCTTCAGTTTGATTTGTGTCCAAGTATGTTTAAGATGGAGAGTGATATAATCTCCATGACAGCAAAGATGCTGAATGGCAGGGAGGGTGTTTGCGGCACCATGACATCAGGTGGCAGCGAAAGCATTATTATGGCAATGAAGACTTACAGGGATTTTGCAAAAGCCAAAAAAAACATTGATTTGCCTGAAATTATCATGCCCCATACTGCCCATCCGGCATTTGACAAGGCAGGTAAGTATTTTAAAATTAAAATGGTTCATGTGCCTGTTGCCAGACCTGATTTCCTGGTTGACCCTGCAAAGGTTGAATCACTTATAAATGAAAACACCATAGCAATTGTGGGAAGTGCAGGCAACTATCCCTACGGTCTTATTGATCCAATAGAAGCACTATCAGAGATAGCCCTGGAACATGATATCGGACTCCATGTGGATGGATGTCTTGGAGGCTTTATTCTACCGTGGATTGAAAAACTTGGTTATGATATTCCGATCTTTGATTTCAGACTGGATGGGGTTACATCCATGTCCGCTGATACCCACAAGTTTGGCTTTGCACTAAAAGGCACTTCAGTGGTGCTGTATAAAAGCAATGAACTAAGACGTTTTCAATATTTTGATGTTCCTGACTGGGCTGGGGGTTTGTATGCCTCTCCAACTGCTGCGGGAAGCCGTTCAGGTGGTTTGACCGCTGCAACATGGGCATCCATGATTTATATGGGTGAAAAAGGATATTTAAAATCAATTAAAGCCATAATGGAAGTCGCAGATGAGATGAAACAAGGCGTGAAAGATATTAGTGAGCTGACTCTTATAGGTGATCCAACTTTTGTAATAAGCTTTCTATCTGACACAATTGATGTTTATCATGTTAATGATTTCATGAAGACAAAGCAGTGGCGGTTTAACTGCCTTCAGCTTCCCCCTGCCATGCATTTTTGTGTAACAATGCCCCAAACCTTTGTGCCCAATGTGGCAAAACAATGGATAGATGACTTAAAAGAGGGTGTTATCTATGCAAAAACAAAAGAGGGAGAAGTGGCAGAAACAACTGCGTTATATGGTATTGCAGGTTCAATAGAGGGAAATCAGCAGGTTACAGAATTGATGTATGGGTTTTTAGATCATCTGTTTTCTGTATAAAACTGATATTCAACACCCCTAAATAGAAAAAAATTAAGAATCTTGTTTCTAAAGAAAACACTGTAGAGCATGTAGCTTAAAAGAAAGATATAAAAATGAACCAAATACAACAAGACCCCCCCCTGATACAAGTACAACATATTGTGCTTGTATCAGGGGATTTCTGATCCTGTCAAGATAAAAATCAAGCTTCTGAAAAGAGAAGAGAAACTATATTGATATTTGCCGGAAAAGTTTGAAAAAATTAA
>CAZMEX010000017.1:0-54263 GCA_964565415.1 uncultured Desulfobacterales bacterium | reverse complement strand
AGATTATTAGCAAAAGTGATGCCGGGTTGGGAAAAACAGAAACAAAAATTGAATAATACTGAAGGTTAAAACTTTGTTTCAAAATTGTTTGACTCAATTGGGAAAGCAGAATATCTTGGGGTGTGAACTTTAAATAATTAAAAGGACAATCCAATGAATGATTCAATTGGGGGAAAAAGGATTACCAGGAGAAATTTTATAAAATATTCTTTATATACTTGTATAAGTGCAGCAGGTGTGCCAGCTTTGGTTGCCTGTGCTGTAAATCCTGTAACAGGTGAGAAACAATTTATGATGGTTACAAGGGAGCAGGAGATCAGTATTGATCAAGGTCAATCCCCCCATCAATTTTCAGCTGATTATGGGGTTTATAATAATTTCAAACTCAATAAATATATCGGCAGTGTTGGAAAAAAGCTTACAAAAAATGTCCACAGACCTGACATGCCATATAGTTTTAGGTGTGTGAATGCAACATATATCAATGCATATGCTTTCCCGGGAGGCAGTATTGCTGTGACCCGGGGTATTTTGCTGGAACTTGACAATGAAGCAGAACTTGCAAGCCTGCTTGGTCATGAGCTTGGTCATGTTAATGCGCGGCATTCTGCCCAGCAGATGTCCAAGGGTACTCTTACAAGTTTAGTAGTGGGTGGACTTGCAATGGCAGCAGGTTCAAAAAGTGATTCCTATGGTAAAATTGCACAACAATTAGGAATGCTTGGCCAAGGCATGCTTCTCTCATACTATTCAAGAGACAATGAAAGAGAAGCAGACTCCCTGGGGAATCTTTATATGGTAAAGGCAGGTTATTCATCCAGGGGTTTTGTAGGGCTGATGGATATGCTCAATTCCCTGCATAAGGGTAAAGCATCTGCAGCCCAGATACTTTTTTCAACCCATCCCATGGGTTCAGAAAGATATGAAACAGCAGTAAAAAAAAGTAAGAATCAATATAAATATACAGAAAAATACCCTCTGAACAGAGATAAATATATGGACAGCATTGCTTCACTGAGAAAATTAAAGCCTGCAATCAAACTTATGCAGGAAGGCGATGCCCATATGGGGAAAAAACAATATATACAAGCCCAGAGCTCTTATAAAAATGCCATAAAAAAAGCTGACAGAGATTATACAGCCCATATGATGATGGCAAAATGTCTGCTCATGCAGGAAAAGCCTCAAAAAGCTCTTAGATATGCAAAAAACGCAAGCAAATTATATCCGTCCGAGGCCCAGGCATATCACGTTTCTGGCATGGCAAATATAGAACTTAAAGCTTTTGGCAAAGCATATAAACAATTTGGAGAATATGACAACAAGCTTCCTGGCAATCCACACATAGTTTTTTTCAAAGGTTATTGCAAAGAGGGTATGAATAAAATTGAGAGTGCTGCAGATTTTTACACAAGCTATTTAGAAAAGGTGCAACAGGGCAAATATGCAAAGCATGCGTACGATCGCCTGAAAAAGTGGGGATATTTAAAATAGCAGAATAATTATGATATGATGCTAAAGTCTAAAAAGCTTTTTCTCACCTTGTTTTTTGCAGGTTGTTTGATAATTTGTGCTGTACTATTAATACTTTCCGTAACAGGTAAAAGAGAATCAGCTCTCACGATATCTGAACCTCCTGATTTACTCTCCCATGGAAAATATTTGAAAAAATTGAGTAACAATGGAGTGTTCAAAATATTAACTTTGAATATTGCCCATGGCAGGAGAGATAGTTTACATCAAATTTTTTTAAGCAGTGAAAAAATTAAATCCAATCTTGATGAAATTGCAGCATTAATACAGTGTGTAAATCCTGATATTGTAGCGTTACAGGAAGCAGACGGTCCGTCTTTATGGAGTGGAAATTTCAGCCATGTGGAATATCTTTCAAAAAAAGCCAGGTCCTATTATTCAGCTCAAGGTACACATGTGCATGGGTTAATGCTCTCCTATGGCACTGCACTATTATCAAAATATCCCCTTACAACACCTGTCTCAATAACATTCAAGCCCTCGCCACCTACTTTTCCAAAGGGTTTTGTTTTAGCTGCTGTTACTCTTGATGGAGTGTCAGAGACTAAAATTGTATCTGTTCATCTGGATTTTTCCCGAAAAAGTGTCAGGAAAAAACAAGCCAATGATATGATAGATATTTTATCAAGCCATAAAAAATCATTGATTATCATGGGAGATTTTAATTGTGAATTGGAAAAAGAGTCTGCTTTGCAGCTATTGATAGAAGAACTTGATTTGTCTGCCTATAAGACAAATGCCGGGAAGATGATTACCTTTCCGGCATTAAATAAAAGAGTGGATTATATTTTAATTTCCAGGAATTTTGAATTTATATCGTATAGAGTCCTTAAAGATATAGTATCTGATCACCTGGGTGTAATATGTGAAATTAAGAAAAAGAGCGACTGAAAAGGTCTTCAATCGCTTTTCTGCCTTCATCCGAGAGGTTCCTGGTACCAGTACCGCAAAAAGTTTTGCTTGAAATTACAGGCTTATCTTCTGCCCACTCATTCCCGGTCCAGGTACACCATTTGTTCATCTTCTGATCAAAAACACTTACTGGTCTATTAAAAAATTTTGCAAGCTCAATGCCCCAGCCTGTTCCACCTTTGATTGTGTTGTCAGGTTGAATCCAGCCGATTGCAAAGACCTGATACCCTTTATTGATCATATGAAAAATAGTCTGGAATATTTTTCTGATTTTATCTGTTGTTGAATATCTTCTTCCCATTCTGGCAGAAACTATTTCCATACTGATATCACCCCTTTTCAACTCATCATTGCTTAGTATGGTAACACTCTTTTCCCGTGCAAGTTTATGTCCCTCAAATGTGAAAGTTACTTCATTGACATTATGCTTCTGGGCACACTCGCCAAAAGCTTTTTCTGCGCCTTTTAGTCCACCACTATACAGACAATACTCCTCATTTCCCATAATTGTACTCCCTTTTTTCAAATTCGTAATGATTGCTCTATTATTAATACTTTTAAGATACAAGATTTACTATTTTTTAACAAGGGGGACTTAATATACGAATTTCATTTTTTTTACAATAGTTTTTTTAAGAAAAATTTCAGCTTTATTTTAAGTGAATTAATTTGTTACTTGTTGACAGCTGATAATAAAGACTTTTATACTGAAAAATAAATTAGATCGAATGATTTTCTGGAGACTAAATGACTTGCAATAAAAATAGTTCACCACAACTCAGAGCAGCATCCACCATCATCCTGGTAAGAGAAAACAATAAAGTATTGGAAGTTTATCTCTTGAAACGAGGCAGCAAGGCAGGCTTTATGGGTGGATTGTATGTTTTTCCAGGTGGTGTTGTAGACACAGATGACTCTGGAAGTGAAGCCTGGGCATCCAACATTGACATTGATCCTGATCAAATTATAGAGAAACTGGGCAGCAGAACACTTCTTAAGGAAGATGCCTTAAGTTTTGGCATAGCTGCAATCCGGGAAACCCTTGAAGAAGCAGGTGTTTTTATCGCAACATGTGATGATAAAACAGAAGAAGATTTTAATAGTATTGCTTTGTATCGGCTTAATAGAGATTTACCAAAATCGTGGTTCAAAGCAAAGATAATGGAAGAAAACTGGATATTATCGCTGTCAAGCCTTGGAAGATGGTCCCACTGGATTACACCGGCACAGATGAAGAAACGGTTTGATACAAGATTTTTTATTGCTATTATGCCGGAAAAACAAATTTGTAAGCCTGATCAAATCGAGACTAACCATGGAATATGGGTTGAACCCCAAAAGGCTCTTGAACAGAATCTTGAAGAGAAAATACCTTTAAGCCCACCAACCATTGTAACTCTAACCGAGCTTATAAAATTTAAGAACCTTGATAATATTAGGCAGGAGATACAAACTCGTGGATGGGGCAATCCTCTTGCACCGCACCTTGTTTCATCTCCCAATGGGCTAGTGATAATTGAACCATGGGATGAAATGTTTGACTGCCTTGGTGATTCAACCTGTGAGATTGACACTTCTGATTTTGCACAAAAAGTACTTGCCCCGGGATCACGCTTCTCAAGAATATGGTGCAATAATGGGATGTGGAAGCCGATTGATGTTTAAATAAAGATAAATTACATCTCCTTAATCCACTAAAACCTTGTTGAGCCTGTGATTACATGCAGATATTATAAGGTCTACCTAGCACACCCCAGGGTATTTCAAGCTGATTTAAAAGCATGATTTTCTTGAATTAAGCTCAACAAGATCACAAACACTAAATTCCATCATCTTTAAGCTCGCCAGGGCTCGTTTAGAATTCTTTGATATAGCCGGGAAATTTTCTGCTTCTTGCTGAAGTTCTTTTAAAAGTAGTTTTATCTGTTGAATCTTGTTATTTAAAACAAATATGTCAGGATTGTTTTCCAATGGTGTGTCCTCTAATTTTTTCTTAAATCTTTAAAACGTTTCGCCTTTACTTCATATCTGGGGAGTTGCCCATGGTCATAATATTCAATCAGATAGCCAAGATTTGTTTTTAATCTGAGTTGGTTTTTCAGATTGTTTTCAATCTGCTGGTATGAGATGTCAGGCATTAATTCAACTTTGAGCTTAATTCTATCAATATCACCCTGTTTATCTATGATTACTTCAAATTCATCACCAAGACCATTTATTGATCTTACAACCTCTTCAATTGAGGCAGGCGATAAAAGTACACCTTTTACCTTGGTTATATCGTCAGCTCTGCCCTGTACTCCTCCTTTGATCAACCTGAATGTCCTGCCGCAGGAGCAGGGATTTGAATCCCATTGAATAATATCTTTTGAGTCAAACCTGATGCATGGCTGTGCTGTTCTGTCCAAGGCAGTTATGATCATTTTTCCACTTTTGCCCGGTTTATCAATGATCTCACCTGTTTCAATATCTTCTATCTCAACTAGAAACATTGCTTCATTTACATGCATTCCATTTGGCTGGTCAGAACACTCAAAGGACCATGCACCAATTTCCGTTGCTCCAGAATGGTCATATACTTTTGCTCCAAACGCTTCTTCCATCCTTTTTTTTGTAGCTGGAATACCTGCGCCGGGCTCTCCGGCGCAGGTTATTTTATTGATGGATAGTTTTGCAGGATCTAGGTTAAGCTCATTTTTTGCTATATCAGCCATTCTTAAAATATATGTCGGGGTTGCCATCATGGAAGTTGCAGCAAGTTCTTTTATTTTTAAAAGTCTTGCTCTGGTGTCAAGAACACCTCCGGGCACTACTTCACATCCCAATTTTTCAGCAGCATAATGTCCTGCCCAGAAAGCCACAAAGATATTGTATCCAAAGGGGATAAAAACTCTATCTCTGGGGCGGTATCCTTGGGACCACAGGACATAGGCCCAGCATTCTGACCACCACTCCCAATCTTGCCATGTGTCTGGCTGATAAACCGGTTGACCGGTTGTCCCACTGGTTTGCCTGAAAGCTGAAACCTCTTCCAGCGGAACACAAAGGGCATCACCGTAGGGGAAAGGGTCTTTGTTTTGAATCCTCTGCATCATTGATTTTTCAACTTTTGGTATTTTTTTTATATCATCAAAAGAGTGGATATCTTCTGGTTCGACTCCTGCTGATTTATATAATGCCCTGTGGAACTTAGAGTTTTTAAAGGTCCACTTAAATATGCGTTTAAATTTAAAAAACTGCAATTGTTTAAGCTTGTTTTTTGGCAGAGTCTCTAATACAGGATTCCAATAAACCTGATCTGACATGGTTGACATAATCAATATTCCCTTGCGGCAGTGTTTTTCATAAATGCATTATTGATATTTATGTAAAGTTTTAATAACAAAATCGACAATTTTCTTACCATCAAACCCATTGGCATCCATTTTATTTATGTAACCGGTTATAACAGGTTCAACTGCCTTTTTCCATCTTGCTGATTCATTGTCATCAAGTTCTATGACAGTATGCCCAAGGCTTTTTGAAAATTCCCACCCTTTCTTGTCACTTGAATCCCACGCTTGACCATGTTTGGGTATCCATTCTAAATTAATTGCAGTGATGATTTTTTTTATATCATCAGAAAGAGCATTCCATTTGTTTTTATTCATTACAACATAAAAAGATGAAGTGTAGGCAATGGAAGTTGAATTTGTAATGTGGTCAGTAACTTCTGCCATTTTCCAACCTTTGTTAACTTCAATTGGATAAAGACCTCCATCCACAACTCCTCTTTGAAGACTTGGATATAGTTCAGGCATTGGTAAGGTAACAGGGACACCACCAAGTGCACTTATAACAAGGGCGCTTGTTCCATGTGCCCGAATTTTCACACCTTTTAGGTCTTCCATTTTATGTATGGCTTTCCCTTTAGTAAATAGAAGCCCCGGTCCATGGGCATGCAGATACATCACTTGTGTATCTGAAAGCTCTTTAGGCTTAAACTTATTATAAACTTCATTTACAACCTGTGTTGCAACTTTTCCTGTTTTGTATCCAAGGGGAAGGTCAACAGCTTCCATTACAGGAAATCTCCCCTTTGAGTAGGCAAACAAACCTAGACCAATGTCAGAAAGTCCTTGAACAACACCATCGTAATTTTGTTTTGATTTGGTCAGGGTCTGACCTGGAAAATACTGTACTTTAACCTGCCCATGAGTTCGTTTTTCTACTTCATCACACCATGATTGAGCAAGTTTACTCTGAATGTGTGATGGTGGAAAAAAGTTGGAGTAAGTCAGAGTATAAGTCTTAGCAAAGCTTAAAGATGCACTAAAAGTGATGAATAACAATCCGGCAATTGTTGAAATGGTTAATAAATAACGCCTTGTCTTCATTTGATATCCTCCTTAAAGATTAAAAAGGTTAAAAAAATAATAGCTTTCAGGCTTATTCTTCAGATTAAGCCTTTCTCACTATTTTAAATATCCCGGAGAAAAATTTCGGACAAGAGGGATAAACCAGGGTAATAACGGGTATATAATACCCCTGTTATCCTTGGAAAATTACACAAATTCCAGAACTGTTTATGCCCACGACCTTAAACTATTATATCAAAATCATAAATGATAATAATTTTTGCTTTGACAAATAATTATTGCAGTGATTAAATATCCGAACAAAAAATTTAACTATTTTTAATAAATATTACAGGAGTCAACTATGACAGAAGCAACTATCCAGGCCTTAGAGGGTTTAAGAGATCTTTCAAACTTAAAGTGGTATATTATATCGCTTCTTATGGTTGTTTTTTATGTTTATGTAAAAGAGATTAAACTGGCACGCTCAACAGGCAATTGGGATGCTGTCTTTGCAGGACTCACAATCTTTGGCGTTGATTTTTTCAATGAAACCTGGAACGGATGGGTTCTGCATTTCACCCAGCACTCAGCCTTTTGGACAACGCCGGGGGACACTGCTCTTCGCACCCTGGTTGGCTGGAATATTGAAATCATGTTTATGTTTTTGCTTTCAGGTATTGTCTATTATCACACCCTTTCTGAAAGCACTACTGAAAAAATAATGGGCATGCCTGAAAAATGGTTCTGGGCAATAGGCTATTCACTGTTTGCAGTCTTTATTGAGTGTGTCCTCAATTTAGGAGGACACCTTGTCTGGGAGTATCCATTCTGGAATCTTTCATTTAAAGGTATATGGTTGATATTCTTTTTTGGCTACTTCCATTTTTTCTGTGCAATTATTCTGGTAATAAGCCTGAAAACAATAAAAAATAAAATTAAAACAATGGCAATTATTTATGCTGTTCCCATAATCATGAATATCCTTGCCTTTGGTTTCTTTGGCTGGAATTATTGATGGAAAAGGCAATATTATTTTTTGGAAATAAGATAGGTTCTAAGATTAATTGATTTGTTGGTGATTCCGATTTTTTTTCTTATATTTTTTCTGTAGAACTCAATTGTTTGAAAGGAGAGATTTAGCATATCGGCAATCTCTTTAGTGGTCTTCCCATGTTTTACAAGGTTTGCAACTTGAATTTCAGAAGGAGTTAACTTCAAATATTTTATGGATATATTATGTAAAAAAGGAGAGACAATGTCATGCAGTGTTGCATCCACAATATCCAGATATGCTTTTTGGCTGTTGCTCTGTTTATTGTCTCTCAGCTTTTCAATATATGGGAGCACAAGCTCTCTGATATTTAAAAGCACTCTCTCTTCAACTCTTTTCTTATCTTCTTCTCTTTTTTTTAACAGTACACGCAGGGCAGTGTTTACCTCTTCAAGTCGTTGAGTTTTCTCTTCAAGTTCATGGGTTCTTTGTGCCACACTCACTTCGAGTTTATCATGGGCAGCCTCTAAAATTTTCTGTTCCTGCTTATGTTTTGAAATATCAGTAATAATGGCAAAACTCCCCTTAAACTTCCCATCCATGTCAAAATAGGGGGTTGGAGTCATGATGGTTGGCAGCTTTGTGCCATCTTTTTTTGTCCACACTATCTCATATGGTGTCCGTCCACCTTTTTTGCGTTTAGCAAGCTGGGTTTTTAAGATTTTTTTGTTTTTTTGATCAAGAAAATCAACCACCTTTTTACCGATTATTTCAGATTGAGTACGCCCCCACATTTTGCACAGCATTTCATTGGCATATGTTGTAATCTGATGTTCATCAATTTCACTTAATCCATCGCCCATGGTTTCAACAAGGGTGCGATATCTCTCCTCACTTATGGACATGGCAGCTGATCTGTCTGGCTTTATATTCATAGTCATGATGTTAAAAGAGTAGATCATAAAAATTCTGGAGTCAATCTGTTTTTCATGCTGTCAAATGGCGGTTTTATTCCAGAAGAGTGCTGAAAAACTTCCTGACAAAAGAGATGAGACTTGATAAAAGGAAGAAAAAATGAATAAAATTTAATTTTTCCATGAATACTGGTTTATGCTAGGGCAAGTTTATCTATCCTTTTATCATTTAGGGAGTATGCTGACAGTTATCATACCAGGACCTAGATGAGCAGTCGTTGTAGGTCCGCTTTCTACAATGGGTATTTTCTCCTTTCTAATATTAAAACTTGCTGCAAGTTGTTCGCGAGTATATTGTGCATCTGTTATTGAAGATGAATGTGCGATCCATATCTCAACCCCTTTTTTATATTTTGGAGTAGTTTTTTTAAGAAGTGCAATTAAGCTATCCAGTGCAGTATCTTTACCTCTTACTTTGTCTATGGATACAGCTTTTCCCCCTTCAAGTTTGATAATAGGTTTAACATTAAACATTTTTCCAAAAAACCCGGAAAACATATTAAGTTTGCCTGCTCTTTTCAGCCAGTACAAATCGTCAACAACAAAAAACAGCATAGCTTTTTTGATAAGCAGTGCAATATAGTTATCAAGCTTTGTATCATCATAATCAGTTTTTACAATTTTTGCTACCCTGTTCACTATCTGACCAAGGCTGATACTCGCGGCTTTTGTATCAATTACCTTAATATTAGTATCGCTCATCATAATACTATTTTGTTCAGAATTCAGTTGTTTTTTTAACAATTCCAATCCATGCCGGGCATTGGCATAAGCTTTTGAAAGCAAACTTGATGTGTGCAGTGAATATATCTCATCATATTCTGTACTTATTTTTTGAAATGCCAGGAAATATTCCAGGGGTGTGGGCGGTTCAGTTTCCACCTGATCCTTGTTGGTAATATGATCGACAACTTCCTTGTTAACAATCTCTATGCCATGGAGTTTAGATTCATCATTAATCAAAATGTGGATAGGAATGCTGGTTATATCTCTTTTCTTTAACAGTCCTTTAGGCACATCTATAGCACTTTCTGTAAATATCCCTATTTTTTTTGCCATTTTCACTTCCTTTTTAAAAATATAGTCAGATATTATAACTTATGATAACAACGAAAAATAATTAATAATCAAGTTCTTCATATCTTATTATTAAAAAAAAATCAACTGCACAAGAAAAAATATAATTCAGCAGAATCGTAGGATTGTCATGTCAACTATCTATCATGGATTAAAGTGTATATTTAAGCGAAAAATGCACCATCGTACTGTTGGAAAACTATACCAGTCAAAATATTCATGCTTGATCAAAAATAGTTGCTAAGTTATTATACAAAGAGAAAAAATGTTGATACTATAGTTTATTTATTAATAACAAATGATGAATAAAGAGGATCCTATGACATATAAAATAGTTTTTAAACCCCATAATAGAGAGATTGAAGTTAAGGACGGAGAAAGCCTTATCAGAGCTGCCATGGAAGCAGGAGTACATATTAATGCTTCGTGTGGCGGGGAAGGTGTCTGTGGAAAATGCAGGGTATTGATTGAAGAGGGGGATATTGATGGTGGTATCTCTGAGTATCTTTCCGATGAAGATAAAGAGAAGGGTTACCGTTTAGCATGCCGCTCCCAGGTCAAATCTGACCTTGTTGTAAGGGTGCCTGTGGAATCTGAAGTAGACACCTCAAGACTCAATTTCAGAACATCAACAAGGCATACGGCACAAGAGAGCCATTTTAGTATTGATCAGCTCAAAGAAAAGGAACTTTTTAT
This sequence comes from uncultured Desulfobacterales bacterium, assembly GCA_964565415.1. Classification (GTDB taxonomy): domain Bacteria; phylum Desulfobacterota; class Desulfobacteria; order Desulfobacterales; family Desulfobacteraceae; genus JAIOSM01. Next base: position 43,740 of record CAZMEX010000017.1, on the reverse strand, counting down.
TCCGCCGGTGGAAAAAATTTACCTTGAATTGGAAGAACCCTCTGCAGGAAACAATATACCTGATGTTGCGAGAATAATTGAAGATTTAAGGCTTAATCATGACGAGCATCGCCTTGTAACTGGTCTTCGTCTTTTAAGAAAAGTCCCGGATGTTTTAAGGGAGGGTGATTTTAATGCCACTGTTACTATAATAAGACCAGTGAGAAAAGATGGCAGGAATCAGATTGTTGACATAGAACCCGGAGATACAACAGATAAAAATTTTGTGGTTGCTTTTGATATAGGTACAACTACTTTATATGGACAATTACTTGATGTGAATACCGGTGAAGTTGTTGCTCAGCTTGGTGATTTCAACCCTCAAATAAGTTATGGAGAAGATGTAATAACTAGAATTGTATATGCAGGAAAAGAGGGTGGGCTTGAAAAACTGCACAATAAACTAATGACCACAATTAACAAAATAATTGCAAAACTGATAAAAAAAGCCAAGATCAAGAAAAATGAGATAACAACTGTTACCTTTGCCGGTAACTCAACAATGACCCAGATTCTGCTTGAGATTAATCCAAAATACATAAGACTTGCACCCTATGTTCCAACTTCGATTTTTTATCCTCCTTTTCGAGCCTCAGACCTTGATGTTGACTTAGGCAACCATACAGTTGTCCTGGTATTCCCTGGAGTCTCAAGTTATGTTGGAGGAGACATTGTTGCAGGAATCATGGGTTCAGGATTCTATAGATCTGAAGCACTCACTCTTTATATGGATATTGGGACAAATGCAGAAATTGTGGTGGGTAATAAAGACTGGATGGCATGCACTGCAGCATCAGCAGGCCCAGCTTTTGAAGGTGGAGGTATAAAATTTGGCATGAGGGCTTCCAAGGGAGCCATAGAGGACTTTTCCATTGACCCTGAAACTTTAGAACCAATGGTTATTACCGTGGGAAATGTGAAATCAAAAGGTATTTGCGGGTCAGGTTTAATAACAATTGTTGCACGGCTTTTTGAGACCGGAGTAATTGATAATAGTGGTAAATTTAACAGGGAACTTGAGACCAGGAGAATTAGAAAGACAGATGATATCTGGGAATATGTTGTTGCATTTAAAGATGCCACCCAGATAGATAGAGACATTGCAATAACAGAATCTGATATTGATAATCTTATCAGGGCAAAGGGCGCAATGTACAGTGCTGTGCATACACTTCTTGAAGAGGTGGGACTTACTCTGGAGAGTATTGAAAACATTATACTTGCCGGCGGCTTTGGAAGCTATGTGGATCTTGAAAGTGCTATGATAATAGGTCTTCTTCCTGAAATAGACCTTGAAAAAATTACATATCTTGGCAATGGATCTTTGCTAGGGTGCAGAATGAATGGACTCACCAACAGGCTGAGACGTGATGTGGGTAAGGTCGTAGGTATGATGACAAACTTTGAACTTGCAGAGACAGCATCGTACATGGATCACTATATGGCGTCTCTGTTTTTGCCCCATACTGATCTTGCATCTTTTCCAAAGCTAAAAAAGAGGCTTGAAGCGTTAAATAAAAAATGATGGAAAGCAGAGCTGTCTTAAGTTATGTTTTAAGCCTTGACCTTGATAGACCAAGCCTTGAGAATAATACTGCTGATGTAGAGAGAGTACAACAGGTCATAAAAAAAGAGCTGGGCATAAAAAACATTCAGATTAATTTTGATCTTGCTAAAAGGATTCCCTATATTCTTGCAGGATCACCTGATAAAATTAAAGCTGTTGTCTTTAGAAATCAGAATACCTGGATTGTTGTTGATATTGTTAAGCCTGATACAAATCAGGTGTTTCTTGGTATTGCTGCTGATATTGGTACAACAAAAATTGCAGTAAGAGTAGTCGACCTTGAATCAAAAAAAATATTAATTGAAAAAGGATTTGATAACCCCCAGATAGAGGTCGGACCTGATGTTTTAACCAGAATCCATTATGCAAAAGAGAAGAGAGGTCTTGAAAGGCTTTCATCGTTATTGATTCAAGGTTTTAATGTAAACATTGCAATGCTTTGTAAAAAGATAGATTGCAAACCTGAAGATATTTATCTTTTTTCAGGTTCAGGTAATACAAGCATGACACATCTTTTTTTGGGAATTGAGCCTTCCGGGATAATCAGAGAGCCGTATATACCAACTATTAACATACCTGATACTTTAAAGAGTGATAAACTCGGATTAAAGTTAAACCCCAGTGCTGTCTGTTTTTTATTCCCGAATATAGGAAGTTATTTTGGGGGTGATTTGATCGCAGGCATACTGTACAGCAGCTTAAACAAGCTTAAAGACCCATCTATTATGGTTGATGTTGGAACAAATGCCGAGGTGGTTGTGGGATGCAAAGATTGGCTTGTTGCGTGCGCAGGAGCAGCAGGACCTGCTTTGGAAGGCGGTGTTAGTGATATCGGCATGACAGCAGCTCCAGGTGTTATTGATAAAGTATGTATTAATAATGATACAAACCATATTGAGTTTACAACGATTGATGATAGGGCACCTGTCGGGGTTTGCGGATCCGGCATGATAGATCTTGCAGCTGCCCTTTTTCTATCTTTAAAGATCGATATTCGGGGAAAATTTATAAAGAAAAATTGTGGAGATAAATTGTTTGAAAAAGATGGGATTGATTATTTTATACTTGTTGAGAAGAAAGATTCAGGTACAAAGGGGAATATCTGCATAAGCCAGGTTGACTTAAACTCTCTTACAAGTTCAAAAGCTGCCATGTATACAATACTTGAAGTGATTGTGTGCAATACAGCAGGTTTGAATTTTGATGATCTTGCAAAGTTTTATGTTGCAGGAACCTTTGGCTCTTTTATCAACCCTGAATCTGCAATCTCCATTGGCATGCTTCCTGATATTAAAAGAGACAAATTTGAAGTTCTAGGCAATTCGTCCCTTGGAGGGGCAACACAGCTCCTTGTTGACACTGCTGCCTTTGATGAGGTTGATAAAATAAGACAGAGCATAACTTATATTGAACTTAATGTTAATGCCGAGTTCATGAATATGTTTTCCGGGGCAAAATTTTATCCCCACACTGATAAGTCAAGATTCCCATCTGTTAATCATTTAGAGGAGTAGCTGTGGGAGAGATTTTTACAATTTCAGGTGAATATATCGAGTTGATCAAATTGCTTAAAGCAAGTGGTCTGTGTGGCACCGGAGGACAAGCCAAAATGGTAGTTGAAGACCATCTTGTCATGGTGGATGACGAAATCGAGACACGTAAACGCAGAAAAGTAAGACATGGTATGGTTGTTAAATATAATAATTATGTAATTAAGGTTGTTCGTGGAAAAAACAGTAGAAAATAATAACTTGATTTTAATGGAAGCTGCAATCAATGAGCGCTTACGGCGATCACCCAATGTATCTCTGCACGAAACACTTGTAAATGCGCCGTTGATATACGATGAAGCCGAAGGATCAATCCTCATGGAAATCTATCAAGGTTATATTGATATCGCCTTAAAGGCAAAACTGCCATTTCTTATCTGTACCCCTACCTTTAGAGCAGATAAAGATAGGGTTGTTGAATCAAAAAAAAGTTTATCAATTAATGTTGATGCAGTGCACTTTTTACAGGAACTTCGAAGCTCACAAGGGTGTGGTGATAAGCTTATAAAGATCGGTGGACTGGTTGGTCCGAAGAATGATTGCTACACGCCCCATGAGGGTTTGCAGGCTGCAAAGTCAGAAGAGTATCACTCATGGCAGGTGGGTCAATTTGCAAAAGCTGGCGCAGATTTTCTCATGACCGGGACATTCCCAAATGTTGAAGAGGCAAAAGGTGCTGCAAAAGCCATGGCAGCAACAGGTATCCCATACATCATAAGCTTTGTTATTGCACGGGATGGCAAGATATTAGATGGTACTGCCCTGGGCGATGCTATAAATATGATTGACTCTGAAACAAATCAGCAGCCCCTTGGGTATATGGTTAATTGTGCCTATCCTTCATTCCTATGTGCACCAGATCAGCCAACAGCTCTCTTTAAAAGATTTATTGGGTACCAGGCAAATGCATCTTCTTTAGACCATTGTGATTTGGAAGCAAGTGAAGAGTTAAAATCAGAAAATGTTTCAGACTGGGGAGATGAGATGTTAAACCTGAACAGAACCTATGGAGTTAAAATCCTTGGCGGATGCTGCGGTACCAACGAAGAGCATTTACAATATATTGTTGACAGGTATTTAAAATGAAATACATTGGTGCCCATGTGAGTGTAAAAGGTGGAGTTGAAAATGCTCCTGTCAATGCCCATGCAATTGGAGCAACTGCCTTTGCTTTGTTTACAAAAAATCAACGGCAATGGAAGGCAAAACCTTTGACTGACAATAATATCAAGACATTTAAAGAGAATTGTCAAAAATATAACTATGAACCATCCCAGATTCTTGTTCATGACAGTTATTTGATTAATCTTGGGCAGCCTGAAAAAGAAACTCTTGAAAAATCAAGAGTTGCATTTGTTGACGAGATGCAGCGATGTGAACAGCTTGGTCTTAAATTGCTGAATTTTCATCCTGGAAGCCATCTGAAAAAGATTGCTGAAAAAGAGTGTTTAAAATTAATTGCAGAGTCCATTAATTTTGCTCTTGACAAGACAGAAATTGTTACAGCCGTGATTGAGAACACAGCAGGGCAGGGCACCAACCTGGGGCATTCCTTTGAACAAATCGCCCAAATCATTGAAAATGTTGAAGACAAAACAAGAGTTGGTGTCTGCATTGATACCTGCCATGCTTTTTCAGCAGGATATGACCTTAAAACCCGGCAGGGATTTGATCAAGTCTGGCTGAATTTTGATGAAATCATTGGTTTTAAATTTCTTAAGGGAATGCATCTTAATGATTCAAAAAAAGCCTTCTCATCAAGGGTTGACCGGCATGAAAGCATAGGCAATGGGACCCTTGGACTTGATACTTTTAAATGGATTATGAAAGATAAAAGGCTTGATAACATCCCTCTTATTCTTGAAACCCCAAACAGTGATATCTGGGCTGAAGAGATATCTTTTCTGGGAAGATTTATGAAATCGTAACAGGAAACTATTTTTTAATTATTGACTTATTGTGAAAACACTATATATTAAATATTGATATTTGGTTATTATTCTAAAATTATTTTAATATATAGGTGGGTCCATGAAAATCAGCAAGGCACAAAAAACAAAAAATCGAAATAAGATTATTACGTCGGCAGTTGATATTATGATTGCAAAAGGTTTTCAAAAGGCAACCATGAGGGAGATCGCAAAACATGCTGGGATGGGTGATGCAACTATATACAACTATTTTTCCACAAAAGAGTCAATTTTATATGCTTATTATGAAGAGCGCATAAAGGATACAATAAAACATCTAAAGTTAATTGATAAGTTTAATGAATATACATTTCAAGAGCAGCTACAGACTTTTTTTGAAACTGAGTTGGATCTGTTTTTACAGGATCGGGAATTTGTTCAGAAAACTTTTAAAACAGTGTTTTTTGCACTGAGTTCAAACTTCAGCCGTCTGCGCCCCATTCGGAACAGGTTTATGGATGTGATTAATGATATTTTTGATGCAGCTGTACAAGCTGGTGAAATCCAGGAACAGCTGTTCCAGGAAATGACATATCAATTGTTCTGGGAATACTATATTGCCATTGTCTTATACTGGCTGCATGATACATCAGATCAGTTTTCAGAAACCTCAGTTCTGATAGATAAAAGCCTTGATTTGACCTGCGCTGTAATCAGATCAGGAATAGGGAACAAGATGTTTGATATGGGGACATTGTTATTTAAAAATCATATTTTGGGGAGGTTGGAATTTTTTAAAGAGAAGACAGATATGCTGCACAAAATAAAACGTGAGTTCATGGGTGATAACAATGGATAGTATACCTGATGGGAAATGGCAGCGGACATTCTCTTCCGGGAAAACTGCTGCTAAAATTGGTGGAAAAGTTTTAAATTATTTGTCAAAAAAACCTTTTCTTTCAGCTAAAGGGAAAAAGAAAGCCCGAGCTGAGCTGGATCGAAAAAGCGCAAAAATTCTTTTTGATGGATTAAGCATGTTAAAAGGGACTGCCCTGAAAGCTGCTCAAATGTTGAGCATGGAACTTGATATTTTTCCTGAGCAGGTTAGAAAAGAGCTTGAGAAGTCTTATCACCAGGTTCCTCCCATGAATCGTGCGTTGATTCGAAAAATTGTAAGTAATTATTATCAAAATCCACCGGAAAAGATTTTTAAATCATTTGATGATCAGGCATTTGCAGCAGCAAGCCTTGGACAGGTGCATAAAGCTATCTCCCGTGATAATACAGAATTTGCAATCAAAGTACAGTATCCAGGTATCAAAAATACCATAGGTCATGATATGGCAATTGCCAGAATTGTCCTTAAACCCATGCCTGAATATAAGTTGATATTGCAAGCCATGGCTGAGATTGAGGAGGTATTGCTGCTTGAAACTGATTATATTCTGGAGGCAGAAAATCAACAATTTTTTCAAGATAATTTGAACATGGAAAAGGTTTATATTCCATCTGTTTATAAAGAGTATTCCACAGAGAAAATTTTGTGTCAGGAGTTTTTAAATGGACCTACTTTAGATCAATGGTTAAAAACAAACCCTGACCAGGCTGCAATAGATCGCATTGCCCAAATTCTCCATGATATTTTTTTATATAGCTTTTATGAATTACACTGCATCCATGCAGATCCAAATCCAGGAAATTTTATTATCATGGATAACAGTGTCGCAGGGCTGCTGGATTTTGGATGTATAAAATATTTTGATACTGATTTTGTAGAACTATACAGACAATTTGTATCAGTATCCATGTCATGTAAAAGAGGAGAGTATGCAGATTTATTGATAAAGCTGAATTTGCTTTCCAAAGATTTAAAACCTGGGATATTTGAAGAGCTGGTTGACTGTTTTGTAATGATTGGCAAATGGTTTGGCAGTTTATACCATGAAGAGTTTTTTGATTTTAAACAAAACCCGCAATTTTTTATTGAAGGCAGAAAGATATTGTATTCTTTGCAAAAACATCGCAAACATTTTGAATCCATTAACTCAAATTTTATTTTTTTAGATAGAACCAGATATGGTCTGCTGCGCCTGTTTGAAAAGATGGGAGCCAGGATACGAGTACAAAACAGGTATGAAAATCCTAGGGGAGCTCAACTTTAGGTTTTGTAAATTTTCTCATTTTTTTTAAAGATTTCTTAAACTCTTCACAGGGATCAGCATAGGAGACTCTCTTTGTAAACCAGATATAATCAGCAGGGAGGCTTTTATCAAGCCCTTTAATATCCAGTGGTAATAAATATTCTGACAGGTTTGACAGCTCCACAGTTATCTCCTGTAAAGATATATTTACCTGTTTGATTGATTTGTCAATGATCGCGACCCTGTCAATAACGCCAAGCCCATATTCAGTGTGTCCTCCGCCAATAATAATAACTATTGGTTTTTTGCAATGTTTGTAAAGCTTTGTTATGGATAATGCCATCTTATCATTTCTGGCAATCCAGGTGTCATACAGTTTTGACTGCATTTTTTTATGACCCATACCACAGTGGACAGCTTTAAAAATGGCAAACATATAATCTTTGTATTCTTTTTCCGGCGGTTTTGTTGAGAATATAAGCTCTTTTTCCAGTGAAGTCAGGTTTTTGATTCCTTTTCTTGTGATTCTTTTTTTTAATGTGTTTGCAAGGTCAATCCCGGCAACTTGAAGTCTCTTATCCTTTGCCAGGGTTAAAATTTCAAAATAATATTGCCACATTTCATCGGATTGGGTGTTCCAGCCAAGCTTATGTCTAAGATTTGCTTCAATAATTTTATCTGTTTTCTTTGAGTGGGCAACTTTGCCTGAGTCCACAAAATTGAGTAGATCAGGTGTGTTATCCATGGCGAAAAATTCAAACCCTATTGTTGGCGCTTTTCCTTTCTCGATTAAACCGCCTATTATTCTCTGTTGGATATTATGTTGCTCAGGATTGTTGTGCTTTTCTGAAAAATAGATAACATCATAATTGCTGATATCTTTGAGAAGAGAGTCAAAACTTATTTCAGTTTGGGTTTTTGTATTAATTATTTTTCCAGTTAACGGATCATCCCTTTGTATCTGTTTTGGTGCTGTGGCGCAAGATAGAATCATGGACATGGCAGAAATTGTAAGTAAAAGGAAAAACAGTCTATTCATTATTTACCTCCAGGATTATTGTAATTTAAGAACTTTAGGTCTTTTTTAACTTTACCTCTTTTGGCAATGTGATTTTAAAAGAAGTCTTTCTGCCAGGTGCTGAGTCAACATATATGTTGCCACCATGTTCCTGAATAATACCATAAACTACTGATAATCCCAACCCGACACCCTTTCCTTTTCTCTTGGTTGTATAAAACGGTTCAAAAATTTTTGAAATAATTTTCTTGGGAATACCAGAACCAGTATCTGCAAATATAATAATAATGCTGTCTTCCTCTGATGAATATTGTGTGCTTATCCTTAGTTCTCCTTTTTCTGCTGATGCCATACTTTCCACAGCATTTGACAGAAGGTTCATAAATACTTGTTTTATCTGATCTTCTGACCCATATAGCCGGGGTAGATTTGATTGTAATTTTTTTATTATTTGAATGTGGTTGATTTTTAATAAATTTGAATTTAAAAGAAGTGTCTGCTCAATAAGCTTGTTTGCATCAAGTTTTTTTAATTCAAGTTTTGATTGCCTTGAAAAAACAAGCAGGTTAGTGACAATACGACCTATTCTTCTGGTTTCTGTCTCCATTAAATTAAGGTACTGGTAAAAAAGATCCAGCTCTTTTTGACGAATAGTGTCCTCTTTTAAAATTCGTTTACTTAGTTTGACAAGATTTAGTACACCTGCAACAGGGTTATTGATCTCATGCACAACTGCAGAAGATAATTTACCCAATGATGCCATTTTATTTTGATGGAGAAGTTTTTCATGGGTTTCCTGCAATTGCCTTGTCCTCTCTTCAACCATCTTAACAAGATATTGCTGATTTTTCTTCTCATCCATTTTCCGTTTAGTGATATCCCGGCTGATCTCTATGAATTTTGAAATTTTACCTTTTTGTTCCCATATAGGGAAAATTGTAAGCTCTGTATATTTTGGCTGACCGTCACTATCAAGCCTGGTTAGTTCAACCTGGCAGTGTCTTTTATTTTTGATGACATCTTCCAAAGGGCAAAACTGATGGCAGTTGCTGCTTTTTCGAGTTACTTCCTTAAAAACATCAAAACACTTTTTTCCAATAACATCTTCTCTTTTATAATCCATGTGTCTTAAAAAAGCAGCATTCACTTCAATGATCTCTTTTTCCGGTGATATAACCAGGATAAAGTCCCTTATGCCGTTTATGATTGTTTCCATCTCTTTGTTTGGTAATTTCATAAAAGCACCTGTTGGTTGACCATTTTAAATTCATACTCTCTTTTAATCATTAGCACATAACTTTTATAAGTATCAATAAGCTTTGTATTAAAAAGTATAGAATTATTAGAATATGGTGTGGGAAAAAACAACAATGGGGTAAATATTGGTTCAACAAGGGTCTCCACAATATTCACAAAAAATTATTTGTTACACTGTAGAATATTGCAACACTTTTAATCGAATCAATGTCAATTATATCTATGATGCTGAAGGCTGTGTTCACTATATATCATGGTGTTAGAAATAATAGTTTAACATTTTCAATGTTGGTATCTTTTTTGCTCTAATAATTAGCGACTTTAGAGTGGGAGAAATATAACCAATAATAAGGAGATTTAAAATGGTACACTCAATCAAGCTTGAAAAAAAATCAAAAGAAGATTCTATTAAAAACCCTTGTCTTTGGATGCAGGCTGGTGCTGTGAAGAAAAAAGCGTGTAATAACTATTTTCAGTGTAACAGTTGCAAATATGACAAAGGCATGGGAAAAATGGTTTTAAAAGGAAAGCAGATAAGCTGGCAGAATTCCATGAGGCAGAAAGATTCCTCCATGAGAATATGTCGACACAGCCTGACTCAGCGCATGGCAGAAAAAATATGTCCCATGAATTATAATTGCTCAAGATGTGAGTTTGATCAATTTTTTGAAGAGGTTCTTACACCTAAAACCAGCCGTGCTGGGATTGAAATGGAGGATGTCAAAGGCTTTAAACTTGCTTCAGAGTGCCATTTCCATGGTGGTCATACCTGGGCGTATGTTGATGACGGCGGATTAATTCGGGTTGGATTTGATGATTTTTTCCTTAAGGTTTTAGGGCAACCTGATGCATTGACTCTTCCCCATACAGGCCAGGAACTTAACATGGGAAAAGAAGGTTGGGGATTAAAAAGAAAAGATAAAGCTGCTGATGCCCTCTCCCCTGTAAATGGTGTTATTATGGAAGTAAATCACGTTGTTCGAAAAAGCCCTGGTGCAATAGCTGTTGATCCCTATGGCACTGGATGGCTCTTTGCTGTGCATACTTCAGATATTAAAGAGTCAATGCAGGCACTTGTTACAGATGAAGCTGCTGTCCAATGGATTAATGGTGAAGTCTCAACACTTGAGCACATGATCGAATCAGTGGCAGGACCAATTATGGCAGATGGTGGATATATTAAACCGGATGTGTATGCAAACCTTCCGGCACTTGGTTGGAATAACCTGACCCAAACTTTTTTAAAAACAGGATAAACTCACCATATCTAAGGATAAGGAGTGATAAGCCATGGAGATCATAACAGATAAAACTTTACCTGCCTGCCTCTGGATGCAGGCAGGGGTGGTTGCTAAAAAGAGATGTTATCATAATTTCTCCTGCACAACCTGCCGTTTTGACAGAGCTATGAGAGGTGTATGTAATAATAATCTTGAGCTTTTGGGAAATGGTGTTAAACTTATAAGCAAGAAACAGAAATTTGTTTTCTGGCGAGAAAAACTTAGAGGGCAGCCATTGTATAACAGACCATGTATACATCATATGAAAGGTTGTATTGGATATAAAAATTGTCCAAAACAATACTATTGTATAGATTGTGAGTTTGATCAGTATTTTCATGATCAGTTCAAGGTCCATACCTTTGTAAAACCGGTTGAATTTACTGATATTTACGGGGTCTCCCTGCCCAGCGGATATTATCTTCATGTTGGTCATGCATGGGTAAAAATAGAAGATAATAATTATGTCAGGGTAGGTATTGATGATTTTGCAAGTCGTTTACTGGGGGTATTTGACAGTATTGAGGTGCCATTAACAGGGAAAGAGGTGTCCCAGGGTGTTCCTTTGCTCAAGGCCTGGCAAGGTGATAATTTTGTTAAATTTAAATCCCCTGTAAGTGGTGTGGTAACAGAATCCAATCCAGTAATACGGACATCTTGTTCCATTGTGAACAAGGCACCATATACTGATGGATGGATAATGCGTGTTCATTGTAAAAACCTTAAGAAGGATTTGAAAAATCTTTTATTCATGAATAACAGTATAGATTTCATGAAACAAGAGATGGAAAATCTTATGACTGTTTTAGAAAATGAAACCGGGCTTATGGCTGCTGACGGAGGAACCCTTGGAAATGATCTGTACGGGAGTGTGCCAGGTCTTTTCTGGAACAAATTAATAAGGAGATTTATTAAGTGATAGATTAAGATATTTTTTAACACCTGTATAGAGTTTTGGAAAACAAACCGATTTTTAATTTTTTGTTTATACTTTTACTTATGCATTGGAGCAGATTATATGATTTTAAATCTTCTTTTTTATTCTTCACTTTTCATCTGTATCACAGGCATATGTTATAAGACTATTTTATGGACACGAAACTCCCTTGGTTACCAAAAAGACCCTGTGCGTTCCAGCCGGTTATCATTAGTTCTAAAAGATGTTATTACAATATGCAGTAAAAAATTTCCTGCATTAGTCCTCTCTTTTTTTCTAGATGTCCTTTTGCAAAGACGTATTCTGAAGGTCAGTTTTTTAAGATGGTTCATGCATAGTTGCATTTTTGCAGGGTTTATGGGGCTGGTTATTATGCATGCCTTTGATGGAGTTATTACTGAAAATATTTTCCCGTATTATTACTCCACTATCAATCCGTTTTTTTTCTTAAGAAACGTTTTTGGATTTATGGTGCTCCTGGGAATCAGTATTGCAATTTTCAGAAGATACATATCAAAACAATACAAGCTTCGGAATTCTCATCAGGACATCTATGCAATCTTAATTGTTTTCATCATCGTATTCTCAGGTATTCTGCTTGAAGGTTTTAAAATGACATCTGTAAACGAATTCACCAGTATGGCTGAGGACTATGCCGATTTAGCTTATGAAGAGGATGATACATTGGCAATCGAAACCTACTGGGTTAAAGAATTTGCTCTTGTGTCATCCCGTATTAAAGAACCATTTGATAAAGGTATTTTAGAAATTGGCAAGGAAATACATGAAGAGAGTTGTGCTGATTGCCATAGCTCCAGCAAATCAGCATTTATGGGATATGCTGCAGCAAAAATTATAGCTCCTGCTGCTATATTTTTAGATGAAAGAGGTGGAGTTGATCTCTTTTACTATGTCCATATCATACTATGTTTTATCGGGCTTGCATTGCTGCCGTTCAGTAAAATGTTTCACATTTTTGCAACCCCTGTAAGCTTATTAAGTAATTGGGGCAAGAAGAAAAAACCTCTATTTGAACATACAGGAACCACAAAATATCTCATGGAGCTTGATGCCTGTACCCATTGCTGCACCTGCAATACTAATTGCTCAGCAGGAATGATGTATGAGTTTACACAAAATGAATTTATACTCCCATCAGAAAAAATGCAGGCTTTGAACAAGGTCTCAGCAAACAGTGGAATGGATTCAAAAGAATTTGATGCATTGTTCCAGGGGCTCTATCTTTGTACCAATTGTGACAGGTGTACCATAGCCTGCCCTTCTGGAATTGATCTTAAATCATTATGGTTGAATGCAAGAGAGAATTTAATCGGGCACAATTTGTCATTGCAAAAACAGAGTGACCCGTTGATGTTATCAGTTTTTTCCTTTGTTCGGGGTTTAAAAGCAAATGATCAAAAAAATGGAATCAACAAGGAAGCCTACGACATCACCCTTGATAAAACTTTGGGAAACATTACAAAAGTCATGGATAATAACAGTAAATTGTATCCTGACCCCAAACCTTGCCCGGACAAATTGGACTTTACAATAGATCTTATACCCATCCAAACCTTTTCTTACTGCTTCGGGTGTCAAAATTGCACAACTGTCTGCCCGGTTGTTGGTAATTATGAGGTGCCTGAAGAGCACCTTACTTTGATGCCGCATCAAATCATGTATAGTTTAGGTTTAGGTTTTTTTGACCTGGCAAAAAGCTCTCTAATGATATGGAATTGCTTGAGCTGTTATCAATGCCAGGAACATTGCCCTCAAAACGTGGCAGTTTGTGATATTTTTTTCCAGTTGAAAAACAAAGCATTTAATAATATTGAGGTTCCTTGTCCATGAAGTATACACTTTTCCTTGGATGTAATATCCAAAGCCGAACGCCACAATATCAAACCGCTGCACAAGCTGTCTGTAAGCTGCTTGATATTGAACTTATCCAAAGACAAGAATTCATATGTTGTGGTTATCCCATGCGTAATATCAATGAATCAAGTTCCCTGCTATCTGCTGCAAAAAATCTTGCCATTGCTGAGCAAAATCAGCATACTCTAATGGTATTGTGTAAATGTTGCTACGGTAATTTGAAAATAGCTCAATACCTGCTGGGAAATAATCCTTCCATCCAAACTAAAATAAATAGAATTCTAGCTAAAGAGAGTCTTACATATAAAGGCACTGCAAACATAAAGCATTTTTTAAGTGTTCTCCATGAAGATGTGGGGCTGAAAACATTAAAAAATCGTATTAAAATAAAATATAATAATTTGAAAATAGCTGCAAGTGTAGGCTGTCATGCACTCCGCCCTGCAAAAATAACCAAGTTTGATACCCCTGCAGCACCCACTCTTTTTGATGATCTCGTTAAAGTAACCGGAGCAAAAAGTATTGAGTGGTCAAGAAAATCTGATTGCTGTGGAGCAGCTTTATTAGGTGTTAATGATCAATTATCAAAAGATATTATGAACAAGAAATTATTAAACGCCAAAGAAGCAGGTGCCAACTTTATCTCTGTTGCATGCCCATATTCTTTTTTACAATTTGATACTTTTCAAGCAGGTGTTGCAAATGGGAACGGGGCATATCAAACGCTTGGACCTGTCTTATACCCTCAATTATTAGGATTAACCATGGGAATTGACAAAACTGTATTGGGAATTGATAGACAACAAATCGATATTTCATCTTTGGAATCGTATTTAAAAGCAGAAGATTGATTAAGAAAAAATATTTGGGAGGATTACACATGTCAAATAACTACATCGGTTCAGTACTTGTAATTGGTGGCGGAATCAGTGGTATGCAGGCAGCTATTGACACAGCAGATGCAGGTTTTTTTGTATATTTAGTTGACTCTTCCCCTTCCATTGGCGGCATGATGTCTAAATTAAACAAGACCTTTCCTACCAATGATTGTGCCATGTGAATCATCGCTCCTAAACTGGTCGAGGTCGGCCGGAACATTAACATTGAGCTAATTACTCTTTCTGAAGTTACAAAACTTGAAGGTGATGCTGGTAATTTTGTGGTAACTCTCACTCATAACCCACGAAGAGTATCCCTTGAAAAATGTATATCCTGTGGTTTATGTGCTGAGAAATGTCCTAAAAAAGTACCAAATTCATATGACGAAGGATTGAGTAAACGAAAAGCAATATTTGTAGACTATGACCAGGCAGTACCTTCACAATACAGCATTGATGGAGAACAATGTATTTATATCCAGAAAAATCGTTGTCAACTATGTGAAAAGGTCTGCCCCACAGGAGCTATCAGATATGAAGAAGAGGCAACTCAATCTGAACTTAATGTTGGCGCTGTTATCCTAACATTGGGAAATCAAACATATGATCCTGGGAAATGGGATACCTATGGATATAAAAAATCAAAAAATATAGTTACCAGTATGGAGCTTGAAAGAATTTTATCTGCCTCAGGACCATATAGAGGTCACCTTGTAAGACCTCTTGACAACAAACCACCAAAAAAAATAGCCTGGCTTCAGTGTATTGGATCAAGGGATGAACACATAGGCGCCCATGGATATTGTTCAGGAATTTGTTGTACAAACTCTGTAAAAGGTGCAATTTTGTGCAAAGACCACATCAAGGATATTGACGCTGCAATTTTTTATATTGATATCAGAACTTACGGAAAAGATCTGGAAAGATATTATATCCATGCCAGAGACGATTTGGGGGTTCGTTTTATTAAATCTAAAATTACAATTATAGAGCCGGTTAATGAAAATGGTAACCATCTTCTTCGTTATATTGATGAATCAGGTATCCGAGTCAAAGAAGAGTTTGACATGGTGGTTTTGTCAGTTGGGTTGGCAATCCCAGATCAAACAAAATCTCTTGCACACACTCTTGGTGTCGACATTGATCAATATGGGTTTGCTGAAACCAATAGCTTCACACCTGTAACAACTTCAAAACCTGGAGTTTATGTCTGCGGAACCTTTCACAGCCCAAAGACAATACCAAGTGCAATAATTGATGCCAGTGCTGCATCAGGTATGGTTGGGACACTTCTAAATAAATCAAGATGGAGTACTACCAAAGTTGTTGAGGTTATCGTGGAAAAAGATATCAGGGGAGAGCCACCTCGAATAGGTGTCTTTGTCTGTTGCTGTGGTACTAATATTGCAGCATATGTTAATGTGCCTGAAGTGGTTGAATATGCCAAAACTTTACCATATGTTGTTTTTGTACAGCAGAATTTGTTCTCCTGTTCAAAGGATACCCAGGATGAAATGACCCAGATTATTAAAGATCAAAATCTTAATCGTATTGTAGTTGCTGCCTGTACTCCAAAAACCCACGAGCCTTTATTCCAGAACACAGTGGCAAAAGCAGGCTTAAACAAATATCTCTTTGAAATGGCAAATATCAGGAATCAATGTTCCTGGGTACATCAATCTGATATCGATCTTGCTACAAGTAAAGCAAAAGATATAGTAAAAATGGCAGCTTCAAAAGCCATTCTTTCAAAACCATTGCCTGAGCCTGAAATGACAGTTAATCAACAAGCGCTGATTGTTGGGGGAGGTATCTCAGGGCTTGAGGCAGCAAAAAATCTTTCCCGGCAGGGGTATGTCACCTATGTCATTGAAAAGAGCGGGAAGCTTGGAGGGCATGCTGCAAAATTATACAAAACATGGAAAGATGAATATATGGGTGATTATTTTGAAAATCTGATTGATGATATAAAAGAAGAACCTGCACTCCTATTCTGGTTAAATGCTGAAATCATTGAAGTAAAAGGTTCAATCGGTAATTTTAAAACCACCATTCTCTCCAACGGTCAAAAACGAATTTTAAATCATGGTGTTGTTATTATTGCTTCTGGAGCAAAACAATATATACCGGAAGAACATCTGTATGGTCAGAGTAAAAATGTTATTACAAGCCTCGAGCTTGAGCAAAGTTTTACAAAAAATGAAAAATTTGAAACAGTCAATTCAATAGCCTTTCTGCAATGTGTTGGATCACGCGATAAAGAGAGACCATATTGTTCCAAGGTTTGTTGTGCTCAAACAATAAAAAATGCAATATTATTTAAAGAGTTAGATCCGAAAAAACAAATTTTTGTTCTATATCGAGATATCAGGACCTATGGAATCAGGGAGGATTTATATAGAACCGCAAGAGAGATTGGGATTCATTTTATCAGGTATAATGATCAAAAGCAGCTTGAAGTTACCCAAAATAAGCATCACGTAATGATTCAGTTTACTGATACTGTTTTAAGACGTAAAATGGAAATTGGTGTTAATCTCCTGGTTCTTGCCACGGCTATTGTGGCTGAGAAGAAAAACTCAATTGCAAAATTGTTTAAAGTTTCCCAGAATACAGATAACTTTTTTGCTGAAGCCCATGTAAAACTTCGACCCAATGATTTTTCCACCGACGGTATGTTTCTATGCGGTCTTGCCCATGGACCAAAAACCGTTGGCGAGTCAATTTCCCAAGCGCATGCTGTTGCATCAAGAGCTGTAACAGTTTTATCAAAAAAGAGTGTATCCTTAAAAGGAACCATTGCATATATTAATCCTGCAACATGCAGCCAATGCGGGGTATGTATTGCTATTTGCCCATATTTTGCACCAAAATTTAATGATAATACAAAAAAGGCAGAGATTCAGCACACCTTATGCAAAGGTTGTGGCATATGTGTAGCATCCTGCAGGTCTGGTGCAATCAGTCTTAACGGGTTTGAAACCTCGGAAATTATGGATATGATTAAATCAATTTTATGAAAAGTCAATTGCTTTGAGTTAATACTCCCATCATTTGATATAAGTTTTTCTTCTCCGCCTTGAAAAACAGATGACGCATAAAATTTTTTTGACTTGTTATAGGCCAGGTGTTGACAGCTATATTTTTACTGATATCTTTGATAAATGTTTATGATTTGCATAGGAGGTCTATAAGGCGTTTGTGTTATTAAACTATATCCCTGATATTATCTGATAAAAGAATATTACAATATCGGCAATATTGATTTGTTTTTCTGTCAACATCCTCAAGGTTTCTGCAATAGTGCATGAGGCAGGCTGGGTCCTTACAATGGCGCAGGTTAAAAGTATGACCTAATTCGTGGATAGCCTCTTTTACAATACGTTTGTACCCCTTACTGACAGCTTCCAATTCAAGACCGGTTACAAGTCGTTGAATTGACACGATGCACGGTCTGCCATTTAACCTTGCTTCACCATAAACATATGTCAAAATAGGAATAAACAGGTCTTTTTCAGTTATTGCAACAATTTTTATGCAATCAGGTGGTGCATTTTTATCAAGTAGATCCAGTATTTTTGAAGAAGAATATTGATTACGTTCAGAATCAAGAGCAAAATCTATATTATCAATAAGTTGGCTGATCTGGGTTTGAAAGCCAAAGAATGATTTTATCTCTTTTGCAATTTTTTCACTTACCCAATGGGGAATATCCCCAATGGGTGCGATCAAAATCTTTTTGTTTGCAATTATTCCAACCATAATGCTTGTGAAAATCTTATTTTTTTAAATCGGTTTTAGAAAGGTCATATCTCTTAATTTTATTGTATAGTGTTGATCTGTCAATCCCGAGAATGGAAGAGCTTTTTGAGATATTCCACTCAGTATCTTCAAGTATTTGCATGATGTGGCGTTTTTCTATGTCGTGCAGAGAAAAATATTTGTTCATAAGTTCGTTTTCCAATGCTTTTACAATGGGAAGATCCTCTGGAGCAATACTTCTGGTTCTGCATACAACCACTGCTCTTTCAATGGCATTGGACAGTTCCCTTACATTGCCCGGCCATTCATAAAGCATAAGTTCATCCATGGCATCTCTGGTTATCCTTTCAACTCCGCTGTTTATTTCCTGGATAAATTTAGAGAGAAAATGTTCAGCAAGCAGGGGGATATCTTCTTTGCGATCCCTTAAAGGAGGCATAACAAATGTAATGACATTAATACGATAGTATAGATCCTCTCGAAATATTCTCTCTTTAATGGATTGTTCAATATTTGCATTTGTGGCTGTAATGACCCGAAAATTTGCTGATATTGGTTGAGTGCCTCCAACCCTGTAAAAAATTTTATCTTCAAGTACTTGTAGAAGATCTATCTGCATACGCATACTGATCTCACCAATTTCATCTAAAAAAAGGGTTCCACCGTTTGCCATTTCCAGCCTGCCTTTTCTAGTCTCTTTAGCATCAGTAAAAGCACCTTTCTGGTATCCAAAGAGCTCACTTTCCATGATGTGACTGGGAATTGCTCCACAATTTACACTTACAAAGGGTCCGTCTTTTACTCTGCTGTTTGAATGGATTGCCTTTGCTGCAAGCCCTTTGCCAGTTCCTGTTTCTCCTGTTATCAGGACTGTGCTGTCAGTGTCACAGATATCCTCAATTAAGCTGAAAATTTCCTGCATGGGTTTAGATTGCCCGATCATACTTTCAAATCTACTCCTTTGACTATACTCTTCTCTTAAATACAGGTTTTCTTTTTTTGTATCCTGATGGTCAATGGTTTTTCGTATCAATACACCCAGCTCTTCAGGGTCAAAGGGTTTTAAAAGATAATCAAATGCATCAAGTTTCATTGCCTCAACAGCAGACGGTATGGAACCAAAAGCTGTAATCATGATTACATCAATATCTGGATAATGTTCCTTAACATGTTTTAAAACATCCATGCCACTGATTCCATCCATCTGGATATCCACAAGTAGAATATCAAAACTCTTTACTTTTAATATCTCAATAGCTTTTTCACCACTGGATACTGCTCCTAGTATATATCCATCTCTTTCCAGCCAAGCAGACAGCGATTCTCTAATGACCATTTCGTCATCAACAATTAATATTCTTGTTTGATCCATGGTTGGCTCCAATCATTTATAAGTGTTAAATAATTTAACCTGGAATTAAATCTATATAAATATTCTTGGAATATGTCAAATTTTACTTTTTTCCTGTATGCTAAATTCAGATAAAAACCAGTGGCGCACGCTTAAAATTAGCTGATATAAAGAAGGAACCTTAACCTGAATAAAAAAAGGAGACAGATATGTTTAAGTTAATAACAAAGTTGTTTTGCTTTACAATGATAAGTCTGTTTTTAGTGTCTTGCTCTACCATAAAATCAGAACATTATGTGGGCAAAAAAGTATCAATGCATAAAGAGCTTGAAAAAGAGAGCATCTGGCAATTTGAAGATAAGATGTTTTATGTGAGGGTCCTTGGTAAGGGTGAATCTGAAACCATTACAGCATCATCACTTCAATGGAATAGATCTGAAAAGCGATATGAGGTTGAAACATCTCAAATAGTCATGTCCGAGCTGAAAATGGATGATTCAAAGCAGTTGTTTTTCTAAAATCTGAAAAAAGAGAAAGATGATTTATACACAATTTTACACATAATTCCATCGAGCAATGATAAGGAGCTGATTTTTTTCCCGGTAAATACAGCAACCATAAAAAAACATATTAAAGATGGAAAAGTTAAAGCAGTTAAAAAAGATGATGCATTTGTTTTAAAGCTCTCAAAAGAGGAGCTTGACAGCTATATTTACCTAAATGTGCACGACCTCTTTGACTTTAGCAGTGCTGGAGTAATAAGAGCATTGAAAGGGTATAATTCAGACCATCATTAAAGGATTAAAATCATGCGCATACTGATACTGATATATATTGTTATTTCTGCCCTGAATCCTAATTTTTCTTTTGCTGAACAGTCTCAACCATGGCAAAGGTTTCACGATGAAAAATCAGAGCTTTATGGTTTTAGGGATCTGGATCACCAGGTTAAAATTACACCAAAATTTATCATGGTTGATGCTTATGAGTTCAATAATATAATCGCAGTGATCGAACAGGTTGGTAAAGAAGGTTATCAAAGTTATTATTTATTGAAAAACGGGAAAAAGATAGGGATAGAAAACCTGTACATGCATGGCAATTATCTGGACTGTGAATGTGAAGGGAAAATCCGTTTCAGGGATAAAAGATTAGATAAAGTGGGTTTTTTTGATAAAAACGGTCAGGTGGTGATCCCTGCTGTTTACAGTGATGCCGAGCCTTTCAGAAATAATATGGCAATGGTTTTAATGGGTGCTCAAAGGCTATGCCCAGATGGTGAAAAATACTCTTTTAAAAAAAGAAATTGTGAACACTTTCAATGGGACGGGGGCAGGTCCTATGTGATTAACACTAAAAATGAAATTTTAATTAATGATTTTAACCATACAAGGGATATTGACTGGTTCTCTTTGGAAATTACTGAAAAAGAGAAAGACAACCCTTTAAGAGAAACATTTAAAGGTACAAATGGAGAATATTACTCTTTTATTAATTTTAAGAAAGAGTTTACACAGTGGCTTGTTTCTCTCTTTTTCCCGGCAGATGATGTTGACTCTTTAAAAGCAAACACTTTTGAAAAAATTATCTTTTGGGATGATGACAAAAAGCTGTGGAGTGAGGTGGGAAAAGACCTTTTTTTCAAAAAGAATTCTCAAGCTATCCTTAAAATAATCAAGGGGTTGAAAAGTTCAACACTCAAGTTTGAAATCCATAATAATCCGTTGGGAGTAAGAATCTCATCTTTTGCCAATGATCTCAAATCAAAATATTATGATTCATGCGGGAACTATAAAAACTGGATACACCCTCTGTTTGACCTGGTGATTACTCATCATAGTAAAAAAGAGGGAAAAAAGTTTTTATATCAGGATATTTTTAAATTTCTTAAAACTGATAATGGTTATAAGCTCATGGAGATGTCTCTAAGAAGTGCAGAGTTGAAATGATAATTTGCAGTGCTGGGTTTAGGATGTTTGAGCTGGCAACCGGATTGTGAATTTTGTGCCTGAGCCTAATTTCGACTCAACTGAGATATCGCCGTTGTGCTGTTCAATATATTTTTTCACATTGCACATCCCATAACCCGTTCCTTTAATGTCGGTTCCATAGGAGCTTGTAGCATCCATGCTGCCCTTTAGAGTAAAAGCCAGTTCATAAATGTTTTTAAGATGTTGTTCAGGAATTCCACACCCATTATCTTCTATTTCAAAACAGATATTGTCGTTCTGATAATAAGTTCTGAGAATTATCA
Source organism: uncultured Desulfobacterales bacterium (assembly GCA_964565415.1). Taxonomy (GTDB): domain Bacteria; phylum Desulfobacterota; class Desulfobacteria; order Desulfobacterales; family Desulfobacteraceae; genus JAIOSM01. The sequence continues at coordinate 21,921 of CAZMEX010000017.1, read as the reverse complement.
CAGGGTTATCAGTCAGGCTCAAGGCATGGATTGAATTTTGGAAAAGGTTGACCAGTGAATGTTCTATCATCCCTGGGTCAGCAAATATTTGAGGTATTTTTTGCTCCTCTTCATTAATAAGTTTAATACCCTCAAGATCCTTTTTTAAAAGAGTTATAACTAATTTAATTTTTTTACTGATTATGAAGAATTCCTGCTTTGGTTCTTGATCTTTTGCAAATATCACCAGGTTTTTGGTTAAGTTTTTTCCACGAATGGTCTGATCAAAAATTAATTTTAAAACTCTTTGTATCTCAGGCTCCTGGGATTCAAGAAGTGCAAGCTCTGTATTGCCCATTATTATACCTAAAATATTGTTAAAATCATGGGCCATTTTTCCGGCAACTCGACCAACTAAAGCATGCTTACTCTGTTCAGTGGCATGTAATTCAGCTTTTGCTTTTGCTTTCTCAATAAGCTTTTGTTCGGAAATATCACGGGTTACTCCAAGTATGCCATAGGGTTGATTGTCAGATCCTTTAAGAAATCTGACATTATTGCTGGTCCATATTGTTGTTCCATCTTTACACAATTGTTCTACTTCAAATATTATCGATTCCCAGCCATCGGGGTGATTATTTTCAATTAGTTTTATTCTCTCAGCAAACAAATCCATTGCTTTGGTAAAGGAGTCAGGAGTGACTGCTTCATTTAATGATTGATCCATTCCTTCTTTAATTGTATACCCTCTCTGTTTAAAAATAGAGGGGCTGATATAAGTAAACTTGAAATCCATATCCATTGTCCAGATAATATCAGCAACATTATCAGATATCAGATCATATAGACTTTCACTTTTTTCCAATGAGCTGGATAATATTTTTTCTTTTTCATCAAATTGCATCAGACCCATAATCAGAACAGAGATTGAGATAGTAGCCAAAGCATTTAAAAATAAAAAGTTTATACATGTTCCATATATTGCATGTATGGAAAAAGAAGAAGATGATACTGCTAATATATCAGAAGTTATCAAATATCCTAGAATGGCAATTGTAACAGCATTGACGAAAATAGAGAACATTCCTGCCCGGAATCCCAATAATATTGCTGAAAGAATGGGAAAACAAAAGATCCAGATCGGTCCTCCGCTTATGAGACCAATAGAAAAAATAATATTCAAACCAACTCCATATACGCCTAATAAAAAGATGGTTGCACGAATTGTATAACTGATACGGGGTACAATAAGGAGTAACAAACACATCAGTAAGGCAATTGAATCAACAAACAGTAATTTCCAGAGTTTGCTTTCAATAGCAGCCGGAATAACAAAGACAAGAACAAGAGATCCGAGTAGTGTGCTTGAAATAAGAATTGAGAAGAGTATTTTTGTTCGCCAGTATAAAAGGCTGTGGACTTCAGCATTGCTGCTCAAAAGCATTTTTTTAAATAGGGCAGACCAAAGCATGGAGATTTTTTTCATTATACCTGACATCACCAAATATTATAGTTAAGAATATTCACTCTATAGCTTATTTTTCATTCCTGCAAGGAGAGTTGTGCTGATAATTATTATTCCACCGATAATAATTTTAAAACCAGGTATCTCATTGAAAAACAAAAATGCCAATAATATCCCCCATACAGGTTCAAGTCCTGTAATAATTGATACTGTCTGAGCTTTTATTCCGGCCAACGATTTGATAAAAAGAGAGTGGGCAAGTGCTGTGAAAAAAATTCCTAAAACTGCCAGTAAAGGAATATCTTTATATAAGGGCAAAGGAGAGTTGATCAGGAGTGCCGGGATGAGCAGGAAAAGTGTTGCAAAAAAGTTCTGGTGCAGGGCAATTGAAAAAGGATTTAGTTTTTTTGCATTTTTTCTGTTTACAATTGATAATAAAGCAAATGTGAATCCAGCTATTATTCCAACAATTCCTCCCCTGGTGAGATCATTGGAAAAATTAAATGATGGAATAATTAAAAATGTTCCCAACACAATAAAGATTGCAAATATGATGTCGTTCAAATAAAGCTTCTCTTTTAAAAAGAGTGGTTCAAGAAATGTTACAAAAAAGGGAAAGGTTGAGAACGTAAGCAATCCTATTGCGACCGTAGAAATTTGAATGGAATAAAAAAAACAAACCCAGTGAAATGCTAAAAGCAGACCCTGGAGAACAAATGAGAAAGCATCTTTTAAAGAAGCAGGTCTTATTGTTGTTTTTCTAAAAAAAAAGATAAAAATCAGCAATGCAACAGACGCAAAGAAAGTTCTTCCAAGCACTATATAGACTGGGTGAAATGAGAAGAATTTGCCAAACAGCCCTGAAAACCCGAAAAGAAAGACAGCAATGTGCGTTGTTACTATCGGGTTTTCAAGAAATTTTTTGGTTGACATATTTGTTAACTATTATCTTGTCATATGACGGTATTTAATCCTTGTTGGTTGGTCTGCCTTTATGCCCAGCCGCTTTTTTCTGTCTTTTTCATAATCTGTATAACTCCCTTGAAAAAAGAAGGTCTGGCTATCTCCCTCAAAGGCAAGTATGTGTGTAGCTATTCTGTCCAGAAACCACCTGTCATGGCTGATTACCATGGCACAGCCCGCAAAGGACTCAAGGGCTTGTTCAAGGGCAGTTAAAGTGTTTACATCCAGGTCATTTGTGGGCTCATCAAGCAAAAGAAGATTTGCTTCTGATTTAAGAACATTGGCAAGATGAACTCTGTTTCGCTCTCCTCCTGAAAGAACTTTTGTCTGTTTCTGCTGGTCCTGTCCGGAAAAATTAAATTTTGAGACATAGGTCCTTGAATTTATTTTTTTGCCTGCAATAACTATAATATCATTGCCCCCGGAAATATTTTCCCAGATGCTTTTTTCTCCATCAAGTGTATCCCTGTCCTGATCAACATAACCTAGAGCAACGGTATCACCGGTCAAGAGCTCTCCTGTGTCTGGTTTTTCCTGATCTATTATCATCTTAAAAAGAGTGGATTTACCAGCACCATTGGGGCCTATTATTCCCACAATCGCTCCGGGCGGAATAATAAAATCCATGTTTTCCATGAGCAGTTTGTCTTTAAAAGCTTTAGTTACTTTTTTTGCAACAAGAACCTTATCTCCAAGCCTTGGTCCGGGTGGGATAAAAATTTCCATCATTTCATCCTGTTTGTCTGAATCTTTTTTAAGCAACTCTTCATATGATGTGATGCGTGACTTAGCTTTTGTCTGTCTTCCTTTGGGAGACATTCTTATCCATTCAAGTTCTCTTTCAAGAGTTTTTTGACGTTTGCTCTCATGTTTTTGTGCATGGCGTAATCGTTCCTGTTTCTGCTCAAGCCAGGAAGAGTAATTTCCTTTAAATGGGATTCCAACCCCCCTGTCAAGCTCTAAAATCCATCCTGCAACATTGTCTAAAAAATATCTGTCATGGGTTATGGCAATGATTGTACCTTTGTATTGATTCAGGTGCATTTCAAGCCAGGCAACAGACTGTGCATCAAGATGGTTTGTGGGCTCATCCAAAAGCAGGATGTCAGGTTTTTGCAATAGGAGCCTGCACAAGGCAACACGTCTTTTTTCGCCGCCGGAAAGTATATTTACCTTAGTATCTCCGGGGGGACATCTTAATGCATCCCTAGCCATTTTAAGCTTGGATTCAAGATCCCAGGCATCAATGTGGTCGAGTTTGTCTTGAAGTTTGCCCTGTTTTTCAATCAATGAATCCATCTCATCATCGGACATGGGTTCGGAGAATTTTGCACTTATTTCTTCATATTCTTCTAAAAGGTCAACGGTCTCCTGCACACCTTCTTCAACAACCTGTTTTACAGTCTTTGTTGAATCAACAAGGGGTTCCTGCTCAAGATAGCCAACTGTAAAACCTTTGGAAAGTATAGTTTCTCCTGTGAATCCCTCATCAATCCCTGCAAGTATTTTCATCAAGCTTGATTTGCCTGATCCATTCAAACCAAGCACACCGATTTTTGCTCCATAAAAATAGGATAGTGATATATCTTTTAAAACCTGTTTGTCACCATGCTGGCGGCTCACATTAATCATCGTATAAATTACTTTTTTTGTATCTTTGGTCATATCTATTTTGACTTCCTCTTTATTTTAATAAGATTGTGGAAAATATCTGATATTACTTTTATGATACATGATTATAAAATTAATATACCATAGTCAAGTGAATATTCAGTATAGCTATAATTTAGCTTTAGCTAAAGCTGTTAACAATTAATCAGTAAAAAGAACTCTCTTAATCAGGATATCTGACATCTCATAGGTGAATATGATTTTCATATACTTAGGACAGACAATTAAAAAGCATTCTAATCTGGAAATATGCAATAGAATAGAACCTTGCCCTTTGTCAAGGGGAAATATGATCTTTTGTTATTGGGATTTATGGATAACAGGGGGACCTGCAACCTGACATGCAGGCATAATTTCAATATTATTTATGTTTACATGTGCCGGGCGCGAGACGGACCAGAGTATAGTTTCAGCGATATCATCGGGCATGAGCGGCATAATTTCTTCATAAACCATGGCAGCTTTTTTTTTATCACCATGGAATCGGACTTGTGAAAATTCAGTCCGGGCAAGTCCCGGTTCAATATTTGTTACATTGATACCTGTTCCCGGAAGATCGCATCTTAGATTTCTGGAAAATTGTCTTACAAATGCCTTGGTTGCTCCATAGGTGTTGCAGCCTAAATAAGGGTAAGTGCCTGAAATTGAGCCGATGTTTACAATGTGTCCTCTTTTTCGTTTAACCATGCCTGGAAGGACTGCTCGGGTTAAATAAATAAGCCCGTTAATGTTTGTATCAATCATCTGCTCCCAATCTTTAATGTCTGCTTTATGGGCAGGATCAAGCCCCAGGGCGAGTCCTGCATTATTAACCAGAACATCAATATCTTTAAATTTGTTTGGCAGGTTTTTTATCTGTGCAAATACTTTATCTTTTACTCTTACATCCATTTTCAAGGTTAAAATATCAGTTTTACTCTTAAGTTCATCTTTTAGTTTTTCAAGGATTTTTTCGCGTCTTCCTGTAAGGATGAGTTTGTAACCATCTAAAGCAAAAAGCTTTGCACAAGCCTTGCCAAAGCCTGCAGTTGCTCCTGTAATCAATGCTGTTTTATCCATATTAGACTCCTGTGATTTTCTTACAAGGTTCTATCTTTAACTATGCCATGTATAAACAGGCTCTTTTAAAATCATTTCAATTGCTTTTTCAGCGCTGTCTGCAATTTTTGGAAAAGTATTTTTAAGGTTTGTAAGGTGTCTTAGATTTTCTGCTGTTCTTAATATAAGTCTTGCAAGATCACCTTCAGCAAAATCAGTTCTCGCGGTAACACTTTCCCACGGTTCATCCAAAGCCCAGCCATAAAGGGACACAGCAGGTTGTATATAAAGATTGGGGGCAGGGAATCCTTTTTTCTTCATATGGGTTGCAAAAGGTTCGAGTTTTTTTCTTAAATCCATAAAAGTGGATAACAAGCTTTCAGGTATAAGTTTGTCTCCAACTTTATCATCCTTAAACTCCCTCTCATTTACAAATGCTCCCATAATGCCTGCAAGGATGGCAGGGGATGAATCAGGTAAAAGGTTTTCCCTTAAACTCTGGGCCACAAGAAGAGGTGAGTCGATTCTAAGACTTGATGCCCACAAACCATCTTCTGTAAGTGCTCCTGCCTTGGTTACAAATTTCTCCAGCCTTAAAAAATCCATGTGTGCAAGAAAATCCTGCCATAGATATTCAAGCCCGGCACCAAATTGTGTCATGGCAGAATTTTTCTTTTTTTTGCCGGCAGTCAGCATATAAGATGCAAATGATTTTTCAAGCAGTTGATGGATTTCCTCAGGAGAGTGGGATAAGAGCAAATTTAAACATAGGGAAAAATCAATTTTGATTTGACTCTGGATATCAACAGGAGGTGAATTTATAAGTTTAGCCACATATCGTAAATTCATAAATCTACCCGGCAGAAGAAGTCCAAATCCAACATTATCCATGCCTCTTCTCCCTGCTCTTCCTGTCATCTGTTGAAATTCACTTGGGGTAAGTGATACAAATTCACTGCCGTTAAATCGGTCAGAGTTGAGGATTGCTACACTTCTGGCAGGAAAATTTACTCCTGCTGCCACAGTTGAAGTTGCAAACATTGCATTTAAGAGGCCTTCTGCCATCAAGGTTTCAACAACAACTTTCCATGCTGGAAGATGCCCTGAGTGATGGGCGCCCGTGGCAGTGGTTTCAAGGGTTTCTCTCTGGCTATGGTTTGCAAGGTGTGTATTGCCTGCTACAAGCTCATCAAGTCTCTGTTTCAGCTTTTCTTTTTGTTCGGGGTTTTTTGAAATTATTTCGCTGTTGCAAAGTTTAATTGCCTGGTCACAGTCATTCCGTGATTTTAAAAAGAAAATAACAGGAAGAAGGTTGTATCTGTCCAGAATCTTTAAAATATCTCCAAATCTTGGCAGTCTTCCGGGCTGTGCAATTTGAGGTTTATGCTTTTTATTAAGAAAATCTAAAACCATCCTGTGGGGTCTTGGTTTGTTGCCTTGCAAAAGTGGGAAAAGAGTTCCATGGGGATGGAAGAACACAGGGTGAAGTGGTACAGGTCTTTTTGATGATTCAATGACCCTGCATTCTCTTGTTCTGATAGATTCAAGCCAGCCTGCTATCTGATAAGGATTTCCTATGGTGGCACTGAGCAGCAGCAGAGGGATTCTTGAAGGGAGATAAATCATAATCTCTTCCCACACCACACCTCTCTCTTTATCTCCAAGAAAATGTGCTTCATCAAGAATTATTAAATTACAATCAATGTTTTTCCCTGTATACATGGAGTCATAGAGCTGATTTCTCAAGATCTCCGTGGTCCCAATAACAATATCAGCATCGGAATTTTCTTTAATATCTCCGGTAAGTATACCCACACTCTCTTTTCCAAAAACCTTTGAGAACTGGTTGTAAATAGAGTTGGTAAGAGCTTTTAAAGGAGTGCCGTACCAGATTCTTCCTTTTTTCTCTATTATATGCTCAGCAGCTTTCTGGGCAATCCAGGTTTTTCCTGCTCCTGTTGGTGCTGCAACAAGGCAGTCGGATTTTTTAATTGCTTCAAGAGCTTTAATTTGAAAGGGATCTGGTTTAAATTCTCTGGATTCAGGGGTGCCTATTTTTTTAAATATATTTTTTAAGGATTTGCTGGCACCGGGCCGCATTAAGGGAATTTTCTTACGGGGTTTTGTTTTTTTATATCTCAACTATTTTCCTTGAAAATTTAAAAACTCACATCAATGAGTTCAATGGGATATTTGCCGTCAAAGCAGGCAAAACAGAAATTATTATCTTTGTTGTTTACAGATTTTGACAGATCAGCCTGCCTGATATACTTTAAAGAGTCAACTTTTAAAAAATCCCTCAGCTGCTCAGGAGGTTTGGCATTTGCAATCAACTCTTTAGTTGTGGATGTATCAAGACCATAGAAACAGGGGAATTTAACTGGTGGTGATGCAATCCTGAGGTGAATTTCCTTTGCTCCTGCACCTCTAATCATACCTGCAATTTTCCTCATGGTGGTACCTCGGACAATTGAATCATCCACAAGTATTATTCTTTTTCCTTCAATCCTCGATTTTATTGGATTGAACTTCTGTTTTACAGACTCATCTCGTCCTGCCTGGTCAGGCTTGATAAAGGTTCTTCCAACATAGTGGTTTCTGATTAAAGCTATCTCAAAGGGGATGTTTCTTGACTGGGCATAACCTAATGCCTGGACATTTGATGAGTCGGGGACTGAAATTACAACATCTATTTTTAAATCCTTGTCATAGGAAGCAAGGTGCGCACCCATTTTTTTTCTCGCTTCATAAACTGAAAGTCCAAATTGATTGCTGTCAGGCATTGAAAAGTACACAGGTTCAAAAACACAATGGGCACAGGTCTTTCTCCCATTTCTTAAAGATAATGTGTCAGTTTCATGTCTTTTAATCCCATTTTTTGAGACATGAATTATTTCTCCGGGATTTACCTCTTTAATATCTTTTGCCCTTAAAATATCCAAAGCTTTACTTTCCGATGCAAAGGCATAACCGTTTTCAGTCTTTCCAAAAGAGTATGGTCTGATCCCGTAGGGGTCTCTGAACGCCCACATCTCATCCCTGCTGATTAAAACAGAAGAGAACGCACCTTTGATATTTCCCATCATTTTCTTTATGGAATCAATTACCGATAGTTTGTTTTCTTTATGTTCAAAGGCAATGAATCTTAATATCAGCTCACCATCATTCTCACTTTTTAACCTTACACCTTTTTTTTCAAGCTCATTTTTGATTGTTGGATAGTTTGTAATATCACCATTGCTGGCAAAGGAGAAAATAGTGCCTTCCAAAGTTTCAAGCACGTGGGGTTGAGAGTTGTCAGCATCAATCACTCCTCTGGTGGGATATCTTACATGACCGATTCCAATTTTGCCGGGATTATTTTTTAAAATTGATGGAGTCAATACATCTTTTACAAGCCCCATTCCTTTATAATTTCTAATTAAATTACCATCGCTTATGGCAATGCCGCAGCTTTCCTGTCCTCTGTTTTGAGTTGCAAAGAGCCCAAGCATGACATCATAGGCTGAATTTTCAGAATTATAAACACCAACAACGCCGCACATATTTTTTCCCTTTATTAATCTAAATTTTACACAATAATTTTTATACATACATATATCATTATTAAAAGAAAAGCTATATCCCAGAGTAAATATCTGTTATAAACAGAGGCTTAAATCACTAGGTTTTTTATTCTATGTATGAATTTAATACTCTGTTATGATATATAAAATTTCAGACTGAAGTATGGTATATATTGAGAAGAATTTAGTAACTTTGGAGATTAAATAATGAAGATAAAGTTGTTTTTATTTTGTATCTGTCTGTTGTCAATATTAGTTTCTGCCTGCTCAAACCAGGAGAAAGAATCAATACCGGTTATAACAATCATGACCCATGACAGTTTCAGTATCAGCAAAGGTGTTGTTTCAGGTTTTGAAGAGAAATTTCATGCAAAACTTGTAATTTTGAAATCTGGCGATGCAGGAGAGGCCTTAAATAAAGCGATTTTGTCTAAAAATAATCCCCTTGGTGATATTTTTTATGGTGTTGATAATACATTTTTAAGCAGGGCAATAGAGGCAGATATGTTTATCTCTTATGCTCCAGCTCAATTGGATAGAGTTGATGACAGTTTGAAACTTGATCCTGAAAACAGGCTTGTACCTGTGGATTTTGGTGATGTCTGCCTGAATTATGATATTAAATGGTTCAAGGAAAACAACAAGAAACCTCCTGTTGAGCTCGCAGATTTAATAAAGGATGAATATAGAGGGCTGACCGTTGTTGAAAACCCTGCAACTTCTTCTCCGGGATTATCTTTTTTGTTGACCACCATAGCTGAATTTGGTCAGAACGGATATATTGATTATTGGAAAAAACTTAAAGCCAATGATGTGCTTATAACCAACGGGTGGAAGCAGGCGTATTGGGGAAAGTTTACGGCAGCGTCTGAAGGAGACAGACCAATTGTTGTAAGTTATGCATCAAGCCCTGCAGCTGAAGTTTTCTATTCAAAAGAGAAGCTTGATAAAGCTCCCACAGGTGTTGTTATTGACAATGGTTCTGCATTCAGGCAGATTGAATTTGCAGGAATTTTAAAGGGTACTTCCAACCTTGAACTTGCAAAAAAGACCATGGATTTTATATTATCTGAAAAGTTTCAGGAAGATATTCCTTTACAGATGTTTGTTTTTCCGGCAAACAATAAAGCCCTGTTGCCCGATGTATTTAAAAAACATGCTGAAATAACAGAGGAACCGGCAAGTTTAGATTCCAGACTGATTAATACCCAAAGAGATCACTGGATCAGGGAGTGGACAGAACAGATACTTTGAAAAAAACAGGAAAGTATACAAAGCTCTTTGTCCATCCCTATTCTTTAGCAGGAATAGTACCAATCTGCTTTTTTACTGTTTTTTACTTTTACCCCCTGGCAGGAATCTTCATTAAAAGTTTTTTCCCGGAAGGTAATATAGATCTTGGATTTTTAGATCAGATACTGATCTCAACAAGGATGCTGAAAGTTTTGTGGTTTACATTCTGGCAGGCAGGAGTATCAACGCTTTTAACCCTTGCTTGTGCTTTGCCCTGTGCATTTGTTTTATCCCACTTCAGCTTTAAGGGGAAAAGAGTAATTAAAACCCTTGCATCAATTCCATTTGTTCTTCCTGCAATTGTTGTTGCTGCAGCATTCCAGGCATGTTTTAAAGAGGGCAGCCATCCTTTGTTATTAATTTTTCTTGCCCATGTTTTTTATAATTTTTCTGTGATGTTGAGGATAATCACAGGATTTTTAAGCAGTATACAAGGCAGAATTAAAGAGGCAGCAACAATGCTGGGAGCAAACTCTTTTAAAGTTTTTCTATACATCACTCTTCCTCTGTTAAAGCCTGCACTGTTTGCAGCATCAACCCTTGTATTTATTTTTTGTTTTTCAAGTTTTGGAATAATTTTGATTCTTGGAGGACCATCATACTCAACCATTGAAGCCGAGATATACAGGCAGGCAGCACACTTGTTTAACCTGCCCCTGGCATCGTTCCTATCATTGATTCAAATACTGTTCACATTTATATTAATGTGGGTTTATACCTTGTTTACAAAAAAGGCTGCAAAGTTTTATCCAGAGGCTGAAAAGGCAAATCTTAAGAAAGCTGAGCTGTGGTGGGAAAAAGTGATTATTGCAGGTGTAATAATTTTTATTATAAGCTTGTGTGTAATCCCATTATCAGCGCTTGTTATGAAGTCTTTAACCCATGATGGTGAGATGTCATTCATATTTTATAGAGCTATTTTTGAAAACAGATCAGACTCAATATTTTATATTCCACCATTTAATGCAATCAAATACTCTTTTTTATTTGCCGGTACAGCATTGGTAATAGCTCTTATAACCGGTTTATGTGCAGCTCTTTTTATAAGGTATTTTGACGATAATATAAAAGGTAATCTGACATCTTTTTTTGATCCTATTTTTATGCTGCCCTTGTCAACTTCTGCTGTTACATTGGGTTTTGGTATTATCATCACCCTTGACAAGCCACCTCTTAATTTGAGAACCTCTGTTTTTTTAATCCCCATTGCCCATGCACTGGTTGGATTCCCCTTTGTGTTAAGATCAATTTTACCGGCATTGAGGTCCATACCCAAAGATTTATCAGAAGCTGCATCCATTCTTGGAGCATCCCCCTTGAAAATATTTAAAACAATTGACCTGCCTCTTATTTCAAAATCCCTTGTGGCAGGTTCGATTTTTGCCTTTACCATCAGCCTGGGTGAATTTGGAGCAACCATTTTTACAGCAAGACCTGAAACACCAACAATACCTGTTGCAATTTATAGATTTTTAGGGCAGCCCGGAGCAATGAATTATGGACAGGCAATGGCAATTGCAACTATATTGATGATAGTGACTGCAATCGGGTTTGTTGTAATTGAAAACTTGAGAGAAGAAAACTCAGAAGGATTCTAATGGGAAATAAATTTGACAATGGACAGGTCCCAGATGGGTTTATACCAGATGAGCTTATATTAACGAACATCAATAAAAGATATGTTGATGAAAGCCTGGTCCTAAAGGATATTAATCTGAAATTGTCCAGGGGGACAAAATTATCAGTGCTTGGTCCTTCGGGAAGTGGAAAAACTACGCTGTTGCGACTTATAGCAGGTCTTGAAACCCAGGATTCAGGCAATATAGAGTTTAATGGTAAGTCAATGAATCACTATCCTGCCCACAGGCGAAATTTTGGTATGATGTTCCAGGAGTTTGCCCTTTTTCCCCATCTCAATGTATTTGATAATATTGCCTTTGGTTTGAAAATTAAAGCAGTGCCCAGGACTCAAATTGAATCCAGAGTTAATGAAATGCTGAAAATGACAGGTCTTAACGGCTTTTCCCAGCGGCACATTGATGAACTTTCCGGAGGAGAACGTCAAAGAGTTGCCCTTGCAAGGACCCTTGCTCCAAATCCAAGCCTGCTCATGCTGGATGAACCTTTAAGCTCCCTTGACAAGGTGTTAAGAAAGCACCTCCTGGCAGAGCTGACTAAGATCATTTCACGGCTGAGCATAATAACCATTTTTGTCACCCATGACCACGAGGAAGCATTTGCAGCAGGAGATATTGTAATAATCATGAACAAGGGGGCAATTGAACAGCAGGGTACTCCTGATCAACTTGTTAAATCACCAAAAAACCAATGGGTTAAAGACTTTCTAGGGAATTGAGTAAAACTCTTTTTATTAAGTTAGTTAACCTATCATTTTAAATAGGCTTATTTTATATGGTACAGCTGTTGTAATGAAAATTAGAAAAGACTCTTCAACAAAGTCAGGTGATATTTTTAACGAATACGCAGACCCTGATAAAGACCCGAGTTTCCACAAAACTCGTATCCCTGTTAAGCTTATGGAACATGAGGGAGAGTTGTTATTGTCAAGGTCCCAGGCAAAACGTCTTATATCACGTTTTGACAGGTTTCTTGAGGTAGTTCTGGATTTTGAAGATGTAACTCAGGTTGGACAGGCTTTTGCAGATCAAATATTCAGAGTTTTTAAAAATAAGCATCCAAAAGTTCATTTAACTATAGTGAATGCAACAAAGAGTGTTGATAACATGATAAAAAGAGTTCAATCAAACAGATAGTTTGTTCAATCTAAAATCATTGTCATGGCGCATCTTAACCTTGAATCATCGGCATGTGACCTTCTCTTTAATTCTTGCTTTTATCACATAATTTTTATACATTCTTAAGTGGTCTGAAAATAGTAAATATTATCTACACTTGGAGATAATCATGAAAAAGTTTATCATTTATTTATTTGTTTTATTGTGTACAACATCGCTTTATGCTAAACCTTTACCCCGGAATCAAGTTCCTGACTCTTTAAAACCATGGATCAACTGGGTGTTGCATGGTGAAGCAAAAGAGAAAGATTGCCCCTTGATTTTTAACCACCTTTCGCAAAAAATATGTTCCTGGCCATCAAAACTTAAGCTTGGCTTTAATGTGAAAGATGCTCTCTTTTCTCAAGAGTGGGAAGTGTATTCAGAAGATGTCTGGGTTAAACTTCCGGGAAATAATAAATTCTGGCCTGATAAGGTTAAGGTTAATGGGAAGCAGTGGCTTGTGGGTGAAAGAGAAGCACAGCCTGCGGTTCTTATTAAAAAGCCGGGCAAATATGTGATAACAGGAGTTTTTTATTTTGACCGACATCCTGAATGGGTTCAGATACCATCTGAAAGTGGTTTAATTGATCTGTCTGTTAATGGGAAAAAAATAGATTTCCCCCGTATGGATAAAAATGGGAAACTCTGGCTGAAACATGGCAAGGATGGGATTGAAAAAAAGAAGAGAGAAGACCGATGTGAAGTCCAGGTTCATCGTCTGATAAAAGACAGCATCCCCATGCAGGTCGTGACTAACCTTGATCTATATATTTCAGGCAAGCAGAGAAAAGTACGCATTGGTAAGATTGGAACCAGAGATTTTATCCCTGTGAGGCTTGAAAGCAGGTTGCCTGTTAAAATTGAGGAGAGCGGCTCCCTGCTTATACAGGCAAGACCGGGAAAATGGCAGATAAAGGTTATTTTAAGGCACAAGGGCGAGGCAAAAACTTTGTCCCGGACTATCATTGGAAGTTTTAAAACCAAAAGAGAGATATGGTCATTTGAGCCCCATAACTATCTGCGCATTGTTGACATTAAAGGTCCTGCTCAAATTGACCCCCAGCAGACAAACATGCCCCAGGCATGGAAATCTTTCCCGGCATATTTGATGTCATCTAAAGATGTTATGATGTTTGAAGAGAAAAAACGCGGAGATCCACAGCCTGTACCTGATAAACTGAATCTTAGAAGAATTTTATGGCTGGATTTTGACGGGAAGGGGTTTTCTGTTAGAGATAATATTTCAGGTACAATGACAACGGGTTGGCGCTTAAATATAAATTCGCCTGTTGATCCCGGTCGAGTTGTTTTAAATGGAAAAGAGCAATTTATTACCAAACTTGATGATTCAGGCAAAGCTGGTATTGAAATGCGCTATGGCAATGTTAATATGATGGCAGAAAGCAGAATCAATAAATCAGGCCTAATCCCTGTAACAGGGTGGGATCGTGATTTTCATTCTGTTTCAGGAGAGATAAACCTGCCTCCGGGATGGTCTTTGTTTGATGCCTCCGGCATTGATAATATCAGAAGTACATGGTTGAAATCTTGGACTCTGTTTGATCTTTTTTTAGTGCTTATAATCTCGCTTGGTGTGGCAAGGCTGAAATCATGGAAATGGGGTTGTGCAGCCCTGGTTGTTCTTGTATTAATTCAGCATGAGTCAGGTGCCCCATGCTGGGTATGGCTTCACATACTTGCAGCCCTTGCTCTCTTAAAGGTTATTCCCAGAGGTAAAGTATTCTCGCTTATTAATAATTACCGTCTTATATGTATTGCAAGCTTGATTGTTATCAGCCTGCCTTTTATGGTGGATCAGATAAAGCGTGGAATGTATCCCCAGCTTGAATATTCATGGCAGGCAATGGATAGAAGTTTGCAAAAACGAGCTAAAGCACCTGAACCTCTTAAGAAAAAGTCAAATGCTTTATCAAGGGCACCAGGAGTAGCACAGAATATTGGTGGAGCAAAAACAAGAAGCCAGAGACTTGAACAAAAAGCAATGGATGTCATGGAGAGTGTCAGTCAAAAGCCATATTATGCCGGCAGTATGCAGGCAAAAGCTGTTTCAATAACAGTTGATGAGTTTGATTCCAATGCAAGAATCCAGACAGGATATGGAATGCCCACATGGAACTGGAATAACATAAAATTTTCCTGGAGCGGACCTGTAAAAAAAGGTGAAACAATGAAGTTTGTTTTCCTCTCTCCAAAAGTGAATATGATCCTTGGCTTTATTCGGGTTATTTTGCTTGGGCTTTTGATTTATGGGATTGCCGGAGTTAAGTTTTCAAAGAACCAGGGCTTTGATTTTTCCAATATAAAACCAAGCGCTGTTACTGCCTTGGTTTTAATGATTATTGTTATGCTTTCTGTGGATATTGCAAGCGCTGATACATCATTTCCTCCAAAAGAGCTGCTTAATGAGCTTAAAACTAAGCTGGTTGAAAAAGAAAAGCCTGATTGTGCACCAAATTGTGCTGTAACTCCTCGCATGGGAGTGGAGATAACCCGAGACAAGCTTGTAATTGCAATACAGGTTCACAGTATGTATAAGAGCCTTGCGATTCCCCTGCCCGGGAAAGATAAACAGTGGCTTCCAAAAATTGTATTATTAAATGGAAACCCTGTTTCAAGTTTATATCGTGACCCTTCTACTGGTTATTTCTGGGTGCAGGTACCTGAAGGAATTCACACAATAAAGCTCGCAGGTACCCTGCCGCCTCGCACCAGTGTACAGATACCTTTTCCTTTAAAACCAAACTATGTTGATATTAAGGCTGATGGATGGAATGTGGAGGGTTTGCATGAGAATGGTGTGATAGACAATCAATTGCAATTTACAAGGATCAGCACAAAAAAGAGTAAAACAGAAACTTTTGAAGTTGGTCTTTTGCCCCAGTTTGTTGAAATAACGCGGGTTTTTCATCTAGGACTTACATGGCAAATTGAGACATCTGTCATAAGAAAAACACCGGCAACAGCAGCTGTGGTGCTTCAAATTCCTTTGCTCAAGGGAGAATCTGTGACATCTGACATCCCTGTGAAGGATGGTAAAATCCACTTAACACTTGGAGCAAAACAGACCAGGGCTCACTGGATATCCACCCTTGAAAAGCAAGATAAACTTTTTTTAAAAGCAGCTGATACGCTTGATTTTAGTGAAATCTGGAAAATAAATATTGGAACAATGTGGCATTCTGAGATTAAAGGTATTCCTGTTATTCATCATCAGAGCCGGGAGGGAAAATGGTTTCCAGAGTTCAGACCATGGCCGGGTGAAGAGGTTGTGATTAATATAACACGCCCAAAAGGAGTTAAGGGTCAGACATTCACAATAGAAAATTCTATTTTAAAATTAAGCCCTGGAAAGAGAATAACCAATGCAGAGCTTGAGTTGAACATAAGATCCAGCCGGGGAAGCAGGCATGCCATAACATTGCCGGCTGGTTCAAAGTTATTAAGTTTGATGATTAATGAAAAGTCACAGCCCTTGAGCCAGGATGGAGATAAGGTGATTTTGAGCCTGGTGCCGGGAAAACAGAAGATTAGGATTGCCTGGCGAACATCAAAGAATATAACCTGGAGATATAAAGCATCCAAAGTGGATATTGGAATTGAGAGCGTGGATTCACACATATCTGTAAAAATGCCCCAAAACAGATGGATACTTTTTTGTAAAGGCCCCTATGTTGGACCTGCCGTGTTGTTCTGGAGTTATGTTTTGGTGTTGATTTTCCTCTCCCTAGGGCTTGGCAGATTAAAAATAACACCTTTAAAGAGTTATCACTGGTTTATACTTGGTCTGGGTTTAACACAAGCATCTCTTTTAGCAGCTCTGCCTGTGGTTTTCTGGCTTATTGCTCTTGGTCTCAGAAAGCAGAACGGGAAAAAAATGTCTGATGCAACATTTGATTTTGTCCAGATTATCTTGCCGGCATTGACACTGCTTGCAGTAGTGGTTCTATTCTATGGTATCCAGAATGGTCTTCTTGGTTATCCTGACATGCAAATTGCCGGTAATGGTTCCCGTGATCATTTTTTAAAATGGTATCAGGATATTGCAAATAATATTCTCCCGCAACCTGTGATTTTTTCTCTATCCATGATAGTTTACCGAGTTCTGATTTTGGCATGGGCATTGTGGATTGCTTTTTTCTTACTCAAATGGCTGCGCTGGGGCTGGGACTGCTATAGTGCAGATGGGTTGTGGAAAAAAATTGAGATCAAAGGATTTACTAAATCGCAAAATGCTTCATATAAAGGAGTCACACTGGATTTACCCGATGAATAATAATATTGGTAATAAAAAACCATCAATACTTGCTCCGGCAGGTGATACAGACTCATTTTTTGCAGCCATTGCAGCAGGTGCAGATGCAATATATTGCGGGTTGAAGATTTTTTCAGCCCGCATGGAAGCTGATAATTTCAGTGTTGAAGAACTCTCCCGCCTTACTCTCTTTGCAAAGTCTAAAGGAGTTAAGGTTTATATTGCCTTTAACTCTCTTATTAAAGATGGTGAGAGAGATAAAATTGCTAAAATATTGGATAAAATTGTAAACTATATCCCTTGCGACGGCTTTATAGTCCAGGACTTAGCAGTTTTAAAACTTATTAAAAGATCTTCTTTTAAAGGGGAGATTCATCTCTCAACTTTAGGTAATTGCTCTTCTCCTTCAGCACTTGCATCAGCAAGAAAAATCGGATTTGATAAGGTTGTATTGCCCCGGGAGTTTAGTATTGATGAAATCAAGTTAATGGCTTCAAAAGCTCCTTCTGGTTTGGAGCTTGAGATTTTTGTCCATGGAGCATTGTGCTATGCAGTTTCCGGCAGATGTTATTGGAGTTCATGGTTTGGCGGTAAAAGCGGTTTAAGGGGAAGGTGTGTGCAGCCGTGCAGAAGGGTTTATGAACAAAATCAAAAAAGCCAGAGGTTCTTCTCATGCCTTGATTTCAGTGTTGATGTTCTTGCAAAGGTACTAAAGGATATTCCCCAAGTATCTGTCTGGAAGATTGAAGGCAGGAAAAAAGCCCCCCATTATGTTTTTTATACTGTAAAAGGGTATAAAATGTTAAGGGATCACGGAGCTGAGTCTGAAAAGAGAAAAGAGGCTGTTTCATACCTTGAATATGCCATGGGAAGGCCATCAGATCATTATAATCTTCTTCCCCAGAATGTTAAAAGCCCTTTAAAACATGATTCTGAGACTGGATCAGGTCTTTTTGCAGGCAGAATTAAATCTCGGCACGAGCCACACTTTATTACACGGCAAAGCCTTTTTAATGGTGATCTCTTAAGGGTAGGGTATGAAGATGACAAGGGGCATACAATGGAAAGGGTAACAAGGGCAATTCCCAAAAGGGGCAAATTTTATTTTAATAAAAGTACAAAGGGCAAGATTCAAAAAGGCACAAGTGTATTTATAGTAGATCGTAAAGAATCTGCCATCCAATCTTTAATTGATAAATTAAAAGCTGAATTTGGAAAGATTGATAAAGTAAAAATTCGACCCTTGAAAAAAGGACTTGCTTCCAAGGTTCAAAAAACAAAACATAAGATTATTCAACCATCCTTAAGACCAATCGACATGACTCTCAAAAGAAAAATAGTTAAAAAAGACAGATTCCCCGGAGATCAAGCTTTGTGGTTGTCTTTAAGCGATATAGATAATTTTCCTGCAAGGGTTGTTAAAAAAGCGTGGTTATGGCTGCCTCCTGTGCTTTTCCCCGGTGAGGAACCTGACCTTGAGCAAGCAGTTAAAAAGGCTTTAAAAAAGGGGGCGCGTAAATTTGTTTTAAATACATTTTGGCAACAAACCTTATTCAAAACATTAAAAGGTTTAAATGTATGGGCAGGTCCTTTTTGTAATATTGCAAATTCTGAAACCATTACCCTTTTAAAAAAATGGGGATTTTCAGGTGTTATTGTAAGCCCGGAGCTTGATAAGCAGACTTTTTTCTCTCTGCCTTACAACTCGCCACTGCCTTTAGGTATTGTTATCCAGGCAAATTTTCCCCTGGCAGTATCAAGAATAGTATCAGATGATTTAAAACAGGATAAATTGTTTTCAAGCCCCATGAGAGAAGGAACGTGGGTTTCTAAAATAGATAATAATTTTTGGCTTTTCCCGGACTGGAGACTTGATCTCAAAAAGAAAAAAAATGAATTGAAAAAAGCAGGATATTCTCTTTTTATCACCATGCATGAACCTGTCCCTAAAAATGTCAAGATGAGAAACCGCCAGGGACTCTGGAACTGGAACTTAAAATTATTATAGAGATACCTATGTTTTTTTACCTGGGTGAAGTATTTATGTTATGAGTTTAAGTATGGAGAGATAGATGCCAATTATTAGAGTTGAAATGAGGTATCTTGTGAACGTTCACTGAAAAATAAAAGAGAACATGCCCTGCCACCCTTCCGGGAAGGGGCATGTTCTCATACCGTCTTTGCAGTCCTTATGTGCTCAGGGTCTTGGTCTGCTTGTCTGCAATCTCCTTAAGTCCTAATTTTTTCAGATGTGATGCTTTTGGGATTCCCTCCTTATCCCAACCACGCACGTCGTAGTAGGCGTCAAGGACCTTATTATACTTCTTAAGATCAACGCCTGGCAGGGGTACGGGATTGAGCGGATGATTTCCCGGAGTCGGTGAAAGTACCTTGTCCGTGGGCATGTCATCCTTGCGCCTCATTCCCCTCATGACTATGGTAGCCCGTTCAATCTGGTAGGATTTTTCGGCAGCCTTAAGGAGGTCCTCTTTAGTGTAGTCCAGACCTGTTGCAGCATTAAGGGCCTGTATGAGAAGCTTCCACATGAGTTCAAGATTATCCACGGTGTCATGCCAGAGAGGCAGGTGACCATATGTAAATTTACATATGCCAAGGGAGTCCACAATGGTAAACAGGTCTTCATAATATTTTACTATGTTTGCCTTTCCTTTTGGGTGATAATTAAGGAGTTCTCCAGCCTCCTTATAGCCACCCGAGCAATGGATGGCAAGAGGAGGTATATTCACCCATTCAGCCGTGGGTAACCCTGACAGATGATGTGCCCCCCTGGGAGAAACTGAAAATGATAGTATCGCGCCCACCGTGGCAGCAATGTTAACCCCTGTGGGACCCATGCCTTTCTGGTGGTTTACAGACTTGAGGGCATTTTTTCCCAGTGATTTGGCTAGGTGGTAGGGGCTCTTGGATAGCTTTTTGCCGCAGCCATCACTCAATGCTATTTTCGGGATAATCCGGACCATGGCATCCTGGTTCCCAAAGACAAGATTAATACCATCAGTAAATTTTTTGTCAATGATGCCGCGTTCACGAAGCTCCATGAGTGTAGCAATCATGTTTCCGGTTTCAACTGTATCCAGACCGTAATCATTACACATGGTGTTTCCTTTGAGGACCGCCTTAGCATCGGTGATATCGCATTTCTGACCCAGGGCATTCATGGTTTCATACTCGGGTCCCCCGCCTCTTGTTGGATATTTGCCACTATTAACGGCATAGGTGGCGTGGCAGTGGATGGGACATCCGAAACAGGCCTCCCGTCTGACGCCATACTTGTCATACCACTCCGTGATCAACTCGTCGTATTTGGGGTCGATGCCGCATTTTTGCCAATTCCTCATGGGCACCATGCCAGTAGCCCCGATCAGCTTGTTAAAGCCGGGCGTGCCGTAATTCGCCGCTATATTGTAAGTTAAGGCATGACCCTTTCCCATTTTTGGGTCCATGATGGCATCCCTGAGCTTTTTTGTCACCTTGAGGAACTCTTTTGGCCTTGCAAGTCGAACAGGCTTTGTCCCCAGGGCAACCACGGCCTTGAGGTTCTTGGACCCAAAGACACAACCGCCCCCCGTACGTCCCATGGCATTTGTTAACTCAGTCCTGAGACAAGCGTATGTCACCAGATTTTCCCCGGCCTGTCCGATACAGAGGCTCTTTGCATCCTCGCCGTATTTATGGATAAAAGAGGCCTGGGTATCTATGGTGCCTTTACCCCACAAGTCGCCGGCAGGCACAAATTCCACTTTGTTGTCATTAATGAATATATAGACTGGTTTTAGGGATTTGCCAGTTATGACCAGTGCATCATATCCCGCAGTTTTCAAGGCCGGACCAAAATGCCCTCCGCAGTTGGTGTCGCCCCATCCGCTCAAATTATGAGGTGAGATAAAACTGGCCTGGGTACGACCCGAACTGGGCATGGTAGTTGCTCCTAATGCCCCTGTACTGATAACTATCATATTCTCAGGAGACATGGGGTCTACCTTGGCCACATCCACCCCTCTGAAAATCAAAATATGATTCAATGCCCGACCACCAATCCAGTCCTTATAGTACTTTGTAGCATCCTCTGTTTCATAGGTACCTTTGGTCAGGTCGACACGTAATATTTTGCCCATATTTCCGTATATTTTCTTTGCCATTGTTCTAATTGCCTCCTTCCTATAATTTTTTAACCGTGATGGCACCCGTGGGACACCAGGCTGCACATTGAGGGTCTCCTCCGCACAGATCGCACTTAACAGCAATGTCTGTCTCCGGATTAATATGAATCATATCAAACTGGCATGCGTCTACGCATTCCCCGACCCCTGTGCATTTTTTGGGGTCAACAACACGGGCACCTGTCCTTTGATCCACATAGATAGCATTTTCAGGACAGGCATCCATGCATTCAGGTGAAATGCACTGCCTGCAGAAATGATTTTCACTGAATTCAGCAAAAATAGTGGGAGAAAGAGTTTGAGGGTAGCCCGGCGCATTGGCCGTAAGGCCGCTCAAACCTACAAATTCAAGGAGTGGTCTCAAAACAACTCTGTTTCGATGAGTTACAGTACTGGCGTAACCTTCATGGACTTCGCTGCAGACCACTTCACATAGCTTGCACCCGGCACATTTCTTTTCATCAAATCTCAGCTCCAGCTTGACAGGGTCAAGCTTACAATCTGTACCACGGCGTTGAGCAGCAAATGCAATTCTGCCGAAATCCTTAAAAAAAAAGGCCGCGGCAGCAAAGGCCCCCGATATCTTTGTTACCTTCTTGACAAAATTTCTCCTTGACCGTAACTCATTTGTATCATCTTGTTCAACACGATTGGTTTCCTGTATTTTATTGTTCCCGATCATTTACCTCCTCCT